>CP158972.1:2383333-3105000 GCA_040429635.1 Tamlana crocina | reverse complement strand
TATAACTATTCATAAAAGTCAAGGCTTAACGTTCGAAAAAGCAATCATTGACGCCGAAGGTGCCTTTGCACATGGGCAAACCTATGTGGCATTGAGTAGATGCAAGTCTTTGGAAGGCTTGGTTCTAAAAAGTAAAATCCATTCCAATCAGATCATAAGCGACGCGCATGTTACTGCATTTAATGAAGATGCTGAAAACAATGCGCCGGATGAAAATATTTTAGAGGATTCCCGGAAAAATTTTCAGTTGGATCTAATTGAAGAACTCTTCGATTTTTATGAACTATTATATCCCGTAAATCGGATTCTGGATATTTATTATAAAAACAGAACTATTGTTGAAGGACCAGTTGAAAAGGTGTTTTTAAAAATAAAGGACACATTAACCCATTTTTTAAAAATAGGAAATGGATTTAAAAATCAACTCAAAGAATTATCATATCAATCCAACGAGTTACCAGAACTAAACGAGACCATTCAGGATAGGTTTAAGAAAGCCATGGCTTATTTTAAAGTCCAAACAGAAACAAACATCGCAGAGCCTTTAAAAACTTTTGGATTCACAACCGATAACCAAGCGGTTGGCAGCGAAATAACTAAACAGCTCGATAATTTTGAAGAGTTGTTAGATATAAAGCTGTTGTATTTCAATAAAATTTCAAATGGTTTTAATTCTAATTTGTTTTTAGAATTGAGAGCCAAAGCCGTTTTTAATGCCAAACAACAGCCTAAAAAGAAAAGAAAAAGCGTTGTTGAGGGGACAAGTAACGTCGAACTTTTTGAGAAACTGCGACTGCTTAGAAACGATATTGCTCAGGAAAAGTGTTTGGTACATTTTCAAGTGTTTACTCAAAAGGCTCTATACGACATGTGTGAAACCTTGCCGACAAATAACGGTGAGCTTTTAAAAGTAAACGGAATGGGAAAAACACGTGTTGAAAAATACGGTACCGCTATTTTGAAAGTGATTAGGACATATTGCGAGGAGCATGATATTGAAATTTCGGGTGAAGCTGAAATTTTTGACGAACCAAAGAAAACGAAGAAGAAAGTAGATACCAAAAAGGAATCATTACAATTATTCCAATCGGGAAAATCTATTGAAGATATTGCTGAAGAACGTGAACTGACTTCCAATACCATTTTCGGCCATCTGACCAGTTTTATTGCAACCGGTGAAGTTAAAATAACCGATTTAATGACTGCTGAAGATTATGACGAACTCAAGAGCATAATTCCCCAAAAAAGTTTTGAAGGCCTGTCGGATTTGAAACAGCAGTTGGACGACAAATACAGTTATGCCGAATTACGCTTGGTGGTAAATGATTTAGCTAAAAGTTGATATTTCTAATTTCTTATTTTTTCTAGCTTAATTGCCTAACATACCGGATCCAGAAAACAAATCCATAGTTTGGTATTGGTTTGGTTTTATTGAAGTGGCTTTTTTGTTCAATGATTTTGCAATGATGTTGACGTTATTTTTCGGTTTCTTTTTGTCAATCATATCCATTTCCATAATTAATCCGTTTGAAAATTGCTTCACAATTCTGGGGTCTATATCAGGAAAATCCATCTTTTTTTGATTGCCAAAATTTAAAAAGTTTGATAGTGTAATGGGAGCTTCGGTGGTATGGTATATTTTCATGATGTACCTGTCATCTTCAAATTGGAGCCCTTTGCAGATATAGCCAATAATGGTTTTTGAAGGCAAATCGGAAATTTTGTAGTTGTCTATTTTTTCAGTGCTATTTCCGGGGTCGGGAATAGGAAACATTTGGAGGAATTTTGAACCTTGGGCATCCATAAACATAATCATTGTGTTTAAGTCCGAATCGAATAGCATGGTGGTGTTGCCCGCATTTTTGTTTTCACGAATGCTTATGTTTGTCCCTTGATATTTAGCGCCTTTTTTTATTAAAAAGGTCATATCCATGGTTTCTTTTTTCTTGGTGTTTAAAACCATTTCTGTTTGTAATTGCCAGTCGAAGTCGTAAGAATCGGGTAAATCACTTGCCTTAACTTTATGGTTTTTTAAGGCTGTTTTAACCGATTTAACTTGACCTTTGGAATTACTGGTGTCGTAATCATCTTCATCAATATCCTCTTTGGGTTGATTTCCTCCTTTAACAATATTTTTCATTACACCTTCCATAAGAACTTGACCTTGCGCCTTAACTTCTCTAGCTTGTGGTAGCTGTACCGTTACGGCTTGGTAATTATAAACCAATAGACTTTCACCAGGAGGTGCCATATTCATATCGAAAGCACTAGCAGATTGCCCAGTATCTGACTTTTTAGTATATATTTCGACCAAACGGTCTTGGTCATCAAAAAGCACATAGCTGCCTTCGTAACCGGTTTCATTAAGAAAATCGAATTTGGTATAAGTTTTTCCCCTTAAGGTTTGTTTGCTTTCCTTAAAATCTTCATATCTAAAATGTTCGGGTTCATATATAAAAGCGAATTCTACAATGCCGTTGAACGGATTTGTCATCATGCCCAAATCGGTTTGTTTTTGCAAATTGGCCATTACAGGCTCGGGTGGTAGTTTATAGGCTTCAACCATCATGGTTGGCATCATCATACCTTGGCTTTGCAGTGCAACGATGGATGATTTTGTATATTCACCATCTTTGAATGCGTAAATAAATCCCTCGCTATCAATATAGCTGGGTTTGGGCATATTGTCATGAGTAGAACGCACTGCCACTTGTTCGGCATCAAAAAATTGGGTTTGGTTAAGGTTGCCATTTTCGTGGAGTTTAATAACTACATCTTCTTTGTAAAAGTCTTTTTTAGCTTGGGTGTTTATGTTTAATGCCGAGTTGGCAGGTTCTAAAACAGCCGGTGTTTCTTCGGTTTCTTGTGAATTATCATTTTCAGGCTTGTCTTTTTTGGTTGTGGCATCGTCAATGGTTTTTTCTGTTTTTTGACTGACTACTTCGTCGGTTTTTCGTAAAATGGTGCGTTCGGCCGCTTGTTCGGCTTTTTGTTTCAGTTTTTTTAAAAACTGAGCTTGTGTAGGCATTGTAAAGCAAAGTGTCAACAGCGCCATTATTAGTGTTTTCGTTTTCATGACTTTTATTTTTTAAATTATTATGTGTTTGCCATGGCTAGTGGATGCGTTTTTTTACTTGTACACGGCCTTTTATTTTGGCTTCTGCATATTGTGTTAGTGTAGCATAGTCTATAGCATAACAGGTATAATCAAATTCTACTATAAAATCTTCTTTGCCGCTACTGTGATTAATTATTTTAAGGTTGCCTTCGCCTTTTAATGAAGTATCTAACCAAATGGCATTTTCATAATCTTCATTGAAAATAATCTGTGCGTTTCCACCAACAATGGGTTTGTCATTTACAATAGGGAAGTATGTAGCTACTGAATAACTTGCTTTCGGGTTGTAGTCAGTACTGCTAACGGCTTTAACAAAGCCAATAGAAAAAGTTTGCGGACTATAGTCGTGAATGCCAATATCAAAATTAATTATTCCCGCTCCAGAATACCCATAATCGGCCTGTATATTATCGTCGCCATCATATTCCATAAGTACATCGCCATAAATGCTTTTGTAGTCTATGCTAATGTAATAACCGTCGGGATCTCTTTCGCCGTTCTCCTTTTTGTCATTTGAAGGATCTTTAGAGCACCCAACCGTGCCCAACAGAAAGAGAAAAATAATAATGTGAAATTTGGAGGTGTAAATGTTTTTCATATTTCAACTGAGATTTAAGAGAAGTAAAGCTATGCTGAAAAATGAAAAGCGAATCAAACAAATGTTTCAATCTATGCTAGATATGTAACATGTTAAGCAATGTAGAAATATATTTTAACGTGAGTTCGATATAACCATTTATTCAGAAGCCAAATTATTAATTAATGCAATATGTCAGGTTGAGCGGAGTCGAAACCTAATTGAAATTTTCGTTTTTCATACCTTTCGACTCCGCTCAAGGTGACAACAGTCAATTTTATTGGAAACACTAGCGTAAACGTAAACACTGAATTCTTAAATCAAACTCACGTTATTTTATTGAAAAAGAATATTTTATCTTCCCGTATAAACAATACATCAAGTTTTTAAAAAATAGGAAAGATCGTTTAAGGAGTCTTTTAGTTTAAAAATATTTTAGCTATTTTTAGTGTCTATGGATATCATCATTCAATCGACTTTAAAAACGCTCCAAAAATCTCAAGTTTTGTTGAATAGTATATCGAACGTCCAATTATGTGATGCTTCGGTTCCGCCGTACCATTCCAGCATTGGCACCCATATCCGACATATTTTAGATTTTTACGATTGTATTTTTAAATGCAATCTAGAAGATAAAATTGATTTAACAGCACGAAGCAGAAACAGGGACGTGGAAACGGACTGTGGTTGTGCCCAACATTATTTGGATTCTATTATAGAGAAGCTGAATTCCGTAACTATAAACATAGCAAAAACGGTTTTAGTAATTGACGATTTGGGTATGGGGAAAACAGAAATTCCATACACACTAGGTGCTTTATTGGCACAAGCGAATAGCCATACTATTCACCATTACGCTATTATAAACTATATATTAGATGGCTTGGGAATTGAAATTGCAGACTCCAATTTTGGATACAATCCTACTACGCCACAGCCAAGACCGGTAGCTTAAAACTATTTGTTTTTAAACATACTGCTCATGATGATTTTGATGCCCTTAAAAATTAAAAATACGGCCATGGCACATATTAAGCACCCAACAATTAAAAGAGGAATGTAAAGGGAGTTTTCTGGTTGACTAAAAGCAAAGGTTAACAAAATAGGGCCAATAAACAGGCTCAATACTGCAAATATTAAAATTTTTATGCCTTTAAAAAGAACGACTTTATCTGTTTTATTGTCCATAGTTGTTATAATTTTGAATTGCTAATCGCACGTTTTTATGTTTTTTGAGCAGGGCTTCGGCTTCTTTTTGTGGAATATCGAGTTCGGCCATAATCATTCTTGTACCTCGGTCCACCAACTTATTGTTACTCAGTTGCATATCCACCATTTTGTTGCCCTTAATATGCCCCAGTTGAATCATTGTGGAAGTGGTAATCATGTTTAGAACCAGTTTTTGCGCGGTTCCGGCTTTCATTCTGGAACTTCCCGTAACAAACTCTGGTCCCACGATAACTTCAATAGGGAATTGTGCCGTTTTAGACAACGGACTCTCCTGGTTACAAGTGATGCAGCCCGTAATGATGTTGTTTTCGCTACAGGCTTTTAATGCTGAAATCACGTAAGGTGTGGTGCCCGAAGCTGCAATGCCAACTACCACATCTTTGCTATTGATTTGGTGTTTTTGTAAATCTTCCCAACCCAAGGTTAATGAATCTTCAGCAAATTCAACGGCTTTTCTGATGGCTTGGTCGCCACCGGCAATAAGCCCGACTACCAATTCGTGGGGTACGCCAAAGGTGGGCGGACATTCCGAAGCATCCAAAATGCCCAATCGGCCACTGGTGCCCGCACCGATATAAAACAGCCGGCCTCCCGTTTTTAATTTTGATACAATTTGTTCCACCAATTTTTCTATCTGCGGAAGCGACTTTTCAACGGCATAAGGCACGGTTTTGTCTTCATTATTGATGTTGGTCAATAATTCTGAAACCGACATGTTTTCCAAGTGGTTGTAGTTTGAATCCTGCTCGGTAGTTTTTGTAAAACCCATGTGCCAAAAATAGCAATTAATGATTAGATTTAATCATAAAGCACATCTTCAACTTCTATTTTTTTGTCGTTTATAAAATCGTAAAGTGTGAGTTGCCTTAAAATGTAATAATCGCGCCAAAAACTTTCTAACGAGTTTAAATATTTTAGTACGGATTCATCACGTTCTCGAAGGGCAATGTTTAATTCGGTGATTGTGATTTTGCCCAAAATGTATCGTTTTTGTGAAATATCGTATCGTTTGGTAGCGACTTCCTTTGCTTTTTCCGAAGTGAATAAAAAATCACGTTGGTTACTCCAATTGAGTACATGCAGATAAATTTCCTGTTCGAATTCCTGCTGGTCTTGTTTTATGTTGTTGTTGGTTAAATCGAGGTTAGCCTCGGCCATTTTCCGACGGGATTTTGATACGCCCCAATCGAAAATGGGAATGCCCAACGACACACGAACATTTTGCTGTTTGTTGTAATTATTAAACAGATTATTGAAATCGTCACCGTTTTGCGAAATACCAAAATTAGCAGAAACACCCAGTCTCAATCGGTTATTGCCTTTTTGAAACGCCACTTCCTTTTCGGCTTCCAAGCGTTTTCTTCTAAATTCAATAACGGCCTTTCGATTATTTTGGGCTTCGCTCAGTGCTTTTTCAATATCCACGTTAAACAGCGGTAATTCTTCTGGAACGGCCAACTCGATATTTTCGGTGCCCAATTCCAAATATCTGGCCAAATTTTGCGACGTCCGTTTTACTTCAACGGTATTGGTGGTCACGTTGTTTTTGGAATTTAAAAGGGTAAGTTCCATTTGCAACAATTCATTTTCGGCAATTTTTCCCATTTTGAATCGGCCTTCGGCAATTTGGTAAAGGGTGTCCTGATTTTTAAGATTGGTCTTGGCGATTTCCAACTGCATTTGCGACTTTAGCAACGCAAAATATCTATTGGCAGTGCTCACCGAAATCTGCTCCATATTTTCAATAAAGTCCCTTTTGGATTCTTCATAAACCAAAGGTTCTATTTTTTTGTCCCACTTAAACTCGTTGAATAATACGGAATTCTGAAAATAATTCACACTGAAAGGGATAACGGAATAGCCAATATTGTCATCGAGGCCAAAAAGTTCAATACGCTCTAAATTAGAATTTATTGAAAGTACCCCTCCGGTAAAGGGCACACTTTGTGAAATAGACAAACCTCCTTCAAGTAGTAATTGGTTTTGGTTTACAAAAATATCCTGTCCTTCATCGTTAGTTAGTCTTCTTACTGCATTTCTATATTCGGGTAAAATGGCGTTGAGGCTTAACTCGGGTAAAAAACGGGCTTTATAGTTTTTATATTGCCAATAACTCGCTTGGTTTCTATTCAGATTTATCTTGTAATCTGGCGATTTTTTCTTGGCCATACTAATGGCTTCGGAAAGGGTGATTTTTTGGGTTTGCGAAAACGTGATTAAAGGAAAAATAACGAGTGCGATAAATAGTTTTAGTTTCATCTATTTAGTGTTATAGAGTATTACAAAGAACAAGAACGTTCATGCAATTCGTTGAGTTTTGGGTTTTATTCGGTTCTAAGGGCTTCAATGGGGCGTTTTTTTGCGGCTGCCTTTGCGGGGAAAATTCCAAAGGTTAGCCCCACCAAAACGGCAATGAAAAAGGAAACCATAATGGATGTTATAGACAGAACCGTTTCAATACCGGAGACAAGTTCGATAATGTAAGCGCTGATGATGCCGAGTAAAATGCCGACTATTCCACCGCCAACACTGATTAAAACCGACTCCGAAAGGAACTGTAAAATCACATCTTCTTCGGTAGCACCAATGGCTCGGATAATGCCAATTTCCTTAGTGCGTTCCAGCACCGATGCCAACATAATATTCATAATGCCAATACCTCCAATAAGCAACGAAATACCAGCAATAATACTGAGTACAATATTGAAAATCTGTTTTGTTTTTTGCTGCTGCTTGAGTAGTTGAATGGGGATGGTGATTTCAAAATCCAACACATCGTTGTGGCGACGTTTTAGCATTTTACTCAATACTTCGGCGGTAGCTTTCAATTGGTTGGAATTCGTAACTTGTACGGTGAGTTTATCAATTTGGTGATAATTGCCACGAGGTGTTTTTGTGGCTGGGCCGTTTTGGTTTCGGTTTTGTGCCGCAGGATTATCACTGATTATTTTCCGGTCTTTATACCTTACCAAAAACGTGTTTATGGGAATGTAAACATCTTCGTTTAAATCTCTGATGCCTAAATTTTCCTGAGCCTTGTCAGAAATTAATTTTTCTTCAATAACGCCGATAACTTGCAGCCAAACGTCTTTAACTTTTATTTGTTTCCCCAGAGCACTCTCTCCGGTAAATAGTTTCTTTTCTACTTTTTTACCGACAATGCAAACGGGAAGTGCATTTTTAATCTGAAATTCAGAAAACGATTTTCCTTTGTCTAATGAAATATTCGAAGTTTCGAAAAAACTGGGTTCAATACCAATCAGTTTTACGGGGTTTTGTTTACCGTTATTGATCATGTAAGTGTTCATGATAATTTCGGGGCTTACCACTTTAACACTGGGAATATGCTTTTTTACGTTAACCGCATCCAGAACATCCAATCCTTTTGAAAACCGTTTGGATTCGCTGTTTTTGGCTTCTTCCTCGGTTTCACTGGTGTCTTTCTTTTCTTCGTCGGGAATGGGCGTTACCACAATATTGTTAACCCCAACGAGTTCCAACTGCGCCAAGATTTCTTTTTCGGCACCGCTACCAATGGCCAACATGGCAATAACCGATGCCACACCAAAAATAATGCCTAAAGCCGTTAAAAAAGTGCGAACCTTGTTGGTTTTTATAAACCAAAACGCTTCGCTGAAGTTAGATTTTAGCTTTTCTAAAAGTATTTTATCTATCATCTTACTTCAATAGAGTTATACTTTTATCATCCAAATCTTCAGGTTGGTTTAGGTAAACCACATCGCCTTCTTTTAATCCTTTGTTTACTATTATTACCTCGTTGTTGGAAAGTCCCAATTCCAATTGCTTTTTCTCGATGGATAAGCCCGACTTTACATAGGCATAGCTGATGGAATCTTTTGAAAAAATCGCTTCTAACGGAATCATTAAAACATCTTCCTCTTGTTTGGTGAGTATTCGGTTGGAGGTGGTCATGCCCGGACGAATATTTTTGCTGGTGCCATTCAATTTTATCAATACCTGAAACAATTTGATGTCTGATCCTGCTTTGGTTTCACCTACATTGGCCACTTCGGTTACTACACCATCCAATTCAATATCCGGGAAGGCATCAAATCCTACTTTGGCGGTGAGTCCTTTTTTTATTTTTCGGATATCTACCTCGTTACTATAGGTTTTCGATTCCATTTTTGTTAAGTCTGGAAGGCTAGCAATAGCGGGTTGCCACGGTGAAATGGTGGAGCCGACTTTCTTTTTGGTGCCATTCCATTCCTTTACGTAGGTTACCATGCCTTCGTCATCAGAAAAAATGGTAAACTCCTTTTGAAGTTCCATCAATTCATCAATTTGCTTTTTGTATTTTGAAACCTCGGTGCCTACTTCAATCATTTTAGCATTGGCCTGACTTTTTTTAATGGAATAATCGGCTTTCTTTTCCTTTAAATCACGTTCTGTTTTTTCAATATTAATTTCCAAAGACCTGATGGTGGCGGGTGGTTCGTAAGTAGAGCGCGATAATTCCAATTTGTATTCCTCAATTTTAAACAATAAATCTTTTATGGCAGTACGCTCTTGTTTTAATGTAAGCGTGGTGTCGAGTTGCTGCTGAATGTATCTGGATTCCGCTTTTTCCAAGTTCAATTGAGCATCCAGAATTTTTCCGTTAAGTTCTGAAACATCCAGTTTTCCGATATAATCGCCCTTTTTTACCACCGTGCCTTCGGGAACCAAATCTTGAATTTTGATATTGTACAAACCAAAACGCTGGGCGTTGCTTGGGCCGTTAATTTCTTTTGAGCTTGTAGATTGCGCTTCGCCAGAAATAAATACTTCGTTTAAAAAAGTGCCTCTTACCACTTTGCTTGTAATTGAAACGTTTTCATCGCTTGAAGAGCTGAAAAAGGAATAGGCGAGAACAGGAATGATGATTAAGCCAACAATTACGGCTATACGTTTTTTTGTCATGGCTAGTTTAATTGATGAAGTCTTAAAATTACGAAAAAATCACAGCTGTAAGATTTTATTACGTTAAATAAAACTTAATGTTTTAACCACTATTTTCGTGCCTTTATTGTATCGTGTACGTAAAAACATCAACTTCTGAGGCTTTAAAATAACCTAGCGGAAAATTATTGGGGTTGGATAGGTTTACACAGTTACCTCTTAAAGTAGCTGGTTGTGTTTGGAAAGGGTCGCCCGCCTCATCATCGGTTTGTTGGAGTAGTAAGCTGAAGTATTCAAAAGTGCGCTGCGTAATACCATAGTTTCGCAAAATGATTTCATCTCCAGGATTTAATGAATCGTCTGAAAAAAATGCAAAAATTTCGTTGCCGTTGGTAAACTCATCATCGTAAACTTCGAGGCTGATTTTATTACTGTCGAAAAACACAAATTCGAATAAATAAAAATCTTCGGTTTCAACGGGGTCGCTATAAAAGGCTTTAATTTCAATTTCGTCGCCAGCAAAACCACCGTCATTTTTTTGTTCAATATAATCTATGGGCACTACGGGTTTTAAAACGGTGGTAGCCGTATAAATGTCGTTATTGTACTCAATATTTAGCGTGTAAACGCCATTCAATTCCGGCTGAAACCCTTCGGTTCTATAGAAACCTGTATCGCCATCTTCAAGAAAACGATAGGTTCTGTTGTTGTCGCTAACATTAACTACCGCTCCGGTAGCGGGCATAATTTCATTACTAAAATAAGGAGAGGTTAAGCTAAGTTGAATGCTCTGAATATTTCCAGTTGTACCTTTTATCCAGTTTAATGACGCATCGATAACCAATCGGGGTGCAGAGTTTTCAAGCTCGACATCAATCACGTCTTCACAAGACCAAATTAAAAACGGAAGAAACCAAAGGATATGTTTAAGCGCGTTCATTTTTTTAAAATTTGAAATTATACGATACCGACGGTACAATGCCGAAAATGGACAGCCTAGTGGCTTCGTTCCTTCCCGTATCTGTATTTCGGTTAAAATTGATAGAAGCAGCGTTCCTTCTGTTGTACACATTGTAAATTCCGAACACCCATTGCGATTGCAAGCCCGATTTCTTGTTGGGTTTAGGAGTATAATTTAAGGCGAAATCCAACCTGTGGTAACTGGGCAGCCTGTTTTCATTTCTACCTGAATAGTTGGGAATGTTCAATCCGTTGAAGGTATATTGCGCATTGGGGAAGGTGGTGGGCTGCCCCGTTTGGAATAAAAAGTTGGTGTTCAGTTTCCATTTGTCGTTAAAATCATAACTGCTGGTTATGGAAATATCGTGGGTTTTATCGTACGGCGTGTTGTACCAATTGCCGTTATTAATGCCCAATTCTTCAGGTGTTCTTCCCGGAGTTTGCTGTTCAGATTTTGATAGGGTATAGGCCAGCCAGCCTTTAAATTTTCCTTCATTCTTTCTTAATAAAAATTCCATACCGTAGGCGCGTGCCTTTCCGTTGAGGATAACTTGCTCTATGGCATTGTTGGCAATTAAATCGGCACCATCAATATAGTCAATACGGTTTTTAACCTTTTTATAAAAACTTTCAATTTCTAGGGAATAGCGATTTTCATTAAAATTTTTAAAATAGCCCATTGCTATTTGATCTAATAACTGGGGTTTTATATATTTTCCGCTGGGCGTCCAAATATCCAAAGGGGTAGGTGAGCTGGTGTTTGATAGCAGATGTAAATATTGGGTCATGCGGTTATAGCTCCATTTAATGGAACTGTCATCATTTAATTGATAGGCCAACGACGCTCGGGGTTCCAGATTGTAAAAACTTTCAATAACATGTTTTTGTTTGAATGATTCTGTACCAATGGTATCGGCTTTTTCATAGATTTGGAAATCTTTGTTGAACGTTACCGCTTGATTATTGGCATAAATATTAAGTTCGTCCTGCCCTAAACGATGAAAACTGCTTAGCCTCAAACCGAAGGATGCGGTCAATCTTTCCGATAGCTTTCGTTCGGCATCCAAATAGAGGGCATTTTCAAAAGCATACTTATCGGTGAGTTTAAAAGGATTGATTCCCGAAGTAGGGGTGGTTGGATTAATTTCTCCAGGATTAAACCTGTAGTACACACTGTTTAATCCATATTGAAGCTTTAATTTATTGCTTATATAGTGTTTGAAGTCATACTTTAAATTGAAATTTTGAATGCCCGAAACCCAATCGAATTCCACAAAATTCAGTTTGAGGTTGTAATAGTAATCGGAATAAATAAAGGAGAGGTTTGAAAATAACTTGTCGGAAAACAAATGGTTCCACCTAAAATTTAAGACCGAATTACCATAAACGTTTTCAAAAGTGTCCTCAATTCTAAACACATCGCGTCCAAAATATCCAGACAAGTAAATGCTATTACGATCGTTTAATTTATAATTTAATTTGGTGTTGAGGTCGTAAAAATAGGCTTCGTTGTCAATATCGAACAACGGAAGAAATAAATGCGCATAACTGGATCGGCCACCCAACAGGAACGCGCCTTCATCTTTCTTTAAGGGGCCTTCAACCAACAACCGACTCGATACCAAACCAACGCCGCCGTTGGCATGAAACGATTTGCTGTTGCCCTCTTTTTGGTAAATATCCAACACCGAAGACACACGCCCGCCATAACGCGCTGGAATGCCGCCTTTAAACAAACGCAAATCCTTTATGGCATCGGGATTAAAAACCGAAAAGAAACCAAATAAATGGGAAGAATTATAAATGGTAGCCTCGTCCAAAAGGATTAAGTTTTGATCAGCAGCTCCTCCGCGCACGTTAAAACCTGAAGCCCCTTCCCCAGCGGTGGTTACGCCCGGAAGCAGGGTAATCGCTTTAATAATATCGGCCTCGCCAAGCACCACAGGAATGTCTTTTATGGTGCCCGAAGTGAGTTTGTTAACACTCATTTGCGGCGCTTTAATATTCAGTTTTTCTATGTTTTGGGTAATGACTACTTCGTCCAAACTTTCAAGGGCATCGGTAAGGCTGAAATTTTTAGTGGTGTTTTGTGATAAATTGATGGTTTCCGTATGCGTATTGAAGCCTAAATGACTCACAATAATTTGGTACTCGCCTTTTGGAAGTGTGATGGAATAAAAACCATATTCATTGGTGATGGTGCCCGATTTTAGCTTTGGGAAAATGATATTTACCCCAATTAGTGTCTCGTTGCTATTTATATCTGAAACCGTACCGCTTATTGTGAATCTTTCCTGTGCGTTTATTCCATTGAAGTAAAAACAGATAAGTAAAAGACAAAGAAGGCTTTTTTTCATATAAGGTCTGTTTCTTTTTCTTGATTGAATAGTTTTGAGAATGGTATTTTAAAATTTACATAAAAATAAAAAAAAGCCCCTTAAAAAGGGGCTTTTGGAATACTTTAACAAAAAAGTAATATTAGGCTATAATGGCATTGAAGGTTTTGCTTGGGCGCATTACTTCGTTTACCAAAGTTTCACTTGGTTCGTAATACCCACCAATATCTGCAGGTTTGCCTTGTATGTCATTAAGTTCTTTTACAATAATATCTTCGTTTTTGGCCAATTGCTCCGCCATTGGAGCAAACTCGGCTTTCAACGCTTCATCTTTATTTTGGTTGGCCAATTCTTGTGCCCAATATAAAGCTAAGTAGAAATGGCTTCCGCGGTTATCCAGTTCACCAGCTTTTCTAGATGGTCCTTTTCTGTTTTCCAACAATTTACTTGTGGCATCATCTAAAGTTTCACCTAAAATTTTAGCCTTGGCATTGTTGTTTACTTCACTGAAATGCTCCAATGAAACTGCAAGTGCTAAAAATTCACCTAAAGAATCCCAACGTAAGTGGTTTTCTTCCATTAATTGTTGAACGTGTTTTGGAGCAGAACCACCAGCACCGGTTTCAAACAATCCACCACCATTCATTAATGGAACGATAGATAACATTTTTGCACTGGTTCCTACTTCTAAAATAGGGAACAAGTCTGTTAAATAATCACGCAATACGTTTCCGGTTACCGAAATGGTATCTTCTCCGGCTTTTAATCTTTCACAAGTGAAAATAGTAGCATCAATAGGAGAAAGGATTCTTAAATCTAAACCAGTAGTATCGTGGTCTTTTAAGTACGTGTTTACCTTTTTAATCAATTCGGCATCGTGTGCACGGTCTTCGTTCAACCAAAATACAGCAGGCGTTTCTGAAGCTCTTGCTCTGGTAACGGCCAATTTTACCCAGTCTTGGATAGGGGCATCTTTAGTTTGGCACATTCTCCAAATATCACCAGCTTCAACGCTGTGTTCCATTAAAGTGTTTCCTAAGTCATCAATCACTTTTACGGTACCGTTAGCTTCAATTTCGAATGTTTTGTCGTGCGAACCGTATTCCTCAGCTTTTTGAGCCATTAGTCCAACGTTTGGAACCGTACCCATAGTGGTTGGGTCGAAAGCACCGTTGGCTTTACAGAAATCTATAGTAGCTGTATAAACACCGGCGTAGCTGCTATCTGGAATTACCGCCTTGGTATCTTGCGATTTACCTTCGGCATTCCACATTTGCCCCGAGTTACGGATCATGGCTGGCATTGAGGCATCAATAATTACATCACTTGGTACGTGAAGGTTGGTAATACCTTTATCTGAATTTACCATAGCTAAATCGGGACCGTTGGCGATGGCCGATTCAATGGCTTTTAAAATTTCGTCTTTTTTATCGGCAGGAAGCTCGTTTACTTTAGCTAAAACGTTTCCTAAACCGTTGTTTTCCTCAACACCAATTTGTTCGAAAACATCGGCATACTTGTCGAAAATATCAGCAAAAAATACTTTTACGGCGTGGCCGAAAATAATAGGGTCTGATACTTTCATCATAGTTGCTTTCATGTGAAGCGAAAACAAGATATCGTTAGCTTTGGCATCTTTTACTTGTTCCTGTAAAAAGCTTACCAAGGCATTTTTGCTCATTACAGAGCCATCTATAATTTCACCTTTTTGGATAGGAAAGGCCGGTTTTAGTACGTTTTCGTTGCCTTGGGCATCAACGTGAACTATTTTTATGTTGGTAGCAGCAGCTAAGGTCAACGATTTTTCGTTGTGTGCGAAATCACCAGATTCCATAGTAGCTACGTGCGACTTAGAGTCTGAACTCCAAGCCCCCATGCTGTGCGGGTTGTTTTTTGCAAAGTTTTTTACCGCTTTTGGAGCACGACGGTCTGAGTTTCCTTCACGCAACACCGGGTTTACGGCACTACCTTTTATTTTATCGTAACGCGATTTAATATCTTTTTCAGCGTCTGTTTTTGGCTCGTCAGGGTAATTTGGAAGTTTATATCCCAAAGCCTGCAATTCTGAAATGGCAGCCATCAACTGAGGTACCGATGCACTAATGTTTGGCAATTTTACAATATTGGCTTCAGGTTTTTTGGCCAACTCACCAAGCAGAGCCAAATCATCTGGAACCTGTTGGTCTGCTGTTAAAAAATCCGGAAAGGTCGCTAAAATTCTTGCCGCCAAAGAAATGTCTTTGGTTTCAATATCAATACCAGAAGATTTAACAAATGCTTTTACGATAGGGAGTAACGATTTTGTAGCTAAAGCTGGAGCTTCGTCGGTTTTTGTATAAATAATTTTAGACATTCCTGTGATTTATATTTTTAGAATTATTAAAAGGCCAAAAAGCACGAAATAAAAAGACGTTTCGTTTTTAGCGTTGCGAATATACAAAAAAAAGGTAGTTAAACCTGTTTAAACGATTAACTAAAATGTTGGAGTTTACAGATTTGCGATAATACCAAAAAAGAGGGGACAGAGTAAGAATATTTTAAAAAATAAACAGAATGTATAAAAAAACAAAAGCCATATCACTATAGAATTTAATCTATTCTGACATGGCTTTCTTGAAATAACTTAACGTGCCCTTTTAGTATTTCTACTATCAAACTCAAAATTTTCATTCAAATTTTTTGGTTCAAGTGTTGTTATTTCAAAGAAACATTACGTAATTTTCAAAATGTATTGACCTATTATTTCATGTTTCCGTAATTGTTTTTCTTGATACTATTAACTTTTTCTTCGCTTTCGCGTTAAAATTATTAATAGCATTGCTTGCATTACAACAAAAACTTTCGCTTTATATTGATTTTTAAGCTTTCAACCTTATTAGTTACCGTCTGCTGGGCATACCGCTCTATTTAAGATATCATGGTTTTTAACATTTACAGACGCATACACGTTGTTGTTAAATAACCTCAAAAAACAATTTTTATAAGAACGTTACCTTATTTAGAATATAATGCAAATTCGCTGTTGAGACGAAACCAACTTCTTTAAGGTTGTCATTATTTCTTCTACTAAGATACAATATAAAACCCTAAAAACCAAATTTTTAAGTCTATTAGTTTTAAACTGATTATAAACACAGGTTGTTAACATTTGTTAATAAAAAAGCCCTGGGATGTCCCAAGGCTTTTAAATACTGATGTTTTCAGTACTATCTTATTAACGTCTGGCTTCTTTAATTCTGGCTTTTTTACCAGTAAGACCTCTAAAGTAGAAGATTCTAGCTCTACGTACTTTACCACGCTTGTTAACTTCAATTTTTTGCAATGCTGGTAAGTTTACTGGGAAGATACGCTCTACACCAATAGAACCAGACATTTTTCTAATTGTAAAAGTTTCTGAAGATCCAGAACCTCTTCGTTGTATTACCGTACCTCTAAAAAACTGGGTACGTGTTTTGTTTCCTTCTTTAATTTCGTAGTAAACGGTGATGGTGTCTCCTGCCGAAAAATTTGGTAATTCCTTTTTTGTTACAAATTCGTCTTGTACAAACTTTACTAAAGATTCCATATCTTTAAAATTATAAATGGTTAATTCAGAACAACATTCACGATTCTCGCCAGAGGTTAACCCGAAATTGGGTGCAAAGATAATTAAAAAGTTAATAGTTTAAAGTAAAAAGTAAAAAGTTTTTTTCGCTTTTTGGGTGTTCCTTTTTGCTTGGTGTTTAGGAGCTTACGCCAATGTTCACAGAAGCAAAAAGTCAGGCTATCCGCTATATCTTTTTTTCGTGCCTCAAAAAAGGATGTCGCTGCTATCCTTAACACGGTTAAAATTAATCCTCCAACAAATCCGGCCGGCGTTCCTTGGTTCTTAAATAGGCCTGCTCTTCTCGCCACTTTTCTATTTCGGGTAAATTGCCGCTAAATAATAATTCGGGCACTTTCCAACCTTTGTATTCGCGGGGTTTGGTGTAAATGGGCGGTGCCAATAAATTATCCTGAAACGAATCGGTTAGGGCAGAAGTTTCATTCCCCAAAACTCCGGGAATCAAACGGATTACTGCATCGCACAACACGGCCGCGCCCAATTCGCCTCCCGATAGCACATAATCGCCAATGGAAATTTCGCGGGTTATAAAATGGTCACGCACCCGTTGGTCTACCCCTTTATAATGTCCGCATAAAATAATAATGTTTTCTTTTAGCGATATCTGGTTGGCAATGCCCTGTTTTAGGGTTTCGCCATCGGGGGTCATGTAAATAACCTCGTCATAATCCCGTTCCGCTTTAAGCGCGGTTATGCATTTGTCAATCGGCTCTACCATCATTACCATACCGGCACCACCGCCAAATTGGGTGTCGTCAACAGATTTGTAATTATCGGTCGTGTAATCCCGTAAATTATGGAAATGCACTTCCACCAAACCGGCTTCAATGGCACGTTTTAAAATGGAAGCCCCAAACGGACTCTTCAGTAATTCGGGTAAAACCGTAATAATATCAATGCGCATAACAATTCTTTAAGCGCAGCAAAGATAATTTAAATCATAGACATTTTAATAAATTCGATTTATGGCTGTATTGGAAATAAAATGGATTTTACAATTTAGAAATTCAATACTAATCGTAAATTTGAAATAAGTTAAACGAGTCGAAACGAAAAAGAGAACAATACCACTATGAAACTAGTATTATCGCCAGCCAAGTCGTTGGATTTTGAAAGTAAATTGCCCACCGAAAGATATACCGAAGCCCAGTTTTTAAAGCAGTCGGAACGCTTAAACAAACTGCTTAAAAAGAAATCGGCCAAAAGCTTGTCGAAACTCATGAGCATATCCGATGCTTTGGGCCAACTCAATTACGAGCGTAACCAATCGTGGGAATTGCCGTTTACTACCGATAATGCCCGCCCGGCCGTTTATGCCTTTAGCGGCGATGTCTACAAAGGTTTGGATGCCTACACCATTCCGGAAGAAAAAATGGACAAGCTTCAAAACACCGTGCGTATCCTGTCTGGGCTGTACGGTTTGTTGAAGCCTACCGATTTAATCCAGCCGTACCGCTTGGAAATGGGCACTAAAATGCCGGTTGGGGCGAAAAAAAATCTCTATGAATTCTGGAAAAAAGATATTACCAAAGCGCTTAACGAGGAGCTGGAAGACGACGAGTTGTTTTTAAACTTGGCCAGTAACGAATACTTTAAGGCTGTCGATAAAAAAGCATTAAAAGTTCCTGTGGTAACGGCCAATTTTAAAGATTTAAAAAATGGCGAGTATAAGGTAATTTCATTTTTTGCCAAAGAAGCACGAGGATTAATGGCCAGATATATTGTAGATACCAATGCACAAAACGTCGACGATTTAAAAGGCTTTAATTACCAAGGCTATAGTTTTAGTGAGCCCATGTCTAAAGACAACGATTTGGTTTTTATTAGATAAACTCAATGAATCTGTGTTAAAAGCCGGAACAAACTCATAAACGGCTCCAGCTTTTAACACAGCCATTTTATTTGGGCGTTGCCTTGTTGCCCACATTAATTTGGCTTTCCACCGAAGGTTTCTTTTTAATTCTAGGTCTTCTTTTTCCAAACGTGCCACGGTATATTTTGCCGCGTTTTGTTTTTTTGTCTCCTTTTCCCATTGTTTTTTGTTTTAAATGATATTTTTATAATTTGAACCTTTGTCACCCTGAGCGCAGTCGAAGGGGTTCAGGTTCTCATAATAGTTTTGTTCTGGTGAGATTCCAAAATAATCCCGATAGCTATCGGGACGGAATGACCACCAGTTTAGCAAAATATAAAAAATTCAAAACTAAAATTCAAATTTCTGTTTTTCCATAAGCATCCATACTCGCCGTTTATAAAAGAAAACACCACAAAGCTCATTGTGGGCACTTTGCCACCACCCCGCTTCTCCACGGGCGATTTGCTGGAAAAGGACGTCGATTTTTGCTACGGCAGCTATTACAATTCGCTGTGGCTGTTTATAGATAAAATCCATAATCTCAATTTACCTTTCGATAATTCCGAGGAAGCCGTGCAGCAGCGCAAAGCCTTTTTAATAAAACACCAAATTGGCGTGTGTGATATTGTGGAAAGTGCCGAACGCGAAAAAATCGATGCCTCCGATTTGGGCATGAAAAACATCAAACTGCGCAATGTGCTGGGCTATTTGCAACAATACCCCAATATCGATACCATTTTATTTACCGGCGGAAACAGTAAAAACGGTCCCGAATATTTTTTTAGAAAGCATTTAAAAGATTACGGATTAAAACTGAAACTGGTCTCCAACGAAGTGCCACGCATACACGAATTCGTCATGCCAAACGAAACGGATGTGAGGTTGAGCGGTCCCGATAACTATCGGGACGAAACCCCTAAAAACCGAAAAATAAAAACCGTATCATTAACCTCCGGCTCCGGTGCCGCCAATATCTCCATTAGCCGATTGCCGCTGTACAAACAACTAAAAGCCAAAAACCCCGATTTTAATACCTTCGATTTCCGGGTGATGCAGTATCGGGAGTTTTTTTGAAGTGGTTCGCTTAACGGTCTCGTATAACCGTCAGTTACGGAATTAAAGATAATGATTTTCGGTTTAACACTGACGTTAGCAATTTCGAGTGGATTCGGACGTAGTCGAATCCGCCGTAATTGCGGTTATACATTGTTGTGGTGTCGTTTTTATTATTTTTTCACTTAACTGTTTAGCGAATTCAGGTTCACAATAAACTTGATGCCCTTTGTCCAATAATATTTTGTATTCCAATTCCATCTTTTCTAACCATTCCATTTCTGGTTTAAACTCATCATTTTCTCCAAAGAACAGTTTTAGGCTTCCATTAGGTCTTTCAGTTTCTTTTCTTAATCTAGTTGAAGACACACAGGCAAGAGAATTAATTTTTCCACTTCTAATTCCATATTTCCAAGCTATAGTTCCACCTAAACTAAATGCTAAAATATTTATCGAGTGCTTTTCAATTTCAATTAGTTTATTCACTGCTTTTTCAATTCCGCCTTCAATAAATTGTTTGTGCAAGTTAGTTTGACTGTATTCTGTTTTGTCAATTTCTCCAAGTTCGCAACTATCGTAAAACTCAATATCAAATTTTGCTTCTAAAATTCGAGTATAATTTATTAACCATTCAGATTTTTCTCGACCCCACAAGTCTGAAATTATGATTAATCTTTCTTTCATAAACGATATTTTGTCAAATGCACCACAACTTTAAGGATATGCGTCGTTTCCTAAATGACTTATATCCGTCGTTAAGCGAAGGTAGCTGAAATTTTTTACAAAGTCAAGAGGTTTAAAATAAATCGCAGTGCTGTATAAATTAACCGTACATTTGCCACTTAATAAAAAAAGGGGGTGATATTTAATTTGTAAGTCATCATCTCAAAACGCCCACCATGGGCTTTCAAACAAATTATATGTCATTTCAATCTTTAGGCTTATCGGAAGCCTTATTAAAAGCGGTGGATCAAAAAGGTTACACCACCCCAAGTCCCATTCAACAAAAAGCCATTCCGCCTGTATTACAGGGCAAAGATGTTTTGGCATCGGCACAGACCGGCACCGGAAAAACCGCTGGTTTTACCTTGCCGTTGTTACATATTTTATCGGAAAACCCAAAAGAAAAATACCGCCCCATTCGCGCCCTAATTTTAACGCCCACCCGCGAACTGGCGGCACAGGTGTACGCCAATGTTAAGGAATACAGTGCCTTTTTAAATTTACGCAGCGTGGTTATTTTTGGCGGCGTAAACCAAAAACCACAAGTGGCACAAATACGCAAAGGCGTTGATATTTTGGTGGCCACACCGGGGCGTTTGCTCGATTTGCAAAGTCAGGGGTTGTTATCGCTAAAACGTGTTGAGGTTTTTGTTTTGGACGAAGCCGACCGTATGCTCGATATGGGCTTTTTACGCGATATTGAACGCACCATTAACCTGATGCCCGAAAAACGACAGAACTTAATGTTTTCGGCCACGTTTTCAAAAGAGATTAAAAAACTGGCGCACGGTATTTTAAACCAGCCTGTGCAGGTGGAAGCCACACCCGAAAACACCACTGTAGAGCTCATAAGCCAAAAAGTGTATCGGGTGGCCAAGGGCTTAAAAACGGGATTGGTTATTAAGTTGATTTCCGATGGCAATTGGAAACAGGTGTTGGTATTTACCCGCACCAAACACGGCGCCAACAAACTGTGCAAAAAAATGATGGCGGCTGGCATAAGCGCTGCGGCCATTCATGGGAATAAAAGTCAGGGTGCACGTACCAAAGCGCTTTCCAATTTTAAAAATGGCAGTGTGCGCGTGTTGGTAGCTACCGATATAGCGGCCCGCGGATTGGATATTCCGTTGTTGCCCCACGTTATTAACTTTGAACTGCCCAATGTGCCGGAAGATTACGTACACCGCATTGGAAGAACGGGTAGGGCAGGTGCCGACGGACAAGCCATTTCTTTGGTAAGTGCCGATGAAACTTCGTATTTAAAAAGTATAGAAAAACTGATTGGTGAAAAAATTGAAGTTGAAATTTTGGAAGGTTTTGAGCCCGACCCCAATGCCTCTACCGAACCGATTAAACCTGGTCAAAATCGGAACAGGAATAACAGAAACCCACGTAATTCGAACCGAAATTCGGGAAGAAGCCGAAACTCCAGACGCCCAAAGCGTACTAACGACAAACGAATTTAACATTAGTCTGATTGAGTGCAGAATGGCGGTGCTAGGTCAATTCGAGTGGATTTTTACATTGAAAAGGATGCTGTCTTAAAAGGCGTCATTCCGAACAAAGTGAAGGAATCTCAAAAAATCAAGTTGCTGATAAAGAGATTGCTTCGAAATAAAATTTCGCGCAATGACGTTAATTAATTATTTTTAGACAACCTCGACAAAATCAAAAATCTAGTAAATGGAATCGCAACCCAATAATCCGTTGCACGGTGTAAAACTGGAACAAATCATCAACGAATTGGTGGCGCATTACGGTTGGGAATATATGGGTTACACCATAAACATTAAATGTTTTACAAATAACCCTTCGGTGAAATCGAGCTTAAAGTTTTTACGCCGAACGCCATGGGCGCGCACTAAAGTGGAAGCCATGTATTTAAATATGCTTGAAAATAATAGGCGTTAATCTAAAATCTTAATTTCAATATCTTTAAAGTTAATACCTTGCCCTTCAGCTTGTAATCCAATATATCCTTCTTTGAGAAGTTTTCCATTAATTTTAATACTTGGATCGAAATCGCGTATTAATATGTTGCCGCCAATTTGAGGTTTGCTATATTCTAAAACCTTTTCACCATTTACAAAATGTTGTATTAAAGAATCTTTATACACAATAAGTTCGCCATTAACCCATTCATTCCATTTATAGGTTTTTGAGGAAGATCTTACACAATGAGAATCACTTATTGCGTTATTTATAACAATATCTGTTCCAGGCGAACACATGTTTCCAGTGGGTCTATGTTCGTTTTCTTTAGATTCAGCTAATATTTGATACTCTACCGAAATAGGCCAGTTTTGATTTTTTAAAATGGTTTTTGGGTCTTGTGCATGAAACATAATACCACTATTTCTGTAAGTGAAATGAGGAGCATCTTCCATCCATTGGCTAGTAAACTGATATTTAAATTTTAAATGATATGAGGAAAATTTAGTCTTATAAAATAAATGTCCGTAGCGCTCATCAAAACGTTCATAATTATCATAATTTACCTGAATAGAGCCATTTGAAATTCTAAATGTGTTTAAATAATTTGTTCCGGTTTCTTCTTTATAAAATTTAGGAATCCAACCGTCTAAATTTTTTCCATTAAATAAACTTATCCATTGTTTATCTGTTGTTTCGTTGTTTTTTGATGGATTCTCTTTACAGTTAAGCACCATAATTGAGAATATAACAATGGTGATAATAGGTTTTATGTGCATTATAATGTTTGTATTGGCTTATGAATATTACCGTTGCCCTTTGATACGAAAAGTGAGCATGATTGTAAAGGTAGTTTTTACTCCCATTCTCGCTGTCTATTTGACACTTCTGTGTAAACTCAAGAGATTTAATAAGAAGTGAAAAGGTTATAGATAGTTTGTTTTTTCCGTAATAGGCTATTCAAATATGTTATTTTTAAATTAAAGTAGCTAATATAAAGGGTTTAAATTTTTAAAAAAATATAAAATCTAAGTTGATTTTTAGCTATTTATCCTTAATGAAAATTTTTGTTCAATTAAGATTTGTTAACTTTTAATAAGCCATATTGCCAACAGCATTAACTCAATTTAACCTTGATACTTTATGCTGAAAATAAAGATTCTTTGTAAAAAGTTATATATAAATGTTGCCATGCTATAAACGATTTGGCGTCGTATTGGGTTATATCATAAAAATGGGTGTTTTCTGAAGCCTTCGGTGAATTCGAGCTTAAGAATTTTTAAGCCGCACGCCATAGGCGCGCACTAAAGTGGAAGCGATATATTTAAATATGCTGAAAAACAAGAAGAAAAATTGACACAAAAAAAGACCCGATTTTCAGTGGGGTCTTAAATTCTTTAATGAGTAAATAAACTACTCTTTTTTCTTGTCTTTACCTTTTTCTCGACCTTTACCCCAGTTGACTTTAAGTTCTTCTAGAGTCACTTCGCCGTTAGAGTCGCCATCAAGCGATGCGAACATTTTTTCCAAGCGTTCTGCAGGTACTTCGCGTTTTCTTTTGGCAGACTTAAACTCGTCTAAAGAAATGGAGTCGCTTTTGTCGGCATCAAAACGGGTTAACATTTTTTCAAAGTTTGGAGCTTTTTTTTCCTTTTCCTGTGCTTCAGAAGTAGCTAAACCAGACATAAATACCAAAGCCAAAACGCCTAATTTTAAAGTTGCTTTTTTCATGTGTAAAACAATTTAAGTTATTTGGGTTTTAGACTCTTTTTTTTAAAAATAGTTTAATGGGAATAAGAAATATTTTTCAACCCTTCATAAACCACAATACCCACGGCATTGGCCAAATTCAGGCTTCTAATATGCGGACTGTAAAGTGGGATTTTAAATAATTTATCGGCGTTTTTTTCTGTGATGGATTTTGGAAGCCCAACAGATTCCTTTCCGAAGATTAAAAATAGATCGTCTTCAAAAGGGATGTTCCAATGGTCTTTTGTGCCATGGCTGGAGAGAAACGCCATCTTTTTATTGGAATTGATTTCAAAAAAATCGGCGATACTATCGTAATACGTAATGTTTACATGCGGCCAATAATCTAATCCGGCACGTTTCAAGCGGGTGTCGTTTATTTCAAAACCAAAAGGTTTTACAAGGTGCAAGTTTGAACCGGAAGCCAATGCTAACCGACCAATGTTTCCGGTGTTGTTGGGTATTTCGGGTTCAATTAAAACAATGTTTAAGGGCATTACTCTTTTTTAGGTTTAACCTTTACAGCTGCGGGTTTCATTATAATCCTTAAAGTACTGTCGTTATTAAAATAACTGATCATCCAATTCATGAAAATAAGCAGTTTATTTTTAATGCTTAAAATAAGCATAAGATGAATAAACATCCAGGTAAACCAGGCCAATCGGCCTTGAAAACTTAATTTAGGTAAATCGACTACGGCCTTTCGTTTTCCAATGGTAGCCATAGAGCCTTTATCAATATATTCAAAGTTTTTTAGAGTTTTGCCCTTTTTTAGGTTTTTGAAATTTTTTGCTAAAACCGAAGCTTGTTGAAGGGCCACACCTGCCACCTGCGGATGTCCGGTAGGGTAGTTGGGCGTTTCCATAAAAGCAATGTCGCCAAGAGCATAAACTTGGTTCAGCCCATTCACGTGACTGTGCCGGTTTACAATGAGTCTGTTGCCTCTGGTAATGCAACTTTCCGGAAAACCTTCAATGATGTTTCCGGTAACACCAGCAGCCCAAATCACGTTTTTTGAATTTATGGTCTCGCCAGAATTTAGGGTTACCGTGAAGCCATCATAATCGCTCACTAAAGTGCTGGTTTTTACCACTACGCCCAACTCTTCTAAATATTTTTGTGACATTTTTTGAGAGCCATCACTCATGGGGCTTAGGGTGTTTGGCGTACCTTCCAGAAGATATATGGTTAGTTTTGAAAAATCCTTATCGGGGTAATCCTTTGGTAAAATATTGCGTTTCATTTCGGCCAAGGCTCCGGCTAGTTCAACACCGGTTGGACCGCCACCAACAATAACGAAATTCAATAAGGTTTGAAGTTTTTCGGGGTCGGTGGTGTTTAAGGCGTCTTCAAAGGTTTGTAAAATCCTGTTGCGCAATTGAATGGCTTCAGGAATGGTTTTCATTGGGTAGGCAAATTTTTTTAGATTTTTATTTCCGAAGTAATTGGTGGTGCAACCTATGGAAATCACTAAATGGTCATAAGTAAAATCGCCGATAGGTGTACTGATAAATTTTTCTTCCAAATTTATTTTGGAAACTTTTGTAATCCGAATCCGGACGTTTTTTGCCTTTTGAAAAACTTTACGAAGCGGAAAAGAAATACTGGCGGGTTCCAATCTTGCCGAAGCCACTTGGTACATTAACGGTTGAAATTGATGGTAGTTTTGTTTATCTAAAAGATAGACTTCGTAGTTGGGGTGGTTTATCAATTCCTGTGCAAGTCTTAAACCGGCAAAACCAGCACCAATGATTATAATTCTTTCTGGAGGTGTCATTCTATTTTAAATTTAGCCCAATATCGATTTTACAAATTGGTCTATTTGCTTGTTTCCGTTAGTGGTTAAATGCTTAACAAAAGCACTGCCAATAATGGCGCCTTTGGCGTACTTGGTTGCGGCGGTAAACGTCTCGTTATTACTAATGCCAAACCCAATAACTTGCGGATTTTTTAAATCCATTTTTGCAATGCGCTCAAAATATTGGGTTTGTTCGTCGCCAAATCCAGATTTTGCTCCCGTAGTACTGGCGCTGCTCACCATATAAATGAATCCGTTGGAAATCGAATCGATGTAACGGATGCGTTCTTCGGAAGTTTGTGGCGTTATCAAAAACACATTGATCAAGCCGTATTTTTCAAAAATAGCTTGGTACTCTTCGTGGTACACATCAACAGGTAAATCGGGAATAATCAATCCGTCAATGCCCAATTCCTGGCATTTCTTGCAAAATGCCTCCACGCCATATTGCAGCATCGGGTTGAAATACCCCATGATGATTAACGGAATTTCAACCGTTTTTCGGATGTCTTTTAACTGATTGAAAAGTGTTTCGGTGGTCATGCCATTTTTTAAGGCAGCCGTAGAACTCTCTTGGATTGTTGGGCCATCGGCTAGTGGGTCGCTAAATGGTAAGCCGATTTCAATCATGTCCACCCCATTTTTTTCTAAATCCTGAATGATAGAAACGGTATCGTTTAAATTAGGGTAACCTGCTGTGAAATATATAGAAAGTAACTTTTTGTTTTCTTCTAATTTGCTTTGAATTCGATTCATTTTTGTTTGGTTATCGTCATTGCGAGGAACGGAGTGACGAAGCAATCTTTTGAAGAGATTCCTTCACTTCGTTCGGAATGACGTTAAATTTTAAAATATTCAATATAATTATTCAAATCCTTATCGCCACGGCCCGATAAACTCACTACAACCACGTCGTCTGGCTTAAAGGTTTTCTGTTCGAAAATAGCCAAGGCATGCGAGCTTTCAATAGCCGGAATGATTCCTTCCAGTTTGCAAAGTTCCAACCCGGCATTCATGGCCTCGTCATCGGTAATCGACATAAATTCTGCACGGCCTGTTTTTGCTAAATGGGCATGCATGGGACCCACACCGGGGTAATCCAATCCTGCCGAAATAGAATAAGGCTCAGTGATTTGTCCGTCGTTGGTTTGCATCAACAGCGTTTTACAACCGTGGATGATGCCTTCTTTTCCCAAAACCGAAGTGGCGGCACTCTCGCCAGAATCTACGCCATGACCAGCGGCTTCCACTGCTATAATATTGACATTTTCTTCATGCAAATAATGGTAATAGGTGCCAGCGGCATTACTTCCACCACCAATACAAGCCACAACATAATCGGGGTTTTCGCGACCTTCGTGTTCTTTAAGTTGCCATTTTATTTCTTCGGAAATAATGGCTTGAAAACGCGTTACCATATCAGGATATGGGTGTGGGCCAATGGCCGAACCAATAATGTAATGCGTGTTTACGGGGTTGTTGATCCAATCGCGGATGGCCTCATTGGTAGCATCCTTTAGAGTACGACTTCCCGATTTGGCGGGCATTACTGTGGCGCCGAGCATTTTCATTCTGGCAACGTTTGGTGCTTGGCGGGCAATGTCGATTTCGCCCATGTATACGATACATTCCAATCCCATGAGAGCGCAAACTGTTGCAGTGGCCACACCGTGTTGACCGGCACCGGTTTCGGCGATAATTCTAGTTTTGCCCAAACGCTGCGCCATTAAAATCTGGCCAATGGTATTGTTTATTTTGTGCGCTCCGGTGTGGTTCAAGTCTTCGCGCTTCAAATAAATTTTGGTGTTGTATTTTTCTGAAAGTCGTTTTGCAAAATACAATGGCGATGGGCGCCCCACATAATCTTTTAAAAGCTGTTTGAACTCATCCTTGAAAGAGGGTTCGTTCATCACTTCTAAGTACTTTTGGCGTAATTCTTCTACATTGGGGTACAGCATTTCTGGGATAAATGCCCCTCCAAATTCGCCGTAATAGCCTTTTTCGTTTACGTTGTAATTTTTCATTTTTTTATTTGTCATTCCCGCGCAGACGGGAATCTTTTTATTTTTAGTTTCGGTTTATAATGGATTCCGCATCAAGTGCGGAATGACAAACTAGCTTTAAATTGTTTTAATAATTCAATATGCTTCAATCCGGGTTCTATTTCGAATTGACTATTTATATCTAAAGCATAGCAATATTTTGATGCTTCACTTTGATTAAATTTTTTAATTTTTTCTATTTCATCAACTCCAATACCGCCGCTTAAAAAAAACGGTTTGGTAGAGGGGTAGTTTTTTAAAACGTCCCAATTGAAGGTGTAGCCATTGCCACCCGGAAGCTTGCCTTTGGTATCGAAAAGGAAATAGTCAACAACGTTTTCGTATGGTTTTAAAACCTCAAAATTGAACTCGTCCTTAATGGAAAATACTTTGATGATTTCAAGTTTTTTATGTGATGCTGAAACAAGTTCAGCATGACGTAAGGCGTCACAATATTCAGGAGATTCTTCGCCATGTAATTGAACAGCTTGTAAATCGAGCTCATTTATTTTTCCAACCACAAACTCTAAAGGGGCATTTACAAAAACGCCTGTCTTTTTTATAGAATTCGGAAGATTTGGAATGGATTCAGCGTCAAAGCATCTAGCGGATTTTTCGAAAAATATAAAACCAAGATAATTGGGTTGCAAAGCCGCAACTAGTTTGATGTTATCTTGATATTTCATTCCGCAGATTTTAAGTCGAAGCCCCTCCTTGACCCTCCCCGAAGGAGAGGGAATAGATTGTGGAATATGTTGCTTCTTTTTGTTCATCTGAGTACTGGTTCTCCTCCTTTGGAGGAGTTAGAGGAGGCTTTTTATAAATACTGTGGCACTTGCCCCGGGATTATCCGTTTTCATAAAATTTTCTCCAATTAAGAATCCTTTGTAACCAAAAGGTTGTAACTCTTTAATAGCTTCAATATTGCTGATGCCACTTTCAGATACTTTAACAAAATCGTCTGGAATGAGTTCGCTCAAGACTTTACTAGTTTCTAAGCTAACATCAAACGTTTTTAAGTTTCGGTTGTTAACGCCCAACATATCGAGGCTTGGCATGATGGATTTATGTAATTCTTCTTCGTTGTGCACTTCCAACAGCACGTCTAAATTTAAACGTTTTGCAAACTCGGAAAATTGCTTGATTTCATCGCGAGTTAAAATAGCGGCAATCAACAGAATAACATCGGCACCATAGGCTTTGGCCTCTAGGATTTGATATTCGTCAATAATGAATTCCTTTCTCAATAACGGTAAATTGCAACTGGCTCGGGCGGTTAATAAGTCGTCCAACGAACCGCCGAAATATTTGCCATCGGTTAAAACCGACATGCCACAAACACCGGCATTCTCGTAACCTGTGGCAACGTCTTGAACGTTTAAGGTGTGGTTGATGACTGATTTTGATGGCGAGCGCCGTTTGTGTTCGGCAATAATGCCCGACTTGCTATTTCGTAATGTATTTGACAAAGAAACGGTTTCTCTATTGAAAAGCACCGATTGCTCTAATTGCGAAACGGGAATTAAACCTTTTCTGAGGTTTACCTCGTTGCGTTTGTCGATTACTATTTTGTCTAAAATATTCATTTTTGTTTTCGAATCGTCATTGCGAAACTTGTGAAAAAAGTTGTGGCAATCTGTATGTTTTAACGAGATTACCGCGTCGTTTTTCTCCTCGTAATGACGTTATTTACTCAATTCAATCAATTTATCTAAACTCGTTTTGGCTTTACCAGAAAATAAGGATGCTTTGGCTAACTCAAAACCTTCTTTATGCGAAATTTGTTCGGCCGTAGCGATGGCTAATCCTGCATTGGCACACACCACGTTGTTTTGTGCTTCGGTACCGTTTCCGCTTATAATATCCACAAATATTTTTGCGGCATCTTCAATACTGTTGCCTCCAAAAATCGCGTCTTGTTTTACTGGTTTTACTCCTAAATCTTCCGGAGAAAACAGTTTCTCGGAATGATTCGATACTATTTTAGCTTTTCCGGTTAATGAAATTTCGTCGTAGCCATCTAAAGCATAAACAATGTTGTAATTTTTATCGGTGTTTTGATAAATGAAACTGTACAAGCGCAAAAGTTCCAAATTATAAACGCCCAATAATTGGTTTTTTGGAAACGACGGATTTACCATGGGGCCCAACATATTGAAAAAGGTTTTTACGCCCAATTCTTTTCTAATTGGAGCCACATTTTTCATGGCCGGATGGAATAGCGGCGCGTGCAAAATACAAATGCCCGCTTGGTCCACACAGCGTTTTAAAAAATCTTTGTTGTTGGAAAATTTTACTCCCAATGTTTCCATAACGTTTGAAGATCCCGAAGTGGACGATACGCCGTAATTACCATGTTTCGATACATTAACTCCTGCACCTGCCGTTATAAACGAGGATAGGGTGGAAATATTAAACGTGTTTTTTCCGTCACCACCCGTACCTACAATATCAATGGCATCGAATTCTCTGAGGTCAATAGGAACACAAAGCTCCAACAAAGCATTTCTGAATCCCGTGAGTTCTTCAATGGTAATGCTGCGCATCATAAAAACAGAAAGAAAACAAGCAATTTGACTCGGGTTGTACATATCGTTGGATATGTTAACGATAACTTGTTTGGCTTCCTCGGTGGTTAGCGTGTCGTGGTTTATCAGTCTGTTTAATATATCTTTCATTTTACTATTGCTGCGAAATCGGAAATTGTTTTAATTGTTCTAAAATTATTGTTCATTTTGTCTTGATACAAAACGAACCAAAAAATCAAATCAATCTGAGGAAATTCCTGCGGAACATTCGCTTTCGGAACTTCGTGCTTAAAGCTTTGCTTTGCATCTTCGTTTCTACGCTCATTATTTCTGCAGATTGATGCTTTCGACTTGGTCGAAATTTGGGACTCGATTTTTTACTATTTTATTTTCTTATTTTTATCTGCTTTCAATTTTTACTGGTTCACCCAATTTTCCAATATTTTTTTGCCGTCTGGTGTTAATACCGATTCGGGGTGGTATTGTACACCTTTTACGTCGTAAATTTTGTGGCGTAATGACATCACTTGTCCGTTTTCGTCAAACGAAGTGGCTTCCAAACTCTCGGGCAAATCAGGATGCACCACCCACGAGTGGTAACGGCCCACTTCAATATTTTTGTCCAGTCCGTTAAAAATAGGTTCGTCATCCACACAAATTTCCACTTGGGTGGCCACGCCGTGGTAAACATCATCTAGATTCACCAATGAACCACCAAACACTTCGCCTATGGCTTGCTGGCCTAAACATACACCTAAAATGCTTTTGGTTGGGGCATATTTTTCAATAATGGCTTTTAACAGTCCGGCTTCGTCGGGAATGCCTGGGCCAGGAGATAATACAATTTTGCTGAATGGCTCAACATCTTCCAAAGCCAGTTTGTCGTTTCTTACTACGGTAACATCGCAGTTTAAATCTTCCAAATAATGAACGAGATTATAGGTGAAACTGTCGTAGTTATCTATTACTAGTATTTTTTTCATTCGTTTTCAGTTTGTCATTCCTGCCAAAGCGGAATCTCTTTTGTTTATGTTCATTTTGTCTTGATACAAAACGAACCAAAAAATCAAATCAATCTGAGGAAATTCCTGCGGAACATTCGCTTTCGGAACTTCGTGCTTAAAGCTTCGCTTTGCATCTTCATTCCTTCGCTCATTATTTCTGCAGATTGATGGTCCCGATTCCATCGGAAAAAGGGACTTTGCTTTTTGTTAATTATTTTCTGTTGATTTCAATTATTCCTTTTTTTCTAAACTCATATATCTTCTGCTATTTTGATAGCTTTGGTTAAAGCCCCCAGTTTATTGTAAACTTCCTGTAATTCACTTTCTTGGTCCGATTTTGAAACCATTCCGGCACCGGCTTGCCAATTCAGTTTGTAGTCTTTGCTTAAAAAGGTTCTAATCATGATGGCGTGGTTAAAATTGCCATCAAAATCCATAAACCCAATGGCTCCACCGTAATAGCCTCGGCTTGTTTTTTCATACTTTTCAATGAGCTGCATGGCCATATGTTTGGGTGCTCCGCTTAGCGTACCTGCGGGGAAGGTATCGGCCACCACTTGCATGGTTGAGGTGGTGTCGTGCTTATGCCCGGTAACTTTACTCACTAAATGGATAACATGTGAGAAAAATTGAACCTCGCGATAGGTTTCCACATTCACTTGGCTACCGTGTCGGCTGAGGTCATTTCGAGCCAAATCGACCAACATGACGTGCTCGGCATTCTCTTTGTCGTCGTTTTTTAATTGTTCGGCCAAAACGGCATCTTTTGCGTCGTCGCCGGTACGTTTAAACGTTCCTGCAATGGGGTGGATTTCAGCCAAACCATCGGAAACAATAAGTTGTGCTTCGGGCGAACTACCAAATATTTTAAAATCACCATAATCGAAATAAAATAAATACGGCGAGGGGTTAATGCTTCTTAGTGCACGGTAAACATTGAAATCGTCGCCCGCAAACTCTTGCGAAAAACGTCGAGAAAGCACTAATTGAAATACATCACCACGTTGGCAATGTTTTCTGGCCAACTCTACGTTTTGTTTAAACTCTTCATCAGTTAAGTTCGAATTGATGTCGCCCTTTGTATTAAAGTTGTACGAAGCAAAATTTTGAACGTTTATGAGTTTGTCTATTTCGTGGATATTGTTTTCGTTATCCTCGTAACAGTGGGCAAAAATGTAGGCTTCATTTTTAAAGTGATTGATGGCTATGATGTTTTTATAAACTGCATAATACACATCGGGGATGATTACCGAATTGTCTTTTTTGCCGATTTCAATGTCTTCAAAATATCTAACGGCATCATAAGCCGTATAGCCAAAAATGCCGTTGTTAATGAACTTGAAATTCTCTTCGGTTTTAACATCAAATCGTTTGGTGAAATTGTAGATTTCGTCCACCACATTTACACCATCGGTTATGTTTAAACTGGTGGTGCTTCCATCGGGAAAGGTTTGCGAAATCACTTCGTTTTCTACTTTAATCGACGCGATGGGGTTAAAGCAGATATATGAAAAGTTTTTATGGTTGCGGTGGTAGTCACCACTTTCCAAAAGAATACTATTCGGGTATTTGTCGCGTATTTTATAGTACACCGTTACGGGCGTAATGGTATCGGTTAAAATGCGTTTGTGGTGGGTATAAAGACTGTATTTTTCCATTTATTTTTAGTTTCTCTGAAATGATTTCAGAATAATAAAAAAAGGCTTGTCGTGAATTGACAAGCCTTTTTTATATTTTGAGTTTTAAATATACTAGGTTTTTACTTCACGAATCGTTAGTTTCTAAAGCACCACCACCAAGCTGTATTTAAAATTATGTTCATGTTTTGTTTTTTAATGGCTCAAATATAAAAACGAAAAAATTATTACCCAAAATATTAAGGAGTTTTTTCGTGTTTTGGTTAGCAATTGCACCTGTTAGTCCAGTTTGTTCAATAGCCTGATGAGTTCGCGTTGTTCGGTGGGGCTAAGTGCACTTGTAAATTCTATTTCTGAAGTTTCTACTAAATTGTCAATATCATTCAGGAAATCGAGCCCTTGTTGGGTAATTGTAATATCTATTTTCCGTTTGTTGGTATTGTTTTTGGTTTTAGATACATACTTCTTTTTAACAAGTTTGTCAACCAAACGAGTGGTGTTACTCATTTTATTGACCATGCGTTCCTGGATGGCAGCCAAAGTTACGGGGCGGCCTTTTTGCCCACGTAAAATACGAAGCACATTAAACTGCTGTAGGGAAATATCGTGGGGCTTGAGTGCTTCGTTTAGTTTCCCGTTTATCAATCCGTAAGTGAAAAACAGGTTAATCACCACCTTTTTGTGCAAAGGCAAATCGGAGTTTATTTTAAGGATTTGTTCTATGTTCATTTGTTGGTTGTTGCTCCTAAAAATACAGAAATAATTTAGAATTTTTTTGCGATTGATTGACGTCGGATTTACTTTTAACATAAAATACTGTTAAAAAGCGGTATAGAGTTTAAGTATTATTTAAATTTATAAAGCTCAAGAAAGGAAATTAATTGCTTGATTGGTTTTTAAGTAATTGGTTGGACACTATCAAAATTGAGTTTGAAAATTTTATGAAAGAATACATATGAAAATAAAACTAGTATCTATAGCCATTATATGCTTACTGTTCAGTTGTAAAAATGAAAAAAAAGCTGAAATGCTGGCTGTCGATTCAACTCAGCAGATTGACGTCAAGCAGGAGAAAGCTTCGATGGATTTAGAGGTTTACGATTTTGCTGGTTTTAAAAAATTCCTTGAAAAGAAGGATGATAAAATACACGTTATTAATTTTTGGGCAACGTGGTGCGCGCCGTGCGTTAAGGAGTTGCCTTATTTTGAAAAATTGCATGCCGATTATAAAGACAAGGGTGTAGAGGTGCTATTGGTGAGTTTGGATTTTCCGCATTTATACGATAAAAAGCTTAAGCCCTTCATAAAAAAACATCAACTTCAGAGTAAGGTTGTGGCGCTGGATGACCCTGATATGAATTCGTGGATTCCTAAAATAAGCGAAGCTTGGTCGGGCTCTATTCCTGCGACATTAATATATAAAAATGATACTCGTGAATTTTATGAGCAGTCATTTAATTATGAAGAATTAAAAGAAAAACTAAATCCATTTTTAAACCACTAATAATTATGAAAAAGTCTATCCAGTTTCTTACAGCAGCACTTGTTTTGGTGCTAATTAGTGCCTTTACCGTTAGCGATGGTTACAAAATTGGCGATGTCGCCGAAGATTTCTCCTTAGAAAATATTGATGGTAATATGGTGTCGCTTTCAGATTATGAAGATGCCAAAGGTTACATCGTTACGTTTACCTGCAATACTTGCCCGTATGCAGTGATGTATGAAGACCGAATAATTGCACTTAACAATAAATATGAAGAAAAAGGCTATCCGGTGATTGCCATTATGCCCAATAATATTGCCGTAAAGCCTGGTGATAATTTAGATGCCATGAAAAAGCGAGCAGAGAGCAAAGGCTTTACCTTTCCTTATTTAATCGATGCCGAGCAAAGTGTGTACCCAAAATTTGGAGCCACAAAAACACCGCATATTTTTGTATTGCAAAAAACCGATGCCGGTAATGTGGTTAAATACATTGGAGCCATTGACGATAATTACAAAGACGAAACGGCGGTAACAACCAAATACGTTGAAGACGCTGTTGATGCTTTGTTAACGGGTGAAGATGTGCCGCAAAAAGAAACAAAAGCAATTGGTTGCACGATTAAGGTTTAGGATACGATTTTTAACTTCCCCAAAAAACAAAAAGCTCCGAAAATGAATTCGGAGCTTTTTTATGTAAATGCCGTCTTGTAGTAAATTGACCAAAAGGCGATTTCTTATGAAAGCTTTGAGTATGTCTCTAAACTTGCTTTACTGCTACGCCAGATGGAGCACTTAACGATACATTGAAATATTGTATGTTTTTACAAAATCCATCTTTTATATTGAAAGGAAAAAAGTATTCAATTTTGGACATATTTTATTTACTTATTAAATTGTCAAGAAACCCTTTTGATTGTGATGATTAAAGTGAGTCTTTAATCGAATACGGCCAAAATACTTGCAAATCCAATATTAAGCCTTTTCAGTAAACTAATAATGATGTCATAGCAGAACATTTACAAACGAGTTTGATTAGAATTAAAATTAAGCAATAACTTGATTCACTTCATCCAAGCTATTTTCGTTATCCATTAACACCACCAAGGTATCGTTGGCCTCAATCACTGTCGATCCTCCTGGCCTAACAAACTTATTGTTTCGTTTTATCATCACTATAAATGCCGATTTCGGAAAATGTATATCGATAATGCGCTTGTTTACAGCGCTGCTTGTGGGCGATATGGTAATTTCCTCCATGGCTGTTTTGGGCAAATCCAGAATATAGCGATCGCTTTCAGAAAAGGGTTTTACTGCTTCGGGAAGCCCCACGTTGAGCCATTTGGCGAAAATGGAAAGGGTGGTGCCTTGAATTAAAACCGAGGTTACCGAAATAAAAAATACAATATTAAAAATCATATCGGCCTTTTCAATGCCGGCCAAAAGAGGGTAAGTGGCAAACACGATGGGAACGGCGCCACGTAGCCCTACCCAAGAAATATACAGTCGACGTCTATTTTTCATTTTAAAAAACGCCATGCTCAAAAACACACTTACTGGGCGCGCCACAACGATTAAAAACAGGGATATGAGTAAACCAATGCCCATATATGGGATGATTTGCGTGGGGAACACAAGTAGCCCGAGTGTTAGGAACAAAACGATTTGCATGAGCCAAGCCAAACCATCGAACATCTTTAAAATAGTTGATTTATGTATTAAATCTTGGTTGCCTAAATAAACGGCGCAAATGTAAATGGCTAAAAATCCGTTTCCGCCAATAAAATCGGTGGCTGAAAACGTGATGAACATTAGGGCTATAACCAAAACCGGGTAAAGCCCCTCAAAACCGAGCTTTATTTTATTGATAATGGTTTTGCTAACTTTTCCGAAGATAAACCCTGAAATACCACCCAAAATCATTTGTTGTAAAAACAGTGGGATTATAGAAAGAAAACTTTGGTCTTGATTGACTACTAGGCTTAAAAAAGCAATGGTCAGTACATAAGCCATAGGGTCGTTACTACCGCTTTCCAATTCCAATGTTGGGCGCAGGTTGGTGCGTAGTGCTAAATTTTTGGAGCGTAAAATGGAGAATACGGCAGCCGCATCGGTAGATGACACAATTGAACCTAATAACATGCTTTCGTAAATGGTGAAATCGGTAATCGACCAAACGAAAACGCCTAAACATGTGGCTGTGAGCAATACCCCAACCGTAGATAGCATGATACCCTCTTTTATAATGGGTTTTACCGAATTCCAATTAGTGTCCAATCCTCCCGAGAATAAAATAAAATTAAGGGAAACGATACCAATAAATTGTGCCAGTTTAGGGTCGTCAAAACGAATGCCCACAATGCCGTCTGATCCTGCCAGCATGCCAATAGCTAAAAATAAAAGTAAGGTGGGGACGCCAAATTTATAGGATGTTTTGCCCACTATAATGCTCACAAAGAGTAATAGGGAACCAACAAGCAATATGTTTTCAATTTCTAAGTTCATTTGTCATTTGTGAAAATTTATAGATAACAAATTAGATTATTTTATCCGTTTGGCTTGTGTGGTAAATGATAGGCCTTGTTGCCCCATGGTTGAATTCATAATGCCTTCAAACAAGGGCTCGGGACAGTTTTTCGGAATTTTCCATTCAAAAATGAAGTTGGAACCCGTACCACCGGCAACGTCCTTTTCATCAATAATAATATCGGTGGTTTCCATGGGAGCCAAAAAAATAGGGTGGTTAAAATAGTTCCTTACCGAAACCCCATGAGTGTCAAAGTATTCTGCTTTAAGCAGGTAAATGGTGTCGGTATCGCTGGTATTGCGCAAGCTAACCATAGCGGTTAAATTATGGGTTTTGTGTTGCGATATGCTGTAAATCTGCGAGTAAATCGATAAGTACGATTTCCCGTATTCCAAAGAATCCTTGTCCTTAATTTCAATTTTCCGGTTGGCCCAATTTTCTGCGTGTATGGGGGGCGATGTCTTGGGTTGTTCGTTACAACTTAAAATAGAGCATATTATGAAGCTATAAAGTAGTAGCGTTTGTTTCATGGCTGCGATGGTTTTTGGAATGCGATTTACGTTTTAAAGGTAAAAAAACATTTTGGTTCAAACAGAGCAATGCCAGAAAGAAATATTACTCGATTAAAGCCGCTTCACAGTCTGTGAGGATATAATTGAAATGCTCCACGTCGTCCTTGTTGAGTTTTAATTTTCCTGTTACCGCGACGATGTCATCAGTGTTAAAATTTTGCTTTGATTTAAACTGAAGCTCAACAGCCGTTTCCGGTCCGCCAACGCCACAAAAAAAGCAGGAGGCCATGGGGCCTTTAGATAGTATGTATAATTTGTCTTCTGGAGATATGTTTAAAAAATATCCTTTAATCGTAACCACTTTCCCTTCCAAAGCTTTGATATCGGTAGAGAATGCCGGATACAAGAATGTATCATCAAATTTTGGAAAATATTTTTCACTAAACTTTACCTTGGCTAAATCTTCCCAAGTTATTTTTTGCTGGCCAAAACAAACCGCGGTACTTATAAAAAACAAAATGATTAAAATGTTGTGCTTCATATTATCGTTTTTTTGGGGTGGGGTTTAGTTTGGTTGGTTTGGCTTTGCTCGATGCTAGGTGTTATCGACCTTCTTGGCTAAGTATGGTTGAAATATTCATTTTTAATATAGGGTAAATGGCTAAAATAACAGAAAATGCTACCATGGCAAAAACCAATCCGGCAGTTTGTGCTATTTCGTGTAAACCTAAAGGCTGAATCATGTTTTGTTTATAACTAAAATTAGCGAATTTTAGTATGAAATACAATGCTGTTTTTGTGAGTAATGCACCGAGTACAAATGCGGTAAAAGTAATAGCTATACCTTCATAAGCCACAATTTTTATAATTTGAAAAGTACTGGCGCCATAGGTGCGTAACAATGCCAAATCGAACGCGCGTTCTTTTACCATTTTATAAAGGTTGATAAAAATAGTTAGGGCAGAAATGAATAATATAAGATAGGCTATCCAATTAATGGTTTCAAAACCAATACTTGTATATTGGAATAGCCGATCGAGTTCAAATTTTGGCAAAGCCGCTTGCAGGTTGCTTTGTTCGTTTATTTTTTTAGGAAAGGTTAAAAGTGCCATGGGGCTTCTAAACGTTACCAATAAAGCCGTAACCTCTTTTTCTGTTTCATGCGCATGGTTTTCATGGTCTTCATGTTCGTGAATCTCATCCTTATGGTTGTGTTCGTCTTCATTTTCATGATTGTTGTTTTGTTCATCCGAATGCTCATCTTGGCCATGGTCGTGAACATCCCAAACGGTTTCCAAATTACAGACAATTAATCGGTCTATGACTTTTGTTGTCGGTTTTAAAATGCCGACAACAGTTAGTTTTTCGTCGTGTACTTCCACGGTGTTTTCAATTAATCCGTGCGAGCTGGAAAATGTATCACCTAAATTTAGGTTTAATTGGTTGGCTACGTCGCTGCCAAGCACCACTTCCATGGCGCTTTGGGGTTTTTGGCCTTGTGCGATTTCAGCTTTGTAAATGGCGTAGAACGCCGGGTTGGTGCCCACAATTCTAAACCCTTTGTAGTTATCGCCATACGAAATGGGAACCACCGATTTAACCATCGGATTTTTTTCAATTTTTTTGGCCTCTTTAAACGGAATATTCCCAGTGGGATTGTCTAAATGCAACACCGACGATAAAATGAGCTGCAACGGACTGCCTTTTGCGCCAACAACAACATCGATATTGCTCAGGTTGTTGTCCATTTGATGTTGAAACGAACTTTTTAATTGCTGAATGCCTAAAAGCAAGGTAATGCTCAAGGACAGCGTGATGATGCTTAAAAACGTGTAAAACGGTTTTGATTTAATGTTTTTTATGCTGATTTTCCAAATGTTCATAGGGTAATGGTGTTTTGGAATACGTGTTTGATTCTATGATCGTGGGTAATGACTATTAAATTGGCACTGTTTTTTTCGGCTTGTTCCTTTAAAAGGTTGATAACCATGTTGCAATTTTTGTCGTCTAAACTCGAAGTAGGCTCGTCGGCCAAAATAACTCTAGGTTGGTGTATTACCGCCATGGCTATACCCAAGCGTTGTAACTGGCCTTCGCTAATTTCATTTATGTTTTTGTGTTTGCATGCCTTTAAGTTGAGTTGTTCCAATACCGTATCGACAGCTAACTCATCAATATTTTTGTTGCTGAAAAACAATCGGGTTTTTAGGTTTTCGTAAACGGTTAACGAAGGAATGGCATGTTTTTTTTGAAACACCAAACCGATGTGTTCACCGCGAAATTTATCCATTTGACTTCGAGATAGAGTGGTTAAATCGGTATGATGTATCATGATTTTTCCACTATCTGGTTTTAAAATACCAGCCAAAAGATGAAGCAAGGTGGTTTTTCCAATTCCAGATTCACCGAGCATTAGGAGGCTGTCTTGTGCATTTAAATTAATTTCGGGAAAACGGAACAGGGTGTTACTGTTTTTATATTTGAATGAAAGCTCACTCGTGTGTATCATTTTGAGTGTAATTTGTTGATTCAATATTCGATTTTATAGCACGCTCTAAAATAAGAGGTTCGCTGCCAGGTCCAATGGTCAGCAATTTGCACCCGGTTATAGGCACTCCATTAAAAGGTCTTATATGAATTTCTCCATCGGGTGTACGTTCAAAAAAAGTATAATTATTAGCTTCACCTATTTTAGTGCAGCCTTTTATCCTTAGAATGGTTTTGGGGAGTGCATTGCAAATTTTCACGATATGATCCCGGCTAGGTAGGTTGGGCAAATCTATCGAGCAGGATGCCCAATGTGCTTTTTGGTGATTAAGCTGCTGCGGAGTGCTTTGTGAGGGGACGAGCTCGGGAAGCAGTTCGATGTCCAAATCTGCCATAGCGATTACCTTGGCTGTTGGATTTATTTTTCCAAGGGAGGCGATGACTTCTTTTTTGCGGTTTAAATCTGTTTGTTCTAAGTGTGTTAAAACAATAAGTGATGATACTTGAATTTGGTTAGCTTCCAATTCATTATGTTCGCCACGTTTTTGCCAATTTTGGGCATCGACTACAGAAACCTGGATAGGGGGTGAAAATCTATCGTTCAGTCCAACCCCAAGAAACTCCATTAGCGAGCAGGCATCAGAGGTGCCATTGGCTTCAATAAGTGTAATGCCGTTTTCTCGTTTAGGAATTCTATTAACCGTTTCCCGAAGTTCAACAATACCACTGCAACAAATACAACTTCCGCTTAAAGGTTTTATGGTATTGGTGTTAAGTTGCTCCCTAAAATGCTGAACGTCCATGTTGGCATTTTCGTAATCGTTCAGAATCACGTATGGATTCCAGGCTTTGTTGTTAAAGTGTTCGATCAAATACTTTAAAAGCGTCGTTTTTCCAGCGCCCAAAAAGCCTACTATGGTAATTAAAGCTTCCATTTTTTTGCGGAGTCTTACAGTGTTTTATGCAAATTTACTGTTTATTAGGTCTAAACGGTTTTATTATTGATTCATTGCATTTTAAAAAAGGGCCTTCCATAAGGTCGATACAATACGGAATGGCTGGAAAAATGGCATCTAAACATTCTCTAATGGACTTGGGTTTGCCGGGGAGGTTAACGATTAAACTATTGCCTCTAAGTCCCGCTGTTTGTCTTGATAAAATAGCTGTTGGAACGTATTTTAAAGATTCGGTTCTCATAAGCTCCCCGAAACCTGGCATCATTCGGTCGCAAACCGCCTCGGTGGCTTCTGGGGTAACATCGCGTTTTGCAGGGCCCGTTCCACCTGTGGTGATAACTAAGCAACAGTTTTCATTATCGACGAAATCGATAAGTGTGTTCTCTATAATTTTTTGCTCATCGGGAACTATTCTATAGACTTCATTCCATGAGGAAATTAAATATTCATTAAGCGTATTTATGATGGCTTTACCACTAATGTCTTCATAAATTCCTGCATTGGCTCTGTCGCTAACGGTTATAATGCCTATTTTGATAATATCCATTTTTTTGATTTTAAACGGGCCACTTGTCCTCTTGGGGAAGCAATTGGGCTTTCCATAATTTTACCTCGGTATCAGTAAGCAGGCAATCATTTAATTGACTAAGCATTTTCTCTTTTTTTAAATGTATTCCTATAAATACAAGTTCTATTTTTCGATCACCAAACATAGGATCCCAATTCGCTTCTATTTCGGCTTGGTTTTCAATAAAAGCCGCATAGTTAATGCGCTCTGAAAACGGCATGGATGCCCACCAAACCCCAGCGTTATCGGCTTTGCAAGAACCGCCCGCTGAACTCCATAGAAGTGCTTGGTTGGGTCTGGACGATAGCCAAAACAAACCTTTGCTCCTGATGATGTTTTGCGGAAATTCTTGATTGAGATAGTCTAAAAAACGTTCTGAATGGAATGGCCTTTTGCTTCTAAAAACAAATGAGCCTATACCGTACTCTTCTGTTTCAGGCACGTGTTCGTTTTCTAATTCTTTTAGCCATCCTGCCGAAGCTTCTGCTTTTGCATAATCGAACAGCCCAGTATTGATGACTTGTTTCAGATCTACTTTTGATTGATGGGCAGAAATTATTTTTGCTTCTGGATTTAACGAACCGATAATAGCCTTGAGTTCTTCTAATTGATTTTGTGTAACTAAATCCTCTTTGTTAAGAATAATAACATTAGCAAATTCAATTTGGTCGGTAAGCAGGTTGACAATGGTTCTGTTGTCGCCTTCAATATCTGTAAGTTCTCTAGTGACAAGGTAGTCAGAACTAGAAAAATCTTTTAAAAAATTAAAGGCGTCAACAACGGTTACCATAGTGTCTATGTAACTAAAGCGGCTCAAGTCTATTGAGCCATCTTCACTTTCAAAAGTAAAGGTTTGGGCAACGGGAATGGGTTCGCTAATACCAGTACTTTCAATTAAAAGGTAATCGAATTTGTTTTGCATTGCCAGTTTTTCAACCTCTTCCATGAGGTCTTCCCTGAGCGTGCAGCAAATACACCCGTTAGACATTTCTACCAGTTTTTCTTCGGTCCTTGAAAGTGTGTTTTCATTTTGTATAAACTGCGCATCAATATTAACCTCGCTCATATCGTTAACGATAACAGCAACTTTTAGGCCTTGTTTGTTGTGCAAAATATGGTTGAGTAAGGTGGTTTTTCCTGCTCCTAGAAACCCACTTAATACAGTAACGGGTAGTTTTTTCATTTTAGAAAGAAATATTTTTGAGAATAAAGACTGGAAATATGCTTTTAATTTAAGTGATGTTTTTCAATGCTTATCAAATCGGAATATATTGCCGTGAAGACATGATCTTGTTTGTCGTAAATTTTTCCGCGTATCTTAATTTGATAATCGAAATTTTTATCTATTTCGGATTGCAGTAGTTTGATTTTTCTATTCAGGTAATATGAAATAATTGAAAATTTAAGACTACTGCTATGCCATATAGTGTCTAAATGTGCTGTGTGTTTGTTAATATCGTTGTAAAAGCGGTTTAAAGCTTTAAAGTTTGAGAAATCTTGATTGCCCAATGCATCTAGAATAATTTGGTTATCGCTGGAGAGTACGAAATATATTTCTTCGATTTGATGCTTTTTTATCAATTTATGAATGTGCTTAATGGTTTTTCTATTATAAATAAAAGAGTTTCCTAGAGAGGTGTAGAAATAATTTTCTTTATGGAACCTGCTATTTATAATAGGTTCCAAGCAATCTGTAGGGCACAAAAGGAATAAACTTTTAGGCATTAATTTAAGATGTTATTTAGAGTAAGTAGAAAAGAGGCATATTGCTGTTCAGCTTTAAAATGTTTTAGCACAAGGCATGTTTTTCCTTTACCTCGTTACCGTTTAAACCAGATTAGTAGCATCAAAATTAAGCTGTGACGACAAACTATAGGGGTGTTAATGTATTTGTTTATAGGTTTTTAAAGGCTTCCGTTTCTAAAATTGAAACCGATTTAAAATCATTTGTATTCTTGGTGTTAATAACATCAAAGTTTCTCACATCTACATAATCGTTAAATTCCTCACTAGTATTAATAATTACACCTCCAAGTAAAAATATTCTATCGCAAGTAAATTCGTTGATGCTCATTTTTACCAGTTGCTTTATTTGCTTATCGATTGCAACATAGGTAAAATCGGTAATAGCCTTTTTGGGGTTATCTGAATGAAGGATTTCGTGTTTAAAGGGCATAAGCGATTGTTCCAATTGTATTTGTTGGTAATCATAGTATACGCTTTGAGGAACATAAGTAGGTTCTTCGTTACTTTTTTTAAACCTTTCTAAGGCAAGCATTAATGCCCCACAGCTGTTGGTTAAACGAGATTGTCCAATTCTGCGCATTCTCCCTAATTCGCCATTGTCAGTAATACCTATGTGCGGTCCATAAAATATGAAAGCATCTCCACCGTCTGGTATATGGTGCGAAAATGCTACCATGCCTGTAAAGCCAGAATAAGGCAGTCCTCCCAATCCTCCCATAGTAAATGGACGACTCAAAACCCTACGGAAATCGGTAGAAACATTCACGTCGTCTGAACAAACAGAGGTAGCAAACAACATTTTCTTTAAATCTGATTTATACTCCTTTTCAAGAAGGGATAAATAGCTTTCGGTTATTTCCGCTCCGGTTTTTGCGTTGGGATAGTGTTTTTTTACAGTGGCTTTTATTTTCATAATAAAAAGTTTTATGATTTTAACTATATAAATGTTTGGTGCTTTTAATTAAACGTTGACAAATTCGATGGTTGATTTGATTTTATTTAGGGAAGGAACAGCATAAACCTTTCTTACATTGACAATACTTTAAATTGTACAGGTGAAGCACCACAAGAGAAATAGCAGTTGCATACAGAAAAAGTTCAGATAGATGAAGCCATTCTAGCCTCTCGTTAACAATCAATACGAAAAGGAAGCTCCAACAAACCCACAAGCCTTTTTTTATAAATGGGTTTGTACTGGTTTTGGCAGAACGATAAATAGCAAAAAAAGAAATAATCAAGAAAACAAAATCGATGCCATACCACCATGTAGGAGCATTACTATGGCAACAAATGGCCGATGCCTGTGCTGTAAATAAAAATGGAGTGGCCAAACAATGTACTAAACAAAGCGAACTGGCCAATGCTCCCCAAGTGTCAGATTTTTTTATTGAGATGCTCATTTACGACTTATTAATGCAACTTAGTTGCAAATATAATGATATTGCTTGTTATTACAATTGTGTTGTGTTAAATTTGTACTTATGGGAGTAATTAGAAAAACACAATCTATAGACTTGTTGCTTTCTGAGTTTAGCAGGAATTCTGCGGCTATTTCGGTAACAGATCTAACAAAGCGACTAGAGCCAAAAATTAATAAATCGACTATTTATCGCACGTTAGAAAGGCTTGAGGATGATGGGGTGCTGCATTCCTTTTTAGGAAAAAGTGGTATTAAATGGTATGCTCAATGCCATAGTTGCACAAAGGAAACACATGTAGATTCGCACCCGCACTTTCAATGCCTGGAATGTGGAAAGGTAGATTGTTTAAATATCAACGTGCAAATACCCAACATTGCAAACCGCGAGGTAGTGGCTTCTCAAGTTTTAATTCAGGGAAAGTGTGAGGATTGTACTAATTAACATTTAAAGAGGATTAAGATAACAAACCAAAATATCCTCCTTTAATTAAGTCAAATCCTCGATAAATTTTATTTACACACTTTACGGGATAGTGTCAGTTCCAGTTGCAAGTGCGCAAATGTGTAAGTTTGATTTACATGGAATTTTTGAAAATCACAATCTAAATCCACTTGATGAAAATGGGTAGGGTATCGCTATTACAAACTTTATGCTCGTGGTGCTCAAATAGGTGTGCCATTTTATGAGAAGCCGGCAATAACAAGGTGGCCACTAAAAATAACGAGAGTACCCTAAAAACGATATGTAATTTTTGTTCCGTCAATTAATCTACAAAACGTTTTAGTCCAATTCGGCGAAGCATCTTTTTTTCAAAATTCCAAAAGAATTGGTGTTGCCCAAAAAGCCAGCCAAAACCTACTAGCAAAAACTGATATACTGTAAAAAGTAAAATGATTCGGGTAACCCAATAGCCAAATGTTCCAAAACTTTCTGTAGTGATGTGTAAATAGCTTAAAATAGGTTTGCCAATGTATGAAGCTGTTGATCCCGTTATGGCAAAAACCAAAAAAATAATAGCTATTTGCCAATTGTTGTCAATGCCCCAGCGCGCTTTTAATTTTTCCAAAGTCTGCGTTTTAGTTGCAAAAGTACTAAAATCACAATTAAATACGAGGCACCCACGGCCCTAATCTTTGATTGTAGGTCATTTGGAAGTATATAAAATAATTATATAGTAAGTAGTTTACTTCGTAACCGTAGTCAATGTTGGGTTGATAATCAATTTGAAGCTCATATAAGTTAGGGTTAAAGCGCTGAGGTTGAAGTACGCGTTGATTCCATTCGATAACGTATTGATAGTTTCGGTTTTCCAAATATTGTTGTGAGTAAAAACCGTGAGGCCTAGCTCGGCTAGCCACCCAAAAGTTGAAACCGGGTTCGATGATAATGATTTCGTATTCGGTTTTGTCGCTGGAAATAACAACCGTATCGTTGTCCTTAAGGTTTTCTAAGCGTTCGTCACTTTTTGAAGCCGTTTGTTTTGTGGTATTGCAATTGAAAGCTAAGACCGTTAGGATAAATATGTAGAATAGTTTTTTCATAGTTTTATTTTAATGGTTTATTCAAATTTAAGGCCAAAGGGAAGTAGTTACGAAACCACAATGAGTAAACCATTACTTTTAATTAGGGAACGCCATTTGGCATATTCTAAATTTACGAAAACTATTTTTTGAGTGGCCTGATTTAAGAGGTTTTAACAAAAAAGCGCCGAAAACGATACCGTTCTCGACGCCAAATCTTTAAGTGTTAAAAAAAGATTGTTATTTTCCGCCAAACAAGCCGCCTAATAGACCTCCTAGTCCGCCTTTCTTTTTTGCGCTTCCTAAAACCATTCCGGCTACATCGTCAACAACGCTGCCATCGCCGTCGGCATCGAGTATTTTTTCCAAAAAGCTTTGCTCTTCTTTGGCTGAGTTTCCTCCGAGCAAACCTCCAAGCAAACCTCCCAAATCATTTGGTGTACTCACATTGTTTTGTCTGGCCTGTTTTCCCAAAACGCCCATTAAAATAGGAGCGGCCACTTTTAGGATGTTGCCCACATCGCCGGCACTAACACCCGACTTTTCACCGATTATTTTTTCTACGCCTTGTTTTTTTGTTCCTAAAACATGACTTAAAATTTTGTCGCCATCATTTTTTACGGCATCATCAACACCACCACTAAATAGGCCACCAATATTTTCAATAATACTTCCGTCATGTTTACTGTTCATTAAGGCTCCCATTAACCCTTCTGCACCTTGCGGTGTTGAGGCATTTCGTTCCATAGCTTTCATAAGTACGGGTAATGCCATGGTAAGCACGCTGCTCGTTCTGGTTTCATCGGTTCCCGTTGAACCCGATACGCCGCTAATAATTGTTTTTCCTAAATCACTGTTTAAAAGGTCTAAAATTCCGGACATGATATTTATTTTTTGTAAGATTAAAAGTAAAAGGTAAGGTACAAAAAAAGTCCTAACCGTTGTAGTTAGGACTCATTTATAACGTTTTGGTCACATGGAATGTTGGCCAATTTCAATTATTTTGGAAATTACCCGAGAATACTGATGATTTGCGTAGCCAATTCTTCACCAATTCTGTCTTGTGCTTCGTTAGTGGCTGCACCGGTGTGAGGTGTTAACGATAGTGCAGGGTTCATTAACAATTGCATTTCTGGTTTTGGCTCTTTTTCAAAAACATCTAGAGCAGCTCTGGCTACTTTTCCGCTTTCAATCGCTTTAACCAAAGCCACTTCGTTTACTACACCACCACGTGCTGCGTTGGCAATGATAACACCGTCTTTCATCATGTTGAACTCGGCTTCATCGATAACGTAATCTTTTTGTGCAGGTACGTGTAATGTTAAGAAATCGGCTTGTTTTAAAACGTCTTCTTTTGAAATGGTGTTGATTTCGAAGTTTACTTTTTGTCCGTCGAAAAATTCCAATTCCAAATTGGCTTTTTCCAAAAACGGATCGAAAGCCACTACTTTCATTCCAGCGCCCAAAGCTACTTTTGCGGTAGCTTGACCGATACGGCCAAAACCTAAAACACCTAAAGTTTTCCCTTTAAGTTCGGTGCCTTTGGCGTAAGCTTTCTTTAAACCTTTAAAGTTGCTGTCTCCTTCAAGAGGCATTTCTCGGTTGGCATTGTGAAGAAAACGCGCCAATCCGTAAAAATGACCGAAAACCAATTCGGCTACAGAGTGCGAAGAAGCTGCAGGTGTATTGATAACGTGCAAGCCTTTTTCACGAGCATATTCTACATCAATATTGTCCATACCAACACCACCGCGGCCAATAATTTTTAGGCCCGGGCAAGCGTCAATTAAATCTTTTCGAACGGTAGTTGCGCTACGAACCAATAGAACAGCGATGTCTTTTTCGTTGATGTAGTTGGCTAATTGTTCTTGAGCTACGGTTGTTGTGATTACTTCGTATCCTCCTTTTTCAAGGGCTTTTATACCACTTTGAGAAATACCGTCGTTTGCTAATACTTTCATTTTTAATTTTTCTTTTTAATTTGTCATTACGAGGAAGTTAGCATCGTAATCTTTTTTAAGAGATTCCTTCACTTCGTTCGGAATGACGGTATTGTTTAAATTTGAGTAAACACTGCACACGGCAATTGATTACTGCAAACTAGTTTATGCTTTGCTTTCCAATTCGCTCATCACCTCAACCAAAACTTTTACGCTCTCGATAGGCATGGCGTTGTACATAGAGGCGCGGTAACCACCAACACTTCTGTGACCGTTGACACCGCTAATTCCAGCTTCTTTAAGCATGGTTTCAAAAGTGTCTTTTAAATTATCGTTAGTCAGGTTGAAGGTTGCGTTCATAAAAGAACGGTCTTCCTTAACAGCAAACCCTTTAAATAGTGGGTTCAAATCGATTTCAGAATACATCAAGCTAGCTTTCTTTTCGTTTTCTTTTTCGATAGCTGCAATACCGCCTTTGTTTTTCAACCACTCTAGCGTTAACATTGAAGTATAGATTGGGAAAACAGGAGGTGTATTGAACATACTGCCTTTGTCGATGTGCACTTGGTAATCCATCATCGATGGGATTTTACGGGATACTTTTCCTAAAATATCTTCTTTAACCACTACTAAAGTTGTTCCTGCTGGCCCCATATTTTTTTGAGCTCCGGCATAGATCAATCCGAATTGAGAAAAGTCTAAAGTACGAGAGAAAATATCGCTACTCATATCGCAAACCATTGGGATGTTGGTTTTAGGGAAACTCTTCATTTGCGTACCAAAAATGGTGTTGTTTGAGGTACAGTGGAAATAATCGTAATCTTCAGGGATTTCGTAACCTTTAGGGATGTAGTTGTAGTTGGCATCTTTAGAAGAACCTACTTCGTAAACATCGTCGTAGATTTTAGCTTCCTTAATAGCTTTTGCTGCCCAAGAACCAGAGTTTAAATAACCGGCTCTTTTTTCCAAAAGGTTAAGTGCCACCATTAAAAATTGTGTGCTGGCACCACCTTGTAAAAACAAAGCCTTGTAGCCTTTGCCCTCTAAACCTAGCAGCTCTAAAACCAAAGCTCTGGCGTTTTCCATAATATCCACAAAATCTTTACTTCTGTGGGATATTTCAATTAAAGATAAACCAGAATTGTTATAATCAACTACCGCTTCAGAAGCTTTAAGCAATACTTCCTGTGGTAAAATACTTGGTCCTGCGCTAAAGTTATGTTTTTTCATGTTTGTTATAAAAAATTGAGATGCAAAGTTGCTAATTAATTAGGGATTATATAGTATAAAATCAATATTTTTTTTAGGAAATTGATAATAAAAATTCAACGGAATCGACACTATCCGCATAATCCCAAAGTTTAGGTTTTTGGGTGGATCCAAAAGCAATTTCGTTTTCCGTAAACCCGTTAGAAACAATGCATTGAATTAGGTTTTCGTCTTGGTTTAGTTTTTCCTTCAATTGCTCGGTATTGTCGTAATATTCGTAAAACAAAGTGGCAATGGGCGAGGCGTAGCTTTGGTCTTCTTTGATCATAAAAAAGCCGTTTTCAAGCATGTCGAATTCGCTCATTAAATACACCGCTTTGTTGTAGTCGTAATTATTGGCATATTTGGCTTTTTCAACAATGGGGTGCCAATGGTAAATAGATTCGAAAAAGGCATCGAATTTGTAACCTTTGGGCACAAATAGTTTTGAAACGTTTCGGCAGCCTAAACCGTAGTATCTAAAAATGTCTTCGGAAAGGTTTTTTAGGTCTTCGGAAGTTTCATTTCCTGTTAAAACAGCTACTGAATTTCGGTTATTTCGAATAATGGACGGCTTGCCCTTGAAATAATATTCAAAATACCGGGCGGTGTTGTTACTTCCGGTGGCAATTACGGCATCGAAATTTTCAACTCTATTTTCGGTGAAATTTATTTTTCCTTTGAATTGTGGATCGACAAATTCCAAATACTTAGCCAAAAAAGGCAATAAATGTTTGTCGTTGGAAGATTGTTTTACCAAAACCTTGTGTCCACTAATTAAAACTGACAAAAAATCATGAAAGCCCACCAGGGGGATATTTCCAGCCATGATGATGGCTATGGTTTTGGGTTCAACCTTACCAAAATCATAAAGTTTTAACCAGTTAGTTAAGTTTTTTTCGGTTAGGGATTCGGCCCATCCGTTAATGGCGAATCGCATATTTTCTGGAGTAAACCAGCCGTTGTGTTCTTCGGCTAGTTTCAGTTGGTGCTTAAAGCCGTCGAAAAAAATGTCGTTGTGTTCCACATCATTATTTTTTTCGATGATATGGGTAGAAAATTGCCTTAAAAAATCTCCTAATTTTACAAATGCGGTAATTCTTTCCTGTAATTGCATCCTTAAATTTGGTTATGAATGGTTTTGGCTTTATTTTTGCGACTGCAAAGTTAGAAAGAAAAAAACGCTATGGCAATTATTATAACAGACGAATGTATAAATTGTGGTGCTTGCGAACCCGAGTGCCCAAACACAGCAATATATGAAGGCGCTGACGATTGGCGCTACAAAGACGGAACAAGCTTAGAAGGCAGCGTGGTATTGACCAACGGTACCGAAGTGGATGCCGATGAGGCTCAAGAGCCAATTAGTGACGAGATTTACTACATCGTGCCCGATAAGTGTACCGAATGTAAAGGTTTCCATGATGAGCCACAATGTGCTGCCGTATGTCCGGTAGATTGTTGTGTGCCTGATGAGGATAATGAGGAAACAGAAGAAGAACTTTTGGCCAAGCAAAAGTTTATGCACCCAGACGGATAGTCGAAAATTTATAATTAGTGATACAAAATTAAATCCTGAGTCTTTTTGACTCGGGATTTTTTTTCGCCTATAGTGAGCTCCGCCCTAAAATTAAAATCTGTATCTTCTAAAATTAGGTTTTGAGCGTTCTATTATTCATCGATTTGCAGATTTTTTACGAATTGAGCTTGCGAAAAACGGAAATGTAATTGGTTTAATTGTTTGATTTTTAGTTTTTTATGCTTAAATTTAATAGCAACTTAGGCTAGGGTTGTTTTTATCGCTATTAAAACTTTAACATCATGAAAAATCTCTGTCTTCTATTCTCGTGTTTTATTCTTTTTTATTTGTTTTCCTGTAAGCCCAATTTGGTAGGGCTAGGCGAAAAAACATATAGTCCGCAACTCGATAAAATCATGGTTGAGCAATTGGGCATAAATGATTCGGTAAATATTGTTTCACCGCAATCATTTATAGTACAAAGAAATTTAGTGAATAATGGTAATGCCGATGTGAATGCTTCCTATGTGATTAGAGATAGAATTCAACCTATGGTGTTTCAGGCTATTGTTGGCAATTATGGTTTCGATACCATACCCAACACAACTATTTATGAAGAAACCATTAGTGGGCCACAACTGGCAAGTTCGGCACAAGATTCCATTTCCTTTGGTCCAATTGGCCCGTTGGGATGTGGCATGTATAAGGAGACCATCACCATTGATACGCTCAATACAGTTGATGAATCGAATGAAGTTGACAATCAATCCGTTCACTATTTTTTCGTGCCAAGCACTCAAAATTTTAGTGTGACCAAGAATGAAATATTAACCGGAGTGCCTCATGATTCGGGCAAAATTGTAACAACAGTTTTTACGGTTACTGCCGGGGCAACATTTTCTGTTGAATATGCGCACTTTACTTATGTTTCCACTGAAGGCTCAAAAGCTGTTACTTTTCCCGCTCCACCGGTTAACATCCCGGCAGGAACTTCCTTAGATATAAGTATGGAAATTGAAGTAATCGAGCATAAGTTTACTTCGGGTTTTGAATCCAGTATTTATGGAAAGATTACAACTATTTCTGAAGATGGTTGTATTATAAAACACGAAGGGGCCAAGGTGTTTGTAGAACATTCAAATTAGCGAGAAAAAGGTTTAAAACTAAATCCCGAGCTTTTTAGCTTGGGATTTTTTATTTTAGCATAATGAACCAAACTAAGGTATTTCTTTTAATTGATGGCGAACGCCCCGAAACGCTTCCCGATTTGTCAAGCTACGATTTGGTGTGCGCTACCGATGGGGCTTATCGGTTTTTAATGGAAAAGGCAGTTGTTCCCGATTTTATAAGCGGAGATTTCGATTCGTTGGAAGAGCTTCCAAAAAGCATTGAGGTGATTGAAACCCCAGACCAAAATTATACAGATTTTGAAAAGATTTTGAAGATTCTTTTTGAAAGAGGGTATAAAAGCATCCATGTGTATGGTGCCAGCGGGAAGGAGCAGGATCACTTTTTAAGCAACCTGCACATCGCTATGGTTTGGCGAAATGATTTGAACCTTATTTTTTTTGATAATTACGGCTATTACTTTTTAGCCGAAAACACCACCGAAATAAAAAACAGTATGGGTAAAACCGTGTCCTTAATTCCGTTTCCCGAAGCTAAAGGCATTACCACTCAGGGATTAAAATACCCCTTAACCAACTCAACCCTAATTTTTGGAGAAAAAATTGGTGAGCGTAACCGTGCTATTGCAAACCACGTAGCCATTCGGTTTAACAGCGGTTTTTTGTTTGTGTTTGTGAACGAATGCAAGTAGGTTTAACTTATTGAAAAACATAAGGGTATGCTAAAAAAAAAACAAGAATATAAAACCGAAGATCTAAATAATTTCTGTAATTTTGGAATAGAGCCTAAATACAGCAATTATGGAAAATAAGCAGGTAGAAGTGATTTTTAATCCAACTTCCGATTTTTTTGATAAAAATGACCCTAGATGGGCACAACAAAAAAACTTGTTGGTTAGCGATTTGCAGGGCCGGGCAACAAAGGTGGAGAAAAGAATAGACCCCGTGGAAGGTATGAAAGGTGGGCTAGAAACCTTAATAGTTACCATCGGGCCGGCAGTAGTCACCGGTATAGTTGATATTATTAAAGCTTGGCTGGCTAGAGATCGTTCCACAAAAATCGAATTGTCTGCAAATATTGACGGAAAGACGGTGTCGATTACCGCCGATGCTAATGGTATCGATAAAAATACCTTAAAGCAATTTCTCCAGAAGGCTATAGATAAAACATCATGATATGGATGCGACCTATAAAGCGATACTCATTGCTAACAATGAATTCCCAGAGGATCCCCACGGATTACCTAAGCTTAATGGGCCTGCAAACGACATAAAAATTTTAAAAGAAGCCCTTTGCAATCCCGAAAAGGGTTTGTTTGAGGAAAAAAATATTACAACGCTTTTAAATGCCACATCGGGTGAAATTTTATCAACCTTAGAGCAGTTTTTCAAAAACTTAAAATATACCGACCAATCCTTATTTTATTATAGCGGACATGGATTACAGGACAGAATGAGCCGGCTGTATTTGTGCGCTAAAAACTCAAAAAAAGATTCCCTGATTTCTACAACAATTTCTGATAATGCATTAAACATGCTTTTGGAATCCTGTCAAACCAGAAAACATATTTTAATATTCGACTGCTGCCACAGCGGCGGATTTAAAGGTGGCGATTTACCCCAGTCGTTACAAGGCGAAGGCCGTTTTGTGATTACAAGTTCAACTTCCGAAGAATTGACCACCGATACCGATAATCCCGATGGGCCAAGTCCGTTTACAAAATACCTCCACGAAGCGCTTTTAAGTGAAGGGATTGACCAAAATCAAGATGGGTACGTTAGCGTTAATGAGGTTTACGAATATATTTTTCCAAGAATTTACAAGGAAACCAAACAACGTCCGCAACGGAAGTTTGGCGATACCTCGGGGGATCTTCCGCTGTGTAAACGAAAAGTTTTGGTTCAAAGTCCGTTGAAACCGGAAAAAGTTGAAAACAAAACCCTGAATTTGGGCAGTGGGAAACCAAAGCTTAACGTATCGGAGCAACGGATAGACCATTTAGCGGTTAAAGCCAATGAAAAATTGCTCGATGAAATTATAGATGTTTTTAATGAAGGCAGCGGAGAATTGGATTGGGAGGCCACATGCGACTGCGATTGGATAGCTATTGAAGCCCATGATACCTATATAAAGCTCAAATTAACACCGAAAGCAGGGATGAACCGCGGGAGCATTAGGGTAAAGGATAAAAGCGGCGGAGGCTCTAAAACCATTAGGGTAACGGTGGAAAAATTAGAACCACTAATTGTAAAGCCGGAGAATAAAAAGTCTGCCGAACCCCAAAAACAGGAACAACACGTTTTGGGTGAAGATTCCTCTGTGCGTTCAACAAAGCTATTGGTTTTTAAGGATGTGAAAATGCGACACATCAACCAAGCGAAAGCAGTGGTGGATAATTCTGAGCAATCTGGTGTGATTGAAGTGTTTTCAGATCGAATTGAATTTGTTGGCGACGTTAAAATTACTATTAAAGATATTGATGTTTTAGATTATTATCCGCAGGACATCAACCCCGGTTATACCTATAATTACATGGGGGTTTCTGGGAGTTATGATGGGGTTAATAAAATGATGTATTTCTATGTGTTTAGCTGGTTTGGAGCCGGACAGACTTGGAAAATGGCGGAACAGATTTATGGGTTAATCAAAAATAAAAAACTCGCCGTCGAACCTAATTTCACAACGCATATTAATAATCCGCCCAATCAAAATACAAACTCAAATACGCAACCTCCGGAAAACCCACCGCCCCCGCAAAACAATATTTATATGCCCGGGGCTTGGAATATTTATATTTATCAATTCGGCCAGCAAATATCTTATTTAAATCTTTATTTCAACGTTGGGGGAGCCCTGAGTGGAACGCAACAAAGTGCTGATGGTTTCTCGCAAATAAGTGGCACTTGGGGCTACAATCCGTACAACAAATTATTGTCTTATAATGTTATGGTTTCCCTCTTTAGTGGTACTGTTCCGGATAGTGGAAGTGTAAGCCTTCAAATGGATCCCAATGGTAACATTTCCGGTACAGATCTATTGGGACGGCGATGGACGCTGCAAAAAACGGGAAATTAGTTTGTTGTTTTTTTGAAAGTATTTGGGTCTCTGAAATTAAATTTGATTGTCTGTTTTGATAATACCTAGTTTTCGTCATGCTGAACTCAATTCAGCATCTCATATTGTTTGTAGATTACCATTTTGTAATGAGACACAGAAACAACACTTCGACTACGCTCAGTGTGACAATTCTGGGTGACGGGCAATTTTATGATTGAGAACGGGGGTTCTTAATTAAATTAATGAAAATGAATTTTAGGCGGGTAATTGTTGTAAAATAAACTTCATATCTTAGTGGTAACTAGCGCACCAACCCGATAGTTTTCAAATAAAGTTAAAACATGACTAAAACCATCAAATTCGTCATTGTGGGCAGTGGCAATATTGCTTCCACATATCTTTCCGCAGTCAATAATATTTCAAATGCAGAAGTTGTGGCAGTGGTTTCTCGAAAGTCTGAAAAACCAAAAGCTTTAAGTCACTTGCCTTTTTTTAAAAGTATTTCGGAAATATCGGTTGATTTTGATGCGGTTATAATTTGTACGCCAAACGGACTGCATCATATTAGTGCTGTTGAAGCAGCCAACAAAGGAAAACACGTGCTTTGCGAAAAGCCCATCGATATTACTTTGGAGGCTATCGATAAAATGATTGAAGCTAGTAAAAAAAACGATGTGAAATTGGGTGTAGCGTACCAACGGCGCTACAGTTCAGACAATCCCATTGTGAAAAAAATGATTGATTCCGGTGAATTGGGGCGCATTTTTTCAGTAGATCTTTCTGTAAAAAACTATCGTGATGATGCTTATTATAATTCGTCGCCATATCGGGGTACCTACGGCATTGATGGCGGAGGTCCTTTTATTCAGCAGGCTTCACATTACATCGATTTGTATTATTGGTTCTTTGGGAAACCCAAAAAACTGGTAAGTCAATTAGGGACTTTTGTACACGATATTGAAGTGGAAGACCACGGTGCGGCTATTTGCCTTCACGATTCTGGAATGATTGGAACAATTACCGCATCAACAGCCACAAAACCCGGTTTTCCTGCGAAAATAGAAATTTACACTAGTAAAGGCTATTTGATTTTAGAAAACGATGTGATTACCCATTGGGATATTGAAGGTGTTGAAAACCCAACAGCGCAAACTCCATATGAAAACACACACACCGGAGCCGCCACAGCGGCCGTAGCAGACACTACCAACCATGAAATTATTTTAAACGATTTTATTGCTGCGATACAGAATGGTGGTGATTGCTTAATTTCGGGCGAATCGGCTAGAAATGCCACCGAAATGATCTTGGAAATTTATAATAGCCAGTTTTGATTTTCAAATTCCAAAGGGCTAAATTCCAAATTTCAAAAAAGAGATGCTTCGACTGCGCTCGGCATGACAAACTTCTTGCTTCCAGCTTCCAAACTTCACAATAGTTCATTCCATGCCTTCAGGGTTAAACTTTATTTTAACAAAACGTTGATTTTTCAGGTTATCTATATCTTGACCAAACATAAGTAAGGTGTCATCGCTCATCCAATTATACAGTAAGGGTCTAATGGTAATATCTTCCAGTTGAAAATTTCTAATTAATGGTTTTCTAATATAATCGCCTGTATTGAGGTTTAAATCTGTGGCAATAAACGCGCGGTCAAAATCTGTAAAATAATTGGCTAAATGGCCACTTTTGTGGTTTAGGTTCTTTTCGCTGCAATTGTACAACAAAAATAAATGGTTGTTTTTGCATATTGGAAAATACGAACTGTAAATGGGTACATTGGGTTTGTCGTTTCTTTTTCCAATTTTTTTAGCCCAAATCAGGTCGCCATTGGCGTCTAGTTTAATGGCGGCAATATTATGGTGGTAGTAGGTTGTGGCATAATTATAAGTATAAGACCAAACTTGTTCGGCTAAAACGAGTACTTCATCATTATCGAGTTTAAGGGTTTGTTGGAGAACATAATTTTGATTTTCCCTTTTTCCGTCGTTATATTTTTCAATGGCTTTGTTTTTTTGCTTGCCATCTTCAAGTAATTGCGCAAAAAACTCAGCCGAAAGTGGGGTGTGCTTAGAGTAAATTTTTTCACCTGTATTCAAGTTAATTTTAGAACTGAAAACCCCTGTCATGGCGTATATGTTCTTTTTTGAAGTTAGCCCAGATAAAATTAATTCGTTGTCGTTTATTAGCGTAATATTAAGATTTCTTAAGTGAACTTCGGGCGACCTTACGGTAGAAAGTAGGTTAAGCTTTTCGGGTTCTACTTTGTAAAGAAGGTATTCGTATCGTTTGTTGTTTCCGTCGGCTAATATTTTATAGGAATCATACTTTTTACAAAGAAAGAAAAGCTCATTTTTATTGTTTATAAATATCCTTCGGAATGAAAGCACGTCGTTTTTAAATGGGAGTTCGTATGACGAAATAGATTTTTCATTAAAACTGGAATCGAATGTTTGAACCCTGATTTTTGCCGTTTCTTTGTTTTTATTCGGGATGGTGTAAAACAGAAAAATGGTGTTTTCATCTTCGCTGATCATAAATCGGCTTAACGAGTTCCTGGCACTTTTGGTGTCGTTTTCAATGGTGGTGATTAACTGTTTTGGGCCTAACGAAAACGTTTTTAAATCGGTATTCTGGTAATAGAATGTTTTGCCTTCATCCGTAAGCAGGCAAAAAACGTGGGTTATGTTGTCCTTAATTTTTACAAGCCCCAATGAATTAAATTTACCTTCGTAGGTATCGTCCTTTAAATTGATTTCCTTTCCAGAAGGTGTTAAATCTAGGTTGAATTGCCTTAAATACATATCGTCGCCTTGTCCATACTTCCCTTCGGAATAAAGTAGGTAATAACCGTTTTCGTCTTTGCCAATAATATCTATAGGGATTTCGCGCTTATCATTTTTAAATACGCTTCCAAATTCAACCGAAATATCCCGTTGCGCATGGTTTAATTGTACAAAAAACAATAGAATTAAGGCGAGTATAGGCTTTCTCATAAAAGTGTTGTAAAAAGTTATTGAGGTAAATGTAGGAAAAAAATAGAGTTTTTGTTTGACTACCTATTTAGGTTAGTCATTTACCTCAAAAGCCTTCATTTCTGCCAGAGGTTCCAAAGTGTCTTCGCTTTCCCAAAGGGTTTTATCGAACTTGCTTAAAATTTGGTATTTGCCTTTTTTGGTTTGTTCGATGTTAGCAAATTCGCTCTGGCTGAGTTTACTATTTTGGGAAAACAGCATTTCTTTTTTAATGGTGTTTCGACCTTCAATTTTAAAAGTCAATCCTATTTTATGTTTAACAGTGCTGTTTTCAATAAGTTTTAAATCGCGGCTCACATAAAAATAGCTACCGGTGGTTTGTTTGGTGTATTTAGGGTGGTAGATGTTTTGGTCATTTTTTTCAAAAAGTAGAGTGCCTTCGTCAACATTGGCAATATATTTAACGCCCAAAAGCAGTTTGAGGTTCAGTTTGCTGCCGTGTCTGTTTTTATAAAAGCCGTAGTCCAAACGGGTTATGGCATAAGTGGAGTGGCTCACATAAATTTTGCCCGCATATTTACTTTTTCCGCGTCGCGGCTCAAATTGTATAATATAAGTAGGTTCGTTGTTGCTCTGGGTAATATCTTCAAAAGTAAATTCGTAAAGATTGCTATCGGTAATTTTGCTTAAAAAGGAGTTTTCGAAAAACTGCGCATGCCTCAATAAATGGCGAGTATCGTTATTGAGGTGTTTCACTTCAAATTTATTTTTGTTATTTTCTTTGAATTCCTCGTCCGTCAGTGACAACGAATCCTCAATTTTAAAAATCCCCGTTTTAAGTTTGTAGGTTTTGGTGGTATCCAGATAGGTTAAAACCAAATTTTGGGCCTTTTGTTGGATATCTTCAATCGAGAGGTCGTTTTTGTAATCCAGTAATTTTGTAGCTTTTTGCACCGAAAGTTTGCTGCTGTCTAAATTAAACGTGGCGAGTTCGCCCTTAATATCGGTAAAATGCACCATATCGCTTTCGCGGATTTTTTGGGAGAGGGCATGCAGATTCGCATTCAATTTTTCAATATTTGTTTTACTGATGTGTGATGCCTTTTCAATTTCAAAATCCAAGTTTTCAAAGTTGGTCTGTTCAGAATTCCTTCTGAAAATAGGGTAACGGTTAAGGTCGTAATCGTAGTTTTTGCTGATGTTGCGCCTCACTTCGGCTATAATCGAATCGGCATTCGGTATTTTATTGCTGATCAATACTTCGCTAAGTTGGTTAACGGCATCGGCCAATTCGATCGTGAAATTGGATTCTTGTATTTGTTGTACCGAAAGCGTTCTGTTTTGGTAGCCCATGCACGAAATGGTGATGGGGGCATTTTGGTTTTGAATGGTGAAATAACCTTCGTCGTTAGAAATAACGCCGCTGTGCTCACCCGTTTTAACGGAAGCATAAGGAATCGGCTCTCCGTTGTTTTTAGTGATGATTCTGGCGGTAATCGACTGTGTAAACCCCAAAAAACCAAATAGCCCAAAGGCCATAATCAAAATCGCTTTTTTTGCCATAAAATTTAATCCATGCCCGTTTTGGGCTTTTCTAACTATCAAACGATTGAAGATGGATAATGTTACAGAATTTTTTGAAGCGCACCCTTCTTTTTAAACTTCGGAATTCTATTTTATTGACTACATTTGCACTCGCAAAAGTCCATTCTCTTTCCATCCCAAAAGGAAGGATGTGTGATGGAGAAGTTTAATGTATAATTTAATTTACCCGAATTTGTTCCCTTTCCTTTGGAAAGGGTTAGGGAAAGGCTTATGAAAGCAGGTATTGTAGGATTGCCAAACGTAGGAAAATCAACGTTGTTTAATTGTTTGTCTAACGCCAAAGCGCAAAGTGCCAACTTTCCGTTTTGTACCATCGAACCCAATATTGGTGTGGTAAACGTGCCTGATCCAAGATTGGAAAAATTGGAATCGTTGGTGAAACCAGATCGCGTTATTCCCGCAACTGTCGAGATTGTCGATATTGCCGGATTGGTAAAGGGCGCCAGTAAAGGCGAAGGTTTGGGCAACCAGTTTTTGGCAAATATCCGCGAAACCGATGCAATCCTGCATGTGTTACGTTGTTTTGAAAATGATAATATTGTGCATGTTGATGGTAGCGTAAACCCCATTCGTGACAAAGAAACCATCGATATGGAATTACAGCTTAAGGATTTGGAAACTGCTGAAAAAAAGCTGGACAAAGTTAAGCGTGCCGCAAAAACAGGGAATAAAGAAGCCCAAGCTGAAGAGGCTGTATTGTTGAAAATTAAAGCGGGTTTGGAATCGGGAACTTCGGTTAGAGCCTTGGAGTTTTCTGAAGATGATTATGCCGATTACGTAAAACCCAACCAGTTTATTACCGATAAGCCTGTAATGTATGTTTGTAATGTGGACGAAGGTTCGGCGGTTTCAGGAAATGCGTTTGTTGAAAAAGTAAAGGAAGCCGTAAAAGACGAAAAAGCCGAGGTTTTGGTTTTGGCCGTTGGAACGGAAGCCGATATTAATGAGTTGGACGACTACGAAGAGCGCCAAATGTTTTTGCAGGATATTGGATTGGACGAGCCAGGTTCAGCAAAATTAATCCGTGGTGCCTATAAGCTATTGAGCCAACAAACTTACTTTACCGCAGGTGTAAAAGAGGTGCGCGCATGGACGGTTGGCATTGGAGCTACTGCACCACAAGCGGCCGGCGTCATTCACACCGATTTTGAAAAAGGATTCATCCGTGCAGAAGTGATTGGTTACGACGATTACGTTAACTTTGGAAGTGAAGCCAAGGTGAAAGAAGCTGGTAAAATGCGCGTTGAGGGAAAAAACTACATTGTAAAAGATGGTGACGTGATGCATTTCTTATTTAATGTTTAAAAAACAGGGAATTATAAATTAATTTTTGTAGGTTTTTATTTTAATTTTAGTTTCTTTGTGGAGCTTGTTTTATGTGGTTGCTGATTTAAGATGTAAGTTCATTTCTTGGTAACGGTATTTAATTAAAAAGCAGGAAACTATGCCAACCCTAACCATTGAAACCGAAATCAATGCAGATATCAAAACATGTTTTGATGTAGCCAGAAATATTGATATCCATCAAGAATCATTAAGGTTTTCCGAAGAAAAAGCTATAGCGGGAAAAATATCTGGCTTAATAAGTCAAGGCGAATGGGTAAGCTGGGAGGCGAAACACTTTGGGGTAGTACAGCATTTAACTTCAAAGATAACTGAATTTGATGCGCCCTATTATTTTGTAGACGAAATGGTGTTCGGCGCCTTTAAGTCGTTTAAGCATGAGCATAGGTTCAGGGAAGAAAATGGAAAAACCGTAATGACCGATATATTTGACTTCAAAGCGCCTTACGGAGCACTTGGGAAGTTGGCAAATGTGTTGTTTTTAAAACGTTATATGTTCAGTTTGTTGAAAAGACGAAATCGTTTTTTAAAGGAAAAAGCCGAAGCCATAGCTAAAAACCAAATAGGAGCAAAGCTAGTACTTAGCTGAACGTCGTAAAACGCTACGACTTATATTGCTTGTTTATTTGTGCCGTTTTTATTTTAGTTGAATGAAATCAAAAAAATCATTCGTTTACGGCATATTGCTCGGCATTTTGGGTATCGTGCTATTTTCTTCAAAAGCGGTTATGGTCAAATTGGCCTACAAATATAATGTGGATGCGCTGAGTGTTTTGCTATTGCGTATGTTGTTTTCGTTTCCGTTTTATTTGGCCATTGCCATTGTTTACAGCAGAAAGAAAAGTGAAGTAAGTGTTTTAGGAAAGGATTACGCTTGGATGTTGTTTTTCGGTTTTTTGGGTTACTATTTGTCCAGTTATTTCGATTTTGTTGGTTTGGAATATATATCGGCAAGCTTAGAGCGTATCATCCTGTTTTTGTATCCCACAATGGTTTTGGTATTCAATAAAATCTTTTTGAAAAAGCCTATCACAAAAATTCAGATTATCGCTATTGCATTGAGCTATTTGGGTATTATTTTGGCCTTTTGGGGAGAAGCAGCCGCTACCGGAAAAGAGGCCTTTATCGGTGGGGTTTTAATTTTGCTTTGTGCTATTACGTATGCCACTTATTTATTGGGTAGCGGATGGTTGATCCCGAAGTTTGGTGTGGTAAGGTTTACATCGTATGCTATGTTGGTTTCCTGTGTTTGCGTATTCATTCACTACGGCATATTTTCAAAAACAAATATTTTAAATTTAAGCTGGCAAGTCTATTTGCTCGGATTTTTAATAGCCATTTTTGCAACGGTAATTCCGTCGTATTTGGTGTCAGAAGCCATCAACCGAATCAATTCCTCAAATTTCGCCGTTATTTCGGGTATCGGGCCCATTTCAACCATTGTTTTGGCGTCCATTTTTTTGAATGAACATTTAACGCCCATGCAGTGGCTTGGTGCTTTTTGGGTTATTGTGGGGATATGGTTGGTGTCCATAAAAAAGAAGTCGCTGGCTTAAATTTGGTTTCTCAACAAATCCTGTTATATTGTTAATTATTTTGTGTTGGGGCTTTTTCATTTTTTAAATGGTTATGTTATATTAGCAACCCCTCACGAAAATTCACTTAAATAGATTTATGGCGGAAGAAACCAATTATACCGAAGACAATATACGTTCGTTAGACTGGAAGGAGCATATTAGAATGCGCCCCGGTATGTATATCGGTAAATTGGGCGATGGAAGCTCGCCAGACGATGGTATTTATATCCTACTGAAAGAGGTTCTGGATAACTCCATCGATGAATTTGTAATGGGCGCCGGAAAGACCATCGAAATTTCCATCCAGGGGAATAAAGTGATTGTTCGCGATTACGGACGAGGCATTCCGCTGGGGAAGGTGGTCGATGTGGTTTCGAAAATGAACACTGGCGGAAAATACGACTCCAAGGCCTTCAAAAAATCGGTGGGATTGAATGGGGTAGGTACCAAGGCAGTTAATGCCCTTTCAACTTATTTTAGGGTGGAATCGACGCGTGACGGAAAATCAGCTTCCGCGGAATTCGAGCAGGGTAACCTCACGAATGAAGAAAGCCTTGACGATACTTCCCGAAGAAAAGGAACTAAAGTGTCCTTCGTTCCCGATGGCACCATTTTTAAAAACTACAAATTCAGAAGTGAATATGTGGTGAAAATGCTTAAAAACTATGTGTACCTCAACCCGGGGTTGACCATTGTTTTTAACGGTGAAAAGTATTTCAGTGAAAACGGATTAAAGGATTTGTTGAACGAAAATATCAATGAATCCGATTTGCTGTATCCTATCATTCATTTACGTGGCGACGATATTGAAGTGGCATTAACCCACAATAAAACCCAGTATAGCGAAGAGTACCATTCGTTTGTTAACGGACAAAATACCACTCAAGGAGGGACGCATTTAAATGCCTTCCGTGAAGCTTTGGTAAAAACCATTCGGGAGTTTTACGGAAAGAATTACGATGCTTCCGATGTTAGGAAATCGGTTGTAGCGGCCATTTCCATAAAAGTGATGGAGCCTGTTTTCGAGAGTCAGACCAAAACAAAGCTTGGTTCTACCGATATGGGTGGTGATTACCCAACGGTTCGAACGTACATTAACGATTTTGTTAAGACCCAACTCGATAATTATCTGCACAAAAATGCAGATACGGCCGAAAAAATTCAACGTAAAATTTTGCAGGCAGAACGTGAACGAAAGGAGCTTTCGGGCATCCGAAAATTAGCAAGAGACCGTGCCAAAAAAGCCAGCCTGCACAACAAAAAATTACGTGATTGCCGTGTGCATTTTGGCGATACCAAAAACGACCGAAACTTAGAAACTACTCTGTTTATTACCGAGGGAGATTCGGCTTCGGGAAGTATCACCAAATCGCGCGATGTCAATACGCAAGCCGTATTCAGTTTAAAAGGAAAACCTTTGAATTGTTATGGGCTTACAAAGAAAATTGTTTACGAAAACGAAGAATTCAACCTGCTTCAAGCGGCTTTAAATATTGAGGAATCACTCGAAGATTTGCGTTACAACAACGTGGTTATCGCCACCGATGCCGATGTTGATGGTATGCATATCCGGTTGTTGCTCATTACGTTCTTCCTTCAGTTTTTTCCAGAGGTAATCAAAGAAGGGCATTTATATATTTTACAAACGCCATTGTTCCGTGTTCGAAATAAAAAGGAAACCATTTATTGCTACACAGAGGAAGAGCGTGTTAATGCGATTAACAAACTAAAACCAAAGCCTGAAATAACACGATTTAAAGGACTTGGGGAAATTTCGCCCGACGAGTTCAAACATTTTATTGGGGACGATATGCGATTGGATCCCGTAATGTTGGACGAGGGCATGTCCATCGATGAGCTGTTGTCGTTTTACATGGGCAAAAATACGCCAACAAGACAGGAGTTTATCATCGACAATTTGAAGGTGGAAATGGATGTAATAGAAGAATAAACTAAATAAAATTAAACAGTTATGTTGTACAATAAAAATGTTAAAAAGCGATCTTATGAATACTTGAGAAAGCACACCAGTAGCGAGCAAGTGCATAGGTTGCAAAGAGTAGGTAAGGTAACGTTAAACGGAAAGCCTAAAAATCAAGAATAGCTTTTAATGATAGAAGAAGAAAACGACGACGATTTAATTAAAAACGACGGAGAGCCCCAAGAAACCATAACCCGTGTTACGGGCATGTATAAAGATTGGTTTTTGGATTATGCCTCGTACGTTATTTTAGAACGGGCCGTGCCCGCAATTGAAGACGGTTTTAAACCCGTTCAGCGTCGTATTATGCATTCTATGAAAGACCTCGACGATGGGCGCTACAACAAAGTAGCCAACATTGTGGGGCATACCATGCAGTACCATCCGCACGGCGATGCCAGTATTGCCGATGCTATGGTGCAAATCGGTCAGAAAGATTTATTGATCGATACCCAAGGGAACTGGGGAAACATCTTAACGGGCGACAGTGCAGCGGCATCCCGTTACATCGAAGCACGTTTGTCAAAATTTGCTTTAGAAGTGGTTTACAGTCCCAAAATTACCGAATGGCAGGCCAGTTATGACGGCCGCCGTAAAGAGCCCATCAATTTACCGGTAAAGTTTCCGTTGCTATTGGCCCAAGGTGGCGAGGGAATTGCCGTTGGGCTTTCCACCAAAATATTGCCGCACAATTTTATGGAGCTTATCGAGGCTTCCATAAAGCATTTACAAGGCAAACGATTTACAATATTGCCCGATTTTCCAACGGCTGGAATTGCCGATTTTTCCAATTATAATGACGGTTTAAGAGGCGGGAAGGTACGTGTTCGTGCCCGTATTTCGCAGGTGGACAAAACCACTTTGGCTATTACCGAACTGCCCTTTGGTACTACCACATCCTCGTTAATCGATTCTATTTTAAAAGCTAACGATAAAGGCAAAATCAAGATTAAGAAAATTGAGGATAATACAGCTGCCGAAGTAGAAATATTGGTGCATTTGCCTTCTGGTTTGTCGCCCGACAAAACCATCGACGCGCTGTATGCCTTTACCAATTGCGAAAGTTCCATTTCGCCCTTGGGTTGCGTTATTGAAGACAATAAACCGCTTTTTATCGGGGTTTCAGAAATGCTTCGAAGAAGTACCGATAACACGGTTCAGCTTTTAAAGCAGGAGCTCGAGATTAAATTGGGCGAACTTGAAGAACAGTGGCATTTCGCTTCGTTGGAACGTATTTTTATAGAAAACCGAATATACCGCGATATTGAAGAGGAAGAAACTTGGGAAGGCGTCATTCAAGCCATCGACAAAGGACTTCAGCCTCATATCAAACATTTAAAACGGGCCATAACGGAAGAAGATATTGTTCGGTTAACGGAAATTCGAATCAAACGAATTTCAAAATTCGATATAGATAAAGCCCAACAAAAAATTGATGCTTTAGAGGAAGAGATTGCCCAAGTAAAGCATCATTTGGCACACTTAATCGATTATGCCATTGCCTATTTTAAGCGATTGAAAAAAGACTATGGCGAGGGGCGCGAACGCAAAACAGAAATCCGAATTTTTGATGATGTTGATGCTACAAAAGTAGTCATCAGAAACACCAAGCTTTATGTAAATAGGGATGAAGGTTTTATTGGCACGTCATTGCGCCGTGATGAATACGTGTGCGATTGTAGCGATATTGACGATATTATCGTGTTTACCAGAGAAGGTAAAATGATGGTAACCAAAGTGGATTCCAAAACCTTTGTGGGGAAAGACATCATCCACGTGGCGGTCTTCAAAAAGAAAGACAAGCGCACCATTTATAACATGATTTACCGCGATGGAAAAAAAGGGCCATCATACATAAAACGCTTTGCTGTTACCAGCATTACCCGCGATAGGGAATATGATTTAACCAACGGAAACAAAGGTTCTGTAACCTTGTATTTTTCTGCAAACCCCAATGGTGAGGCCGAAGTGGTTACCATATTGTTGCGCCAAGCGGGCAGCATTAAAAAGTTGAAATGGGATATCGATTTTGCCGATATTTTAATAAAAGGGCGTGCCTCAAAAGGAAATGTGGTGACCAAATATGCCGTAAAGCGCGTCGAGTTGAAGGAGAAAGGGATTTCTACTTTAAAACCTCGAAAAATTTGGTTTGATGACACCGTTCAGCGTTTGAATTTAGATGGACGCGGCGAACTGATTGGCGAATTTAGGGGCGAAGACAAGCTGTTGATTATTGATCAAACCGGAATGGTAAAAACGGTTACTCCCGAAGTGACGATGCATTTTGATGACGATATGATTGTTATGGAAAAATGGGTTCCAAAAAAGCCTATTTCGGCCATCTATTACAATGGGGAAAAAGAACTTTACTACGTTAAGCGTTTTTTAATCGAGCAGGAAGGTAAGGAAGAATCCTTTATTTCAGATCACCCCAATTCGCAATTGGAAATTGTTTCGACCGATTGGAAACCGATGGCCGAAGTGGTTTTTGCCAAAGAACGCGGAAAAGACAGAAAGGATAATTTAGAAATCAACTTGGAAGAATTTATCGCTATTAAAGGGATTTCAGCTTTGGGTAATCAACTTACCAAAGATAAAGTGAACCAAATTAATTTGTTGGATCCGTTGCCATACGAAGCCCCTGAAGAAGTACACGCCGATGACCTGGAAGTGGTTGATGAAACCGATGTGTCTTCCAAGGTTTCAGCCAATGAAAGTCAAGAATCTTCCAATTCCGATAAAGAAAACGGAAATGATGATTTTGATATGGATAGTGAAGGGCAAACCTCGCTGTTTTAGATTTTTTTTGCGTTTTTATTGATTCTAAAATTCAGGAATTCAATAAACAACGAAAACGCAATAGCAAAGTAAAGATAGCCTTTTGGTATGGCGCCCACCTCGTTTCCAAACAATTTCGTATGCGAAAGATGAGCTGCTTCTGTTATCAGCATAAAACCTATTAATATTAAAAACGCCAAGCCCAATATTTGCATACTCGGATGTTTTTTTATGAATTCTCGAATGGGGTTGGCAAACGCAATCATGATAATAATAGAGATTACTACTGCAATTATCATTAAAACCAAAGTGTAGTTGTTGTTGGGGTGTAGCCCATTGGTCATTCCTACGGCGGTTAAAATCGAATCGATTGAAAAGATAAAATCGATTATCAATATTTGAACCAAGCCTTGCGAAAGGCTATTTAGTTTTTTCTCGTTAAGTTGGTTTTGATCGTGTTTTGGGTGCTCTACTTTTTCATGGATTTCAGAGGTGCTCTTGTAGATTAAAAACAGTCCGCCAACAAATAATATCACTGCCTGCCAGCTTATGGCTATTTGTAACCAAGAAGAATTTATGGTATAAAACGGTTCTTTTAAACTCACTAAAAAGCTAACAAAAAATAAAAGCACAACACGTTGTACCATGGCTAAGATCAATCCGATTTTTGTGGCTTTCGATTGTTGATGCTCTGGTAATTTATTTGCGATAATAGAGATGAAAACAATATTGTCAATCCCTAAAATAATTTCTAAAAACGTAAGGGTTAGCAAGGCCATTATAGCGTCACTGCTCAGGAAAAAATCTATCAAAATTCAAAAAGTTTATTGATAAATGTAGTAAATATTTAGGTGCGCTTTAATTGTCGCTGTATTTTTTTTATGGCCGATTCAATAGATTTTTCGGGCTCAATTATATTGTATTCGCCCCAAAATCTAGGGTCGGAAAAGCCAGATGCCTTTTCGGTTAAAATGGTTGACGGTCTTAAAAGCGTACTTTTGTTTCTGGCCAGCGCGGGGTCTTTTATTTCCCAATCGGTTATGGCCATTTCACTGCTAAGGGTATATGTGCTGTTGAATAATTTACCCTTCCAGTTAACTTTAAACGTAAGCGATATATTACTGTAGGCGTAATGCCATTTGCCATTTTGGGTGCGGTAATTTACTCTGTAGTTTGCTTCTTTGGGCTGTACGTCAACTTTTCTTGGTTTTTTACGCACAAACATTTGGCTGGATAGGTCTTTATTGGAAACATTTAAACTGTAAACGGCACTGGTTAGGGCCAAGGTTTTGGCATCAATATATAGCTTCCCGTAATAAAGCGGAGTTGGAATATGTTTTTTCTGTTTGAAATCAACAACATATACAAGGTCGTTGTTTACGGTTGTGGGGTGGTCAAAACTAAATTGATACAAGGGCAAACTTTCTTCAGTAAAAATATACTCTGGATATTTAATAATGTCGGTGTAAAGGTTGCTAAACGGTCCGCCTTGCAATTTAAGGGCAATGGTGTCTAGTTTCGAGTAGTCGGTTTTTTTTCTGGCCTTAATCAATTCAATGTGGTCGTTTCTAAAATTGTTGTAAGGTTGTTTATGTATTTTTACCACAGCTTCCGAAAGTGAGGCATTTTTACGACGCTTTTTTATCGTTTCCCGATAAAATGCAGTCATTAGCGTATTGTTATTGTTGTAAATCGAGCTTTTCTTTTTTAAGGTATTAATAACTAACTCGCGGGCATCTTGGTTTGGCAAGGCAATTAGGCTTACTTCATTAAGTTTTGTAGGGACGGGGGTGAGTTTTATTTTTTCGTTGTCCTCGAGGTATGATATGCTCACGGTCATTTTTTCGTAACCCAAATGTGAAACTTTTATAAAACCATCTAAATAAGCTTCTGGAATTTTTAATAAGAATTCACCCTGTCCGTTCGTTACTGTGCTAATATTCGTTTCGTCAATAACAATATCGGTAAAAGTTAAAGGGGCGTTAGTATCGGCATCAACAACTTTGCCTTGAATGGCTTTAAAGTTGTCTTCGGTTTGGGTAAAAGCAGTTCCGCTAAACATTAAAAATAATGCTAAGGTCCAGATAAATCGAAAAAAAATGGAGTATCGCATGGCAATTGTTTTCGGTGAAATAATATCTTAAGATACTAAAAAAATCACATTTTTGCAATAGGTTTCTGATGTTCAGTTGATTAATGGTGTTATGGGGTGCGCTTTTATGGAGACATTAAAAACTGTCGGGTTGAACTCTTAACGTTATTTTTAGATTTCAAAAAGTAGAATAGCCTTATATTTACACGATTTTAAACCGAAGCATGCAGCACAATTCAATAACGTTTCGTAAAACAGGCTATTTTTCTCCGCTAATCTGTGATTATCTAGATGAAAACCCACAGTTGAAGCCATTTTATAACAGGTTTCCGAAACTGGGAAATTTTAAAAATCAAATTGAAGAAAAGGAGCGATTTTTTACAGCTGAATCGAGAGCAATTTTGGTTTCCGCTTTAAAAAAACAGTACAGTTCGGTTGAGGCTTCAGAAAAAACGCTTCAAAATATTGAAACCTTAAAGTCTTCGGGTACTTTTACGATTACTACGGGGCATCAACTTAACTTATTTACGGGGCCACTTTATTTTCTCTATAAAATTGTTTCGGCCATAAACCTTTCCTGCGAATTGAAGAAAGCCTATCCCGATTTCAATTTTGTGCCCGTGTATTGGATGGCAACAGAAGACCACGATTTTGAAGAAATTAATTATTTCAATTTTAATGGAAAAAAAATCCATTGGAATAAAAATGCCAGCGGCGCTGTGGGCGAACTTTCTACCGAAGGTTTAGAGGCGGTTTTTAATTTGTTTTCGCAAGATTTGGGACCGAGTAAAAATGCCGAATTTTTAAAGCGCCTTTTTAATGAAGCCTATTTAAAACACGATAATTTAACCGACGCCACCCGATATTTGGCCAACGAGCTGTTCAAGGACTACGGATTGGTAATTGTTGATGGAAATGATGCCGATTTAAAAAAGCAGTTTGTGCCGTTTATTGAGCAGGAATTGTTCGAACAGACCTCTTTTAAACAGGTAACAGAAACTAATGCACAGATTAATCAACTTCCCGAAAATTATAAAATTCAGGTGAACCCTCGCGAAATCAATCTGTTTTACCTAACTGAAAATTTACGTGAGCGCATTGTTTTAGATTCCGACAGCTATCCGGATGGAGTTTATAAAGTTTTAAATACAGACCTTTCTTGGAGCAAGAGTGAGATGCTAAAACACCTCAATGAGGTGCCTGAGCGTTTTTCGCCAAATGTAATTATGCGCCCGCTGTACCAAGAAGTGATTTTGCCAAACCTCTGCTACATTGGTGGCGGTGGCGAGCTGGCATACTGGTTTCAATTAAAGCAGTTTTTTGAACAGGTAAATGTACCGTTTCCGATGCTGTTGTTGAGGAATTCGGTGTTGATTCAGTCTGAAAATCAACTCAAAAAGCTTCAAAAATTAGATATTTCTTCTGAAGACATTTTTCTGAAGCGGGATTCGTTCATAAATAAAAAGGTACGTGACATTTCGAATATTGATATCGATTTTTCAAACCAAAAAGAACACTTAAAACAACAGTTTGAAGCACTGTACCAATTGGCCACAAAAACCGATAAATCGTTTTTGGGGGCGGTAAGTGCACAGGAAACAAAACAGATAAAAGGACTGGAGCATCTTGAAAAGCGGCTGCTGAAAGCCCAAAAACGAAAACTTTCTGATGAGGTTTTACGAATGACCGATATTCAGAACGAATTATTCCCGAACAAAAGTTTACAAGAGCGCAACGCCAATTTCTCAGAATTTTATTTGGAATATGGCGCGCGTTTAATTCCAAATTTAATTGAAAGTTTAGAGCCGCTAAAAGGCGAATTTTCAATTCTCACTTTATAGTTATGCACAAAATAGATATTGACTTGGTTGAAATGACCTTGGATGTGATGAAATATGCCATCAATAGAATTTCGGCCGTTGAACATCCTATTGGTAAACCCAAAAAGGAAGAAGAGCTAAAAGCATTGGTCGGCGAAACCGTAACGCCCGAGGGGATTGGCGGCGAGTATGCCTTTAAGTTATGGCGTAAATATTTGTCGAAAGCCAATGTGCCTGTAGATCACCCACGAAATTTGGCCTTTGTGCCAGCATCGCCCACCCGAGCAGCAATAATGTTCGATTTGGTGACTTCGGCATCGAGCATTCACGGCGCATACTGGATGGAAGGTGCGGGCGGTATTTTTTGTGAAAATGAGGCCATGCGCTGGATGGTGTCACTAACCGGATTGCCCAACGGCGCTTTTGGCGTGTTTACCAGTGGCGGAACGGCCGCAAACTTGTCGGCTATTGTTACGGCCCGCGAATTTTGGCGATGTGATGATACTTATAAGCGCGAAAAAGGTTTGATAATTACTTCCATTGGTGCGCATTCGTCCATAAAAGCGATGGCGAAGGTGGCCGATGTGGATATTTTATTGGTAGATACCGAAGAAAAACTTACCGGAGATGATTTAAGAAAAACGATAGACGGACTGACCTTTCACCAACGAAAGCGTTTATTTGCGGTGGTGGCCACCGGCGGAACGACCAATGCCGGAATTATTGACGATTTAGAAGGCGTTGCTGAGGTTTGCGAAACAGAGAAGCTATGGTTTCATGTTGATGCTGCCTATGGAGGTGGGGCTTTGGTGGCCGATTCGGCAAGGCATTTGTTCAATGGCATTGAACGGGCCGACAGCATTACCATCGATCCGCATAAATGGATGTTCTCGCCTTACGATTGCGGAGCCGTAATTTACAAAAAACCAGAATTGGCCAAGGAAGCCCATTCGCAACAAGGCTCGTATTTGGATATCTTTAAGGACGAAGGGGCGCACGGTTTCAATCCAACAGATTATCAAATACAGTTAACGCGCCGGGTTAGAGGATTGCCACTTTGGTTTTCGTTGGCTACCCACGGTACCGATAGTTATAAAGTTGCCGTAGAGCGCGGATTGGAGTTGGCACAAATTGCAGGAAAAATGATTGAAGAGAATCCCAATGTTGAGTTGGTAAGAGAACCGAGCCTATCCTGTGTGCTTTTTAGGAGGATTGGTTGGCAACCAGAGGACTATAAACACTGGACTTACGAAAACCATAAATCGGGATTTGCGTTAGTAACTCCAACAAAATGGAAAAATGGAGATACCTTCGAAACCGTGTCGCGGTTCTGTTTTATCAATCCCGATACCACCGAAAAGGATATCCAAATGATTTTAGATTCGATGGAGTAGAATTTGTTCAAAAAACATAAGGCTATAATTTTTCAATATAAAATCAATCGTTATTTTTGCGCATGCAACACGATAAGGTACTTATTTTAGACTTCGGATCGCAATACACACAGCTTATTGCCCGTAGAGTTAGGGAACTCAACATTTACTCCGAAATACATCCATTCAACAAAATTCCGTCAAACATTGAAGAATACAAGGCCGTAATCCTTTCTGGTAGTCCCAATTCCGTTAGGGGTGAAGATGCTTTGCATCCCGATTTAAGCAACATACGCGGTAAAAAACCCATGTTGGCCGTTTGCTATGGTGCCCAATATTTGGCCCATTTTTCTGGTGGAAATGTAGCGCCTTCAAACACGCGTGAGTATGGTCGAGCTAATTTATCTTATGTGAAGGAGGATGAAACCTTTTTTGAAAATATTACTTCGGGCAGTCAAGTTTGGATGAGCCATAGCGATACCATAAAAGAATTACCTACAAATGGGGTGCTAATTGCTAGCACGCACGATGTGGAAAATGCCGCCTATAAAATTGAAGGCGAAACCACTTATGCCATTCAGTTTCACCCTGAAGTATATCATTCAACCGACGGAAAACAATTGTTGGAAAACTTTTTGGTGAAAATAGCCGGATTGAACCCAGATTGGACGCCGCAGTCTTTTGTTGAAGAAACCGTTGAAGCCATTCAGCAAAAAGTAGGCGATGGAAAAGTCGTTTTAGGGCTTTCCGGAGGCGTGGATTCTACCGTGGCTGCCGTACTTTTAAACAAGGCCATAGGTAAAAACCTGTATTGTATATTCGTTAATAACGGTCTGCTTCGTAAAAATGAATTTGAAAACGTACTAAAGCAGTACGAAGGCATGGGGCTTAACGTAAAAGGAGTAGATGCTTCCGAGCGATTTTTGGCCGCATTGAAAGGCATTGAAGACCCAGAGAAAAAACGTAAAGCCATTGGTAATGCGTTTATCGAGGTGTTTGATGATGAAGCCCATAAATTGAAAGATGTGGAATGGTTGGCACAAGGTACCATTTACCCCGATGTTATTGAAAGTGTGTCGGCTACCGGCGGCCCTTCGGCCACTATAAAAAGTCACCATAACGTAGGCGGATTGCCAGATTTTATGAAGCTTAAAATCGTAGAGCCTTTACGTGCTATTTTTAAAGATGAAGTAAGACGAGTAGGAGCAACCTTGGGGATCGACCCAGAACTTTTGGGTCGCCATCCGTTCCCGGGGCCAGGATTGGGTATTCGAATTTTAGGCGACATTACTGCAGAAAAAGTAAGGATTCTACAAGAGGTGGATGCGATTTTCATCAATGGATTAAAATCTTGGGGACTATACGATAAAGTTTGGCAAGCGGGAGCGATGTTACTTCCGGTAAACAGTGTTGGCGTTATGGGAGATGAGCGTACGTACGAAAAATGTGTGGCATTGAGAGCTGTTGAAAGCACCGATGGCATGACCGCCGATTGGGTAAATTTGCCATACGAATTCCTTCAAAAAACATCAAACGATATAATAAATAAAGTAAAAGGCGTTAATAGGGTAGTGTACGACATCAGTTCGAAGCCACCCGCCACCATTGAGTGGGAATAGTCAATTTGTTTTGACTTAACCGCCTTTTGGCACATTGTATGATTGTTATTTAGAAAGAAGGTATTTTAAAGTCGTCTTTTTAAATAACAATCAACGTATATAACCAAAACGGTTGGTGTTTTTATTATATTTATGTTTTCTCAATTAAACGGTATGAGTAGATTTCTTTTAGCTTTTATTCTAGTAGTAGTATTCGGTTTTTCATCTGTAAATGCACAAAATTTCAGCACACATAAAGTGAAGGCAGGCGAGACTATCGAAGAGGTTTCAAAAAAATATTTTGTTTCGCCTTATGATATTTACGAACTCAATCCAGATGCCAAAAAGGGATTAAAGGCTAATACCATTCTCATTATCCCGATATCAAAGGCAAAGCAGCCCAAAGTTACCGTAACCAAAGAACTCCAAGGATTTAAAGAACATAAAACCAAACGAAAGGAAACTTTGTACAGTTTGGCAAAAGAATACAATGTAACAGAAGAGGATATAAAAAAGCACAACTCCTTTTTGTATGCCAATCCGTTAAGAAAAGGCGACAGAATCCAAATACCAGTTTACAAAACTACAGAAACCGTTGAGGTGGCCGAAACCACCAAAACTTACACTGTAAAACCCAAAGAAGGGAAATGGCGTATTGCCTATAAATTTGGAATATCAGTAAACGAATTGGAGGCTCTAAATCCAGGAATGCCCGAAGTTTTAAAAGTTGGTGAAGAAATCAATGTACCTAACCTTTCTACTGAAGATGTGAAAACAGTAGATGAAAAATATGGGTACTATAAAGTATTGCCCAAGGAAGGTTTTTATCGCTTAAAGCTGAAATTAGGTTTAGAGCAGGAAGACCTTGAAAAGTTAAATCCGGGACTAAAGGAAAGTGGCTTAAAAGAGGGCATGATTTTAAAAATTCCCTACACGGCGACTACTGATAATTTTTCTATTTCGGAAACAATTAATTTGGTAGATAGCATTTCAGATTTTAGCACCAAACGTATCGCCATTATGCTGCCTTTTAGGTTAAATCGCGTGGATTTCGATTCGGTTGCCGATACCAAGCAAAGCATAAAAAACGACCCTTATTTGAATACCTCTTTAGATTTTTATTCGGGGGTTTTAATGGCTGTCGATTCATTGAAAACTTTAGGGATTTCGCTGAAGTTGGATGTTTACGATACCAAAAATGAAACTGCTGAAGTATCGCGTATTATAAAAGAAAATGATTTTGAAAATATTGATGCGGTTATTGGCCCATTAACTGGAAGAAATTTTGAACGTGCTGCCTCAGATTTAAGAAAGTTCCACATCCCGGTGGTGTCGCCCATTGGCACTAATTTAAAGCTTTATGATAACGTATTCCAAGCCCGACCTTCAGATGAACTGTTGAAAGCTAAGGTAATCAATTTTGTAAAGACCGATTCGTTATCATCCAATATTATCATTGTTCACGATACAAAAAATACAACGATATCGAATGAACTGAAACAGGAATTCGGACGAGCCAAACAAGTGCTTTCCAGAAAAAATAAGGACGGAAAAGATGAATTTTTTGTAACGCGCGAGGATATTGAAAATGCATTGAAACCCGGAAAAAACATCGTGTTTTTAGAAACCCAAAATGAAGGCTTTGCAGCTAATGTTATCAGTGTTTTGGCTTCATTGATTAGAAATGGAAATGACGAAGAAGAAGCGCGAAAAATAGTACTGGTTACTACCCGTTTGAATTCGGCGTTTGAAGGCGACCAAATAAACAACACCCATTTGTCTAAACTTCAGTTTCATTTTGCAACGGGGTCTAAATCCTATAATGAAAGCGACCATAAAATTTTCTTAAAGAAATATAACGATACCTATCGAATTACTCCAAATAACAAAGCAGTCAAAGGCTTCGATTTAACCATGGATGTGGTGTTGCGATTAGTGTCTTCAAGCGATTTGTATTTGTCTGTAAAGCATGCGCCATTAACCGAGTACATCGAAAATAAGTTTGCCTATAAAAAAGAGTTGATGGGCGGTTACTACAACGATTCTGTTTACTTGGTGAAGTACGATAACTTATCTATCGTTGAAGTAAAGCAATAGTATGCTTCCCGATAAACAGTTTTTAATCGATTTGGCCCATACCAAAATGCCTTTCGGGAAATATGAAGGGCGTTACCTGATTGATTTGCCCGAACATTATGTGGTTTGGTATCACAGCAAAGGTTTTCCCCAAGGAAAATTAGGCGATATGTTGAAACAGGTTTACGAACTAAAGCTTAATGGACTGGAAGATCTTATTCGGAATATTAAAAGACAATACCCTAAAAAATAACCGTGAATCCCAAAATAAAAAAACGCTATCAAAACTTAAATTGATAGCGTTTTTTTGTATTGTTATTTTTTGTTTTCAATCCACTTTCGGGCATTAACAAAAGCTTCAACCCAAGGAGAAACTTCGTCTTTTCTTCCTGTTGGATAATTGGCCCAGTTCCATTGGAAAATAGAACGCTCGATATGTGGCATGGTTACCAAATGGCGTCCTGTTTTATCGCACATCATGGCGGTGTTATAATCCGATCCGTTGGGGTTGTGTGGGTATTCCGCATAAGCGTATTTACCAACAATGTTGTATTGGTCTTCTGCTTTTGGTAAACTGAATTTACCTTCCCCATGTGAAATCCAAACCCCCAAGGTGCTTCCCGCTAAGTTGGAGAGCATCACCGAATTGTTTTCTTGAATTTTTACCGATGTAAACGAACTCTCGTGTTTGTGCGAATCGTTGTGGAGCATTTTGCCATGAACATCGTGTTCTGGATTGATTAAATCTAATTCCATCCACAATTGGCAACCATTGCAAATACCAACTGATAAAGTGTCATCTCGTTTGAAGAAATTTTTAATCACTTCATTCGCTTTGTCGTTGTATTTAATAGCTCCGGCCCAACCTTTCGCAGAACCCAAAACGTCACTGTTTGAGAATCCACCAACAGCACCTAAAAACTGAATATCTTCCAATGTTTCACGACCAGAAATTAAATCGGTCATGTGTACATCTTTTACATCAAACCCAGCCAAGTACATGGCGTTGGCCATTTCGCGTTCGGAGTTACTTCCTTTTTCACGAAGAATGGCTGCTTTTGGCTTTTGGTGGTTGAGAGGAACAGAAACCACATCTTTTAACTTCCCAGTAAAATGACTCGGGAAACTGTATTGTAATGGTTGATTTTTATAATTATCGTAACGGTTTTGCGCTAAACCATTCGCCGTTTGTCTTTGGTCTAATAAGAACGATGTTTTGAACCAAGTATCACGCCATTTAGAAACAGACAAGTTGAACGTGTCATTTCCGTTGCTGATGATTAAGCTATCGCTTTCGGCAACGTTACCAATGTTGAAGAATTCAATGTTGGCTTCAGATAATACAGATTCGATTGAAGCGTCTTTCGATTGAATAACCAAACCTGCATTTTCAGCAAACAATACTTTAGTTGAATCATTTTCAGCCAGAGCAGTTAAGTTTAATTCAGCACCTAAATTATTGTCGGCAAAACACAATTCTAAAAGCGTTGTGATTAATCCACCCGATGCCACATCATGGCCCGCAACAATTTTTTCCTCTAAAATTAATTGCTGAATGGTGTTAAAAACCGTTTTAACATACCCGGCGTTTTGAACATTTGGAGTGTCTTTTCCAATTTTGTTCACTACTTGGGCAAATGAGCTTCCGCCTAATTTAAAACAATCTTGAGATAGGTTGATGTAGTATATACTTCCTGCTCCTTTTTGGAATACAGGCTCAATTACTTTGTTTATGTCGATACAGTTAGCTGCAGCCGAAATGATTACGGTTCCCGGAGAAATAACCTCTTCGTTAGGGTATTTTTGCTTCATGGAAAGTGAATCTTTTCCGGTTGGGACGTTGATACCCAAATCGATAGCAAATTCTGAAACCGCTTCAACCGCTTCGTATAAGCGCGCGTCTTCACCTTCGTTTTTACAAGGCCACATCCAGTTTGCAGATAGCGATACATTTTTTAATCCATCTTTTAGTGGCGCCCAAATAATGTTGGTTAAAGCTTCGGTGATGGAATTTCTGCTTCCAGCTACCGGATTGATTAATCCCGAAATAGGTGAATGCCCAATAGATGTAGCGATACCTTCCTTGCCTTTAAAATCCAATGCCATAACACCAACGTTGTTCAATGGAATTTGCAACGGACCAACACATTGTTGCTTGGCTACTTTTCCGCCAACACAACGGTCTACTTTATTGGTCAACCAGTCTTTACACGCAACAGCTTCAAGTTGTAATACTTGCTCCAGATAGTTGTTGAAATTATCAGGATTGTAAGTCACATCAGCATAATTTCGAGTAACCTTTTTATCGTACATATAGGTTTTTGGCGAGCTGCCAAACATGTCTTCCATAGCCAAATCCATCGGTTTGTGCCCGTTGGTTTTGCTCTCGAAAGTAAAGCGATTATTGCCGGTAACATCGCCTACGGTATACATGGGCGAACGCTCACGGTCGGCAATTTTTTGAAGCGTGTCAATATGTTTTTCAGAAATAACCAATCCCATACGCTCTTGGGATTCGTTACCAATAATTTCTTTGTCGGATAGGGTGGGGTCGCCAACGGGAAGTTTATCCAAATCGATATGCCCACCGGTTTCTTCAACTAATTCCGATAGACAGTTTAAGTGTCCTCCAGCACCATGATCGTGAATGGAAACAATATGGTTTTCATCGCTTTCTACCATACCACGAACGGCGTTGGCTGCACGTTTTTGCATTTCGGGATTAGAACGCTGTACGGCATTCAGTTCAATGCCCGATTCAAATTCACCCGTATCGGCACTTGATACCGCGGCACCACCCATACCAATACGGTAGTTTTCGCCACCTAGAATAACGACTTTATCGCCTGTTTTTGGGGTGTCTTTTAAGGCTTGTTCAGATTTTCCGTAACCAATACCTCCGGCTTGCATGATTACTTTGTCGAAGCCAAGTTTTCTGGCATCTTCTTCGTGCTCGAACGTTAACACCGAACCGCAGATTAACGGCTGACCGAATTTATTGCCAAAATCGGAAGCGCCGTTTGAAGCTTTTATTAAAATATCCATGGGAGTTTGGTACAACCACTTGCGCTCGTCCATCGCTTTTTCCCAAGGCCTGCCCTGAGCGGAGTCGAATGGGTTGTCTTCCAAACGCGAATACGACGTCATGTAAACCGCTGTTCCTGCCAAAGGCAAAGAACCTTTTCCGCCAGCCAAACGGTCGCGAATTTCGCCACCCGAACCCGTTGCTGCACCGTTAAAAGGCTCAACCGTGGTTGGGAAGTTGTGGGTTTCCGCTTTAAGCGAAATTACAGAATCGAAATCTTTGGTTTGGTAAAATTCAGGAACGTCAGCACGTTTTGGAGCGAACTGCTCTACTTTTGGGCCTTTAATAAAGGCTACGTTGTCCTTATAGGCCGAAACAATATCGTTCGGGTTGGTTTCCGAAGTTTTACGGATCAACTTGAATAGTGACGTCGGTTTTTCCTCGCCGTCAATTACAAATGTGCCGTTAAAAATTTTATGGCGACAGTGCTCACTGTTTACCTGTGAAAACCCAAATACTTCAGAATCGGTTAACGGGCGACCAATTTTCTTGGCAACACCTTCTAAATATTCAACCTCTTCGTCGCTCAATGAAAGCCCTTCCTGAATGTTGTAAGCGGCAATATCTTCAATGTCCAGAATAGGCTCCGGCTTGATGTTTATGGTAAATGATTCTTGATTCAGTCCGTTGAATTTTTCAGAAATCATCGGGTCGAAATCCTTAAAATCTTCCGAAACGGCTTGGAATTCCTCAATTCGAATAATGTCAGAAATCCCCATGTTTTGGGTGATTTCCACAGCATTGGTACTCCAAGGGGTAATCATTGCAGCACGTGGTCCAACAAAAAAAGCATCCAATGATGCTTGCTCTATTTTAGGCTGGTTGCCAAATAACCATGTTAGTTTAGAAATGGTTTCGGTTGATAATTCTTTTGTTGTTTGTACGGCAAACACTTTGCCGGTTACGTTTCCAAAGAAATGAATCATTATGTACGGGTTTGTAAATGTATTTGAAAATGCAAAAATACGTTTTTATTTTAGATTGTAGATCTCGGATTTTCGATTTTTGAAAGGGTTACGAACAGGATTTTAACACCGAAAATTAAAAGTATTTCTCTAAAATGGTTTTAACCGAATTTCGGTAAGAATTTCCGAATAAGTTGAGGTGAACCAACAAATAATACAATTGGTAAATGTCGATTCGGGCTGAAGTTTCGTCTGAAAACGGAAAGATTTCAACATAAGATTGATAAAAACTCTCGCCAAAACCGCCAAACAATTTGCTCATGGCAATATCAACCTCGTTGTGTCCGAAATACACGGCGGGGTCTATTAAATATGGTGTGCCATCTTTTGAAATTAAATAATTGCCACTCCACAAATCGCCATGCAATAGCGACGGTTTGATGTTTTTGAATAAAGGAGATAGAGAATTGTTCATTTTTTTAACCGAAGGAATTTCAGAGGAAGTAAGCAAATGTTTTTGATGTGCCAATTTAAACTGGGGTTGCAACCGTTCGTGAATATAAAAATCGACCCAATTGCTGTGTTGCGTGTTGCTTTGTGGCAAACTGCCAATAAAATTGTCGGTTTCCAGTCCAAAATTTTTAGAAGAACATTGGTGTAATTGGGCGAGTTGTTGGCCTAAATGTTCAAAATCTTTGGCGGAAGGTGATTTGCTTTCAATGAATTCCATTAAAAGAAAAGCATGGTTGCCAAAACGATTACAAAACAAAACTTTAGGGGTTTTTATGGTATTGGTACTGCCAATTAAGTTGAGTCCGTTGGCTTCAATTTCAAACATGGTTAATGCGGATGAAGCTTGGTTGGTTTTTAGGAAATAGGCATTTGTGGCCGTTTCAATTTTATAAGCCGTTGAAATATCGCCACCGTGAACAGGTGACATACTGCAAATGTCTTCATTCAATATCCCTGAAAGGTGGATTTTTAAATCGTTTTGCATGATTCAAAAATACGGAAGAAGATTTAAAAACTGAATTTTTATAGTTTTCGTCAACTTGAATTGTCACGCTGAGCGCAGTCGAAGCGCTATTTAGGCCTCTTGTTAAAAAAGAGTTAGTAATTAATGTGATTCTGAAACAAGTTCAGAATGACGCGAATAACTAGGCTTTCCGTTCCATAAGCGCCATATAAAACCCATCAAAACCACTTTCGTGGGCGAATACTTTTTTGTCTTTTACAAAATTGAAATCGGCACCAACGTCTGTCTTTAAAAAGGCTTCCACCTGATTTTGGTTTTCCGAAGGGAGTACCGAACAGGTAGCGTAAACCAGTTTTCCGCCGGGTTTTACCATTTTTGAATATTGTTGCAGCACCTCTTGTTGGGTTACACGAATGCGGTCTAAAAACTCGGGCTCCAATTTCCATTTGGCATCGGGGTTGCGACGTAGCACGCCCAATCCTGAGCAGGGGGCGTCGATCAAAACACGGTCGGCTTTGCTATGCAGTTTCTTTATGGGTTTGGTAGAGTCGATTACGCGCATATCGAAGTTGTGAACCCCATTGCGCTTAGCACGAATTTTAAGCTTTTTAAGTTTACTTTCGTAAATATCCATGGCAATAACCTGCCCTTTATTTTGCATTAAAGCCGCTAAATGCAGGGTTTTTCCACCCGCACCGGCACAGGTATCCACTACTTTCATTCCGGGTTTTACATCCAGAAAATCGGCGACCAATTGCGAGGAGGCATCCTGAACTTCAAAAAGTCCGTTTTTAAAAGCATCGGTTACAAAAACATTAGCACGTTCCTTTAGTTTTAATGCCGATGGGTAGCCTTTTACAAATTCGGTTTCAATAGTATTTTCATCAAAAAGAATACTTTGCAGTTTTTCTTTGGTCGTTTTTAAGGTGTTGACGCGCAGAATAACATCGGCCTGTTCGTTTTGCATGGCAATTTCTTTGGTCCATACAGCATTGCCCAATTCTTTTGCGCCCACTTCGTCAATCCAATCGGGAATGGACTCACGGAATTTTCTAATTTTAGAAAGCTCATCAAAACGGCCTTTTATTTTTCGGGTTGGGGTATTTTCAAAATACTTCCAATCCGGTAATTTGATGCCTTTCAAAGTGGCCCAAACGGCAAAAAGGCGCCACAGATTGTCGCGATCAAACGGTTCTTTTACTTCGGCAATTTCGGCGTAAAGGCGTTTCCAACGGACAATATCATAAGTGGTTTCGGCCACAAAAGCACGGTCGCGAGCGCCCCAACGTTTATCGCGTTTTAATAATTGCTGTATCACTTTGTCGGCATAGTTTCCTTCGTTAAAAATATCGGTCAATCCATCAATAACCGCAAAGCATAAATTTCTGTGTAGTCGCATTTTTTTAGTAATCAGTTTTCAGTCGCAGTAAGCAGTCTTACCATAAACTGAAATTTAAGCAGGCAAAGTTACGTTAATTGCCATGAATTCACGAATGTTTTATTAATTAGATGAATAGGTTTATCTTTTCCGAAAATTAGTATCTATGAAATCATTTTTTGTTGGTCTGTTAGCTTTGGTATACTGTGTTTCCTGCGGGAAGAAGAGCGATTTTATTCCTCGAATTTTTAATATGGTTGAAATTGAAACGCTTTTAAAAGATTCGCTTTTGAATGTTAGGGCTATAGAGTTGAATGAAGAGAGGTTATTAGGCATTTCTTCTGTTGGGAAGCAGTATTCCTTATTCTTTGATGGGTTAAAAGAGATAAATGAAATTGAATTATTACGAAGTTCAGAATCCCGCTTTAGGTCTTGCGCTATCCAGAATGATAACTTTTTTTATCTTTCTATTGGAACTCCTGTTGAACTGTACAAAAATGGAATGTTGGTTTACAAAGAAAACCACCCCAAAGCCTTTTACGATTCTATGGATTTTTGGAACGACGAGGAAGGCATCGCCATTGGCGATTCTACCGATGGTTGTTTAAGTGTTATCGTAACCCGTGATGCTGGCGAAACTTGGACAAAATTGACTTGCGATGAATTGCCAAAAGGTATTGAAAACGAAGGTGCTTTTGCCGCCAGCGATACCAATATTGCCATTGTGGGCGATCACACTTGGGTGGCTACCACGGCTGGACGTGTGTATTACTCGCCCGATAAAGCCAAAACTTGGCAGGTTTTCGATACGCCTATTGTTAAGGAAAAAGACACTGAGGGCATTTATTCCATCGACTTCTATGATGAACTGAATGGTTTTGCTATTGGGGGCGATTATACCAATCCGGATGCGAATTCAGCCAACAAAATGAAAACGACCGATGGTGGAAAAACTTGGCAGTTGGTAGCGCAAAACCAAAATCCGGGTTACCGAAGTTGTGTGCAATATATTCCGAACAGAAATGGAAAGGAATTGGTGGCTATTGGTTTTAAGGGCATCGATTTTAGCAACGATGCCGGCGAAACATGGAAACACTTAAGCGACGAGGGGTTTTACACCATTAGGTTTTTAAACGATAGTGTGGCGTATGCTGCTGGCGCGGAACGCATTTCAAAATTAACATTTAGGGAATAAAAAAAGAACCTTTTATTGGTCCTTTTCTTTTTCCATGCGGTGTTTTAATTTTTTATCGACGTATCTGTCAAACAATCGTTTTTTAAAATCCTCTTCGGCCATTTTCAGCAAAATGATTTTTTTGTCAGAAAGGATAGGCTTTAGTTGTTTAATCAGTTTGGCTTCCTCGGCGTGCAATTGGTTTTCGTACTTGGTTAAATCGGCAAGAAGTTGTTTGGCTTTTGCTTCAGTTAACGATTCGCGGTTTTCTTTTATTTCGCGGTGCAATCCTCTAATGTTTTCGTGCCTTAATTTTGAAGTGGTTTCTTCGTAAGCGTTATAAATGGGCCAAAATTTTTCGGCTTCATCAGCTGTTAAATTAACGCGTTCTGAGATAAAAGGGATTTTCAGTTTTTTAAATTTATCGTGGCGTTGCGAAAACGCATTGATAGAAATAAAAAGAATGAGTATAGGGAGAATTTTCTTTTTCATGTTCTTGTATTATTCTAACATTATGTCTTCAAGGTTAACATCGTTTAAAATATAGTCTTCAAAAGATTCGTCATCAATGGTCTCTTCAGAGAAATTATCGACATAAAAATCGTCTGCCGTAAGGGAAGCATTGATTTCGTAGCTACCAATATCTTCTTCTAAAATATAATTTTCAACGGTTTCGGTGTCCAAAGAATCAAAAGTAGTGGGTTTGGTTTCTAAAATCGATAAATTGAAAAGCAACAAAATGGCAGCCGCGATGCTCGATACGTAAACCAAAGTTCTTTTGCTAAAAATAGAAATGACTTTTGGTTCCTCAGTTTTCGGAACTTTATTGAGAATGGTATTTTCCAGTCCGTCTAAATAACCTTCGGGCATAACAAAACCAGGGCCGCCAACATTTGCTTTGAGTTTGGCTTCAGTAAACAGTCTGTCTTCTAAAGTATCAAAGTAATTGTCGGGAGCTTTAAACCCGGTGTTTTTAATGTTATGTAACTTGTTGTCTTTCATTCTATTTATAAGACTACTTTTTTTTATAAAGGTTTAATTGTTAGTTAAATAGTCTTCAATTTTTTTTACGGCGATATGGTACGAGGCTTTTAAGGCCCCTTCGCTGGTTTCCAATATTTCTGAAATTTCCTTGTATTTCAAATCCTGAAAATATTTCATATTGAATACCAATTGCTGTTTTTCGGGCAATGTGGCAATGGCTTTTTGCAATTTTAATTGGATATCCGAGCCTTCAAAATACACATCGGAAGTTAAATTATTTATAACCTGCTGCTGAACTTCTTCGCTACTGGTTTGTAACCGCTTGGCATTTTTGTTGATGAACGTAATCGACTCATTAGTAGCGATGCGGTACATCCACGAAAACAGTTTGCTTTCTCCTTTAAAATTATGAATATTTTTATAAACTTTTATAAATGTGTTTTGAAGTACATCGTCAGTGTCGTCATGTGATTTCACAATATTTCTGATATGCCAATACAACCGTTCTTTGTAGAGCGAAATCAATGCCCTAAAAGCTTCGTCTTTATCCTTGTCGGATTTTAATTGTACTAACAGTTGTACTTCCTCGATCACTAAAATAGTTTGATTTTAGACTGATAAAAATAGTAAAAGTTTAAATGAAATTTTCTTTGAAATAAAACACGTTTAAAATCAATATGTTACAAATAAAAACATCGATGAAGTGTATTTAAAATTCGATTAAGTGTATTTTTTCTTGTAGGATAAATATTTGTGACATATATTTGTACCAGAAACCTACTTATAAATGTTGGATTGCCCCAAATCTAGCAAAAACAAAAAAAGGATAGCCGCCCCCAAATCGCTATCCTTTTTTCTTTTGTAAAAATTTTTGTTTTCTAAAGCTTTATTCGAAGCTTTGCATTTCAACCAGCTTTTGGTAAACACCTTTTTGTTCAATAAGTGCATTGTGTTTGCCTTGTTCAACAATTTCACCTTTGTTGAGTACCACAATTTCATCGGCGTTTTGGATGGTAGACAAACGGTGGGCAATAACAATGGACGTTCTGTTTTTCATCATATTTTCCAGTGCCACCTGCACCAAGCGTTCGCTTTCGGTATCGAGAGCCGATGTGGCTTCGTCTAAAATCATAATCGGCGGACTTTTAAGCACGGCACGTGCAATGCTCAGTCGTTGTTTTTGTCCTCCGGAAAGTTTGTTCCCTGCATCACCAATGTTGGTATCGATGCCATGGGGCAGTTCTTTTACAAATTCCCAGGCATTGGCCACTTTTAGTGCTTCAATAACCGCTTCGTCCGTGGCGTTTTCGTTCCCCAGTTTAAGGTTGTTTTTTATGGTATCGTTAAACAAAATGGCATCTTGGGTAACGATGCCCAATTGTTTGCGTAGTGAACTCGTGGTAATGTTGTTGATGTTGATGCCGTCAATTAAAATCTCGCCTTTATTAACGTGGTAAAAACGGGTAATTAAGTTGGCAATGGTCGATTTTCCACTGCCCGATTGCCCTACTAGAGCCACGGTTTTTCCTTTGGGAATGGTTAACGAGAAATTCTTCAAGACATAATCATCTTGATATTTAAACGAAATGTTTTTGAATTCAATTTCTGAATTGAAATCGGTTTTTTCAATGGCATTTGGTTTATCGCGCAGCGGGTTTGGCGTATCGATAATTTCTTGGATGCGCTCGGCTGCGGCATTTCCTTGTTTGATGTTGTAAAGTCCTCTAGAAATCGCCTTTGCCGGTACCATAATATTATAGGCTAAGCCCATAAAAGCGATAAAAGAACTACCATCCAAAGAGCCATCAACCAACACCAATTGGCCTCCATACCACAATAAAATAGAAATTACCAAAATGCCTAAAAATTCACTGGTTGGAGAGGCGAGGTTTTGGCGGTTCAAAAGTTTGTTCGAAAAGTTGTAAAATCGGTTTGAACTTTCCCTGAATTTATTGTCGAATTTTTGTTCGGCGTTAAAACCTTTAATAATGCGCAATCCGGTTAAGGTTTCTTCTAAAGTAGAAAGAATTACGCCCTGTTCGTTTTGAACGCGATCTGATTTTCGTTTTAAACTCTTTCCGATTCTTGAAATAATAATACCCGATATCGGAATAAAAATGAACACAAAAATGGTAAGCTTGGCGCTCAAAATAACCATACCTATTAATGTGAAAATAATCATTAACGGTTCTCTGGCAATAAGCTCCAAAACCGGAAGCATGGAATATTGAAGTGTAGCCACATCGTTAGTAACACGGGCCATAATATCACCTTTCTTTTGTTCTGAAAAGTAGGAGAGTGGCAGTTCTACCGTTTTGGTGTAAACGGCATTCCGTAAATCGCGTACCACGCCATTTCTTAAAAACACCATGAAATAATTGGCCAAATAGCCAAAAATGTTTTTTAGTAAAAACAAGGAAATGATAAGTCCAACCACCAATAGCAATGCTTTTTGCGGGTCGTTTTCGGCGTATTGGTTAACATGGTAAGCCAAAAAATCTTTGTAGTAGTCTTTTAATCCGCCAATGCCATCGTAAACGGGTTTGGCAATTTGGGTAACCTCGTCCTTTTTTTCGAATAAAATATCGAGCATTGGTATTAATGCGATAAAAGACAGGGTGCCGAATAGTGCATAAAACACGTTGGAAATAATATGCCCAAAAGCATAACTTTTATAAGGTTTGGCGTACCTTAAAATATTATAAAAATGATTCATTAAACCAGAATTGTCTATTTATAAAACATGCTTTTATGGAAACCATAAAAGCATGTGAATTTTTAGCAAAGATACGGGTTATTAAATTAATTTCATGTCTTTTAAAATGGCTTCGGCCTTGGCATCGAGTTCGGCTTCGGTCTTTTTAAAATCGGAAACATTATTTAATTTGGTATTTACGCTTACGTAGAATTTTATTTTTGGTTCTGTACCGCTGGGGCGCAGGGCCACTTGGCTGCCGTCTTCGGTGTAATAGATCAAAACATTCGATTTTGGAATATCCAGTTTGCTTTCTTCTCCCGTGGACATATTTTTAGATGTTGATAAACTATAGTCTTCAAAACGAACCACTTTTGAACCGTTGATGACTTTTAACGTATTGTTTCGGGCATCTGTCATCATTTGCTTGATTTCCTCGGCGCCTTCAATCCCTTTTTTGGTAAGCGATACTAATTTTTCTTTATAGAAACCGTGCTCGGTATATAGTTTTAAAAGATCCTCAAAGAACGAACTGCCATTCGATTTTGCAATGGCTGCAATTTCGCAAGCCAATAATGTTGAGGTAACCGCATCTTTATCGCGAACAAAATCGCCCACCATATAGCCAAAACTTTCTTCGCCGCCACCAATAAAATCTAATTCAGGGAAATCGTGAATCAGTTTGGCGATCCATTTAAAACCGGTAAGTACAATTTTATTTTCAACACCGTAAGCTTCTGCCAATCGGTTAAGCATTGGGGTAGAAACAATGGTTGTGGCAATAAATTCCTTGCCTTTTATTTTGCCTTCGTTTTTCCATTTTTTCAAAAGGAAATCGGTCATCATCAACATGGTTTGGTTTCCGTTGAGCAATTGCAGCTCATTTTCGGAATTCCGAACGGCCACACCCAAACGGTCGCAGTCGGGGTCGGTGCCAATAACGATATCGGCATTTACTTTTTCGGCCAATTCCAAAGCCATTTTTAGGGCCGCTGGCTCTTCGGGGTTGGGCGATTTTACCGTTGGGAAACCACCATTGGGTACTTCCTGTTCTTTTACAATATGAACGTTTTTGTACCCCGCCTGTTTTAAGGTTTCAGGTACTGCCGTTATCGAAGTGCCGTGAAGCGAAGTAAACACAATGGTTAAATCGTCTTTAGCGGCTTGGGTAGCGCCAACGCATCCGTTGTCAACCGAGGCATCAACAAAAGCACCGTCAACCGTTTTTCCTATATAATGAATTAAATCGTTATTGGCTTCAAATTTGATGTCGGCGTAGTCCAACTCGTTTATCATATCAATTACGGCGCTGTCGTGTGGTGGCACCAATTGGCCCCCATCTTGCCAATACACCTTGTAGCCATTGTATTCTGGTGGGTTGTGCGATGCCGTTAAAACAATTCCACAGTGGCATTTTAGATGTCTTACCGCGAACGATAATTCTGGTGTTGGGCGTAAATCTTCAAAAAGATAAACCTCAATGCCGTTGGCCGAAAACACATCGGCAACAACCTTGGCCAAAGTTTTACTGTTGTGGCGGCAATCATAAGCGATTACGGTTTTTGGAGTCACGCCAGGAAATTGCTTGTGTAAATAATTGCTTAACCCCTGGGTGCTTTTTCCTAAAGTATATTTATTGATACGGTTGGTGCCTACGCCCATGACACCGCGCATTCCTCCTGTTCCAAACTCTAAATCTTTATAAAAACTTTCTTGAATATCTTTCGGGTTGTTGGCAATACTCTCTTTAATCGTCGTTTGTGTGTTTTCATCAAATGCTGGAGTAAGCCAAGCATTGATCCGTTCTAAAATTTTGGGTTCAATGTGTATCATAATCTCTTGAAAGTTTAGATCAAAATTAATTAATAGCTGTTAATCATCCTACGGATGGATGAAGTTTTTAAAGTTAATAAATAGTTTGAAAAATCTTAATTTAAATTCAATTTCTCTTTGATTAAATAGCGTTTTTTATCGGATTTGTTTCGAAGAACGATTTCGCCTAAAAATCCGGCCACAAAAAATTGCGTGCCAATAACCATTGTGGCTAGGGCAATATAGAATTGCGGACGCTGGGTGATGAGCCTTCCGCTAGGGTTTAAAAACAATTTGTCGACGCCCAAATAGGCCGAAAAGGCAAAACCAATGGCAAACATAATAAAACCCAATGCGCCGAACAAGTGCATAGGGCGCTTGCCAAAACGCGATAAAAACCAAATGGTAATCAAATCTAAAAAGCCGTGGATAAATCGGTTCATCCCAAATTTGGTGACGCCATACTTTCGGGCTTGGTGCTGAACCACTTTTTCGCCAATTTTGGTGAAACCCGCATTTTTTGAAAGCACGGGAATATAGCGGTGCATTTCGCCATTGACATCAATATTTTTTACGACATCAATTCTGTAAGCTTTCAATCCGCAGTTAAAATCGTTTAGTTTTACACCCGATGTTTTCCGTGCCGCCCAATTAAAGAGTTTGGACGGCATGTTTTTTGAAATAACCGAATCGTAGCGTTTCTTTTTCCAGCCCGAAACCAAATCGAAACCGCTGTTGGTTATCATATTATATAGTTCGGGAATTTCATCGGGGCTGTCCTGTAAATCGGCATCCATAGTAATGACTACATCGCCTTCGGCTTTTTCAAAACCTGCGTGGAGAGCCTGCGATTTTCCGAAGTTTTTCAAAAAACGAATACCTTTTACGTTATCATTTTGTTCAGAAAATTTGGAGATAGTTTCCCAAGAACCGTCGGTGCTGCCATCGTCAATAAAAATGATTTCATACGAAAAACGATTGGACTGCATAACGTTTACAATCCAATCGTGTAATTCTGTTAAAGATTCCTGTTCGTTAAGTAGTGGTATAACTACAGATATGTTCATTTAAATGGATTCTGAATTCAATAGTCCAAAAGTACTGAATTATTCGGCGTCCGGATTATTTTTTTTCAACGCGGCGGCAACAATAAGCCCTATTATACTGAAAAGCACCAAATAACCAGCCAGACCTTTTAGTATGTTGCCAATGGAATATTGATTTTGCGATTCTATTTGCTGTACCGTTTGATCGATAACTTCTGTGGGCGTATTAAAGCCTTCAAGCATGGTAACCGTTTGCTCGATAGTTTTTTGTTTTAATACTTCGGCAGCTTCGGTATCGATAACATTAAATAATAGGAAAGAAACTAATGTGCTAATTACCAGCCCTAAAAGAACGGTTATGAAATACGAAGTAAAGGCCTGTTTAAAACTCGCATAACCACCTTGGGCTTGTTTGGTTTTGGCAACCGAAATAATGCCAAAAACAATAATGGCTATCATTATAAATATGCCCAGCCACATATTGGTCAGCAACTCAATGTTAATGGCGTAGGCCAAAACGGTAATAAGCGATAGTGCAACACCCAAATACAAACCGTAATTGGTGGCAATAGATTTCAAAGATTTTTCCATAATATTGTGCTCGTTTTTGTTAGCTGACAGGTTAGTGGCCAAAGATACTAAAACGTTACATTTGTGGTTGAAATAAAAAATACAAAAAAGTGTTGCGCATTTGTAAAAAATACTTAAATTTGCACTTCCAAAATTGAAAAGAATAAAAAGCATTTAGCGATGAGAAAAGGTATACATCCAGAAAATTATAGAGTAGTGGCGTTTAAAGACATGTCTAACGACGATGTATTTTTAACTAAATCTACTGCCGATACTAATGAAACAATTGAAGTTGACGGTGTTGAGTATCCATTAGTTAAGATGGAAATTTCCAGAACATCGCACCCATACTACACTGGTAAATCTAAATTGGTTGATACTGCCGGTCGTATCGATAAGTTCAAAAACAAATACGCTAAGTTTAAAAAATAATCTTAGTAACAATATATTTTTTAAGCCTTTCAGCAATGAAAGGCTTTTTTGTTTTGTACAATTAAGCTACATTTGAATGTGCAAAAAAACGAAGTGAAGGACTTTAAAAACCTTTGCCGTAGTTTACAACACCAGCTATTATGAATTATATTCTTTTTGATGGACCCTCGCGCAACAACTTGTTGCCCTTTACATTTACCAGACCTGTAGCCGATATACGTGTTGGCATACTAACCATTAGGGAAAAATGGGAGTCGTTTTTAGATACCACAACCACAACGGTTACTGAAGATTATCTTTCTGATAAATTTCCTATGGTGGAAATGGAAGAAAATGTAATGATAAACGCTTCATACCTCCCTAATTTGGAATTGGTGGAAATGGTTAAGGATTTAAAAGAAAACCAGGCCATTTTTAAGGATGAAGATGTTATTGCCTTTTTTGCTAAGGAAGCCCAGGAAGATATTGATTTTGATGATTATGAAGCTGTTGAATTTACTGAAGATATCGTAAAGATTGAACATGCTTGGCATATTTTCTCAAAAAACGGTGAAGCCATTCAGGAAGATTATACGCTGATAACAAAAAATAGAAGTTCGCAGCCTATTCCGTCGAGCAACAATGTTATTGCTCCCGAGAATATTTTTATCGAAAAAGGGGCAAAACTGGAATTCACTACGCTCAATGCGAGTAAAGGTCCGATTTACATTGGTAGAAATTCTGAAATCATGGAAGGTTCTATTATTCGTGGGCCGTTGGCACTTTGCCAAGGGGCAACTATTAAAATAGGCGCAAAAATTTATGGGCCAACTACCATTGGCCCCAGTTGTAAAGCCGGCGGAGAGATTAACAATTCTGTCATGTTTGCCAATTCCAATAAAGGTCACGATGGCTATTTGGGCAATTCCGTTTTAGGCGAATGGTGCAATTTGGGTGCCGATACCAATACCTCAAATCTTAAAAATAACTATGCCGAAGTAAGGCTATGGGATTACCAAACCGAGAGCTTTGCCAGAACCGGACTGCAGTTTTGCGGACTCATGATGGGCGATCACAGTAAATGTGGCATCAATACCATGTTTAATACCGGGACCGTTGTGGGCGTAAGTGCCAATATTTTTGGCAGCGGTTTCCCTAGAAATTTTGTTCCCAGTTTCAGTTGGGGCGGTAGCGGTGGTTTCACCACTTACTTGACCAAAAAAGCTTTTGAAGTGGCCGAGGTAGTAATGGCACGCCGTAACATGGAATTCACCGAACAGGACAAAGCGATTCTGGAGCATGTTTTTGAAGAGACTAAAAAATATAGAAGAGAATAGTTCATGCTCGGGATTTTACTTATTTACTTTATAGGAAAACGGTTTTATGATTTGGCCGAAGAATATAATCAAAGCAAATGGCTCTATGCTATTTTGAGTATAGTTATTTATTATGTTTCAGGTGCTGTGGTGCTGGCTATTGTTGCTATTTTAGATATGAGGATATTTGGTTGGGGTTTTGATTGGAATTCTTTTGGAATTAACCTACTGTCCCTGCCCGTAGGTTTGCTCACGCTTTGGGGATTTTATACTCTATTGGAAAACCGTTGGAAAAAATCTGTTGTTGTCGTAAAAGATGAAATTGGCGATATTGGGAAAAATATTGAGGAGTAATTAGTTCGCCTTTTCTTTTTTAACGTATCTCAAATCCAAAAGATTAATAGGGTTAATACCCAATCGACTAACGTGCTTTTGGGTAAACCGAATCACTTCGTCATAATACAAAGGCACCATCAAAGCTTTGTCCATAGCCAAAGAATCCATTTCAGTGTAAAGCAATTTTCGTTTTTCAATATCGGTAACAGTGAAAGCTTTGTTGTATAAGCTGTCAAATTCAGCATTTTTATAATGAAAATAGTTGGAGCCACCCGGAGCAAAATTCTTGCTGTAAAAAATCGATAGGTAATTTTCGGCATCCAAATAATCGGCAATCCATGAACTTCGGAACATGTCCACTTTTCCGTTGGAGCGTGCCGCACGCAAAGTGGCTTCAGGCATCACGTCCACATTAATTTTCAATCCTACCTTTTGAAGCTCACGCTGAATAAATTCGCAAAAACTTAAATAATTACTGGTCGTTACCAATGTGATTTCGGGATTTTTAATGCCACTTTCGGCTTTAAACTGTTGGATAAGCTGTTTGGCTTTTTCGGGTTGATAAGTGAAACCAATCGATTTATCATGTCCTTGCAGCCCAATGGGAATAAAGCCTCCGTTGGCCGGATTACCAATGCCGTTCCTTAGATACACCATCATTTTTTTTCGGTCAAAACCGTAGTTTATGGCTTTTCTAATGAGTTCCGATTGTATTTCGGGTGTTTCCGAATCTAAATAAAAACCCAAATATTCGGTGTTTAAATACGGGCCACGAATCATGTTAACGGTTTCGGCATATTTCTGTCGAAGCTTGCCATCGGCAGTTAAGAGTTCGTCTTTGTATGAGGCATCCAAACTATTTAAAAAATCGAGGTTGCCTTGAATGAACTGTAAAAATTCACTTTGTTTATCGGGTAAAAAGGTAATGGCCACAGCTTCTAAATAGGGGAGTTGTTGCCCGTTTTCGTCCGTTTCAAAATAGTTTTTGTTTCTACGGAATACTAATTTTATATTTTCTTCCCAACGTTTAAATTTAAAGGGACCCGTACCAATGGGGTGCGAGCGGAATTCGCTGCCATAATGATCCACGATTTCCTTGGGCACCACCGAGCAGTATTTCATGGTAAGCAACCCAATAAATGCGGGGAACGGCTGTTTTAAGTAAATTTCGAAAATGGTATCGTTCACCGCTTTAAAGTCATCTACTTTATTTAAAACCCAACTGCCAGGGGCAGCAATTTTTTCGTCGCGTAAACGGTTTAAGCTGTATGTGAAATCGGAAGCTGTTACTGTTCTCGTAGAGTCTTTTCCGAAAAGGGCGTGTTTGTGAAAATAGACGTCGTTCCTTAAATTGAAAGAGTAAGTAAGTCCGTCTTCCGAAACCTGCCAACTTTTTGCAATACTGGGTAAAATATTCAGTTCGTCATCCAATTGAACCAAGCCATTGTAAAGTTGGTTGCATACCGAGTTATCTTGCAAAGTTCTCGAAAACGCAGGGTCTAAAGTGTTGATGTTGGCGTATTCGTTGTAACGAAAAACCAAATGGTCTTGGTTTGAGCGGGAACCGCTCCCGCAGGAAAAAAGAAAAAACAAAGCACAACTAATTGATAAATAAGATATTGTTTGGCGTAAAACAGGTTTTATCATGTGGTTTATTAGTTGTAAATTTGCAATCTTTTAAGCGTAAAGATAAATATTAAAATGATTCTGTAGCAATCCCAAAAAGGATGGCGGAACAACAAAAGGGTTTATGGACAAAAAGGTGGCGTTTTATACTTTGGGGTGCAAGCTGAATTTTTCAGAAACCTCTACCATTGCCAGAAGTTTTAACGACGAGGGCTTTGATCGGGTAGATTTTTCGGAAAAGGCAGATATTTATGTAATTAATACCTGCTCGGTCACTGAAAATGCCGATAAGCGTTTTAAAACCATAGTAAAACAGGCCCAGAAGGTAAATCCAGAGGCTTTTGTCGCAGCCGTGGGCTGTTACGCTCAGCTTAAACCCCAAGAATTGGCCGATGTAGAGGGCGTGGATTTGGTTTTGGGGGCCACCGAAAAGTTCAAAATAACCGATTATTTAAACGATCTTTCCAAAAATGACTTTGGGGAAGTGCATTCTTGCGAAATTGAGGAGGCCGATTTCTACGTGGGGAGTTATTCCATTGGCGACCGTACTCGTGCTTTTTTAAAGGTTCAGGATGGCTGTGATTATAAGTGTACTTATTGTACCATTCCGTTGGCGCGCGGTATTTCCCGGAGTGATACGATGGAAAATGTGCTGAAAAACGCCAAGGAGATTTCAGAACAGAACATCAAGGAAATTGTGCTTACCGGCGTAAATATTGGTGATTACGGGAAAGGTGAATTCGGAAATAAAAAACATGAACATACCTTTTTGGATTTGGTGACCGAATTAGATAAAGTTGAAGGTATTGAACGCCTTCGAATATCATCAATTGAGCCAAATTTATTGAAAAACGACACGATTGATTTGGTGTCGAAATCTCGAGCCTTTGTGCCCCATTTTCATGTACCGTTGCAATCTGGCAGTAACGACATCCTAAAAAAAATGAAGCGCCGCTACATGCGTGAGCTTTATGTGGATCGTGTTGCGAAAATAAAAGAAGTGATGCCGCATGCCTGTATTGGTGTGGATGTTATTGTTGGGTTTCCAGGTGAAACCGATGAGCACTTCTTGGAGACCTACAATTTCTTGAACGAGCTTGATATTTCATATTTACATGTGTTTACTTATTCCGAACGGGATAATACCGAAGCAGCCGAAATGGATGGTGTAGTTCCTAAAAATGTAAGAAGCAAACGCAGCAAAATGTTGCGTGGACTATCGGTAAAAAAGCGCCGTGCGTTTTATGAGAGCCAAATAGGAACTACCAGAACGGTACTTTTTGAAAGCGAAAACAAAGAAGGTTATATTCATGGTTTTACTGAAAACTACGTAAAAGTGAAAACCCCATGGAACCCCGAACTGGTAAATACATTACACGAGGTGGAATTGGCCGAAATTGATGCCGACGGATTGGTAAGATTTCAGTTTGTAAACCAAATAGTGTCTTAAGTATTTACGAAAAACAAAAAAGCCGAAATTCAATTTTGAATTTCGGCTTTTTTGTTGATATAAATATCAGTTAAATCCTTACCCCAACCGGAAGCATGCGTTTGTATTTTCGGTTGCTTCTCACAAATTTTGCAATTTCGGGGCTGGTGGGCACAATGCTTAAATTACGGTCGGCAATCTGTTCAAAAACAAGCGCTAAAAAATCCTTTTTAAAATTCTCGTCTTTAATGTCTTCTGGGATAACTAGCTTGGTTAAAAAGATCTTTCGTTCTTGCGATGAGTATTCAATTTTTGCTAATTGTCCGTCAACTTTAATTTCAAATTGACGCAAGAACTCATTGTCAATTAATTCTGCAGCTTCAACCATGATAATATATTTTAATTTATAAGGAATGTAAAATAGTGGATACTATTTGTATAACTTTGTGCAAAAGTACGCAAAAAAAAGCTAAGAATAAAGCGATTAAGATGTTAATGTCCTATGAGTCAAGAGCTAATACATGTTTATTTTATGCCTGGAATGGCTGCTAGCCCTAAAATTTTTGAGTACATAAAATTAGCTGAAGACCAATTCAAAATGCATTTTTTAGAGTGGGACATACCTGTTGATAATGAGGGGCTTGACGATTATGCTCTGCGTATGTCCAAAAAAATAAAACATGCAGATGTGGTATTGGTTGGGGTGTCTTTTGGAGGTGTGCTGGTTCAGCAAATGGATAAGCATATTAACGCGCGGAAACTTATTATTGTTTCGAGTGTTAAAAGCATGTTCGAACTCCCAAAACGAATGCTTTTGGCCAAAACCACTTGTGCGTATAAAATTTTGCCCACACAGTTGGCCAGTAAAATAGATGTTTTTGAAAAATATGCTTTCGGTAAAACCATGACAAAACGTTTGGAGTTGTATAAAAAATACCTTTCGGTAAACGATCCTAAATATTTAAGCTGGGCCATAAAACATATGGTATGTTGGGAGCAAAAGGAACACCGAAAAGACATTGTTCATATTCATGGAGATAAAGATCCAGTGTTCCCTATAAAATACATTAAAAATTGCACCGTTATTAAAAACGGAACACATATTGCCATTATAAATAAATATAAATGGTTCAATGAAAATTTGCCTAGAATAATTTTAAACAACTAGGTTTATTTTTTTAATTTTATAAAAAAACTTTTTAAAGATGAAGATTGTACAGAAAGCCTTGGCGTTAGTGGGATTATTAAGTTTATGCGCACTGTTTGTTTATGCTTTGCAAGACGCGCCAACTGATGAGAATTTTGAAAAAAAATTAATTAACGATTATAACGTTTATGCGCTTCAAATACCTCAAGATTTAAACTTTGCAGGAGAGCCCATGCCCATTAATAATCCAGATATTTTAGAACGAATGGACAGGGAACTTTTGGTAAATACCTATTGGCAGTCTAATGGGCTGTTGATGTTCAAACGAGCAAAAAAATACTTCCCGGTAATTGAGCCTATTTTAGCAAAACATGGGGTGCCGGACGATTTTAAATATTTGGCCGTAATTGAAAGCGGACTGACCAATGCCGTTTCTCCGGCTGGAGCCCGTGGGGTGTGGCAAATTATGCCAGCTACTGGGCGTGAAAACGGACTGGAAGTTAACGATAATGTTGATGAACGATACCATTTGGAAAAAGCTACTGAAGTAGCGTGCAAGTACCTTTTAAAGTCGAAAGAAGATTTAGGGTCGTGGACACTGGCTGCAGCTGCTTACAATGCTGGAAATGCGGGTGTTTCCAGACGATTGCGAGAGCAAAACGTAGAAGATTACTACGATTTGCTTTTGGGGGAGGAAACCGGACGGTACATTTTTAGAATTGTGGCACTCAAGGAAATTTTATCAAATCCAACCAAATATGGTTTCAATTTTAGAGAAAAGGATTTGTATACGCAAGTGCCTACTTATCAAGTGGAAGTCGATACCGCAGTTACCGATTTTACAAAGTTTGCCGAGCAATTTGGTATCAATTATAAATTGTTGAAAATACACAATCCTTGGCTGCGCGAACCACATTTGAACAATAGGTCTAGAAAACAATATTTTATAGATATACCAGAAAAAGGACAATATAACTAGCATTTAGTGATAGATTTTATTAAAGAGCATTTTTTGGAAATATTAATTATCCTAAATTATATTATAGCCATTTCTGCGGTTATAACCATTGTGCTCAAAAACATCAACCCAACCAAAACTTTGTCGTACATCATTGTTTTGTTTTTTTTTCCTTTTTTGGGGCTCTTAATCTACTATCTTTTTGGACAAGAGTATAGAAAGAATAAAATTTTCAGTAGAAAACACGTCCTAAACCAAAGCACCATAAAATCGATAAATGATGAGTTGGAATTGGATAGCGAGGAAATACAAAAGGTTGACGACTACCTTGAAGGCAAGGTGAAATTGGTAAAATTGCTTTATGATAATAAAACTTCACCCTTAACGCTCTGTAACGATGTTGATATTTTAATTGATGGAGATGAAAAATTTGACTATTTACTAAAAGATCTTAAAGCGGCCAAAAATCACATCCATCTGGAGTATTACGTGATTATGGATGGGCAAATATGGGATAAATTGTTGGATGTTTTATGCAAAAAAGCATCCGAAGGTGTAAGGGTGAGGCTAACGTATGATGACGTAGGGAGCAAATTATCCTCAAAAACCAAACAACGACTGAATGATTGCGGTATTGAGCATTTTCCGTTCATGCCCGTAGTGTTTTCGAAGTTCACCGGAAAAATGAATTACCGCAATCATAGAAAAATAGCAGTTGTTGATGGGAAAGTAGCTTATGTTGGTGGAATAAATATTGCTGATGAATACGTTAATGAATACAACGACAATTTTTGGCGCGATACCCATTTAAGATTGGTTGGTGAAGCTGTGAAATCGTTGCAGATCAGTTTTTTTACCACTTGGCATTTTGTGTCGAATCAAGAACTGGAAATCTCAAATTCTTATTTTCCGAAGATAGACTGCGAGGGAAATGTTGCGGTTCAGATTGCAGCGAGTGGGCCAGATACCGATTGGGCGTATATTATGGAGGCTATTTTTACCGCCATCACCACCGCCGAAGATTACGTGTATATCACCACGCCATATTTCGTCCCAAACGACCAAATAATCATGGCGCTGCAAGTCGCTTCAAAAAGTGGGGTAGATGTGAAATTGATTATCCCGAAAGAATCAGATTCGTGGGTGGTTAAACATGCAACCAATTCGTATTTAGAGCATTTATTAGAGGCCGGTGTTGAGGTTTATAGATATACCAAAGGATTTGTACACGCCAAAACTATGGTGGTTGACGATATTTTTTCAACCATTGGCACCTCAAATATGGATTACCGCAGTTTCAATATCAATTTTGAAGTTAATGCTTTTGTTTACGACGAAGTAAAAAGTAAAATGTTGAAACGGCAATTTATGGAAGACTTAAATAGCAGTGAAGCGATTGAACCAGAAAGATGGGTAAACCGACCGAAATTGGCCAAACTCAAAGAGTCCTATTGCCGTTTGTGGTCGCCATTGATATAAAAAAACTCGAAGTGTTAGCTCCGAGTTTTTTTCTAGGGTTAAATTTTAAAAAAATAAATGGTTTATCCTCTTCTTTTTTGTGCTCTTAACGAACCGCCTGCTCCATAATGTTGGTTGGGGCCAACGGCACGCTTCATATTTTGTTTCATCATTTTAATTTGTTCGGTGAGCATGCCTTGCTTGTCCAGTTTTTGGGCTTCGGTAAGCAATTTTTGGGCTTCCTGTTTTCTTCGTTTAGAAAAAGCAATGCCGGCCAAGTTTAATTTTGCCATGGCTAAATCGTGATCCATAGACAACCCAAGCGAAAGGGCTTTCTTAAAATATTTTTCGGCTTCGTTCATATTGGTTTGCGAAACCATTAGTCCGTGTAAATAATTATAATAGCCCTGTTGTTTTTTTACCAATGCCGATTCTGGATTCTTGATTTTATCCAGCCACTTTTTGGCACCATCAAAATCTTGCTTCCTCAATTTTAAAAAGGCTAACAGAATAAATTCATTCTTAAAATAAAGGAACACAAAAATAAGCGATAACAGAATGAGCATGATTCCATTGCCAATGTAGCCTTCGGTAAATTGGTAAACGGCATAAGCTATAATGGCAACAGCAATAACAAGTTTTATGTTTTTATTGAACATGTTTTTAAACAGTTTTAGGTTTGATTTCCTTTAAAAAGGAACTTCAATTCGTGGTTTAAGACTGCAAAGAAACTAAAATTTTATGAAAAAAAGCGTATGCCCCTGCTGTAAAAAGCGTGTTGGTTACTCTTAAATACTAGCGTTGTAGGGCGTCCGTAGTGACTGAAAATAATTTCAATAATATTTTTAAAAAAGGTTTGCAAAGTTATAAAGGGTTCGTATATTTGCCCTCGGTTTTTAAGGGAGCCTAAGATTAAAAATTACTATTCAGATTTTAAAGATACAAGATAATGAGTAAAAGAACATTTCAGCCTTCTAAAAGAAAAAGAAGAAACAAGCACGGTTTTAGAGAAAGAATGGCTTCTGCTAACGGCAGAAAGGTATTAGCGCGTAGAAGAGCTAAAGGTAGAAAAAGATTATCTGTGTCATCTGAAACTAGACATAAGAAATAATGATTAACAATTGTTCATAATTAAAAAGGTGTTACTTAAGAGTAACGCCTTTTTTTATATCTAAGTATCATTATTTTTGCAACGAATTAAAATTCAATATATAACCAGAAGAAAATGCCGAAAAACGAAAAACTAAAATCTATTTTAATTATTGGTTCGGGGCCAATTGTAATTGGACAAGCATGCGAATTTGACTATTCAGGATCTCAGGCACTTAGGTCGTTAAGAGAGGATGGAATTGAAACTATTTTGATCAACTCCAACCCGGCTACAATCATGACCGACCCATCTATGGCCGATCATGTGTACTTGCTTCCGTTGAACACCAAATCGATAATTAAGATTTTAAAGGAACACCCACAAATTGACGCCGTTTTACCAACAATGGGAGGGCAAACAGCCTTAAACCTTTGTATTGAGGCTGATGAAAAAGGAATTTGGGAAGATTTTGGAGTTGAAATTATAGGTGTTGATATTGATGCCATAAACATTACTGAAGATCGTGAGCAATTCAGGGATTTGATGACAAAAATTGGTATCCCAATGGCGCCCCAAGCAACAGCAACCTCTTTCTTAAAAGGAAAAGAAATTGCACAGGAGTTTGGTTTTCCATTGTGTATCCGTTCTTCGTTTACTTTAGGGGGAGCGGGAGCGTCGATTGTTTATGACGAAAAGGATTTTGATAAATTATTGCGTAATGGTTTGGAAATTTCTCCAATCCACGAAGTGATGATTGATAAGGCTTTATTAGGTTGGAAAGAATACGAGCTGGAGCTTTTAAGGGATTCCAACGATAACGTGGTTATTATCTGTTCTATCGAGAATATGGATCCTATGGGAATCCACACTGGAGATTCCATCACCGTTGCACCAGCTATGACGTTGAGTGACAGAACTTATCAGCGTATGCGTGATATGGCCATCCACATGATGCGTAGCATTGGTGATTTTGCCGGTGGATGTAACGTGCAGTTTGCGGTTTCTCCAGATGAAAATGAAGATATCATTGCCATTGAAATCAACCCACGTGTATCGCGTTCTTCTGCATTGGCTAGTAAAGCTACAGGTTACCCAATTGCAAAAATCGCTGCCAAATTGGCCTTGGGTTACCACTTGGATGAATTGAACAACCAGATTACAAAATCGACTTCGGCATTGTTCGAGCCTACTTTAGATTACGTAATTGTAAAAATACCACGTTGGAACTTCGATAAATTTGAAGGATCCGACCGTACTTTGGGGCTTCAAATGAAAGCCGTAGGTGAGGTGATGGGTATTGGACGTTCGTTCCAGGAAGCGCTTCACAAGGCAACCCAATCATTAGAGATTAAACGTAACGGTTTAGGTGCAGACGGTAAAGAGAATACCAACTACGACCAAATTATAGAAAAGTTGACCTTTGCGTCTTGGGATCGTGTATTCATCATTTACGATGCCATAAAAATGGGTATTCCGTTGAGCAGAATCCATGAGATTACCAAAATAGACATGTGGTTCTTAAAGCAATACGAAGAATTGTATTTCCTCGAAAAAGAAATATCAACCTTCAATATTGATACTATTGAAAAAGAACTTCTTCTAGAGGCGAAACAAAAAGGTTACGGTGATAGACAGATTGCCCACATGTTAGGCTGTTTGGAAAGTCAGGTTTACAACAAAAGAGAGGAATTGGGCATCAACAGAGTTTATAAACTGGTTGATACCTGTGCCGCAGAATTTGAGGCCAAAACACCATATTACTATTCTACTTTTGAAAGCGACATGGAAACGGCTGATGGCAATAGATATGCTCACAACGAAAGTGTGGTAACAGACAAGAAAAAAATTATCGTACTAGGTTCGGGACCAAACCGAATCGGGCAAGGTATTGAGTTCGACTACTGCTGTGTTCACGGGGTGTTGGCTGCTGCCGAATGTGGTTACGAAACCATTATGATTAACTGTAACCCGGAAACGGTTTCAACCGATTTTGACACGGCCGACAAACTGTATTTCGAGCCGGTATTCTGGGAGCACATCTACGATATCATCAAGCACGAAAAACCAGAGGGCGTAATCGTTCAGCTAGGTGGGCAAACCGCATTAAAACTGGCTGAAAAATTAGATCGTTACGGTATAAAAATTATCGGAACAAGCTTTAAGTCGTTGGATTTAGCTGAAGATCGTGGAAGTTTCTCAACTTTATTGAAAGAGAACAACATTCCTTATCCAAAGTTTGATACGGCCGAAACTGCCGATGAAGCCCTAGCAGTTGCCAAAGAATTGGATTTCCCAATTTTGGTAAGACCATCTTACGTATTGGGTGGACAAGGTATGAAAATCGTAATCAACGAAAAGGAGTTGGAGAAGCACGTGGTTAGCTTGCTGCAAAGCATCCCGAACAACAAACTGCTTTTAGACCATTATTTGGAAGGAGCGATTGAAGCAGAAGCTGATGCCATTTGTGATGGCGAAGATGTTTACATCATCGGTATCATGGAGCACATCGAGCCTTGTGGTGTACACTCGGGCGATAGTAACTCTACTTTGCCGCCATTTAATTTAGGTGAATTTGTGATGCAACAAATTAAAGACCACACTAAAAAGATTGCCTTGGCACTTAATACGGTTGGTTTGATAAACATTCAGTTTGCAGTAAAAGACGATACGGTTTATATTATCGAGGCCAACCCAAGAGCGTCGAGAACAGTGCCGTTTATCGCGAAAGCATACGGTGAGCCTTACGTAAACTACGCTACCAAATTGATGTTGGGCGAGAAGAAAGTAAAAGATTTTACCTTTAACCCGAAATTGGAAGGCTATGCCATTAAGCAACCTGTATTCTCTTTCAATAAATTCCCGAATGTAGATAAAACATTAGGGCCAGAAATGAAGAGTACCGGAGAAAGCATCTTGTTTATTGATAGCTTAAAGGATGATGAGTTTTACGAATTGTACTCTAGACGAAAAATGTATTTGAGTAAATAATGTAAATAAATAAAATAAGAAAAGCCGCTAAAAAGCGGCTTTTTTATTGTTCCAATTTTTATAACTTCACTTTAGCATTCTGTGTTTTTATAAGCTCTAAATGCTCTTCAATTTTAAATTCTGAAGATTTAAATTGTGTAGTACGCGTTTTGGCCTGTTGCTGTCTGGCGATACTTCTGGCAAATCGGCGCACACTTTGCACATCATCTAAAATCAATCCCGGAACGGGCACATTTTTCCCATTTTGGTCTTTAGCGACCATGGTAAAATAAGATGAGTTGCAGTGCTTTATATCGCCCGTTTGGATGTTTTCTGATTCCACCCGAACACCTACGACCATAGAGGTACGCCCCGTGTAATTTATCGATGCTTTTAAGGTTACCAAATCGCCCACGTCAATGGGATTCAAAAAGTCCACTCGGTTTACCGAAGCCGTTACGCAATAATGCCTAGAGTGCTTCGAAGAACAAGCAAAGGCTATTTGGTCCATTAAATTTAAAATATACCCTCCGTGTATTTTTCCGCTGAAATTGGAATGTGAGGGCAGCATGAGTTCCGTGATGGTAATTTGTGATTCTTTGGCGTGTTTAAACATGGTTTAAAGAGTTTATTCGTCTTCTTGAGATCGTTTTATAATAGCTTCGGGCAGCGATTTTTTGGCTTTCGCTCCCATTTTTTTTAATTTTTCTACGCTTTTTACAATATTGCCGCGGCCTTCAACCAACTTATTCATGGCTGCGGAATAATCGCTTTTTGCGGCGTCAATTTTTTTGCCCACACCAGTTAAGTCGCTTACTAAGCCTTCAAATTTGTCATAAAGTGCGCCAGCTTGACGGGCAATTTCCATGGCGTTGCGTTGTTGTTTTTCGTTGTTCCACATGGTATCGATAGTACGCAAAGTGGCCAATAGGGTGGAGGGTGTAACTATAACGATATTTTTTTCGAAAGCTTTGTTGTAAATGGAAGTGTCTTCGTTTACCACAACGGCAAAGGCTGGTTCGATGGGGATGAACATCAATACAAAATCGGGTGACTCAATATCGTAAAGATCTTGGTAGTTTTTTTGTGAAAGTTGATCTACGTGCTTTTTTACCGAATTAACATGTGCCTTTAAAAACAGTGGTTTATCGTGATCTTCTGCATTAACCAAACGTTCGTAATCGGTCAGTGAAACTTTGGAATCAATTACCATTTTTTTGCCGTCGGGAAGGTGCAAAACCACATCGGGTAGCAAGCGCGAACCGTTTTCTAAGGTAAAGCTTTGCTGTACAAAATACTCGCGGTCTTTTTCCAATCCCGATTTTTCCAAAACACGTTCCAGTACCAATTCGCCCCAGTTTCCCTGCATTTTGCTGTCACCTTTCAATGCGCGCGTTAGGTTTGTGGCCTCTTTCGTCATTTGTTGGTTCAGGTCTTTCAGCCCCAATAATTGCTCCTTTAGGGCAGAATGCATACTAATGCTTTCCTTTTGGGTTAAATCGACTTTCTCTTCAAAAGTCTTTATTTTTTCTTGAAGCGGATTGAGTATGTTTTTAATGTTTTCTTTATTCTGCTCGGTGAATTTATTCGATTTTTCATCCAAGATTTTATTGGCCAAGTTTTCGAATTCCTTGGTGAATTTTTCCTGTAATTGCTCGACTTCAGCCTTTTGCTCTCGATTTTTTATTTGAAGGTTTTCAAAATCGGCATTGCGTCTGGCCAATTCAGAATTTAATAAATCCTTTTCCCTGCGGATGGCCTCGCGCTCGTTTTCAATTTTGGTAGTGTTTTCCTTTAAATCTTGGATTTGTTTGCTGAAATTTTCGCTTTGCCTGTTCCACTCTACTTCGGCTAATTGCTTATGTTCTTGGAGTTGTTGTTCTAAATGGTTGTTGCGTTCGGTCAGGGTGCTTTTTTCGTTTTGGGATTTTAGTTTATTGATAAACATGCCCAAAAAGGCACCGATGGCAGCGGCAATTACAATGGCTAGAAAAAGGATAAGGCTGTCGTTCATTTTGGAAAAAATAATACCAAAGATAAACGTTTTAGAGAGAAGATTGAAACTGGGCGTATTCAGATTTGACTAAGGCAAATGGTTTTTGGAATTCTTTATTTTTTCACTCGAAACGTTCCCGTTTTTTCATCAAAAGCGATTAAATCTTTCGGAAACAGGTTTTCAAAAACATGAGTTTCGATCAGTTGGCAGGGTTGTCCGGAAACTACATTATTATTGGTCATGACGATTAAATTGTCACACAACTGAATGGCCAAATCGATTTCGTGTGACGAAAATAATATGGTTTTACCAGTATCTTTTGCCAATTTTTGGAGCAGTTTTAAAATATAGGCCTTGTGGTACATGTCGAGATGTGTGGTAGGCTCATCGAGTACAATCAAATCGGTATCCTGTGCCAAGGCGCGGGCAATCATCACTTTTTGCAATTGGCCATCACTGAGTTCGTAACATTTTTTATGTTTTAAATCTTCAATGTTGGTTTGCTTCAGCGCGTTTTCTATTTGATTTAAATCGCCGTTGGATAAAGAGCCAATCCAATTGGTATAAGGCTGCCGGCCCAAAGCCACCACCTCGAAAACCGATAAATTTTTGGAAGCCATCGGTTCGGTAAGCACCAAACTCAATACTTTGGCCAAATCGAAACTATTATAATTTTGTATTTCTTTTTGGTTGAGCTGAATAGAACCGCCTAATGGATTTTGAACGTTGGTAATAGTTCTTAAAAGTGTGGATTTTCCAATGCCGTTAGCACCAATCAAGCCCACCAATTCGCCTTGTTTTAATTCAATGTTGATGTTTGAAGCGATAACCTGTTTGCCTTTTTTGGAACTGTAGCCTACAGAAAGGTTTTTTGTTTTTAGGATGATATGTTGTGGTTTGCCTGCCATTAAAACACCATTTTTCGTTTTCGGGTCAATAACCAAATCACCACAGGAGCACCAACCAAGGCTGTGATTGCGTTGATGGGTAAAGTAAAATCACTGCTTGGTAATTGGGCAATACTATCGCAAACCAGCATGACAATGGCACCGAACAAAAATACGGCGGGCAACAAAATTTTATGGTTAGCGGTATTAAAAACTTGCCGAGTGATATGCGGAATGGCCAACCCGATAAAAGCGATAGGGCCCGTAAATGCCGTAATCGTTCCGGCCAGTAAACTGGTGGCAACAATAATGAGCAACCTGCTTTTTTTGATGTTCAGGCCGAGACTTTTAGCGTAATTTTCCCCTAAAAGCAATGAGTTTAGCGATTTTATGGAAGTGATGCTCAGAAGAATACCCACTGCGAAAATGAGGGAAAGTATAAATAAATCGCCCCATGATAAATTGCCCAAGCTGCCAAAACCCCAAAAAATGTACTGTTGCAATTGTTCGGCCGATCCAAAATACGAAAGCACACTAACAATAGCAGCGGTTATGCTGGCAAACATGAGTCCGATTATTAAAATAGCCATGGTATCCCTTATTTTTATGGAAACCACCATAACCGCCAACAGAACCAAAAAACTGCCCAAGCTGGCCGCAATAACAATACCCCATTTCGATATAAATAGTGAAGCAAAAATGCCTCCAAAAATACTGGAACCCAGAATAACCAAAGCCACGCCCAAATTGGCCCCCGAACTGATGCCCAACACAAAAGGCCCTGCTAAGGGGTTTCTAAAAAGCGTTTGCATCAAAAGGCCTGAAATACCCAAACCAGACCCTACCACAATGGCAGTAATGGCTTTAGGTAACCGGTAGTTTATAATAATGTGTTGCCAGCTATCTTTTTCAGTGGGATTTCCTATTAAACTATTGAAAATATCCTTAAACGGAATGGACACCGAGCCCAAGCTGATGTTTGCAAAAAAGCATACCAAGAGCAATAAAATCAATACTAAAAATGAAAGGCGGTATGTTCTTTGGTTAGGCAATTATGGTAATTTTTTAAAAAAGAATAAGTTGTGGTTTGGCAATAGTTCCGGGTGGCCGATTTTGATTAAGTCTTTCAAGACCAAATCGGGTCGGGTTAAGCCAAGCTCAAAATAAATGACACCGCCGGTTTCGCCCGTGGTGTTGGTTACGGTAAATACGTTTTTGTTTATATAGGCTGAAAACATACTGTGCTGCTCACTGCTGTTTTTTAAGGTTTGCAAACTCGTGTAATTTGACGGATTCAACCAAATATCGGCATTTTTGGCTTTTACGAAAACCGATTCAAAATTAAGTTTTAAGCTTCCCGTGCCTTTGGAATCTTTCCAGAGATAATTCAGTCCGGCATCTTCGAAAAGTTGCGCTTCGGTGCTGGTGCCGTTGGGCAGATACCAAACATCACTGTGCATGGCACCTGCCAGAACGGAAGGTTTGTTTTCTATATTTTTAGCCAGTGTTTTGGCTTCCAGATAACCATTTTCAATTTGGTTGAAAATAGAATCGGCTTGTTTTTCTTTGTTAAATAGTGCCCCGAAAAACTTAATCCATTCGGCTTTTGCCAATGGCGATTCTTCCACCCAGTCGCCATTAAAAATGACGGGAATGCCCGATTTTTTTATGGTTTCCAAAGACCGGTTATTGCCGTCAATGCCAAAACCAACGACTACTTCGGGGTTCAATTCCAATAACACTTCGGTGTTGATGCCCTCGTTTTTGCCCAATTCCCTAATTTTCTTTTGGTCGATGCGAGTCCTAATTTTTTCCGAAGAAATATAATCTACCCCAGGGAAACCTGTAAGCGTTTCAGTTTCATCCAACAATTCCAATGCCGGAAGATGGGTGGTGGAGGTCACGACGATATTTTCAATGGGAAGTTCGATAACACCATCAAACCGCGATTGTTCAGTAGACCAATAATCAGGATCATAACCAGGTTTCAATAAAGCAAATCGGTAACTTTTTTCGGCCTCGGGCCACGGCTTTTCAATGGTGAGGATTTTGTGTGTTTTAAAAGCTTCCACCGAAAACCCTTTGGCGTATTTTAAGTTTAGTGTTGTGCCAGCTAGGGGCTCAACTGTTTTTTTTGATGTTTCATTTTTACACGAAACGGCTAATAAAACAAAAAGTATGGTGAAGAGTTTTTTCAAAATCTGGTTTTTGGTCACGTCAAAAGTAATATTATTTCCAGTTTTAGGATAAAGTTTAAAAAGGGAATGTTTACTTTTGCAGCGAATTTTGGTTTGGCTACGCCACAAAGAAAATGATTTCGAGACTTTTTGAGGTCCCGAATAAGGTTCGGGATGGCTTCGCCAATTAAAAGGGAATCTGGTGCGACTTTTAAGGTCAATTCCAGAACTGTTCCCGCAACTGTAGGTTTATGCCGAACTCGTTTCGGTACCTCATATGAGGATGCTGTTTACTTCAAAACCACTGGCCTTTAGCTGGGAAGGTGAAATAGCATAAAACAAGTCAGGAGACCTGCCAATTTTCAAACCAATAAGTTGAACTTTCGGGATAAAAGTTTGCGTATGAAATCCATGCGATTCCGAGTAATTTTTTATTTAAAATGAACAAAAAAACAAGAGTTTTAGGTGTATTATGTTTTGGTATATCTGCATTTGGTTTTGCCCAACAACAGGCACAAACCACAACATTGCAACAACTGGATGAGGTGGTTGTTGCCGATTCACGTTTTGAATTGAAACGTGAGCATTCAGGCAAAACGGTGATTAAAATTTCAAAAGAGGAAATTGAACGCAACCAAGGCCGTTCGTTGGCAGAATTGATTAATACTAAAAGTGGTATTGAAATAAACGGTAGCCGAAGTGTTGAGGGACAAAATTTAGGAAACTACATTCGCGGCGGAAACAACCGCCAAGTATTGGTGTTGATTGATGGCGTGCAGGTAAACGACCCTTCTATTGTGGCCAACGACTTCGATTTACGTTTATTGGATTTGAACACGGTTGAAAGTATTGAAATTATAAAAGGTTCGGCCAGTACGCTTTACGGAAACGCAGCGGCCACGGCGGTGATAAACATTAGCACGAAAAAGGCGTCGAAAAATGCCGTTTCAGGAAGTTTTTTAACTGTGGTGGGTACCAACCAAAATCAAGACGACCAAAATTATAATGGAGCGAACTTCACCAATAGTGTTTCGGTAAACGGAACTTTGAACAAGTTGAGTTATGTGGCCAGTTTTGGAAATAAATATGTAGATGGGCTTTCGGCAGCAAAATCTGAAACCCCAGAAAAAGACCCGTTTTCGCGCTACAATACCCGTTTAAAATTAGGTTACGAATTTAGCGATGCTTTTGAAGTAAGTGCTTTTGCAAGCTACGATGACTTAAAGACCGATATTGATGGTTTTCCTGCGCCAACCTATACTTTGGCCGATACCGATGACCAATATGTATCGAAACAAAAACGAGTGGGGTTATCGCCAAAATTTAGTTATGAGAATGGAAGTTTTCAGGTGAATGCGGCATATACCAAAATTGACCGTAAAACTATTTCTGGTTCTGGTTCTACTTCAGAAAATGAGGGCGAAACCTATTTGGTTGATGCCTTTCATAAATATGTTTTTAATGGGCAATTCCATACTGTGGTTGGTTTAAACTACGGCAAATACAATAGTTTGTTTGCCAACGAAGAAAGTTTCAGTAATACCGACCCATATTTGAATGTGGTTTATGTGTCCGATTTTGGCTTGAACATCAATATCGGTGGACGTTTAAATAACCACAGCGAGTACGGTTCGCATTTAGTGTATAGTGCAAATCCATCATATAGCATCTCTTTAGAAGAAGGCTATGCCAAGGTTTTTGGTTCGTATGCTACCTCGTTTATTGCGCCTAATTTATCGCAATTATTCGGCTATTTTGGGGCCAATCCAGATTTAGAGCCCGAAGAAAACAAAACCATTGAAGGTGGTCTGGAGTACAATACCAAAAACGGGATCCGTTTAAGCGGATTATATTTCAACAGAAACGAAGAAAATACCATTGTGTATACCACGGGCTACGAAAATGCAACCACTGATGCCACGGTACATGGTTTTGAAGCCGAAGCAGAAATTGAGATTATTGAAAATTTACAGTTTAGCGCCAATTATACCTTTACCGAATTAAAGGATGGTGTGCGACTAAGAATACCGAAGCATAAAGTAAATGCCGGACTTGGTTACCATTTTTGTAAAAACAGCTATGCATCTATAAACTATCAGTTTGTGGGGAGTAGAACCGATACCAATTTTTCAACCTTTATGAATGAAGAATTGAGCAGCTATTCATTATTGGACTTTTATTTCAGCCAAAAGCTGATAGACAATAAAGTGAAGCTTTTTGCAAGTGTAACCAATTTATTCAACGAAGACTATGTTGAGGTTTTGGGTTACACCACTAAAGGACGAAATGTAAATTTAGGTTTGAACATCAATTTATAAATCAATATTTTCTCCAGTCTTAACCGCTTATTTCAAATGCCTCCGCTTTTTGGAGGCATTTTTTATGGAATCAAATCGCAATACCAAACCCCATATTTCTCAGATTTGCAAATGGAATCGTCTGTGTTGGGGTTATCATATTCGCGGTATACTTTTTCGCCTATTGAAAATTCAATAGGTTTATTGAAAATGGGGCCGTCGAAACAAAAAGTGTGGAATTCGCCATTTTCGCCGCAGGCATCTACACCTTCAGGAAGGTTTTCGATAAAGTGCTTGTCGATTGTTGTTCCGACAAAGTCTTCGCCAAAATATTTTGAATTGGCACAAACCACAATGGTTTTAAAACCCAAATCTAAAAACTCGGTTAACAGAGTTTTAGTGTCTCGCTTCCAAATAGGAAAAACCGTTTTTATACCTACTTTTTCCAATTGACTTTCTCGGTAGCTTTTTAAATCTTCCAAAAAAATATCACCAAAGGCGGCATGGGTAAAGCCTTCACTTTTTAATTGGGAAATGGTTTCGGTCATTTTTTGTTCATAAACGGCCATACTGGGCATTTCGGGAAGTTCGATTAAACTGGCGGGAATTTTAATGGCGTTGGTCTGGGCTACGAGCAATTCATTCCGAAGTCCGTGCATCGATACCCGATTGAAATGACTGTTTACTGTGGTAACGAGTTTTTCAACTGAAAAATTTTTATTTTGAAGCAAGTGGTACAGTGCCAAGGCCGAATCTTTACCCGTACTCCAGTTGAAATAGGTTTTGTGTTTACTCAAAAGTTCGTATTAAAAGTTGGGAAATTTATTTTCAACATACATACCTTTTTCAAATGGTTTAAAGTCCTCACTGCCATTTGTGATTTCCAAATATTCCGTTTTTTGCTTTAGTGCACGACTGCTGCCGGTTATGTTTGCTATAGCCTCGGCCAAAAGTGGTTCGTTTTCATCACCTAAAATCCCCAGATTGTTAATTTGTTCGCCAATGGCAATATCGGGAGAAAGACCATCAAAATAATCGCTTACACCGTTTACGTTAGCCGATTTAAAAATTAATGGCTGCATGGCGTAAGTATGGTTAGGGTTAACCCCTTCACGTCTAAAATTGGGTGAATCGTAAAGTGTGGTTGAAGCCTGGTACTTACCGGCCGTGGAGGTTCCTATTTGAACGACTTCAATATAAGGGCGTAACGAGTTAATGACCAATTCGCTTGCTGAAGCACTCCTGCCTGTAGTTAAAACATAAACTTTTGAGAGATTAAGACTGTTAAGCGGCGTACCATCATTATTGTCGATAAATCGGTTGATGAGCAATTCGGGGTCTTCGTCTTCAAAGGCCTCTTGAAATTCGGCGTTCCATTGTTCGGTGCTAAATATTTCTCCTGTAAACTGCCCTGTTACCAAGCTGCCGAGCATGATGGCGGTATAAACCGAACCGCCTGGGTTATAGCGCAAATCTAAAACCAATTCGGTAGCACCTGCATTTTTAAAGGATCCGAAAGTGCTATTGAGTTCTTGGTTAAACTGCTCGGTACCCGTAAAGCCGTTGTACATTAAATAAGCAATGTTGGTACCGTTTACGTTTAAGACATCACTCAATAGAATGGGGTTTTCGGTGTATTGAATTTTGTTTAAGTTGATGGCTTGGGAGGTAGGGGTAATAGAGTCATCGCTCAGTTCTTCCGTACCATTGGTGTCGTAGCTTCCTAAGTTGATGGTATAGCTGTCTTGGTTTAAAAGCTGGGAGGCGTTATTTGCTGTTAATTGGTTGCCGTCTATACCATAAAAAATATCGCCCCGTTTTACACCTTGGGTTTCGGCACTGGTGTTGGGCAATACATGGGTTACCACACCGTAGCGGTTGGTGTCGGTTGATGAAAATCGGAATAGTTGATATTCCATACCGTTGCTGGTAACAACGCCGTCAAAAAACTGCTCTAAAGCAATGTAATCGTTAACAATCCAACTGAAACGGTCAACGGAGGGGCGGTTGTATATTAAACTTTCAAAAAGGTCTTCAGGGCTTTCGAAATTGCTCAAATAATTACTGTAGGCTGCTGTTTGCCCATATCTGTTTTCAACGGTGTTAATCCCAAATTCGTTATCCGATAATTTGGGCACATCTGCTTTGTACAGGTAAAACAGGTTCATGCCTTTCCAAACAAAGTCGTTTATCTCTTCCGTGGAAACGGGAATGTCGTCGTTGTCTTCAAAACAACTCACCGTTAGCAGTGATACCATGAAGAGTAGAATTAGGGCTTTTAAATTTCGCATATAACAATTTTAATGTAAGTAGTCTATAAAACTCTAAAATTACTTACATTATTGCTTATTAAAAAACTTTTGTAACAAAATTGAAACTACTTCGTCGTAATATCAAATAGCAATAACCAAGCTGTTTTTAAACCAGACCAAAATGACTCAAACCGAGTTTTTAAATATTGTAATGCCTTTTAAGGATAAGGTGTTTCGTTTAGCAAAACGGCTGTTGGTATCGACCGAGGAGGCCGAAGATGCCACGCAGGAAGTGCTTTTGAAATTATGGAACAACAAGAAAAAGATTCAGGAATATAAAAACGTTGAAGCTTTTTCGATGACGATGACCAAGAATTACTGTTTTGATAAATTAAAGTCGAAGCAAGCACAAAACCTAAAATTGGTGCACAGCAATTACGAAGACAACCAAACGGCATTGCAAAAACAGGTTGAGCTAAACGATAGCGTAAACTGGGTGGGCAGAATTATTGAAGGATTGCCCGAACAGCAACGCATGATTATTCAGTTAAGGGATGTTGAAGAATACGATTACGATGAGATTGCAAAAATGCTCGATATGAACCAAACGGCAGTGCGCGTGGCGTTATCGAGAGCGAGAAAAACAATACGGGAAAAATTGACTAATACACATAATTATGGTATTAAATAATATAGAAAAATTACTGGAGAAATACGAAAAAGGCGAAACCACCCTAAAGGAAGAGCAAGTGTTAAAACACTATTTTTTAAGCGACACGGTTGCTCCGCATTTAGAGCATTACAAGCCCATGTTTGCGTATTTTTCGGTAAGTCAGCAGGAACAGTTTACTAAAGACATTCCATTAAAAACTAAAAGTAGATTTAATTACAAATGGATTTCTGTCGCAGCTGTAGCCGTTCTTATGCTCGGGTTTTACCTGAATCAATCATTCAATAAAGCGAATGAATTAGGAACTTATGAAGACCCAGAATTGGCCTTTAATGAATTTTCAAAATCAATGGAACTGATTTCCCAAAAATTCAACCAAGGCGCTTCAACCGTGGGGTATTTAAAGGAAGTAGACAAAGGCACTTCAACCTTAAACTATCTTAACACGATTGAAAACACCACAAGTATAATCTTTAAAAACTAGCATTTGCTGTCCCGATAATTATCGGGGGCGTTTCAGCATGAATCAAAAAAAAACAGAACGTATTAAATAACTTAAAAACAAGAACCATGAAAAATAGAATCATATTAATAGCAATGGCCGTAATGTTACTGCCGCTAACCGCATTGGCACAAAAGGATATTTTTGAAAAATATAGCGACAATACCGATGTTACCTACGTAAACATTAAGCCTAAAATGTTCCAGATGATAGCAAAAATAGGCATCGATACCGATGATGCCGAAGCTAGGGCTTATATGGATATGGTAAAAAGCATCACCAGTTTTAAAACCATAGTAACCGATAACCAGTCTATTTCGGGCGATATAGCCAAGTGGGTAAAGTCGCGTTCCAGTAGTTTGGAAGAATTGATGGAAGTAAAGGACGATGGCACCAACGTTAATTTTTATGTTAAGGAGGGCAAGGATGCCGACCACGTAAAGGAACTTTTGATCTTTGTAAACGGCATTGATAAAGTGATGCAAGACAAAATAGAGATTAACGGAAAAGAGCGCAAAATTGAAACCGTTGTGGTGTCGCTCACCGGTGATATTAATTTGAATGAAATATCGAAACTCACCGATAAAATGAACATACCGGGAGGAAAACACCTAGAGAAAAACAAATAATCATCCATCATGCAACGAGCAGTTAAATATTTAATTTTTACCTTTTTTACCGCAGCCTTTTTGTCAAGCTGCGGTAACGAGGTGAGTTTACAGCGGTATTACGTAGAAAATCAGGAGAATAAAAACTTTATCACACAAGATTTTCCGTTGTCAATGATTGAGGTCGATAAAACCCAATTCACCCCAGAACAGACCGAAGCCTATAATTCGGTAGATAAATTAAATTTTTTGGGATATAAGATTAACGAAGCCAATACCGAATCGTACCACACCGAACTCGCAAAAGTGAAATCCATTTTAAACCAAAGCAAGTACTACGACTTGATGGAATTTAGCGATAAAGGCAACAAAATTGAGGTGAAATATATTGGTGACGATGACGAGGCGGATGAGGTGATAGTTTTTGGAAATTCAAAAGAGTTGGGTTTTGGTATTGTACGGATTTTGGGCGACGACATGAACCCCGAAAAAATGCTCACATTAATCAACGTCATGAAGCAATCCAACTTCGATCAAAGTCAAGTGGAAAATATTATGAATTTTTTTAAGTAAAAAGGCTTAAACGATAAAAGAATGATTAGTAGCCATCTCTTTTCAGGGATGGCTTTTTCTTTGGAAAAAATAGAGCTATCGTATTTGATAAATAGCACAGTAACTTTCGGTAGAAGCGCCTTCTATATTTATGGAGCCTAATGATGAGGTAACTTCAAAGTGAATGGTATCGTTTTCGTTTAAATCTATAACGGTAGTAACATAACGGATGGGTGGAGAAACGTTAACATTTAATAAGCTTAGTACACTTACTTGAACATTAATGTAATTTTGCTCGGCAACTAAGCTTCCATTTTTATAAATACCCAAACCAATGTTTGTACTTACAGAAAGCGAAGAGCTTATTTTCATCTGTGCACTAATATGGTAAATTCCGTCCTGTTTGGCGGTAAATGTGTATGTTGCTGTATCAAACTCATCGTTTGAGTCTGAAAGTTCGTTGTTAAATGTTAAAACACTGCTTCCAGAAAACATGGTGTGCCCAATGTCTCCACTATTAGAAAAAGAAGCCCGTACCATAGAGGGTAATGCAGCATCTATAATTTCGGTGCTTTCAACACGGTTTACGTTCCCCGATCGGGAGATCACTAAAATGGAATCTCTAATAACCTCTTTGTCGGTTTCATTAGTAGTGGTTCTAACTCTAAACGTGCCATTTACATCCAGAGCGGCTGTAGGTTCAGTGGTTCCAATGCCAACTTGGGCAAATAGGTTTCCTGGGAAAAGTAATAACAACAAAAAGAATCTCATTTTATTTGGGGTTTAGGGCTTGGTTGTTGTTAAAAATGAGAGAATTATATCACTAAATTAATAAAAAATATTATTTTTCAAAGATTAATGTTGATTTTGTTCACGTTTTGTCATAACAATACTTTTCAAAGTTATTTATACTTTTACGGGAAATATTTTAAAGTATTTCAATGAATTCAAGAGCAGAACAACTAAAGGCCTTCGATAGATTACTCACCATTATGGACGAGCTCCGTGAGCAGTGTCCGTGGGACAAAAAACAGACTATAGAAACGCTTCGGCACTTAACTATTGAAGAAACTTACGAGTTGGGAGACGCCATTTTGGACAACGACTTGGAGGAAGTAAAAAAAGAATTGGGCGATGTATTGCTCCACATTGTGTTCTACTCAAAAATTGGTAGTGAAACCAACGATTTTGATATTGCTGATGTCTGCAACAGCATATGCGAAAAATTGATAAGCAGACATCCGCACATTTACAGCGATGTAAAAGTTGAAAATGAAGACGATGTAAAACGAAATTGGGAAAACCTAAAATTAAAAGAAGGCAAAAAAAGCGTGTTGGAAGGTGTGCCCAGAAGTTTGCCAGCATTGGTAAAAGCCAACAGGATTCAAGAAAAAGTGGCTGGTGTGGGCTTCGATTGGGAGCAGCCCAACCAAGTTTGGGAAAAAGTAGAGGAGGAGCTCAATGAATTTAAAGCCGAAGTAAAAAGCGGTGATGTCGATGCCATTGAAAGTGAGTTTGGCGATGTGCTGTTTTCCATGGTTAACTATGCCCGATTTTTGAATATAAACCCAGAAAATGCCTTGGAGCGTACCAATAAAAAATTTTCTAAACGATTTCAATATTTAGAAGGCAAGGCTAAAAATTTGAATAAACCTTTAAAAGACATGACTTTGGCCGAAATGGACGTGTTTTGGGAAGAGGCCAAACAACTTTAGTTAGCAGCAGTTTATCCATTGGGTCAGAAAAAACAAGGATTCCATTGAGATAAAACGATATCTTATTATAAATACAGGCGTATTCGCGTGTAATTTTCTGTTCCTTCGAATTTAAATAATTACTTTTTCTTATCTTTTAATCAGATTAGTAATAGTTAAACCTTTTTTGACATGTTTAATTATGAGAAAGAGACTAAAAAAAGAATTAGGGCTGTTTGATGTTTTTGCCATTAGTACAGGGGCTATGTTCAGTTCCGGCTTTTTTTTACTGCCAGGTATAGCGTCTCATTATACAGGAGCATCGGTGTTTTTGGCCTATATGCTTGCTGGGGTATTAATATTACCGTCCATGTTCAGTATTGCAGAAATCTCAACCGCTTTACCACGGTCAGGCGGAGCGTATTTCTTTCTCGACAGAAGTTTGGGGCCTTTAATGGGAACTATTGGTGGACTAGGAACCTATTTCGCCTTAATGCTAAAAACGACCTTCGCCATTATTGGTATCGGTGCTTATGCGGCCATATTTTGGGATGTTCCAACTAAAACCGTTGCCATTGTGGCTACACTTTTTTTTATGGCTTTAAATCTCGTAGGAGCAAAAAAAACGTCGGCGTTCCAAAAAGTATTCGTAACCTTTCTGTTAGTCATCTTAATTACATTTATTGTTGATGGGATTTACTTGATATGCTTCGGAAACACATTAGGGAAAGAAGCACTTGGAGAGCAGTTTACACCATTTTTTTCAGACGGTATGGGCGGACTGTTCACATCGGCTGGATTCGTTTTTGTATCGTACCTAGGGCTCACTCAAATTGTGAGTGTAGCCGAAGAAATTAAAAACCCAGAAAGGAATATCCCCTTGGGAATGGTGCTGTCTTTGGTGGTTACCGGACTCATTTACGGTTTGGGCGTTTACATCATGGTGGCTGTTATCGAACCAGAAACATTTGCTAACGAAATGGCGCCTGCTGCCGTTGCGGCATCGAAAATGTTTAATTGGTTACCGGAAAATGCGGGCGTGTTGCTAATGTCTGTTGCTGCTCTTGCCGCATTTGCTTCTACGGGTAATGCGGGACTTTTATCTGCTTCCCGTTATCCATTTGCCATGGGGAGAGACAAATTATTGCCCGCCGTGCTGTCTAAAATTGGAGGCAAGGGCACTCCGGTAATGGCCATATTTTTCACAACGGCTTTGATTATTTTGTTCATCCTTTTATTGTCTGAAGAAGGAATAGTTAAACTAGCCAGTACTTTTCAGTTGCTCATTTTTATATTCATCAATTTTTCTGTTATCGTCTTCAGGAAAAGTAAAATCGAATCTTACGATCCCGGGTATTTGTCACCGCTTTATCCGTTTATGCAAGTTGTTGGGATAGTCATTTCGTTTATATTGATTATTTATTTAGGGTGGATGCCTATTCTTTTTACCACAGGAATTGTGGTTTTGGGGCTTGTTTGGTATCATTTCCATGCCAAAGGAAAAGTAAAGCGAGAAGGTGCTATTTTCCATTGGTTTGCCCTTTTGGGTAAATATCAGTACGATGAATTGGAAAATGAATTAATGGCCATTTTAAAGGAAAAAGGATTGCGGCAAGGCGACCCTTTTGATGAAACAGTAATAAAATCTAAAATAAGCATACTGAAGTCCTCAACCGATATAAATGGGGTTTTGGATAAAGCATCCGATTATTTGGAAGCCGGATTGCAAAGAAAAAAAGGAGCTGTAAAGAAAAAGTTCGTTCAGTCATTACGTGACGATTCAGTTATAAGTTTACCGGGTGTTTTAATTTTTCATGCCAAATATAAAAATGTTTTGCATCCGTCGTTGCATATCATTCTTTCAAAAACCGCCGTGCTTGGTGAGATTCCTTCTAAAAATGGAGAGCGCAAATCGCCCCTGCACATTTGCTGTTTTTTAATCAATACCGACGAAAAACCTAAGCAGCAATTGCGCATGCTATCTCGATTGATTGATATTTTGGAGAGAGAGCAGGTGGTCAATACACTTTTGGCTATGGGTAGTCATAGGGAAATCAAGGAATATCTGTTGCAAAATGAAAACTTTTTAAGCATAAAATTGTTAGAAGATACATCGCAGAGTGTTATGATTGGCCGTCAATTAATGGAGGTGAAATTGCCAAAAGATGTGTTGGTGGCATTGGTAGAAAGAAATAGTAAAACCTTTACGCCCAATGGAGCCACCGTCTTGGAAAAAGGCGATATACTTACCATCCTTGGAGAAGCTAAATCTATTTCAAAACTGTTTAAAGAATATGTTGGTGCCGAAATGGAAAAATGGTGAAGTAAAAGTATTTAAGAAATAATTTTGGCTTAAAAAGGTAGTATCACACTACCGACCTCTATTCATTTTTATAAAAAACATAAACAATCCCTGTGAAAACAACTGTTTTTATGTGTTTCGCTTATATATAATTATGTTAAAATGTATTAAATTCAGCAACCTACGACTCCACAGAAACCCCTTGAATTGCCTGTAAATTGAAGGGGTTCGTTTTTTTTAAAAACAGTTCTGTTAAACACTACGATTTATTACTATATTTATCATTACAACTATTTTCGTGTTTAACCAAAAACCACCGTCTGTTGTCTGTTTGAAAAGTATGAACTGAAAAATATATGATTTTAACAATTTCATTAAGCATAGTACTTATTACACTTGGGGCGATTCATTTTAATTGGGTAGCTGGAGGAACATTCGGTTTTGCGGAATCACTACCTACAAAGGAAAGTGGCGAAAGAGTATTAAACCCTAAAAAAATAGATAGCGCGATAGTTGGAACTGGATTGACACTGTTTGGCATTTTTTACATTTTTAAATCTGGGATGACTGAAAACATTCTGCCGAATTGGCTTCTTGAATATGGCGGATGGATAATACCAATAATATTTATTTTAAGAGCCATTGGCGAGTTTAAATATGTTGGTTTTTTCAAAAGCGTAAATAAAACGAATTTTGCAAAACTAGACACAAAATTATATTCCCCTCTTTGTTTATTTATTGGTGCAGTTGGAATAGCAATTCAACTTTAGCTGTTTTAAAAAAGTTGGCTGGCCAAAATAAAAAACCCGTATAAATTAGCATTTATACGGGTTTTTTGATGAAAGAAAATTAAGTGGACTAACTAACTTGTTGCTTGTTCTTTATCTTTTCGAGCAACATTAATTCGTGTTGAATTTCTTCTTTCCGTTTATTGAATTTTTCAACTTTTTCGTCAATCATAGCCTGATATGCCAACCGTTTTTGACGCCTAAGTTCCTGTTTTTCGAGTTCTTCCTTCTTTTCGCGGTTTTGCTTGATTTTTTCGCGGTAAACCGATAAATACGAATACCCGTACATACTCAAAAACAAGAGGGCTATTATTCCTAAAATAACGAATCCGTTTTCCATGTTTTTTAAAATTATTAACCTATAAACCTTGATAACTGAAAATATATCAAAAATCATTTAAGTATTTTGCTATTAATTAGTAAATGATGCGTAAAACTAAAAAAACAGCATTCCTTAAAAAAATAAAAAAGGTGAATGACTTAAAAAGTAGTTGAATGTAAAGGATAAAGTTCTTTTTGAAAAAGAAAGTAAAGTAATGTATTTTTAAAGTTTAAAGCTATATATCCCTAAAATTCAAGCCCATAATTATTGAGTTTCAATAGATAAAAAATGAAAAAGGCAACCTGTGTTTGGTTGCCTTTGTAAAAAGTTACGTTTTGTCAACTACATCACCGGTCCACTCCAGCATACCGCCTTCCAGGTTATAGGCGTTTTCAAAACCGAGTTGCTCCATTATTTGGCAAGCCTTTCCACTGCGGTTACCCGAACGGCAGTACACGTAGTAGTTTTTACTTTTGTCCAGTTCTTCAATTTCATTAATAAATTCCTGGCCTTTATAAATATCAATATGAATGGCGTTAGGTATAATGCCTTCTGCAACTTCATCATCGGTTCTTACGTCCAAAACCACTGCATTGTCGTCGTTTGCCAATTGTTCCGCCCACTCTTCTTGTGTTAAATCTTCCATGTATTTTAATTAATATTGTTCTTTACAAAATTAGCACTTCTCACCCAATAGACGAAAAAAATCGCTGCCAATTACAACCTCCAACATCTACTGATTCCCTTCAATTTATTGACAGAAAAATTTGGAGCGTTTTTTGTTGTTCTATCATAAAACAACATTTTAATCGTTATTTTTGCGACAAATATTTTTCATTTTGAACAAACTGCAGGTTTTACTTTTCACACTTTTATTGGGTTTAGTTACAACGAATCTTTTTTACGGACAAACCAAAAAGAAAATCCAAATTGAATATGCCGGAAAACTGACCATTGACGAAGAGCAATACCCTGGCGCAAAAATATTGACCCGCGACGATGCCCAGCAAGTTCACGTTGAGCACAATGGTGCCAACATGTGGTGCGACAAAGCGATTCATTACAGTCAGGAAAATTTTATTGAAGCCTACGGAAATGTAGTCATCAAACAAGGCGACACCATAAATATGGCTTCAAAATACGTGGAATACAGTGGCATTACCGAGTTGGCCTTTGCCCATGGCGATGTGGTTTTAACCGACCCAAATTCAACTATAACTACCGATACGCTTTATTTTGATAAACTGAACGAACAGGCCTTTTATAAAAGTGGTGGCACCGTGGTAAAAGATTCCTCTGGGACGATTACCAGTAAAATTGGTCGTTACTTCATGGCTCAAAAAAAATATCAATTCGTTGAGGATGTGGTTTTGGTAAATGACGAATCGACCATCAATTCCAATTACTTCGATTTTTATTCCGATACAGGGCATGCTTATTTATTCGGACCATCCACCATCACCACTGAAACTAGCAAAACCTACTGCGAAAAGGGCTTTTACGATACCGAAAACAACGTGGGCTACGCCCTAAAAAACGCCAAAATCGATTACGATAAACGTATTATTGAAGGCGACAGCCTCTATTTTGATGACGCCAAAAGTTTTGCTTCGGCAACCAACAATATAAAAGTCACCGACACCATTAACAACAGTGTCATTAAAGGACACTATGCCGAGGTGTTCAAAGAAAAAGATTCGGTTTTCATTACCAAACGCGCATTGGCGATTACGGTTCAGGAAAACGATTCTGTTTACATACACGCCGATAAAATTATGGTGACCGGAAAACCCGAAAACCGCATTATCAATGCTTACTATGGTGCAAAAATGTATAAGTCGGATATGAGCGGTAAGGCCGATTCCATTTACTCCAACCAAAAAACGGGCCTCACGAAATTGATTAACATAGGCAAATTTACAACCGGCGATAAATTTTCAGTGAATCGCAAACCCGTTTTATGGAATATGGAAAACCAAATGACGGGCGATACCATCCATTTAATTTCGAATAACGAAACCGAAAAAATTGATTCGTTGTTGGTTTTTAACAACGCGTTTATCATCAGTCAGGATACCATTAGCAAAACGGGGTACAACCAAATTAATGGTTTAAGTTTGGTCGGTCTTTTTAATGATGAAAACCAATTGCGTCAAGTTGATATTACCAAAAATGCACAATCTATTTTCTATGCCCGTAACGACAAACAAGAACTTATTGGTATCGACAAAGCTAAATCGGGCAGTATTTCGATGCTTTTTTCAAACGGAGATATTGAAGAATACACCAGACTAAACCAAGTGGACGGCAATTTATATCCAGAATCAAAATATCCCGAAAAGGAAAAATTTCTAAAAGGCTTCGACTGGCGGGAAGAAGAACGCCCAAAAAGTGTTGAGGATTTATTTAAGGATGACGAACCTTACAATCTCCCCACTATAAAAGGACTGGATGATTATGTGCCGCAAGATGCCTTTTTCAACGAAGCCATGATGGAACGGATTGAGCAGGCGGGCCAAATCTCCCCAACGCTTATCAGTTCAAGTATTATAGCCAGTAAAGAAAATAATTTGTTAAAATTCCCTAATAATTATGAGTCAAATATTTGGAATAAAGTTGGTCTCAGAGTTCTTAATGTGAACGAAATTGCTCCCAACGGAGATAAAATATCACAAAAGCTTGAAACCAAAACGGACAAAACATATAGCTATAGGTGTATTATTCAAACACTGGAAGAAAAAACTGGAACTTTTGAATTTTCTGTCTGGTTAAAGGGAGAAGGCACAATATCCTTAAAACTCCAAGAAGCTGGTGGAGATTACTCCAACTATGTGAGCTCGGAAGTTACTCTGACTAAATATTGGAAAAAACATACCGTAACCTCCCAAAAAGACCAAGACAACAATAACCTAAGAGCTGTACTAATAGGAATAGACGAAGACGATGATTTTTTACTTTGGTCTCCAGCATTGATAAAATTGATTGATTAAGATGCAACAAGACTTCCTAAAATACCAAGCACAAACCTCGCCCCATCCCTTGGCCATGGAAATCTCGCATGCCAAAGGTTCATTTATTTACGATACCAACAATAAAGCGTATTTAGATTTTGTTGCAGGAGTTTCAGCGACACCATTGGGGCACAACCACCCCAAAGTGATTGATGCCATAAAAAAGCAATTGGACCAATACATGCATGTAATGGTTTATGGAGAATACATCCAAAAACCAGCAGTTGAACTCACCAAACTTTTGTCCAAAAATTTGCCCGAACCTTTAGAAAAAACCTATTTGACCAATTCGGGCACCGAGGCTATCGAGGGCGCCTTAAAACTAGCCAAACGAGCTACGGGGCGAACCGAAATAATCGCTGCCAAAAATGCCTACCACGGTAATACCATGGGCTCGATGAGCGTTATGGGCTACGAAGAACGTAAACAAGCCTTCCGACCATTGTTGCCCGATGTAAAATTCATTGAATTTAATAACGAAGTAGAGCTTGACCAAATCACCACTAAAACTGCTTGTGTTATTTTGGAAACCATTCAAGGCGGAGCCGGTTTTATTGAACCCGAAAACAATTATCTTAAAAAAGTACAGGAGCAATGCCACAAAGTCGGTGCGCTTTTTATTTTAGACGAAATTCAACCTGGCATTGGCCGCACTGGAAAACTCTTCGGTTTTGAAAACTACAACTGCCAACCCGATATTTTAGTTACCGGAAAAGCTTTGGGCGGCGGCATGCCCATTGGCGCTTTTACAGCCTCCAAAGAATTAATGGATTTATTACAAGACAACCCAAAATTGGGCCATATCACTACATTTGGAGGTCACCCGGTTATTGCTGCTTCAGCTTTGGCTACATTAAAAGAAGTTACCGAAAGTAACTTAATGCAGCAAGCTCTTGAAAAAGAACAACTATTCAGGTCGCTTTTAGTCCATCCACTAATCAAAGAAATAAGGGGGAAAGGCTTAATGCTCGCCTTCATCCTTCCTTCATCAGAAATTACAAATCAACTCATTTTAGACTGCCAAGATGCCGGATTAATTCTTTTTTGGCTCCTTTTCGAACCTAAAGCAGTAAGAATTACGCCACCATTAACCATCTCGAATGAAGAAATAAGACATGGCTGTAAGGTCATTTTAGAAATTCTGACCAAAATATATGGTTGAAACACAAACCTCAACACACTGAAAATCAAATAAAAAAACCCAAAAACCAAATAAGTGTTGATTATTTTGTTAAAAACATTTGCCCAAACAGTCAATAAAAAACAAATAGAACCTTAAATTTATTCAAGTAGAACCTCACAAATGTGCGTATGGAGTTTAGTCATAACGACAACAACAATTTGCCGCTTACCAAGTTTGAATCAATGTTGAAAACAAATCATGTTTTATTTTTTGATTCGGAAGAGTTTGAAAACATTATTCACCATTACCTTAACCAAGGAAAAATAGCCTTGGCGAAAAAGGCCATTAAGTTAGGATTGGGGCAGCACCCTACTTCAGTAAACTTAAGACTGTTTAAAGTGGAGGTCTATGTTTTTGAGGATAAAATAGAGGAGGCGGATGCCTTACTGAATGAACTTTATAACATCGATTCTACAAACGAGGAAATCTACATCCAAAAAGCCAATATTTTTTCAAAACAAGACAATCACGAAAAAGCTATCGAGGTATTGAAAAAAGCCTTAACGCTCACTGATGATGTTGTAGATCTCTATTCTTTAATTGGCATGGAATACCTTTTCCTTGATGAATACGAAAACGCCAAGGAATATTTTATGAAATGTCTTGAGGCCGATATCGATGACTATTCGGCGCTTTATAACATTATTTATTGCTTCGAGTTTCTGAATCAATACGAAGACGCCATTTCATACTTAAACTTGTTTTTAGATAAAAACCCGTATTGCGAAGTAGCTTGGCACCAATTGGGCAAGCAATACCTTATGCTTAAGGACTATGATAAAGCACTCGCTGCCTTCGATTTTGCAATTATTTCAGACGACACTTTTGTTGGAGCTTATTTGGAGCGCGGTAAAGTTTTGGAAAAATTGAAACGTTACGAAGAAGCCATTGAAAACTATTCCGTTACCTTAAAATTGGACGATCCTACCTCGTTCGCCTTACTCCGTATTGGCCATTGTCACGAAAGATTGAAAAACGATGAATTGGCTTTGCAGTACTTCGACAGAACGGTTCACGAAGACCCGCTTTTAGATAAAGGTTGGATTGCCATCACCAAATACTACAAGAAAAGACACAATTTTCAGAAAGCACTGTATTACATAAATAAAGCCATTAATATCGATTCTGAAAATGTGCAGTATTGGAAACTCTACTCACAAATAAACCAACGATTGAATTTATTCGAGGAAGCCGAACGTGGTTTCAAAAAAACCCTCGAATTGGGCAACTACGAATTGAATACGTGGTTATCTCGTGCCGACTTATTGGTTAAGTTAGGTGAATTGGAAGGTGCCATTTTTAATTTGGAACAAGCCCAGGATTTTTATCCAGAGAATGCCGAAATAGAATATCGCCTAGCTGGTGCCCATTTTGCCCTAAATCAAAACAACAAAGGCATATTTTACTTGAAAAATGCGTTAAAGCTCAACGAAGATTTTAGTTTTATTCTCGACGAACTTTTTCCAGACGTTATCAATAAAATAGCTGTAAAAAAATTGCTTAAAGCCAATCTTTAATCCACCTTTTAAAGTAAAATACATACCTTTGGTTTTTGCTTAAAAAACCGAGTATGCAAAGACGATTAATTGACTATCTTGTTATTTCATTAAAAGGGCTGGCCATGGGAGCCGCCGATGCCGTTCCTGGGGTTTCAGGTGGCACCATCGCATTTATTTCAGGCATTTACGAAGAGTTGATAGACACCATAAGCAATGTCAACGCCTCTCTATTTAAAACCCTGTTTAAAGAAGGGATTAAGCCTTTTTGGCAGCAATTAAATGGTAACTTTTTGGTAGCTCTTCTTTCGGGAATCGTTATCAGTTTCGTATCGTTTATGCGCATGGCAAAATATCTTTTGGAATATCATCCCATTTTAATTTGGTCGTTCTTTTTTGGGCTCATCATCGCCAGTATTTATTTTGTGGGCAAACAGGTTACTAAATGGAATATCGGTAGCATTTTTAGTTTTGTAATTGGTGCTGCCGTGGCATTTTATATTAGCAAATTACCAACCTTGGCCACAAACGAAAACATGTGGTTTCTATTTTTAGCCGGTGCTATTGCCATCTGTGCTATGATTTTGCCGGGCATTTCGGGTTCTTTCATTTTAATTATTCTAGGTGCTTACAAAACTTTGAGCAACGCCATACATGACGTTGATATTAAAAAACTACTCATTTTTATCTCTGGTGCTGTTATCGGTCTACTTAGCTTTAGTCATGTTTTAAAATGGCTCTTTAAAAATTACCATAACGCTACTTTAGCGGTATTAACAGGGTTTATTTTTGGATCATTAAACCGGGTGTGGCCTTGGAAAAATACGTTGACATGGCATACCAATTCTAAAGGCATAAAAACACCATTGATGCAAGAAAGTATCTCCCCGTTGGCTTTTGAAGGCAATAATCAACTCGTTTTTGCTATATTTTTAATGATTTTAGGCTTTTTAACTATTTTTATTCTTGAACGGCTAGGCTCTAAAAAATAAACATGCAAAGCACCAGAACATTTAGCGACAGATTGTTTTTAGTCCTGAAAGGATTGGGCATGGGGGCGGCTAATAAAGTGCCCGGTGTTTCTGGTGGCGTCGTCGCTTTTGTCGCTGGCTTTTACGAAGAGTTTATTTACTCCTTGAAAAAAGTAAACGGCAAAGCATTTAAGCTATTCATCAACGGGCGTTTCAAAAGTTTTTACAGATACATTAATGGACGCTTTTTGGGGCTCCTTTTCTTAGGAATGGTGGTCAGTTATTTTAGTGTTTCGAAATTATTGGACTATTTGATTGAACATTACGAACTCTACGTTTGGAGTGTTTTCTTCGGAATGATTATCGGTTCCATTTATTACATCAACAAAGATTTTAAGGACTGGAATTACAGAACCTACACCGCCATGGCTATTGGCATTATTTTGGGTGCTGGCATCAGTTTTTTGAATCCCGCCAAGGAAAACGACAATTTATGGTTTGTTTTTTTCTGCGGAATCATTAGCGTTTCGGGCATGACACTTCCTGGCTTTTCAGGGTCTTTCATCCTCATTCTTTTAGGAAATTATGTACTGCTTTTGGTCGATTCGGTAAACGCTTTGTACGATACCTTTTCCGATATTTTTAAAGGCGATTTCAGTTTTACCGAAAATACCGAACGATTACGCATGCTCACCGTTCTCGCCGTTTTCACCTTAGGTTCGGTTACGGGTTTGGTCACCTTTTCACATGCGCTCAGTTATATATTAAAGCACTACAAAAGCATTACATTGGCTTCTATTATTGGTTTTATTATAGGCTCGCTGGGTGTAGTATGGCCATGGAAAAAAACCATTTATAAAACGGCCACCGATGGCAGTTTTATACTCGATTCCGCCGGACAAAAAGTAACACAAAACTACCAACGTTATATCCCCGAAGCCCAAACCGAAACCTATTATGCCATTGGTTTCATCCTTTTGGGCGTGGCCATTGTTTTGGCTTTGGAATGGTACGGACAAAAAACAAGAAAGATAAAATGAACAAACTAGGACTTTTAGGCAGAAACATTTCATATTCATTTTCAAGATCATATTTCAAAAAAAAATTTGAAAACGAAGGCATTGAAAACACCACTTATGATAATTTCGACATTGAAAACATTGACCGTTTTCCTTCAATCATTAAGAATACCAAAGGCTTAAAAGGCCTTAACGTTACCATTCCTTACAAGCAAGAAGTGATGCCTTTTTTGGATAAAATCAATAAAAAAGCCAAAGAAATCGGAGCGGTAAACACCATAAAAATCACAAAAAAAGGAAAACTTGTCGGCTATAACACGGATTGCTACGGTTTTAAAAACTCACTGAAACCACTACTGAAACCGCAGCACAAAAGCGCATTAATTTTAGGTACGGGCGGTGCCAGCAAAGCCGTTGCCTACAGCTTAAAGGAATTGGGCATTTCGTATCATTATGTTTCGCGAAAGCTTTCCGAAAACGTAAGCTTCAGTTACGATACGCTAACCGAAAACGATATAAAAAACCACCAAATCATCATCAACTGCTCGCCAGTGGGCACATTTCCAAATATTGAGGACTGTCCCAATATTCCGTATAACGGTATTTCTAAACATCATATTTTATACGATTTAATCTATAACCCGGAAGAAACTTCATTCCTTAAAAAAGGGAAAGAAAACCAAGCAACAACTATTAACGGACTGAAAATGCTAGAGTTACAAGCCGAAAAAGCCTGGCAAATCTGGAACCTCGAATAAAATCATTATAATTCCATTAAATCTTTTTCAACAACTTTGTAAATACTTTACTTGTTAGTATCTTTAAGGTTCTTATAAACAAAGCGAACCTTAACATTTTTAAAAATGTCTGATATTAATAAACCACAGGATGCCGACGGTGTTGAAAACACTAATCCGAGTGAAAACACCTCTGGATTAGAGAGCAACACAGCCAACAGCGAAAACCCGAATGCCGATCAAGAATCTGCTAAGGAAGCCTCTGCCGTTTCTGAAGAAAATACTGCTGAAACTGCGAATGTTTCAAACGAATCTGCTTCAAGTGAGGACGACGAAGTTTTGAATGAAATTGAGGAATCGAACGCTGAAGACGCCGAAGACGAAGGCAACAAAGATCGGCATACCATTGAGATGAAAGCCTACGATACCATGTCGCTGGAAGCCTTGGCCATCGAGTTGGAAAAACTGCTGAAAAATGAAAAGGTTCAGGCTATTAGAAATCATGTGAGCCAAATCAATGCCGAATTTAAAACCAAATTTCAGGCACTGGTTGATGAGAAGAAAGAAGATTTTATTAATGATGGTGGTAATGAAATAGACTTTTATTACTCATCGCCCGTTCAAAAACGTTATAAAACGGCGTACCGCGATTACCGCAAAAAGTTAAACGAGCACTATCAAAATTTAGAAAAAAACCTAAAACAAAATCTTAACGATAAGCTTGAAATTATTGAAGAATTAAAAGGGCTTATTGATGTTGAAGAAAACATCAACACCACTTACAAGCACTTTAAAGAGCTTCAGGAACGTTGGAGAAATACGGGGCCTATTCCACGTGATAAATACAACAATGCTTGGAACAGCTACCACCATCATGTAGAAATGTTTTACGACTTTTTACATTTAAACCGCGATTTGCGTGATCTGGATTTTAAGCACAACCTTGAAAAGAAGCTTTTAATTATCGAGCGTGCCGAAGAATTAGCTAAAGATGACAATGTGATGCGGGCGTTTAGGGAGTTGCAGGAACTCCACAAAATGTGGAAAGAAGAACTGGGACCGGTGGCCAGAGAACATCGCGAAGAAATTTGGGACCGTTTTAAAGCGGCCACAAAAATCATCAACGATAAACGCCAAATTTATTACAAGGAAATCGATAAGGTCTACGAAAAAAACCTTGAAAAAAAGCTGGATATTATTGCTAAAATTGATGCCGTAACAGCTCAAGAAGGTAACACACACGGCGCATGGCAAAAGAAAATAAAAACTATTGAAGCCTTGCGCGAAGCGTTTTTTAATGCCGGTAAAGTCCCCATTAAAGTGAACGAAGACACTTGGGCAAAATTTAAAGAAGCCGTTAGGACTTTCAACCGAAATAAGAACGCCTTCTATAAAAGCTTAAAGAAAGAACAGTACAAAAACTTACAGCTTAAGCTCGATTTAATCAAAGTTGCGGAAGACAATAAGGATAGCGAAGATTTCGAAACCGTTACGCCTTTGATGAAAAAAATTCAGAGTGATTGGAAAAAAATCGGGCATGTGCCCAGAAAGGACAGCGATAAAATTTGGAAACGTTTCAAAGCGGCCTGTAACCATTATTTTGACCGCATTCACGCCAAACGAAATGCAGCCAGCAAAGAACAACTTGAAGCCTTCAATAAAAAGAACGATTTCTTAAATTCACTTAAAGATCTTAAGCTACCTAAAGACAAAGAAAAAAGTCTAGAGCTGATAAAAGAACAGATTGCCCAATGGCAAACTTTCGGAAAAGTAGCCAACGACAAGCGCTTTATCGAAAGTAAGTTCCAAAAAACGGTTGATGATTTATTGGGCGGATTGGATATGCCGAAGAACGATATCGAAATGATTAAGTTCGAAAACAAAATTGAAACACTCAATGCTTCGGATAACAACCGAGATTTAGACAACGAGCGTGCCTTCATTAGAAAGAAAATTGATGATGTTAAAAGCCAGATCAATCAACTTGAAAACAACCTACAATTTTTCACCAATGTGGAAGACGACAACCCTGTTGTAAAAGAAGTTAAGGACAACATTAAAACCCAAAAGGAATCGTTAACCCTTTGGGAAGAAAAACTGAGTAAAATAAAGGAGCTTTACTAAAACCTAAAGTTTTATCTCTTCAAACTTAAAAAGCCTCGGTAAATTTTAATTTCTCTGTTCTCACCTACTTCTGAAAATCCTCGCGGATTTTCAGTTTGGTGTGTACTTGCAAAATTAACTCGTATTAACTCGTAACTGACGGTTATACGAGACCGTTGTGCATAATAATGCCCCGTCCTGAATAAATGCATATTTGAGAATATCGACCAAGTAAGGGAACAAACACAGATATGGATTGATGATTACAACAATCATAGGCCACACGATGCCCTGGGTAAAATCCCTCCAATTAAGTATGCAAAACTTAATTCTCCTTGGCTAGCCTCAAGAGAATTAAAAACAGTAATTTTAAACCAGTTTTAGAAAATTAAGCAGTTCTAATCAGGGGAAGCTTACAAATTTAAAAAAAAGACGCTGGAGAAAAAAAGGCAAATTGTCAACCGTTTTGTCAACTAAAAAATAAACCCCTTGAATTTACTGGAAATTCAAGGGGTTTATGTGGAGTCGGAGGGATTCGAACCCTCGTCCAAACAAGTAACCAAAGGGCTTTCTACACGTTTAGTCTAAACTTGTTTTTTCGATTGTAAGCTGGCAAAAGACCACCCACTTACAACTTAGCTTTTAAATCTCGAAATGGCATCAAAGCGCTGCCAAATCTTGGTCAATTTTTACGATGCCTCTAAAAAGAACGCCACTAACCAAGGCTTTCTAGAGACATTTAGCTTGTACACCTTGTGTACCTAGGCCAATCTTACTATAATTCAGATTATGCAGCTAAAGCGTAGTTATTCTCGCCGTTTAAAATTTGGTCTAGCCTTTTACGTGTTTCAAAACCATTACACGACGTGCTTACCGTTTAATTAATCTCGCTGTCAAAACCAGTCGACCCCCAATTAAAAAGTAATTTTGGCGTTACCCTATCGGGTCAGTCTTTCAGCAGTCGTTCTCTATGAGTAGCTTCAACATTAGCTTGTGCTGAGCGCAGTCGAAGTGCTTCAATCCTTAACGCGGGCAGCAAAGGTATCAAAAAGTTTGTAAATCATTTTAAATCCCGTTAAATTAGAGCAAATATTATTCCAGTCTCAAATTATATGCAAATTGTCAGTCACCCAAAAGTAGAAAGCATTTTTAAAAATTATCCCGAAATGGTAGGCCAACAAATGCATTATTTACGGGAATTGGTAATAAAAACTGCATCAGAAATTGAAGGCCTTGAAAAACTCGAAGAAACCCTAAAATGGGGCGAGCCCAGTTATGTTACCAAACAAGGCAGTACTTTGCGTATGGACTGGAAAGCCAAAACCCCCAACCATTACGCCATGTATTTTCAGTGTACGTCCAGATTGGTACCAACCTTCAAAACCATTTATAAAAATACATTTACTTTTGAAGGCCATCGAGCTATCGTATTTAAACTGGATGAAAAAATTCCCGAAAACGAACTGAAGCACTGTATAACCTTGGCATTGACTTACCATAAAATAAAGCATTTACCTCTTTTAGGAGCCTAAAAACCACAATATGAAATTTGCTATTATAAAAGAACGTAAAAATCCGCCCGACCGTCGCGTGGTCTTTTCGCCTTCAAAATTAAAAGAAGCCAAAGCTAAATTCCCCGAAGCCGAATTTAAGGTAGAAGCTTCAGATATCCGCGTGTTTATTGACGATGAATATCGCGCAGCAGGTTTTGAGGTTACCCAAAACGTATCAGATTGCGATGTCATGATTGGGGTAAAAGAAGTACCTATTGATGCACTCATTCCGAATAAAAAATATTTTTTCTTTTCGCACACCATAAAAAAGCAACCCTATAACCGAAAGTTGTTAAAGGCCATTTTAGAAAAAAATATCGAGCTTTTCGACCATGAAACCATTGTAAATAAGGAAGGTTTCCGATTGATTGGTTTTGGGCGTTACGCCGGTATCGTCGGGACTTATAACGGATTTCGGGCTTGGGGCTTAAAATACGATTCGTGGGAACTGCCCAAAGCAGGACCCTTGCCCAATCAAGCCGCGTTAATTGCCGAGTTGAAAAAAATTGAAGTGCCCAATATAAAAATACTGCTAACGGGCAGTGGAAAAGTTTCAAATGGCGCTCAGGAAATGCTGGATGCCATGGGCATAAAATCGGTTGCTGTCGAAGATTTTTTAAATGAACATTTTGCCGAACCTGTGTACTGCAAAATCGACGTGTTGGATTACAATAAACGAAAGGATGGCAAACAAGTAACCGATGTTTTCGATTTTTTCAATCACCCAGAACGTTACGAGTCTAACTTTATGCGCTTTGGTAAAGTGGCCGATTTCTATATTGCCGGACATTTTTACGGAGATGGCGCTCCGTATTTGTACACCCGAAACGATGTGAAGTCTCCCGATTTCAATATTAAAGTGGTGGCCGATATCAGTTGCGATGTGTATGGCCCAGTAGCTACAACGCTTCGGGCTTCGACCATCGAAGACCCGCTTTATGGTTACGACCCACAAACAGAAAGCGAAGTCGACTTTAAAGCAGATAACGCTATAACCGTAATGGCGGTTGATAATTTGCCATGCGAACTGCCAAAGGATGCCAGCGAAGGTTTCGGCGACATGTTTATGCAACACGTTATCCCGGCGTTTTTCAATGGCGATAAAGATGGTGTTTTACAGCGGGCCAAAATCACGGAAAAAGGAAAACTCACCAAACGTTTTTCGTATTTGCAGGGTTATGTAGATGAAAAGGAATAACTTTGCGGCCATAATCCACTTAATTTAGTTTATGACGAAAACAGCTTTGGTAACAGGAGCCGCTTCTGGTTTGGGGTACGAGCTAACTTTGCTTTTGGCAAATGATGGTTATAAGTTGTTTTTGGTTGATATTGATTCCGACCGATTGGCCAATGTGAAAACCGAATTACAAACCGCACATAATTTGGAAGTGGTTACTTTGGTTAAGGATTTGAGTTCACAAAACGTTGCCCAAGAAATTATGGATGACATTGATAACGCCCCGATTGATGTTCTGATAAATAATGCTGGTTTTGGGCTTTTCGGTTCGTTTGTAAATACCGATTGGGAACGTGAGTCGGAGATGCTCCATGTACATATTTTAACCAGTACACACTTAACCAAATTGGTTTTGGACGGTATGGTAAAGCGGGGTGCTGGGAGAATACTCAATATGTCCTCGTTGGCAGCCTTCCAGCCTGGACCGTTAATGTCTATTTATTATGCTTCAAAAGGCTATATGCTCTCATTTTCCGAAGCTATTGCCAACGAGCTCAAGGGCACCGGCGTGACGGTTACGGCCTTATGCCCGGGACCGACAAAAACCGATTTTCAAAAAACCGTTTCAGAGGCGGCTTCCGACAATAAAATCACTTTCAATATGGCATCCGCCAAAGAAGTCGCATTGTATGGATACCATGCCATGCTTAAAGGTAAAGCATATGCCATTCCTGGAAGGTTTAACAAGTTTTTGGCGGTAATTCCCCGACTGGTTACACGAAATGCCGCCGCCGCTATTGTTCGGAAAATTCAGGAAAAAAACCGGGATTAAAATAATTTGCTTATTGATCGTGAAACATGTTGACCACTACTTTCTTAGTCAAAAAGAACCATACCAATCCATAATGCTCTATGTGCGGAGCGTGATTTTGAATACGTTGCCGGAAGTGGTTGAGCGGTACAGTTATAAAATTCCGTTTTACAACATCGATAAGAAACCTTTGCTGTATTTGAATATCTTAAAAGGAACGGATTATGTTGATGTGGCCTTTGTACAGGGCGTGTTGTTGGAAAATGATTTTCCTATTTTGAAAAATAACCACAACCGCAAACAAGTACGCTCCATTCCATTGAAAACACTTGAAGATTTAGACCAAGAACAATTTGTTGAATTGTTGCTTGCGGCTGCCCATCAAGTAAAACAAAGCAAAAGACCTTGGTTTATTTAACGCCGTTTTTCTTCAACTTAAAAAATACCCAAAGCGTCACCGAGGCCAGAACCAACCAAAACGCATCTATAAAAAAGATTTGAAATTGTTGGTTAGCGAACGCATTCCAAAGCCAATTTTGTGTCACTAAACCGTTGGTGATGGGAACTATAAATCCTAAAATACTTCCAGACAACAGGGTGTATTTATTGATAAAACCAAGTTCTTTTTTCCAAATAAAAAATACCGAAAGCACCAACCAGCCAATAAAATAGAAACTGTAAATAAAAGCTTTTCCTTCGGGTTGAAACACTTTAACCGTAATAAATGAAGCTGCCGTGATGGGGTACATGCTTAAGCAAACTGCCAAATACACACGAACCACGCGAAGGTTGAAACGGCGTTTATTTTCGGGGATGTTTTTTTTGTCGCGGGCCACGAGCCAAATCATCACTCCCGAAATAATAACAAAACACGAAATTAGCCCTAAAACAAAGCTGACGATTTTTAAAGCATAATTACCGTAGTCGGCAAAATGTAATCTGTAAAGCGCATTTTTTACACCATCCAGATACGAGTTGTTGGTCTCGGGGATTTTTTGCGAAACGAGTTCACCATTACTTACTTTATAAATAGCTTCTCCTGCACCGGAAAATTTATCGGAATAATTTAAGTGGCCACTAGTTAAGACGTGCATGTTTTCATTTCCGTAGTTAAAAATATGGACTTCGGATATATTAAAACCATCCCATTGATTTTTGGTTTTTTCAATGAACTGATTGAGGTTTATTGAGGTTTCGAGTGAGTCCTTTTCCATTTCGAAATGCGGATGACTATAACCTAATTCTTCATAAAATTTAGCTTGGTCGCCATCAAAAAGTACCATAACGTTTGGGGCAACAAGTACCAACTTGATCATAAAAAAAGCACCGGTTACGGCATATACAAACTGAAACGGTAAGCCAATCATGCCCAAAGCCGTATGGGCATCGGTCCATAAGGTTTTCAGTTTTTTTAAGGGACGGAACACATAAAAATTGGAGACTATTTTTTTCCAATGTACCAAAACGCCCGTGATGATGGCAAACAGAAAAAAGAAGGCCACAAAACCCGAGAGGTAATACCCAACGGGATAAGGGATTTGCGCCAAAAAGTGAAGACGATATAAAAATTCGCCCAGCGAATAGGAATTTTGATAAGTGTGCTGTGTAAACTGCTTAGTGTCCAGATACAAGAATTCTGGTTTTTTAGCTTCTTCAGGGGCCAACGAATCTTTTGAAGCAGAAAGGGACACCCCAATACGCTGCTGAACGTAATATTTTCTGAATTCAATATCCCTTCCGTATAAATCATACCGGGTTTTAAGCGTATCTAAAGTCGTATTAAAATCGATAGTGAAATCGTCAGTGATTTTAACCGATTCATTGCGTTCCCAGTTTACAATTTCATCCCTGAAAAATGAAAAAGAACCCGCAAAAAATATCACGTAAAGCACTACGCTAATGATGATGCCACTAACGGTATGGGTATGAAAAAGAATGTTGTAAGCTCTGTTTTTCATGGGTTAACTTATAATGGGATTGCACATTTTACCGATATAAATAATAACAGAAAAGAGTAGGCTAAGTAGCAGGTAAATCCCCCAAATTTTCCATCCGTTTTTTGAAAGAAAAGCAATGACCATTAATGATGCCCACAAAATAAACCCGGTAAAGGTAGCGGTGATTAAAACGTTTACGTGGTTTAACCAAAACGAAAGCGCCATGTGAAACGTGATGGTTACCAAATATCCGCCGATAAAACCAGCCGATATTTTTGCAAAACGTTGCCAAGGGGATGAGAAGTATTTTGGGTTTGCAGGCATCAGTTGAAAATTAAAAATTCTAAACAAAGTGAAATAGCGAATACGGCAAATATGGCGGCGGGCTTCAATAATTTTATAGGGTTTAAAAGCACGATGAGGCTTCCTAAAGTCATTAAAACAATAAAAAAGTAGAGCATCCCTGTACCCATGCCAAAATAAATCGCGCTAAGTAAACAGGAAATTACCAGGATAAATAATCCCAGCAATTTGCTTGTTCTATGTTGTTTTGATACCCAGCTTTCAAACCCGAAATTGGGATTTAAAACAGCCTTTTTTGAGGTGTTACAAAGCACATAAAACCCTATAAACACAAGGAATAAAATTATTGAAGCCATATGAAATTATTGAATGGAGTAGGTGGCACAGTGCCAAATAAAGTCGTAATCTTCGCCTTTGTATTTGCCGGGCACTTCTTCTTTTTTAGTGGTTTCAACTATGTATTTGGTTTCCCAAGGTAGGTTAAAAGTAACGTAGCCGTTCTCATCTGTTTCTAAGGTTTTCGACCATAAATCGGATACAAAAACCTTTAATTCATTTTTTGCTAAAGGTTCATTTTTAAACAACACTTGAAGTTTTACTTCGTTTTTGTTTTTAGAAACGTCTTTTACCACAATACCCGAATCGTTTGTGGCAACGGTTTCATTCGAATTTTTACCGACTTGAAATTTGGCTGTGGAATGGTAATGTGTCTTGAAAATGCCAAAATCATATTGGGTATAATCAATAACATCGATTTTGTTGTTGTTCAGGATAACGGTAAATGTTCCATTGGTTTTTGGGGTGAATTTGGCCAAATAGCAATCGTCGTGAGCAGTGGATTTTAACGCCGTTTTATTGCCTTTGGCATCAACAACCCACAAATCAAATTGGTTGACGTTATTAAAGGCATCTCCATTAACTTTTTCAATAACGCCATAGGTGTATTCGCCAAAGTGGACTTTTATAAGTTGTTCTTTTCCGATGTGTCCTATTGGGTTGGTTTCAACCCAAAGGTAATGGGCAAACGATTTGGTAGCCGTGAAGGCAATGATTACGATGGTAATTAGTGTTTTTTGCATAATAAGTGATTTAATAATGTTAAAAAGGCAGTCCCCTTAGTTGAAAAGAGGACTGCACAAACCAAAAAAATTGATGTTCAAATAGCTGACATTTGAAGTCTTTAAAATTTATAAGTAACGGTTAGCCTACCGTTGATGCCCGGCTCTGATTGCCAGTACAGGTAGCTTCCGTAATTAGATCCTGAGTACAGGTATTCATCAAGAATATTATTGACGTTTAATTGAACACGAACCTTGTTGTTTTTCCACGAAAGTGCTCCGTCCAATCTGAAATAATCTGGCAAATCCGATTGGTTATCGGCCGCCCAAGCCCAAGAGGAACGGTCTACTTGGTATTGGTAACCCAATGATGCACCAAATCCGCGAAGTGCCGTAGTTTCGGCAAAATTGTAGTTTAACCATCCGTTGGTAACGTGTTTTGAATGGCCGGCCACCAAACTTCCCGATTTGTCCTCTACATTGGTATTGGCATAATTCAGGATGATGTTAAGCTCTGGAGTGATTTGGCCTTGGGCATCAAACTCAATACCTTTCGATTCAATTTCACCGGAATAGATGGAGAAGTTTTCAGTTGGGAACGCGGGGTCGCCCACCAATATTTTGTTTTTGTTGATTTTGTAAACACCCAACGACGTGTTCAGGTGTCCGTCAAACAACTTCAATTTTATTCCCCCTTCAATATCTTTACCTTCAACGGGATCGTTTAGTAATGCGCCTGTGCTGCTAATTCCGCTTTGGGGCAAAAAGGATTGGTCGAATAACGCATAAGCGGTTATGTTGGGAATAATGTCGGCACTCAAACCAACACGCGGGGTCACTACGTTGTCTGACTCAGCTTTCCCTAAAGTGTGCAGGTTGGTGTATCTTCCCGCCAGGGTCAATCTAATTTTATTTTCAACAAAACCGATTTCGTCCTGTGCGTAGTAGGCTCTTATTGAATTGGCTCCATACGGGTCTCCGCCATTTCTATATTGAACGGGAACCGAGCGGTCAAAATTTGGTGTTGGGCTTACGCCATAAACCGGGTTGAAAATATTAAATGGTGTCGTGGTGTCTACAACCGAAGATTCAAACCAATCGGCCCAATATTGCTTGTCGCTAAAATCAAAGCCACCCATTACTTTGTGGGTTATGCTTCCGGTGTTGAATGCCCCGTGAATATAAACTTGGGCGTATTTCCCCAATGAAAGGGCATCCCATTTTGAAACATACCTTGTAGCATCACCGTTTTCTTCAATACCAACAAGCCATGTTGAATTCCCTACTTGGTCATAGCGCAAGTAAGCTAACTGCCCTTCAACGCTCCAATTATCTGAAAATTCATGTTTTACGTTCGTGAAGAACGTCACCTCTTGAATATCAGTTACGGGATAATCGTTGTTGGTGAATTTAAAATTTTTGTCCAAACTGGCATACCCAGCACTTGACGGTGCAAAAATATAAGCCGAACCAATATACGACTCTGCCTGTTGCAGATTCATTTCGGTAGTAATCGAGGTTTTATCACTGAATTTATAGGTCAAAGATGGAGCGATGCCATAGCGGGTTACGTCCTCATTGCCACGGTGACTATCGGAAGTTTGGTACATCCCATTGAAACGGTACAACAGTTTTCCGTCGTCGGTTAATTTTCCGCCTAAATCAATGGTACCTCTGTAAAAATCAAAACTTCCGACAGATAACGATATTTGTGCGATACGTTTTTCGGTAGGTTTTTTGGTCACCACATTGTAGAAACCACCAGGTTCTCCAGCCGACATCATAAAACCGGCTGGACCTTTTACAAATTCGATGCGCTCTACGGTATTCATGTCTTCAGATAATGGCCCCCAAGAATCCTGAACATTTACCCCATTTCTAAAAGCGGGTAACCTGAAACCGCGCATGTTAACACGGGCAAAATGCCCCCAGTGCTCTAGCATAGTAACCCCACTAACATTACGGATAATACCATCCATCATGTTGGTGGCCTGTTGGTCCAAAAGGAGTTCATTGCTAATTACTTGTATATTTTGTGGTAGTTTTACCAACTCGCCTTTTAAACGGAGTGAGGTTGAGGTTTCACGCTCGGCGTATTTGTTGGTGTGCCCGTTTACAATAACTTCGCCCAAGTTTTCTTGGTCTTCCAAAAGAACAACTTCGGGCACATTTGTTACTTGGTTGGCCTTAATAGAAACCGATAAATCTTGCGGTTTATAGCCAACATACGAAATATGCAAGGTATAATCGCCCGGCTCAATATTGTTTAAAGTATAGCTACCTGCGCTGTTGGTGAAGGTACCGTGTTGTGAGTTTTTTATAGAAACGTTTACGTATTCTAAACTTTTTTTCTGGTTAGAAACCACTTTTCCTTTCAGGCTTCCGTTTTGTGCAAAAACCGATATTGCTGAAAAAACAAAAGTTGTTAGTAGTAATAATTTTTTTATCATAAATTTGCTATTTGTAATTAGTCTAAATAAATTTTGATGCAAAAATAGAGAGGGGCTCTAATTAATAAATGACGCGATTTGGAAAAAAAAAGACGTGAAACCGAAAATTTTGAAACGATAGATTTAGCTGAAAAGCAAAGCCGTTTTAAAGATTTTATTAGTGAAGAAATAAGGCAGTACGGCAGTTGCGGTTTATTAACTAAAGAATATTCGGTTTTACCAGAACTTGGAAAAGGGCATATCACCGAGTTTTGTTTTGATGATGTAAGCATTACCATCAACAACTTTACATTCTACCAAAATTTTAAGTTTTATAATGATTTGGAAGTGAACGGGCTATACCTTTCTTTTTTGGTGAAAGGCGATATGATTATTCAAATCAACTCCCAAAAAGAAGAAACTCCGTATGATGAAAAGGAATCCTTTATGGCTTACGTAGGGACTGTTAACGGTACTTTTAAGTTTTATAAAAATCAGCTTTTTAAAGAGATTAAAATAAGGGTTGGTAATGATTTTTTGAAAAAGCACGGACTAAACGATATATCGGAATTCAAGCAAATCACTGAAGAAAATCTCATTATACCGATAACGGATGAAGTGCTTTCGGTAATTGAAAATTTACAGCAAGAGCATGGAAGGGGCTTGGTAAAACGGTTGCATTTGGGTGCAAAAGTGATTGAGGTTATCGCTTTGCAATTGGAAAATTATAAAAACTTAAAGCTGAAGGATAATGCCCAATCAAATCAAAAGTATATTAAAAAGCTGTTTCTTTTAAAACAGTTTTTAAAGGCCAACCTTAACCAAAATTATGCAATAACCGAATTGGCCAACGAAATAGGCTTGAGCGAAAATATCTTGAAATCAGAATTTAAACGCACTTTCAATTGCACAGTGAACCAATACTTTTTGGAGCAAAAAATGGAAAAGGCCAAATCGTTATTGCAAAATACAGACAGCCCTATTTATGAAATTTCAGAAACAGTGGGCTATAAAAATGCGACACATTTTAGTGCGGCTTTTAAGCGGTTTTATAACGAAACGCCGAAAAACTATCGATTAAAGGTGTAACACCAAAAAGAGTTTTCTTAAGCGCGCTTATTGTTATAAACAAACACAAGTTCGATTTAATAATTCGATAGTTGCGCATGCATTCCCAATAAAGTTGACTGTTGTCACCTTGAGTATTGGTTGAAAAAGAAATATATTTCTTTAAAAGCACCTTGCGGAGCAAAACGAAAGGTCTTTAAAAGTCAGGAATTCAATTGGGTTTCGACTCCGCTCAACCTGACACATAACGTAAATTTATTAATAATCAGATATTCTAAATAGATAGTTATACCGAACTTATGTTAAACCATTAACCGTTTTTCTGATGGCTACCAAATTGGTCAATAGTTTTTCCAAATTATCGAGATGCAGCATATTGGCACCATCACTTTTCGCGTTTGCGGGGTCGAAATGCGTTTCAATAAACAGTCCGTCAACATTATTTACCACGCCGGCACGGGCAATGGTTTCAATCATATCGGGCCTTCCGCCAGTAACACCAGCACTTTGGTTGGGCTGTTGAAGGGAGTGGGTAACATCCAAAACCACAGGAGCGTATTGTTTCATTGTTGGGATACCTCGGAAATCAACAATCATATCCTGATAGCCAAACATGGTTCCACGGTCGGTAATCCACGTTTTATCGCTTCCTGAATCCTTAACTTTTTGCACGGCATGTTTCATGGCCTCGGGGCTCATAAATTGTCCTTTCTTTAAATTCACCACTTTTCCTGTTTCGGCGGCAGCCACCACCAAATCGGTTTGCCGCACCAAAAAAGCAGGGATTTGAAGCACATCCACATATTCAGCAGCCATAGCGGCATCGCTCACTTCGTGAATATCGGTAACTGTGGGCACATCAAAGGTTTCAGAAACCTTTTTTAAAATTTTTAGTGCGTTTTCATTTCCAATTCCGGTAAAACTGTCAATTCGACTTCGGTTGGCCTTTTTGAAACTACCTTTAAAAACATAGGGAATTCCCAATTTGTTGGTGATTTCAACCACTTTTTCGGCAATTCTTAAGGCCATATCTTCCCCTTCAATGGCGCACGGGCCACACAGTAAAAAGAAATTATTGGAATCGGTGTGTTTTATTTTCGGAACTTCAGAAAGAGTCATTAGCTTAAAATTTAAGCCACAAATTTAAGAATTAAATATGGCCTTTTAAACTATTTCTTATAATCCACAATGCCATAATTAAATTGGCAAAAAGAAAAAGCCCACCATAAAACGAAAGCTGTTCCAAAGGATAAGAAATGGAAATGATTTTTAGCATATCGGACAAAAATGCCAAAATAAGGTACGACGATATGCAAACAAAAGTAATTCCTAAAGTGAAATTAAGGTTTTTATTCGGTTTAATAATTTGCCATAAAAACGGAACGGCAAACAATAAAATGGGGTAGGCTGTAATGCCATCGGTTCTGTTTATCGCCGTAAACCAATAAGCCGAAATGGCAATAAAATAAAGGTGCGGGATGCTATTTGTATATCTATTTATTAGGGTAGTCATGTTTTCTTAATCTTTGCTATTGAACATCAGTTCTTTATAAAATTAACGAAAACACAAATTTTAAAATATAATACCTTTTAAATATAACAAATATTTAACTAATAACATGTACCTTTGCAGCCTTAAAAAAGGCACTATATATGGCTACTATCAAAAACATTGCAATTATTGCACACGTTGACCACGGAAAGACCACCTTGGTTGATAAAATTATGTATCACTGTCAGTTGTTCCGTGAAAACGAGAACACAGGTGATTTGATCCTTGATAACAACGATTTGGAGCGTGAAAGGGGCATTACCATTACCTCAAAAAACGTTTCGGTAACTTATAAAGACACCAAAATTAACATTATCGATACGCCGGGTCACGCCGATTTTGGTGGTGAAGTAGAGCGTGTGTTGAACATGGCCGATGGCGTATTACTGTTGGTTGATGCTTTTGAAGGCCCCATGCCACAAACCCGTTTTGTGTTACAAAAAGCCATTGATTTAGGGTTGAAACCTTGCGTGGTGGTAAACAAAGTGGATAAGGAAAACTGTACGCCAGATGAGGTTCATGAAAAGGTATTCGATTTGATGTTCGAATTGGGTGCGGAAGAGTGGCAGTTGGATTTCCCAACCGTTTATGGTTCGGCTAAAAACAACTGGATGAGCGAAGATTGGCAAAAGCCAACCGAAAATATCGAGCCACTTTTAGATATGGTGATTGAGCACATTCCTGAGCCAAAAATTGAAGCCGGGACTACCCAAATGTTGATCACATCGTTAGATTACTCGTCGTTTACGGGACGAATTGCTATCGGGCGTTTAACCCGTGGCGAGCTTAAAGTAGGACAAAACATTTCGTTGGTAAAACGAGATGGTAAAGTGGTGAAAAATAGAATTAAGGAACTTCACATTTTTGAAGGTGTTGGCCGTAAAAAAGTAGATGAAGTTCAAGCGGGAGATATTTGTGCGGTTGTTGGACTTGAAGGTTTTGAAATTGGCGATACGATTGCCGATTTTGAAAATCCGGAAGGATTGAAAACCATCGCTATCGATGAACCAACAATGAGTATGTTATTCACCATCAACGATTCGCCGTTCTTCGGGAAGGATGGTAAATACGTAACTTCTCGCCATATTAAAGATCGTTTGACCAAAGAGTTGGAAAAAAACTTGGCGCTTAGAGTTCAAGAAACCGACAGTGCTGATAAGTTCATGGTTTTTGGCCGTGGGGTATTGCACTTATCCGTTTTAATAGAAACCATGCGTCGTGAAGGATACGAACTTCAAATTGGTCAGCCACAAGTGATCATCAAAGAAGTTGATGGCGTAAAATGCGAGCCTGTTGAAGAGATGACCATCGATTTACCTGAAGAAGTTTCTGGTAAAGCCGTTGAAATGGTGACCATGAGAAAAGGCGAAATGATGAGTATGGAAGCCAAGGGAGACCGTATGGTTTGCGAATTTATTATTCCATCAAGGGGTATTATTGGTTTAAGAAACCAGTTGCTAACGGCTACTGCTGGTGAGGCGATTATGGCGCACCGTTTTAAGGAATATCAGCCATTAAAAGGCGGTATACCAGAGCGTCAAAATGGATCTTTGGTGTCAATGGAAAACGGACAGGCTATTCCGTATTCTATCGATAAACTTCAGGAGCGCGGTAAGTTTTTTATCGATCCGGGAGAAGATATTTACGAAGGCCAGGTTATTGGTGAAAACTCGCGTGGTGATGATATGACGGTAAATGTGACCAAAACCAAGAAGTTGAGTAACGTACGTTCTGCTGGGGCAGACGACAAAGCCAAAATCGTTCCAGCGATTAAGTTTTCTTTGGAAGAAGCTTTGGAATACATCCAAAAAGATGAATATGTTGAGGTAACACCAAATCACTTGCGTATCCGTAAAATCTTTTTGAAAGAAGTAGACCGCAAGCGAAACAAATCTTTATAACATGGATGTTCTGGGGATTCCATGGGTAGAATGGGTAGGCTATGCCGCCATGGCTACCGTTTTGGTTTCCTTTTTAATGAAATCCGTCAATAAACTGCGAATAGTAAATGCCCTCGGGTGTTTACTATTTGTGTTTTATGGCTTTGTGCTTCAGCCTATTTCTAAGCCCATCATCATCACAAACGTAGCCATCTTCTGTATAAACTTGTTTTACATTTTAAAAGAAGAACACTCCAACTAATCTTTTTCCCTTTTGTTGTTTTTGTTTCGCTAAATCAAAATATCATAAGCTTAAAAATGGTTTGGATATTGATTTTTTTGGAAAAAGCGATAATAAATAAACCGAGTTTAGTGTTATAGCTAAAAGTTTTGTTTAAATTGCTCATCGCCTACTACGGAAAAAATTTCGTATTAATTGAAAAGATTAATAGACTACATAAATAGCAAGGTTTTAGTGCAGATGGCTTCATTGCAAATAGTTTCTGTAATCACTAAAATAGTTGCGGGCATATTAACATCGAAAGCCATTGCTGTTTTTATTGGCCCCGTGGGCTTGGCGCTTGTTGGAAATTTGCGTGATTTTGTAAAAGCTTTTCAAACTGTTGCCACGGGTGGGTTTTACAAAGGTGCTGTAAAATATATTTCGGAATTTAAAGAGGATGCTTATAATCTAAGTAAAACGGTTTCAACTGTTTATTATACAGGGTTTGTACTTACTATAGTCGTTTCGTTTTTTTGCTATTTTAGAGCCGAATGGATAAACACCGTTATATTTCCCACGTACAATGATTACGCCTACGTCATTCAAATTTTTGCCATTGTGCTACCTTTTTACGCACTGAATCTATTCTCGTTCGCCATAATGAACGGTTTTTCCAAGTATAAAATTCTTATTGTAATAAACATTATTGGGCAGATTTTAAGTGTTTCAATCGCTTTACTTTTAATATACCAAAACCAAATTGATGGGGCACTGATTTCTGTAGTTATTGCCGAATCATTGATTTTTTTAATCACCTTAGTCGGCATCATTAATAGACGCAGTTTAGTGCCATTGATAAAGGCTAGAAATGTTAGTTTTCAGTTTTTTAAGAGTATGGGCACACATTCATTAATAGCTGTGTTTTCTGTAATTTTATTGCCGATTGTAGGTATAGCCATCCGGACTTACATTATCGACAATGTGGGGTTTAAGGACGCTGGTTTTTGGGAAGCCATGACCCGGATTTCCAAATACTATTTAATGTTTATTAGTTCGTTAATCGCGTTATATCTACTTCCTAGATTTGCTGAAATTGATAGCACCAAGGAATTTAAAAAAGAGGTGTTTAGTTTTTATAAAACCATTATTCCGGTATTAGCGGTAGGTCTGTTGGTTATATATCTTTTAAAGCATTACATTGTATTGGCTGTTTTTACGGACGAATTTCAACCTGTGGAGGATTTGTTTTTATGGCAGTTGCTGGGCGATTTTGTTAAGGTGCTCTCCATTGTAATTGCCTATCAGTTTTTGGCCAAGAAAATGTTTTGGCATTATGTATTGACCGAGGCGTTTTTAGTGATCATTCTTTATACCACCAGTGTATATTTTATCAACTCAGTAGGAGGAGCCAAAGGCGCAGTAATAGGCCACTTTGTGAGTTATTTGATGTATTTTGGTATTATATTGCTCATTTTTGGTAGTTCGCTTTTTGGGGTTGATGCAGATAAGAACTTTGAGAAATAAGTTTTATTGTTTTTGTAGAAAAACAGGATAAAATGGAAGAATATACCGTAGTCAAATATTCGTCGTTATACCGTAAAGCATGGAATGATTTTTTGTTGAATTCCAAAAATGCTACATTTTTGTTCCATCGAGATTTTATGGAATACCATGCTGATAGATTTGAAGATTTTTCGTTGATGATTTTCAAAAAAGGGAAACTGGTCACTTTGTTTCCGGCCAATAAATCCGGGGATAAAATATATTCACATCAAGGGTTGAGTTACGGCGGGGTACTTTTAAAAGATGAAACTAAGTTAAGAGAGGTTTTAAACATATTCTATACGCTTTTAGAGTTTTTGGATAAGAAGCATTTTAAGGTTTTAGAAGTAAAAATGTTACCATCATTTTATACGCTATTACCAAACCAAGAGTTAAACTATTTAATGTTTGTCCTGAATGCCCACTTGGTAAAAAGTGAAACACTATCTGTAATCAATCAAAAAAATCCCGTACCGATTTCAAAAAACAGGTTGGAGGGATGCAAACGAGGCCTGAAAAACGGATTGGAGGTTATTGAGGAAACTGATTTTAAATCATTTTGGAATGAAATATTGATTCCGAATTTAAAGAAAAAGCATCAAACGGCGCCCGTCCACACAATAGACGAAATAAACTACCTCAAACAGAAATTCCCCGAAAACATCAAACAATTCAATGTGTACCACAACCAAAAAATTGTTGCGGGCACCACTATGTTTTTAACCGAAAATGTGGCGCATTGCCAATATATTTCGGGCAATGCAGATAAAAATCAACTTGGCAGTTTAGATTTTCTTTTTCAACATTTAATAAAAAACGTTTTCGTTGAAAAGGCTTATTTCGATTTTGGTTCTTCCAACGAAAATGATGGAAAAAACATTAACACCGGCTTGCAGTTTTGGAAGGAAGGTTTTGGTGCCAGAACCATTGTGCAGGAATTTTATAGAATCAATATTGGTAAATATCATGCGCTAAAATCGGTAATGTTATGATTAAGTTTTTGGACCTTAAAAAAATAAACTCAAAATTTGATGAGGAGTTTAAAACCGTACTCGATGGGTTTTTAAGCTCAGGTAATTACATATTGAGTGAACAGGTTACGAAATTCGAATCAAATTTTTCGGAGTATTGTGGCAGTAAATATGCCATTGGTGTAGGCAATGGGCTGGATGCGATAACCTTAATCTTTAGGGCTTATATAGAAATGGGTAAGCTAAAGTGTGGCGATGAAGTTATTGTGCCTGCCAATACGTTTATAGCCTCTGTAATAGGGGTGTTGAATGCCAAATTAGTTCCCGTTTTGGTAGAGCCTAGATTAGAAACATATAACATTAATCCCGGATTAATCGAACAGCATATAACCGATAAAACAAAAGCCATTTTGCCCGTTCATTTATACGGACAATTATGTAAAATGGATGAAATTAATAGCATTGCCCAAAAACATAATTTGTTGGTGGTTGAAGATGCCGCCCAAGCCCATGGGGTAAGCTACAAGAATATAACTGAAAATAATAATCCAAAAGCTTATAGTTTTTATCCAGGCAAGAATTTAGGAGGACTCGGGGACGGCGGTATGGTTGTAACCAATGATTCAAATTTGGCCGATACCATAAAAAAGCTTAGAAATTACGGCTCGGCCATAAAGTACGAAAACCAATATATTGGTGTGAATTCTAGACTAGACGAAATTCAAGCAGCATTTTTAAATATAAAATTGCCGTTTTTAGATCGGGAAAACGGGGCACGGCGACAAATAGCCAAGCGGTATTTGTCTGAAATCAAAAACAAAAAAATCATATTGCCGTATTGGGATGGTAGCAGTAACCATGTATTCCATTTGTTTGTTGTCCGTACGGAAAATAGAGGTGCATTAAAAAAGCATCTTGAGAAAGCGAATATTGAAGCTTTGATTCATTACCCCATTCCGCCGCATAAACAGCAAGCTTTGGAGGAGTGGAAGTCTTTATCATTGCCCATTACCGAAAAAATACATCGGGAAGTATTGAGTTTACCTATTAACAGTACATTGACAGATGACGAGGTATCGGAAATTATTAGTGCCGTTAACGCTTTTTGAATACTATGCGATTTCCAAAATTCATATCGAATAATTTGGTGCTGAAAATAACCTCCTTAAATTCGGTGGTTATTTTGGCCAAATTGGCTATTTCGGTGTTTGTTCAGCGTATTTTGGCCATTATGGTAGGTGAAGCCGGTATCGCAAAAATAGGTCAGTTGCGCAACATTATGGATATGCTGGCCAGTTTTTCAACATTAGGCACTTTTAGTGGCATTATAAAGTACGTGTCCGAATCCAAGGATGATGAAAAAGCATTGGAAAAATTATTTTCAACAACATTTGTTTTTGCTGTTTTGGCATCATTTGTTTCCATGGTAGTGCTTTTTTTTGGGGCGTCTTTCTTTTCAGAAAAATTATTCAGTACAAACGGGTATGCCGGTGTGATAAAAATAGTGGCCGTTTTAGTACCTTTTATGGCGCTATACCGTATTTGTGCCGGTGTTGTAAATGGGTTGATGGCCTATAAGGTTTACGCCATTTCGGAATTGCTGGCTTATATTTTATCAAGTATTATATTGGTAGTTGCTTTATTCAATTACAGTTTAAATGGCGTGTTGGTTGCTATAGCTGTTGGTCCTGTTTTTTACTTAATCGTATTGTTATGCGTTTATGGGAGGGCGATAAAACGAATGGTTAAATTCAACCCTTTTCCGTTAAAGGTACCTTTTTATAAGTCGTTATTGGGGTTTTCGGTTATGTCTATTTCTGGGCATGTTCTTTTTAATTATGTAGAAATCGATTTACGGAACATCATCATACAAAAGCTTAATGTTGATGAGGCAGGGTATTGGACGGCCATGACTAACCTGTCTAAAAACTATATGATATTCGCATCAAGTATTTTTTCAATATATGTGCTGCCTAAGTTTGCAGGCTTGAAAACAGCCGTAGATTTTAAGAACGAAGTGCTAAATATTTACAAAACGTTGCTGCCGTTGTTCGCTGTTGGATTGGTGTTGGTTTTTGTTTTCAGAAATACAATTGTCGATTTGGTTTATCCTGGGTTTAGCGGTATTGAGCCTTTGTTTAAATGGCAACTGTTGGCCGATTTTGTGCGCTTGGCTTCTATGGTTGTGGCATTTCAGTTTTTAGCAAAAAAAATGGTAGCCGCCTTTGTGTTTACCGAGTTGTTTTCTGTGCTTACTTTCTATGCCTTGGCCTGCTATTTAATAGATACCTATGGTACAGAGGGGGTTGTTATTGCTAATTTTATCAGGTACATTCTGTATTTTGTTGTGGTAATTACCATTCTGGTTATAGGTTTTAAACGAAGGGGAAAAAATAAGTCATAACTATGTCGTTTTTGGTTTCAGTTATCATACCTGTTTACAATGGAGAAAAATATCTTCCAGGAACTTTGGAATCCGTTAAAAAGCAAACGTATTCAAACATTGAAGTGTTGTTGATAGATGACTCATCCACAGATTCAAGCCTTTCTATTTTGAATGCATTTGCTGCAAACGATAATCGGTTTAAGGTGTTTAAAAAAGAGCGAGGCGGGATGGTGCCCAAAACCATGAATTTTATAAAACCACACATCAAAGGAGATTGTTTTTATTATGCATCGCAGGATGATATTTTTTCGGAAGACCTCATAAAAAATATGGTTGAAAAACAAATACAAACCCAAGCAGATACTGTTTTGCCCGACATGGAGTTTTACCACGAAAATAATCCTGAAAACAAAACAATTGTTGGTCTAAATGGAAATCGCAATATTGATCTGACGGGAAAAGAAGCGTTGATTGCGTCGCTTGATTGGACCATACATGGTTTTGCGTTGTTTAAAACGGAGCTGTTGGAAGCCGAGCACTTTCCCGAAGATGCCTTTGATTCCGATGAGTATATCACCAGAAAACTATTTTTAAAAAGTAACAAAGTCGTTTTTAGTGAGGGTTGTTTTTTTTATAGGCAGGACAACAAAAATGCCATAACAAAAACCTTTTCGGCAAAAAACATTTACACATTAAATACAGGAAAAAGGCTCTACGATTTACTGGTTGAAGGCGATATTTCCAAAAAGTATATTTTTAAGGCACAACAGGCTTTACTGGGTAATCATTTTAGATTTTCGGCGATTCATTCATTTTTTAATTTCAAATCAAATATAGAAAAGGAAAAAACAGGAGACTTTTTAATCGATTTTAAAAAAAATGTGTTCACCAATGCATTTGTATTCCAGAATATAAATTATGCAATAACAAGGTTTAAATTAAAGTACATGATTTTATCCGTGGTTTACAGCCTACCGTTTTTGTTTGATTTGGTAAAATGTGGCTATTCCAAGTATATCAAAATAAAATGGAAAAGAAAACTCAACATTTCCTATTAAAATGATTAATTGGCGGTTTTTATTGAAGGATAAAAATGATACATTTGTTTTGAAGGTTTCCAATAAATAATTAATGCGAGAGGGACTTGAAATTGATAATGACTCCTAAACTAATACAAATACCAAAGATAGAAGACCGAAGGGGCAACCTTTCTGTAATTGAAAAAGAAACCGTTCCTTTTGAAGTCAAACGCGTGTATTATCTGTATGATGTGCCAGCCGGGGCCGAGCGGGGTGGACATGCCCACAAAAATTTGAAACAGTTTTTGGTTGCACTTTCCGGAAGTTTCGATGTTTTTTTGCATGACGGGAAACAGGAATCTAAAATCACATTAAACAAGCCCTATGAGGGGTTGCTTATTCCAACAGGGGTTTGGAGGGAAATTAAAAATTTTTCGTCGGGAGCGGTGTGTTTGGTTTTGGCTTCTGAAGTTTTTGAAGAAGGTGATTATATCAGGGAATTTGATGATTTTTTAAAGTCGAAGAACATTCGTGTTTAATAGAAACGGTCTCGCTAAATTTTCCTGAATCTGTTGGCCACTGTTCTAAACAGTTTGAATTGGCTGCATAAATAATATCCTAAATACCTCGCGTTAAAAGGTTTTTTTAGTTTAAAGAACATTTGTTTGCCCAAAATGCCTTGTCCGAATTTCCCAGCTAAATATAGCATCCCTTCGTAGTATCCTTTCTTGTGGCCGTTTAAAATAGATGGCGGTAAATTATATTTTTCACTGAAGTGGGTGGCCAATTCAAGCAATTGGTCTTTAAATAGTACCTGTTGGTTAAAGTTTTTTATATGAGTAGAGGATTCGCCATGCGTTCTGTAAATATGTAACGATTCATTGATTCTGCAAAAATCGGTATTCATAGCGAGATCAACCAAAATAGGGTAATCTTCAAATGCAATTTTGTTTTTAATGTAAGTGTCAAAATCAACAAAATCATAAAGTGCTTGCCTTTTGTAGCAAGTGCCAGCAGGCGTTATTTGCCCCAAAAGCAATAAGTTTTTGTATGCTTCTTTAGGGCAGTTTATTTGGGTTTGGTTGGCAAAACCCATTGTTTTTTTTGTCTTCTCAAAATAGATGTCGTAGCCACTATCAACAAACCCCAGACTGCTGTCTTTTTCAAAAGCATCCACCATTTTTTGTAGCGAATAGGGGTGCTTTAATAAATCGTCTCCAGCTATGTCAAAGATGTATTTCCCTTTACATCGATCTAAAGTTGCCTTAAAGTTTTTAAGTATACCGAGTTGCGATTCGTTACGTTTGTATTGAATAAGATTGGGGTGTACTTTTGAAAATTGGGTTAATATACTAGGCGTATTATCTGATGAATTGTCGTCGCCAATCACAATCTCAAAACTAAAAGATGTTTTTTGCATCAAAATAGAGTGAATCGTGGCCTCGATATATTTCTCACTATTATAGGTGAGTACGTGTACCGAAAGTAGAGGCTGAGAATCCATTCACTTACTAAAGATAAGGTTAAAAGGGGAGTTTAGACACCCAAATATAAACCCTTTTACTGTAATAGAACGCCCAGATAGGTAGATAATATTTTATTTTCTGAACAAAATTTAAGTTACTTATGTTTACCTTTTTCTTGTAAAACAAGGCTTTTTCTTTATTTCTTTCCGCTTTATATAGTACCATTAAAAGATAGTGGATCCTGTTAAGGTATTTTTTTAGCCCCGGTCGATTATTGTTTTTTAAATAGATTTCGTAATCCGGAATGATGCGCTTAAAGTTTTTGTTGGGTGCCGTTAATTGACTATCTGTTCCAAACCTGTAAAACGCTTTGTAGTTGTTTATGTAAACTAAAGGGTATTTAGCAAAACATCTTATAAAAAAGTCGTATTCTTCACCGTAGTTTACGGTTTCATTGAAAAAACCAATGTTGTTAAAGATGTTTTTATTGGCTACAAAAGAACTAAAACCGACAAGGAATTTTGAATGCGTATCAAAATCAGATATGATGATTTCCTCTATTGGTTCGTTTGATTTTGCTAAAGATATGTCTTTAACGTTCCGAAAAGGTTTTTCTTTTGAAGTAAAAACATTGTTATTAGGATGTTTGTTTATAACATTGAAAGATGTCTCCAAAAAATCTTCGGCCCAAAGGTCGTCAGCATCCAAAAACGCAACGTATTGTGCCTTGGCCTTTTTTATCCCGAAATTTCTGGTGAATGATAAACCATGATTTTTATTGCTGTAAACTGTGATTTTTTCATTTTGAAAAGCCTCAACTATAGACAAGCTTTTATCGGTAGAACCGTCGTTTACAACAATAATCTCAAAATCCTGAAAAGTTTGGGCAAGCACACTATTTAAAGTCTCTTTTATGTACTTTTCCTTGTTGTATAACGGTATGACTACGGAAAAAAACGGCATTATTTTTTTAAATTAATATAGCAAAAATAGGTAAGCCTGAATGCATCAAATAAAAATAGTGATGCATAATTAGAAGTAAGCTGATAATTATAAATAGGTTTTAAAATTTTATACGTTAGTGATAAAGGATAATTGAGTTTTAGTTTTTTTATCTTAGAATATATAGAAAGAAAAGTAACAAAATCTGGGTCAACCAAATTGTTGTTATAAATATATTTTAGGTTTTGAATAGATTTGTGCATTTTTTTATAGAAGACAGAATTTAGATCTATGTCACCATGTAAAACAGGGTTGTCAATATGTTTTACTTTGGCTTTAAGCTTACTAAGTTGAAATGAAAATAATGTGTCCTCATGTCCATAATCAGTTATGTCCTTGTTAAAGCCTATTTTGTTAAATATATCCTTTTTAATCAAAGTATTATTAAATAAAGTGCATTTATAAGGGTGTATTTCTCTTTTGCGGGCAATTTTGTCTTCTCTGTAAACCCCATATTTCCACCTTAAAATTTGGTTTTTGTTTTGAATACTAGGGTGTACCCTGCCTCCATAAACAACATCAAATGCTCCATTTGCGAAAATGGAATATTTATTCAAAAAATTATTGTCCGCTATAACAGAGTCGCCATCAATGAATAGCAGGTATTCGTATTTTGATTTTTCGACAAGAGAATTCCTGTTAGAACTCAGGCCTAAATTTGCCTTTGATGCTATAAACTTACAGTTTTTTAAATTATTTATTTTTTCGTTTTTAATATTGGTTTCAGACAATGAACCGTCGTCAATACAGATTAATTCAAAAGGGAAGCCCAATTCGATAAATTGTTTTTCAAGGCTTTTAGCCAGAGGGAAAACATTGTAGTTGTAGGTTGGAATTAATATGGATATCATTAATTTTTTGATTGTTTCCAAAAATACGTTTTCTTTGATAATTAAAATATTATAAAAAGAAAAGTTAAAGGTTTTGTATGATTGATAGGATGCAAATTGTGGAGTTGATTTTAAAAAGACTGGAAAATGAGAGGCACAGTTTGAAGATTATGTATAATCAGACTAAAAATAACATAGGTTACTTTTATGTTGATGATTTGTTGCCAGAAACAATAGCTTTTGAGTGTTTTAAAGTCTTTCCTAAACCAGGAGAAATGCGATGCTTAAAAAGCATAAGGGAATACAAGTATGTGTCTGCACAAATGGATAAACATAATGATTTGTTAGAAAAAGTAATTTATGCATTTCAGGATAAAAGGGTAGTTGAATTAATAGGCGAAGTATGTGATATAGAATCTGTTTATCCCGATGATTCACTCTATGCAGGAGGTCTTTCACTGATGAATAAAGACAATTTTTTACATCCTCATCTGGATAATTCACATGATGCAGATAGAAACTGCTGGCGGTCACTTAACTTGCTTTATTATGTTACGCCATATTGGGAAGAATCTTATGGCGGAAATCTTGAGCTTTGGCCTGAAGGGCCAAGTAAATCGCCCACGGTAATAGAAAGTAAATTTAACAGACTTGTAATTATGGCAACTCACGATTTGTCATGGCATTCGGTCAATAAAGTGGTTGTGGATAAACCGAGATGTTGTATTTCCAACTATTATTTTAGTGATAATCCACTGAGAGAAAATGATAAGTTTCATGTTACAAAATTTAGAGGTAGGCCTGAAGATACCTTTACAAATATAATTTTGGATGTAGATGCGAATATAAGAATGTTGATTAGAAAAATATTTAAAAAAGGCATCCGGAAGAACCCTCATATTTATAGAAAGGAAACGGATTTAGATAAGTATTAAAGTTTAACATGAGTCAATTAAGATTTTAATTTCGTAGCAATTAAAATCGTTTCAGGCGGAATAAAACCATTATAAAAATCATTATTAGTCTTTTCAAAAGTTTTAATTTCAATACTAAAACCGGCCTTTTCCAATCTTGATTTTAATCCTTTTACAGAATATATCCGAACATGGTCGTTTTGCCCAAAATGTTCCGCTCTGGCTTCGGGTGTTTTTATGGTGTTGTCTTCATAAATATCGCCATCTTTAAAAGGGGTTTGTATATAAATGGATCCGTTTGGCTTTAAAACTCGGAAAAGTTCTTTCATGGCCAAACGGTCTTTTTCAATATGCTCTAAAATATGGTAGCAAATGATAACGTCAAATTGGTCATCGGGTTGGTCGATGTTGGTGATATCAAATTTGTAGTTGGCTAAAAATTCATTTTCGAAATCGGTACTGTGATAATTAATGTTGGAATCTTTTTTTAGCGTTCTGTACAAGCTTCTCGAAGGTGAAAAATGAAGCCAATTCCCCGTTTTGTCTTGCTGACTTAACAGGTGCCAAAGTCTTCGGTTTCTTGATAAACTACCGCACGACGGACATATTAAATCGCTGTGGTTTAAATTGATAAACCGACTTAATTTTTGAGAACAAATATTACATTGGTGCTTGTTGCCCGAATAAAATAGACTGTGGATTTTACGAAAAAACAGTTCGTTTTTGAATAAGAATGTTTTAGGAATGCAAGCTTTTAAGGCTTTTTTTATTGAGCTGTACATAATTTAAGCCTTACGTTGCACTACCTCATAAATCTGGTTGTCGTCGCACTTTAGGGTTTTGCTCGGATATTTTAAAAGTAGGGCATAATCATGGGTGGCCATAAGGATGGTATTGCCGTTTTTGTTTATTTCCTGGAGCACTTCCATCACTTCTACACTGGTTTGGGGGTCTAGGTTTCCGGTGGGCTCGTCGGCTAAAATCAGTTCAGGGTCATTAAGCAGGGCTCTTGCAATGGCTACACGTTGCTGCTCCCCACCAGAAAGCTCGTGCGGAAATTTGAATCCTTTGGTTTTCATGCCCACTTTGGTGAGGACTTCCTCAATACGGGTATTCATTTTTTCTTTGTCTTTCCAACCCGTAGCTTTCAAAACAAATAATAAATTGTCGTTTATGGTTCGGTCGGTGAGTAATTTAAAATCCTGAAAAACCACGCCTAATTTCCGTCTTAAATACGGGATTTCTTTTTCCTTTAAACCATTCAGTTTAAAATCAACAATATGGCCTTCGCCTTCGGTTAATGGCAAATCACCGTAGAGGGTTTTCATAAAGCTGCTTTTTCCGGTGCCGGTCTTTCCAATTAAATACACAAAATCCCCTTTGTTAACTTCAACATTCACATTGGAAAGCACTAAACTGTCACCTTGATAAATAGAAGCGTCTTTTAATTGTAAAATCGGGTTTGGCATAAAGTAAGCTAGTTTTTCGTGTGGCGTAAAAATATCACTAAAATGTTAAACCTTAAAGCTAACGCCCAAAAGTTTGGTTTATTTCTTGTTTTATGCAGAATATTTATTCCTGTTATAATTATGGCACGATTATTTCGTTATAGAGATGATATTGATTTATCTTTGGTTCAACCTAAAAACAAACCCTTAATGACTAAAAAAAGCATCCTATCGTGCTTAGCGATATTGAGTTTTAGTTTTCATGTTATAGCGCAGCAATCGGCCGTTTACACTAGTAATTTGGTCGAATACCAAAAGGCTCTGTCGCTTTACAACAATCAGCAATATCAAGCCGCACAAACCTTGTTTAAGGACGTAAAGCAAACTACAAAGGAACACACTTTGGAATCCGATTGCGCCTATTACATCGCCAATTGTGCGGTGCGATTAAACCAACAAAATGCCGACCAATTGGTGGAAGATTTTGTAGAAGAATACCCAACCAGCACCAAAAAAAATACTGCTTATGTTGATGTGGCCGATTATTATTTTGCCAACGGAAAATACGCTTATGCCAGAAAATGGTACGATAAAGTTGATGAAAGTGGATTGGCACGAAAGGAAAAGGAAAAATTCTATTTCAATAACGGTTATACCGCATTTACGACCAAGCAATATAAGGAAGCGAAGAAGTATTTAAGCAGGGTGGAAAGCTCGCAGGAGTACGGTTCGCAGGCCAAATATTACATCGGTTATATGGCTTATGAAGGCGACGATTATGATCAGGCCAACACCTATTTCGATCAAGTGGGGAACCAAGAGCGTTACAAAGAAAAACTGTCGTACTACCAGGCCGATTTAAATTTCAAACTCGGCAATTTTGAAAAAGCCATTCAACTCGCTAAAGAACAATTGAGTAAAAGTGATGCCAATGAGATGTCCGAACTTTCAAAAATAATTGGAGAGAGCTACTTCAACTTAGAGCAATATGCAGAAGCCATTCCTTATTTAAAGGCATACAAAGGAAAAAAGGGGCCACGCGACCGAACCGGAAAATGGAGCAACACCGATTACTACCAATTGGGTTACGCCTATTACAAACAAAAAGATTACGAAAAGGCCATTTCAGAATTCAATAAAATTATAGGGGGAACCAACAGCATTGCGCAAAATGCCTACTACCACTTGGGCGAAAGTTATGTGCATTTAGGTAAAAAGCAAGAGGCTTTAAATGCCTTTAGAAATGCCTCTCAAATGGATTTCGATTTAAAAATCCAGGAAGATGCTTGGCTCAACTATGCCAAAATAAGCTACGAAATTGGTAACCCCTATCAACCAGCGCCACAGGTTTTAGCGGGCTATTTGGAAAAATATCCTAATACGGCTTATAAAGAAGAAGTAGAAACTTTATTGATTGATTCGTATATCACTTCAAAAAACTACAAAGAAGCATTAGAATTGCTGAAAGGCAAAAGAAGTTTTGAAAACAAAGTCGCCTACCAAAAAGTGGCGTTTTACAGAGGATTGGAACTTTATAATGAAGGCCAATTTATAGAAGCGGAAAGGCTTTTTGACGAATCGTTGAGCGAACAGCAAGATGCCGTTTATACGTCGAGGACTACATTTTGGAAGGCTGAAACAGATTATAACCTTGGTGACTTTGATGAGGCTTTAATTGGGTTTAAACAGTTCAAGCAACAAGGTGAATCCACCACAGTACCAGAATTCAAAAATGTAGATTATAACTTGGCCTACACTTATTTCAAATTAAAAAACTACGGAAAGGCTATCGACCATTTTAAGCAATATATCGCTGCCCGAAACGGTGATAAGGTGAGATTGAACGATGCCTATTTGCGTTTGGGCGATACTTATTTTGTGTCGAGCGAATACCAAAATGCGGTTTCAGCCTATCAGGATGCCATACAACTTAATGAAATCGATACCGATTATCCGGCGTTCCAAAAGGCTATTAGCGTGGGGTATGCAGGGCAATCGTCAAAAAAAATACAGGAATTGGAGCAGTTCGTTTCAAAGTATCCCAATTCAAAATTACGCGACGATGCTTTGTACGAATTGGGCAATTCCTACGTAAAAGCCAACAACACCCAAAAAGCAATGCGCGCTTACAACCAATTGGCTAGCGAGTACCGTATGAGTTCGTTTGTGCCGAAAGCCTTGTTGCGCCAAGGGCTGGTGTATTATAATGGCGGACAGAACGAACAGGCTTTAACCAAATTCAAAAAGGTGGTGGGCGATTATGCCGGTTCGCCGGAAGCCGAGCAAGCCGTTTCAACTGCAAGATTAATTTACATCGATTTGGGCCGGGTGGACGATTATGCCGCTTGGGTAAAAACCTTGGATTATGTAGAGGTAACCGATAAAGATTTGGACGATGCCACTTACGAGGCTGCTGAAAAACAGTATTTGGATAACAATACCGATAAGGCTATTTCTCAGTTTAATGGGTATTTAAACCAATTTCCCAATGGGCTGCACGCCCAAAACGCTCATTTTTACGTGGCTCAATTGTACTACAAAAAAGGTTTGGTTGAAAACGCCGCGCCGCATTACCAATATATTGTTGAGGCACCGCAAAGCGAATACACCGAAGAAGCCTTAACCCGATTGAGTCAATTTCATTTAGAGAAGAAAAGTTGGAACAAAGCCATGCCGCTGTTGCAACGATTGGAGCAAGAGGCTAATTTTCCGCAGAATGTCACCTTTGCACAATCGAACATGATGAAAGCACATTACCAATTGGAAAATTATTCGCAAGCGGTAACGTATGCCGAAAAAGTATTGAGCAGTTCAACAATCGACAATAAAATAAAGGCCGATGCCCATATAATTATTGCGCGTTCGGCCATGAAAACGGGTAACGAAAGTAAAGCCAAATCGGCTTACGCACAAGTTGAAAAAGTAGCCACAGGCGAAACCGCTGCCGAAGCCCTGTATTTTAATGCTTACTTTAAAAATAAGGAGGGCAGTTATGAAGCCTCAAATAACACGGTACAAAAACTCGCCAAAGATTTTTCAGGTTACAAATATTACAGCGCCAAAGGCTTGGTGTTGATGGCCAAGAATTTTTATGCGCTCAACGATGCGTTTCAGGCTACATACATTTTAGAAAGTGTGATTCAGAATTTTTCCGAGTTCGACGACGTAGTCAGCGAGGCCAAAGCCGAGTTGGGTAAAATTAAAACTGAAGAAGCCAAAACCAATTCATCCGTTCAACCCCAAGATTAATTTTCGAAGTTAAAAGTTGAATTTTGAAATTAAATAAACAAAACATGCAAAAGCAAACCCAATATATCATCACCGCTATTTTTTTACTGAATGCAGTTGTCGCATTTTCACAAAGGAAATCAACCGACACCTTAGATACCGGAGTTATCGATGTGGTTAAACCCTATACGCCCAGTATTTCGGATGCCTTTAAGGTGAAGGAAGCGCCGTCGTTAGACGATGAAACCACCGAAACCAAAAAAGAAGTGAAGTACAATATTTTTTCCTTTCCGGTAGCCTCAACGTTCACCCCAGCCAAGGGAAAAGCCGCTGTGGTAGAAAAAGCCAAACCCATTAAATTGTTCGATAATTACGCTACTTTGGGCATGGGTAGCTACACCACTATTTTGGGCGAGGTATATTTAAACCATGCCATAAGCCGAAACGAAACCGTGGGCGGCTATGTAAGTCACCACTCGTCTGGTGGCGATATTGAAGGCGTTCAGTTTGATGATAATTTCTCCAACTCCAAACTCAACGTGAACTACTCCAGCCAAATGCGCGATTTGTCGTGGAATGCCGAAGTAGGGGCGCAGCACCAAATGTACAATTGGTATGGGGTGCCACAGTCGCAAATCGCACAAGCGCAGGCCAATAATATTGATGTGGGCCACTCGTTTTTCGATGTGCATTTGGGGGGCGACGTGTCTTTTGAAGACACTTATATCAACTCCGGAAGTTTTCTTTTTAGACGTTTTAGCGATAATCGAGGTTCGGGTGAAAACCGATTGGTGTTAAAAGGAAAAGTTGATGTGCCGATTAATTACGAAGAGATTTCAACCGAATTGAAAATCGATTACTTGGGTGGTGAGTTCGACAGAAGCTATACGGTAGACGCGCCTTTGGAATACGGGAATTTCACCATCAACCTGGCGCCCACCTATCAACTGAAGCAAGACGATTTAACTCTTAATTTAGGGGTGTCTTTGGCTTATTTAAACGACAGGCCGTCCGGCGAAAGCAAATTTTACGTGTACCCCAACATTACCGCTTCGTACCGTTTGGTGAACGATGTGTTGATTGCTTATGGGGGCATTCAGGGCGATTTAATCCAAAACTCATATCAGGGGTTCGCCAATGAAAATCCGTTTGTATCGCCTACTTTATTCATTATGCCAACCGATCAGCTTTACAATGCATATGTAGGGTTAAAAGGGAAATTATCGAGTAATATGAGTTATAATTTCAGCGGAAAATACATTTCCGATAGGAACAAAGCACTGTACAGAACGAATGAAATTAAAGATGGTGTTTCGGCTGAAAATGACTATGACTTCGGAAACGCTTTCGGCATCGTTTACGATAATGTGGACACTTTTGGGGTTTCGGGTGAAATAAATGCCGATGTAAACCGAAATTTCAAATTAGGATTAAAGGCTGAATATTTTGCCTATGATACCGATGGCGAACCCGAAGCTTGGAATTTGCCCGATTTTAAAGGGTCGTTATTTGTCGATTACCAAATTGACGACAGTTGGTTTGCCGGGGCTAATTTGTTTTACATAGGCGAGCGCAAGGATATTTTGGAAACGGAAGGTTCGTTAACGCCAACCACCGCAGAGATAACAGTTTTAGACAGTTATTTTGACGCCAATGCACATGTGGGTTACCACATCAACGAGCAGTTTTCCATTTTTGGAAAAGTGAACAACATTGCCGACAAAGCCTATCAAAAGTGGCAAAATTTTCCGGTGCAGAGCATTCAGTTTTTAGCGGGGGCTACTTATAAGTTTGATTTTTAAATTCCCGCGCAGGCGGGAATCTCATCATCCTAAACCAATATGCAGAGCGTGGTTATGGTTGCTGAGCGAAGTCGACGAAGTATCGTTTCAGAGTCTCATAATTTGTCATTCCTGCGTAGGCGGGAATCTATTTTGTAAACGTTTTGATTTATGAGATTCCTGCCTACGCAGGAATTAATCTCGCTAAATAATCAAAATGTTCCCCTTCGGCAACCAATTCACAGTTCAACCCAACCGTTTTGCAGGCTAATTTTAAGGTCTCAAAATCGAGGTACAGCCATTTCATTGGGGTTTCCTTTTCGCCCTTGTAGCTCAAAAAATAATCGAGTTCGCCGTAGTAATTGGCATTCATGTCCATCCAATAGCCGCCATCCTCGTCTTCGTACATGTATTTGATGTCGGACGAATCGATTAAAATTTGTCCGCCGCTGTTTAGCAAACTTTTCAAATGCTTCAAGTATTTGGAAACTTGGGTGACTTCCTGAAAAATACCCGTGCCGTTCATCAATAGTAAAATGGTGTCGAAAGTTTCGGTTTCATCTAAAACGGAAAGGGTTTCAGTGTTTAAAACACCACGGTTTTTGGATACTTCAATGGCGCCTTCAGATATATCGATGGCTTTAACGTTAAAGACTTTTTCCTGTAAATACAGACTGTGACTTCCAGCACCGCAGCCCACATCCAACACCTTGCCTTTACAAAGTTTCAGGGCTTTTTGTTCCAAAGGAGGCATTTCAGAATAACTGCGGAACAAATAGGGGAGGGGCAGTTCGTCGTCGTCAGAAATGCTTGTGGAAGTGATGATGTCTTCAGTATAGTTTCCGTTATGGTAATCGAGCAGGGCTTTTCCGAAAAGGTCTTTCATAAAGCAAGAGTCTTTTTTCATTTCCGCGCAGGCGGAAATCTGTCTGTTTATATTTTGAAATTTAAAAGATTACTTCAGGCATAACTTCCTTCGTAATGACGAAAAACAGTATTTTTGCGCCATGCAAGACTTCATAAATAACCTTCCAAAGCTGGCCAAAGATAAGCATAACGAAAACAAAAAATTCTTTGCAAAGCTAAAAAAGAAACCGCCCAAGAATTTGGATTATGTGATGCAGGATTTGCACGACGACGAATTTGAGCGTACCGATTGTTTGGAGTGTGCCAACTGCTGTAAAACTACGGGGCCTTTATTTACCGATAAGGATATTGATCGCATTGCCAAACATTTTAGAATGAAGCCCCAGCAGTTTATCGAGCAGTTTTTGCGCATTGATGAGGAAAACGATTATGTGTTGCAAAGTGTGCCGTGTACGTTTTTGGGCGCCGATAATTACTGCTCCATTTATGAGGTGCGCCCTAAGGCCTGTCGGGAATTTCCGCATACCGACCGGAAAAAATTTCAGCAAATTTCAAATCTTACTTTAAAGAACGTGGCCATTTGCCCAGCAGCTTTTAACATTGTTGAGGCGATGAAGCAAAAGATAAAATAAGTATATTTAGGGATAAACTTTCACTCGTGGAAACCATCCTGAATTACTTTGAAACCATCCCGTCGCCTCACCGAGCGGCTATTATCGTCGGCGGATTGACTTTATTTTGGATCATTGAAGGCATCGTGCCATTAATTGGGTTCAAGTACAAAAAGTGGAAACATGCAGTGCCGAATATCTTTTTCACAATAACCACCATTATAGTGAATTTGCCCTTGGCCTTTCTGCTTTTAAAAGCATCTGATTGGACGGTAGCCCAAGATTTCGGGATGTTAAACTGGTTGCCTGAAATGCCGCTGTGGTTTTACGTGATTTTGGGTTTGGTATTGTTGGATGGCGTTGGCGCTTACCTGCCGCATATTATTGAGCATAAAGTAAAACCACTTTGGATGATACACTTGGTGCACCATTCCGATCATTATGTAGATACCACAACGGCCAATCGACACCATCCGTTGGAGAGTGTTATCCGCTATGTGTTTACGTTGTTGGGAGTGATAATTGTTGGTGCGCCCATTGGTTTGGTGTTGTTGTACCAATCATTGTCGGTGGTGGCTACGCAGTTTAACCATGCCAACATCAAATTGCCTAAAAAACTGGATGATGGGTTGAGTTATTTTATAGTATCGCCCGATATGCACAAAGTACACCACCACTACAAAATGCCCTACACCGATAGCAACTACGGAAATATTTTTTCGGTTTGGGATAGAATTTTCGGAACGTTTAAAAAACTGGATGCCGATAAAATTATTTACGGCGTAGACGTCTTTCCCCATGAAAAAGAAAATAGCAATATAAAAGATTTGCTAAAACAGCCTTTTCAAAAATACCGAAAACCCACGACGATGAAAGATGAGGTTTAACCCTTTTCAATATCGCTAATGTGGTGCTCTAAAGCTTTTACCGAAATTTGAATTTCTATAATCAACAAACCCAAAGAAACAATCAATAACAGTAGCGCGATGCCGAATACCCAAACGGCAGGGGTATCTTGCTGAATATAAATTAAAAACATGGTAAGTACGCAAAGTAGCAAACTGGTAATGCCAAAAATTTGCATGTAACGGGTAAGGTAAAGCCGCTGCCTAATGTTTTTAATTTGTGCAATTAACACGCGGTCGGGGTTCTTTTTGTATTTGGCGTGTAGCTCACGAATCACTGCGGCGTAGGCTAAAAAACGGTTGGTATAGGCCAGCATAATTAATGAAATGGCCGAAAATAAAAGCGCAGGTGTAGTTAGGGTTAGCTGTTCCATGATAAAAGTTTCTTCAAAAATATAGAACTTAAGAGGAAAATTCGCGGTATTTTCTATTTTAGTAGTATGCAAGAAGATTTTCTACATTACATCTGGAAACACAGAAAATTTCAAATACATAGTTTGAGTGCCGTATCTGGCGAGTCTGTCGGGGTGGTGTCTGTGGGACAACATAACTTTAATTCGGGGCCCGATTTTTTCAATGCACAGCTAAAAATTGGAGAACAGCTTTGGGCGGGTAATGTAGAAATACATGTAAAATCGTCCGACTGGTTTTTGCATAATCATGAGCAAGATTCGGCTTACGACAACGTGATTCTGCATGTGGTTTGGGAACACGATACCGAAGTGTTCAGAAAAGACAATTCGCCCATGGCGACCTTGCAGTTGAAGGATTATGTAGAGCGGGATATTTTAGAAAATTTCGAAAAGCTGTTTTCCAAGCAAAATCGATGGATTAATTGCGAAAATGAATTGGCATCCGTTGATGATTTTATTTTAAACCATTGGAAAGAACGTTTGTTTTTTGAGCGTTTGGAACGAAAATCGAATGATATTGAAGGTTTATTGAAAACTTCAAAAAATAACTGGGAAGCGGTATTGTTTGTAATGCTCGCCAAAAATTTCGGATTAAAGGTGAACGGCGAAGCCTTTTTAAGTATGGCACGGTCTATCGACTTTTCAATCGTTAGGAAAACGCAATCCAATCTTTTGGCATTGGAAGCTTTGTTTTTCGGACAAGCCGGGTTGCTGGATGCGGATGCCGAAAGCGCTTATTTCAATAATCTGCAAAATGAATACAATTTTCTAAAACAGAAATTCAAGTTGGACAATCAGCGCGTGTTGGCCGTTCAGTTCTTTAGGTTGCGTCCGCCTAATTTCCCCACTATCCGCTTGTCGCAATTGGCCAATTTGTACCACGGTCATCAAAATTTGTTTTCAAAAGTGATGGAAGCAGAACGATTGGAAGATTTCTATAAGCTGTTTTCAGTGACGGTTTCAGGGTTTTGGAAAAACCATTTCACGTTTCAAAAGGCATCAAAACCTTCAGAAAAAAAGTTGACCAAATCATTCATCGATTTGTTGGTCATCAACACCATTTTGCCATTAAAATTCAGCTACAACAAACACAAAGGCGAAACGGCCAGCGAGGCCATTGTTAAAATTGCTTCTGGCATTGGTTCAGAAAAAAACAGCATTGTTGAGGCTTTTAAGAATTTAAAACCCATGAGTGAATCGGCGTTGGATTCGCAAGCGCTCATTCAGCTTAAAACCCAGTATTGCGATAAAAATAAATGTTTGCAATGTGCAGTGGGCAACCAACTTTTAAACAAATAACTTTTAAACGAAAAAAGTAAATACTAAATTGCAGCATGAACATTTATAAACCATTATTGTTTTTCCAAAAGCACGGCTATTACGTGTGCCAGCGTATTGCCGACCGATTGGGCATTCGTGCCAAAGTGGTGCGTACCTCGTTTATGTACCTCACTTTTGTAACCCTGGGCTTTGGTTTTGCGCTGTACTTATTTTTGGCTTTTTGGATGCGCATTAAAGATTTGGTTTATACCAAACGTTCGTCGGTATTTGATCTGTAAATCTATATGAACCCACTTATTAGATTCTTTAGAACCAAAATTTACACCGCTGTTCTTCTTTTGGGAATTGTTATGGTTATTGGGGTTGGTGGCTACAGAATGATTTCTCACTACTCGTGGGTTGATGCGTTTTATATGACGGTTATTACCATGACAACTGTGGGCTTTGGCGAAGTAGTGCCATTAGACGATACCTCGAAAATTTTTACCATTTTTTTAATATTAGGGAGTGTGGTTATTGTGGGTTACGCACTATCCATCATCACCGAATATATTTTAAGCAAAAACGATATTGAAGAACTAAAGCAGAAAAAAATGCAGAAACAGATAGATAGTTTTTCCAACCATATTGTGATTTGTGGCTATGGAAGAAACGGCAAACAGGCCGCCCGGAAACTTAGGGCGTACAACAAGCGGTTTGTGGTGATTGAAAAAAACAAGGACATGGAAGAGCGGCTCCAGTTGGACGAAGTGCCTTATGTAATTGGAAATGCCAATGAAGATGAAGTTTTGGTCATGGCTGGGGTAGACCGTGCAGATTGTTTTATTTCGGCCTTGCCCAATGATGCCGATAATTTGTTTGTAGTGCTTTCGGCGAGGCAATTGAATAAGAAAGTGAACATAATTAGCAGGGCTTCCAATGAATCTTCTTACGATAAATTGAAGTTTGCCGGTGCCAATAACGTTATTCTTCCCGATAAAATAGGAGGAGACCACATGGCATCGTTGGTGGTGGTGCCCGGGCTTATGGAGTTTGTCGATAACTTATCTATCGTGGGTAAATCCAATATCAACATTGAAGAAGTGGCCGTTGAAAAACTGTATAACACCAACCAGCCCAAAACCATAAAGGATTTGGATTTAAGAAAAAAAACAGGTTGTACCGTTATTGGTTACAAAAATGAAAATGGCGAATATACTGTAAATCCTGAGGCCGATTTAAGTTTAGCTCCCCATTCAAAAATTATTGTTTTGGGTCGCCCGGAACAAATAAAAGCACTCAACTCTGAATACAACATCGAGTAGCGAAACACTTATTTTAACAGGCTTAGTTTTAATAAACCATTTTTTTTTAGCATATTGCCCCATTCTTAATATAAAATTTACTTAAAATTAACTAACAAGCATTTTATGAAGAAATATCTTCTTTCATTATTTACATTAACACTTCCATTTTTAACATTTGCACAAGAAACCTCTTCTGAAAAAATCGATAGGGTTTTTAAGGAATATACAGGGTGGTTTGTTGATGCCATTTTTTATGAGATTCCGTTTTCTGAAACATATCAAATTCCGTGGGTGCTAATCGTTTTAATAGGTGGCGCCCTTTTTTTTACAATAAACTTTAAGTTTATAAATTTTACGGGTTTTAGAACAGCCATTAGAGTGGTTCAAGGAAAATACGAAGACATCGAGAGGCATGGTGCCGATACACTTTACGGAGACCAAACACCTAATGAAGATGAAAATATTATTGAAACTTTAAGGGACGATAGCGCCCATGGCGAGGTATCGCATTTCCAAGCATTAACAGCCGCATTGTCGGCTACCGTTGGTTTGGGTAACATTGCCGGTGTGGCCGTGGCCTTATCCATTGGTGGGCCGGGAGCGACGTTTTGGATGATTATGGCCGGACTTTTAGGAATGGCTTCAAAATTCGCAGAATGTACCTTGGGGGTTAAGTATCGTGATGTTGGCGAAGACGGAACTGTTTATGGTGGTCCCATGTACTATTTAACCAAAGGTTTTGGCGAAAAAGGCATGAAAGGCTTTGGTAAAGTATTGGCGGTGCTGTTTGCCATATTCGTTATTGGTGGTTCGTTTGGAGGCGGAAACATGTTCCAAGCCAACCAAGCGGCGGCACAATTTACCAAGTTGTTCGATATGGAAAGCTCTAACGCTGGGATGTACTTTGGTTTTGTAATGGCCTTTTTGGTGGCTATCGTAATTATTGGTGGTATTAAAAGGATTGCTTCCGTTACGGAAAAAGTCGTGCCGTTTATGGCGGGAATTTATGTTTTGGCAGCATTGATTATCCTTGGAGCTAACTGGCATTTAATTGATGATGCTTTCGGATTGATTTTTGAAGGCGCATTTTCCGGATTGGGTATTGCCGGCGGATTGGTAGGTGTCATGATTCAAGGGATTAGAAGGGGAGCATTTTCAAACGAGGCCGGAGTAGGTAGTGCGGCTATTGCGCACTCTGCCGTACGTACCAAATACCCTGCGAGTGAAGGTATAGTGGCGCTTTTAGAACCTTTTGTTGATACTGTGGTGATCTGTACCATGACGGCCTTGGTGATTGTAATTACCAATTTCGATGGCCAATTTATGGAGTATGGTGTACCGATTAAAGAAGGCGTGGAACTTACAGCTTCAGCATTTGATACAGTAATACCACACTTCTCGATTATACTTACCATTGCAGTAATTTTATTTGCATTTTCAACCATGATTTCTTGGTCGTACTACGGTATGCAAGGGTGGATTTTCTTATTCGGAAAAGGAAAGCTCAGTGATTTGGTTTATAAAATTTTATTCCTGTTTTTTGTTGTAGTAGGGGCTTCCATTAGCCTAGGTGCGGTAATCGACTTTTCCGATGCCATGATTTTTGCTATGGTAGTACCAAACATTATTGGTGTAATTGTGCTTTCGCCAGTAATTAGCCGAGAGCTTAAAAAATACATGAAAGCCATTAACGTAAAGGAAGATGCGCTGGATGAAGGGGCAGAAGACCTCACCAAACACATGTAATCAACTAAACTAAATAGATTGTATGAAATCCCATTTCAAGTTTTCAAAGGAACAACGGAATGGGATTTTTTTATTGCTCGCCCTCATTGTCGTGCTACAATGTGTTTACTTTTTTGCTGTGCCCTTAAGTGCTCCCGAAGATTTTCGAATAAATAACGACGAACTTTTAAAGTTTACAAACGAAATCGATTCGCTTCGGCAAGTTGAAATTGAAAACAGCAAACCAAAAACCTATCCGTTCAACCCCAATTACATTAGCGATTATAAAGGTTCAGCCTTGGGCATGAATAACGAAGAAATTGATAGATTGCTCAATTACCGGAAACAAAATAAATGGATCAATTCTGCTGCGCAATTTCAGGAAGTCACGCAAATTTCCGATTCGCTTTTAGAAATCATTTCGCCTTATTTTAAGTTCCCCGATTGGGTTGACAACCCCAAACCAAAATCGAATTTCAATCAAAACAACAAACCGAAAACATACGCCCAAAAACAGGATTTGAATACCGTTACGGCGCAACAACTTCAAAAAGTGAACGGGGTGGGGAAGGTGCTTTCAGAACGCATTGTAAAATTCAGGAATAAGCATATTGGCGGTTTTGTGGGCGATGTGCAGCTCAATGATGTTTACGGACTAACGCCCGAAGTAGTCGAGAGAATAAAAGAACGGTTTACGGTTAAAACCCCAAGCCTCGTCAAAAAGATAAATTTGAATGCCGCAAATGTAAGTCAGTTGGTTACCGTTCCGCATATTGATTATGATCTGGCAGCCGAAATTGTAGAGCAGCGCCAATTGCGCGAAGGCTTCAAATCGATTGACGAATTAAAAAAAGTAAACGGCTTTCCTTCAAATAAAATCGAGATAATTAAATTATATTTGCACCTCGAAAAGCAAATAGATGAATAGTATGTACTTCACCGAAGAGCATGTTCTTTTTAGAGAAAGCCTTCAAGATTTTTTAAAGAAAGAAGTGGTGCCCCATATTGAATCTTGGGAAAAAACCGGAAATATCGACCGATTTATTTGGAAGAAATTTGGTGAGATGGGTTTTTTTGGCATCAATTATCCTGAAGTTTACGGTGGCTTAAACCTCGATTTGTTTTACACAGTTATCTTTTTGGAAGAGTTGCAAAAAATCAACTCTGGTGGTTTCGCTGCGGCTATATGGGCCCATGCCTATTTGGCGATGACGCACCTTAACGCCGAAGGTAGCGAAGCTATTAAACAGAACTATTTGGTGCCTAGCATAACAGGTGAAAAAATAGGCTGCCTGTGCATTACCGAGCCTTTTGGGGGTAGCGATGTGGCTGGTATGCGTACCACTGCTGTTAATGAGGGCGAACATTACATAATAAATGGGTCTAAAACATTTATTACCAATGGCGTGTTAAGCGACTATCTGGTGGTGGCGGCAAAAACCAATCCTGAGTTGGGAAACAAGGGCGTGAGTATGTTTGTTATCGATAGGGAAACGGCTGGTATTTCGGCCACCAAACTCGATAAGCTGGGTTGGCGCGCTTCCGATACGGGAGAGATTGCTTTTGATAATGTAAAAGTGCCCGCTGAAAATTTAATGGGCGACGAGGGCAAAGGCTTTTCGTATATTATGCAGCACTTTGCGTTGGAGCGTTTGATTATGGGCGTTAATGCCCACGCTCGTGCCGAATACGCTTTAGAGTATGCGCAACAATACATGAGTGAGCGCCATGCGTTTGGAAAATCGATTGATAAATTCCAGGCCTTACGACACACTATGGCCGATTTGTACACCGAAATGGAAGTGTGCAAAGCGTTTAACTATTCGGTAGCGTACCGATTGGATAAAGGTGAATATGTGGTAAAGGAAGCGACCATGAGTAAACTGAAATCGACCAAAATGGCCGATGAGGTGATTTACCAATGTTTGCAATTTTTAGGCGGCTACGGCTATATGGAAGACTACCCGATGGCACGCTTGTTCCGTGATAGCCGATTGGGTCCTATTGGTGGAGGAACTTCGGAAATTCTTCGCGAAATTATCGCAAAAATAATAATAGACAAGAAGGAATATAGACCAGCCACACAGTAAGAAGATTATTTTTTTGCGAAAATTGTATTACAATTTTTGCGAAAATTATTATTGATAAAAAGGAGTATAAACCAGCTACGAAGTAGTGATTGGTTATATTTGAATTATAAAACAAACGCCCTTAAAATGGGCGTTTTTTTATCATGTTTTTACAAAATTATGGGTTTGTGCAACGGTTACCGGCTTAGGCACTGGTTTTTTTATTTTATAGTTATCCAATCTGCTTTAATATCAAAGTTTTTTAGGTCAGACGGAACTTCCAATTCGGGATAATCTCCGACTGTTGTTTCGTCAGTCATAAACACAAAATCCCAATTGTTAGTTTGGTCAGAAATGTATTCCCATCCATTCATTAAATCTTGATTAACTTTAATTTTAGGATACTTTTCCGAAATCAGTTTTACAGTCGAATTAGAAGTAAGTCCGTTAGTTGTTGTCAAATTAGGGGAAACTGCTATTATGAGCAAGACTGTATCTGTGTTAAGTTTTGGAATTAATGAAAATGCGATCTTGTCTTGGTCATAGTACAAGTATGCTGGACTACCACCACCATAACCAAAGTCTGTAGCTTTTCCGACTTCTTTTCTGAGTCCTTCAAATTTTTGTTCCGCTTCTGAAATCGTCATACCGACTTTTATTGCTCCAAGTTGTCCATTTTTGATTTCAAACTTTTGATAGTCGAAGGTTAAGACTTCGGAAAGTTTATCAGTTGTCAATTCCGTTATTGTCTGTTTCGGTTGTTCTACCTTTTCCTTTTTGTCCGTAGATTGGTTACAAGACCAAATTATTGTCAGTAATATTAGATATGTTATTTTTCGTATCATTTTTCAACTTGTGCCTAACGGTCTCGTATAACCGTCAGTTACGGGTTTATATGCGTTGATTTTCGGTTTATCACTGACGTTAGCAATTCCGAGTGGATTCGGACGTAGTCGAATCCGCCGTAATTGCGGTTATACATGTTAGCAGCTGGCTTTTTTTTATTTCGGTGGTTGCCATTCAAGCCAATTTTGTGGTTCTAGCTCATTTAAGTTGCATTTTTTTGTTTTAGCAGATACTTCAATTTCATCTCTTTTTCGAACCGCAAAAGCTTTTTTTCTTACACTATATGCGACCCATGCATCTGTAATCCATTTTCTAGAGTCAGTTTTTGTGGTTGTTGAATATAAAACAGCAATTGCGTACTTTAAGTCTGATTTGTCATTTATTATATTTTGTAATAACGGGCTTTTTATATCAAATGAAGAAATAATATGAGTTTCTCCTGGTGATACAATATCGATATCTGTGTGGTCAGTTGTATTTCTTGTGTCATCATCAACCCATGGTTTAGTTGAAGTGTGTAAAATTCTAGCGGGAATTGGTCCTGAATTTTTGACAGCAAACTTAACTCTCGATAAATTCTCCGTTAATGGCTCTACTTCAATGTCAAGTATTAAAATTGGTCTTGTTTCGGAAAGAGTTATTTGTAAAGTTTTATCTAGTTGAGAACTTTGCCAAACAGATATAAATACTGCTAAAACGGCAGCAACAGCAGCCACAACACTCGCAAAAGCTGCAATTTTATTTGAATCTGAAAAGTATTTATAAATTCTTGATTTTAAACTTTTATCAGAATCATTACCAGTAAGTTCTTGCTCATTTTCCATGTGATTTTTATTCAGTATATGCTTTTCAGCTTGCTGCTAACGTGTAGATAAACACAATTGTGTTTATCCATATTATATTTATTTAGATGTTATAAATATTCTTAAACGAATATAGCTGAAATTTTCTACAAAGTCAAAAGCTGTTTTCAAGTTGTGCTTTTTTTCAAAAAAAATAATAACCAATAATTGCGGGTAATAAATTAGTTATTATATTTGCAGCCTGAAAATCTAAAAGAGAGGAGGTTAAGGCACTATGTTAATAATACCAATTAAAGAAGGAGAAAATATAGATAGAGCGCTAAAGCGTTACAAAAGAAAGTTCGACAGAACAGGTACCAAGCGTGCATTGCAGTCTCGCAAGCAGTTTGTTAAGCCATCTGTAGTTCGTAGAGCGCAAATCCAAAAAGCGCAGTACATCCAACAATTAAGAGATGCAGAAGATATATAATTAGTGTATATCTCAGTAATATAGAAATCCCGCCCACAAAGCGGGATTTTTTTATGCCCAAAAGTCAGCGCTACTTTCGGTATTGCATCAAGTGTTTCCCGAGTATCGTAAAAATAGTTGCGTTTTGTACGACAAACGTTTAACTTTAAACATTCAACTTAACCTATACCATGGTATTCCAATCATTTTTAGATTATCTGCTGCTCGAAAAAAATTATTCGGCCTTAACCTTAAAGGCTTACCAAACCGATTTGGAAAGTTTTAAACGTTTTGTTGAGGACGAATACGGCGACCAAAACATGGCTAACGTAAATTACCCCCAAATACGAAGTTGGATTGTGCAATTGGTAGAAGGTGGACTCACCAACCGAAGTGTAAACCGAAAGGTGTCGGCATTGAGCAGTTATTATAAATTCTTATTGAAGGTGGGCGACATTGAAGTGAATCCGTTGGCTAAGCATCGTGCGTTAAAAACAAGCAAAAAGGTGCAGGTGCCATTTTCGGAATCCGAGGTGAAAACCGTTATCGACAATTTGGCCTTGGGCGACGATTTTGAAAGCGTACGCAACAAATTTATAATAGAACTGTTCTATTCCACCGGTATTAGGCGCATCGAACTTATTGAGCTAAAGTTGAGCAGTATCGACCTCAATAATAAAACCCTAAAAGTTTTAGGAAAACGTAATAAAGAGCGTATTGTGCCGTTATTAAATTCGGTAGTGCAAACCGCTTTTTTGTATTTGGAGAAAAGGACTAAACTGCCTGATATTTCGGATAAAGATATGCTCTTTTTAACGAAAAAAGGCGTTAAAATATATGAAACACTTGTTTACAGAATAATAAATGAGTATTTTAGTTTGGCATCTTCAAAAGTAAAAAAGAGTCCGCACATACTCAGGCACTCTTTTGCAACACATTTGTTAAACCAAGGTGCCGATTTAAACGCTGTTAAAGAACTTTTAGGACATTCCAGTTTGGCTGCTACCCAGGTTTACACCCACAACAGCATTGCCGAGTTGAAAAAAGTGCACGTTAAGGCACATCCCAGAAGTAAAAAATAGCGGGAGTTTTTGTCTAACCAATAAAGTGTATTAGTATGAAAGTAAACACGCAATCCGTAAATTTCAACGCTGACCAAAAGTTGATAAATTTTATCCAGAAACGCATGGATAAATTAGATTTGTTTTACGATAGGGTGATAAAATCCGATGTGTTTTTAAAGGTAGAAAATACCAGCCAAAAAGAAAATAAAATTTTCGAGGCCAAAGTAAGTGTGCCGGGCGATAGTTTTGTGGTAAAAAAACAATGCAAAACGTTTGAGGAAGGTGCCGATATGGCCGTTGCCTCGCTAGAACGCCAGCTAAAAAAGAGAAAAGAAAAATTAAGGGCACATTTATAATAAAATTTCTCAAAAAATGTTTTGAATAAAATAAAAAATCTATACATTTGCAGTCCGTTAGAAATAACGGGCTTTTTTTTATGCTCAAAAAGTATAAAAATGCCTCCATAGCTCAGCTGGCTAGAGCAGCTGATTTGTAATCAGCAGGTCGTGGGTTCGAGTCCCTCTGGAGGCTCTTAATTCCTGCGAAAGCAGAAGTCTCAAAGTTTTGAGAAAGGTCTTTAAAATATTGAAAAACGAATTGGGGAGATACTCAAGCGGCCAACGAGGACAGACTGTAAATCTGTTGTTTTTTAACTTCGCAGGTTCGAATCCTGCTCTCCCCACTTAATAGTTCAATGTTTAAGGTTGAAAAAGTTCAAGGTTTTAAAGCTTTGAATGGTAAACTTTAAATTTTGAATGAATTGCGGGAGTAGCTCAGTTGGTAGAGCGTCAGCCTTCCAAGCTGAATGTCGCCGGTTCGAACCCGGTCTCCCGCTCAAAAGTTTACGGATTACGAGTTATAATCGTAGATCAAAAATCGGTAATCGTAAATCAAAACGCCGGTGTAGCTCAGGGGTAGAGCGTTTCCTTGGTAAGGAAGAGGTCACGAGTTCAAATCTCGTCATTGGCTCTATATTAGAGAGTGAAAATTAGGATACACTAATATTATTATATAACTAAGATTAAAATTATTTAAAAAACATGGCAAAGGCAACTTTCGATCGTTCAAAACCACACTTAAATATTGGTACAATTGGACACGTAGATCACGGTAAAACAACTTTAACTGCTGCTATTACTAAAGTATTAGCTGATGCAGGTTTCTCAGAAGCAAGATCTTTTGATCAAATTGATAACGCTCCAGAAGAAAAGGAAAGAGGTATTACAATTAACACTTCTCACGTAGAGTATCAAACAGCTAATCGTCACTATGCTCACGTTGACTGTCCAGGTCACGCCGATTACGTTAAGAACATGGTAACTGGTGCTGCGCAAATGGACGGTGCTATCTTGGTGGTAGCTGCGACTGATGGTCCTATGCCACAAACTCGCGAGCACATCCTTTTAGGACGTCAGGTAGGTATTCCTCGTATCGTTGTTTTCTTGAACAAAGTTGATATGGTGGATGATGAAGAGCTTTTAGAGCTTGTAGATATGGAAGTTAGAGATTTATTGAGCTTCTACGAGTACGATGGAGACAATGGTCCTGTAATTTCTGGTTCTGCTTTAGGTGCACTTAACGGTGAGCAAAAATGGGTAGATACTGTATTGGAATTAATGGAAGCTTGCGATAACTGGATTGAAGAGCCAGTACGTGATATGGACAAGCCTTTCTTGATGCCAATTGAAGACGTATTCTCTATTACTGGTCGTGGTACTGTAGCAACTGGTCGTATTGAAACTGGTGTTGCTCAAACTGGTGACCCTGTAGAAATTATCGGTATGGGTGCTGAGAAGTTAACTTCTACTATCACAGGTATCGAAATGTTCCGTCAAATCCTAGATAGAGGTGAAGCTGGAGATAACGCTGGTATCTTATTAAGAGGTATTGAGAAAACTCAAATCTCAAGAGGTATGGTTATCACTAAGCCAGGTTCTGTAACGCCTCACAAAAACTTCAAAGCTGAGGTTTATATCTTGAAAAAAGAAGAAGGTGGACGTCACACTCCATTCCACAACAACTACCGTCCTCAGTTCTACGTACGTACAACTGACGTAACAGGAAACATTTCTCTTCCAGATGGTGTTGAAATGGTAATGCCAGGAGATAACTTAACTATCACTGTTGAATTGATTCAGCCAATTGCAATGAACGTAGGTTTACGTTTCGCAATCCGTGAAGGTGGTAGAACTGTAGGTGCAGGTCAGGTAACTGAAATCCTAGACTAATACAGTTTAAACAAATATAAAAGTTGAGGTATTTCGTTTATCCGGAATACCTTGACTTATATTTACGGGTTTAGCTCAGTTGGTAGAGCACTGGTCTCCAAAACCAGGTGTCGGGAGTTCGAGTCTCTCAACCCGTGCGAAGCAAAGGATTGCGAGGCGAGAAGTTTATGCTGAGCGTAGTCGAAGCAAGTCTCTCAACCCGTGCAAAGAAAATAGACGCTATCTATTAAAACAATATTAAAATGGCTGGAATTGTGAATTATATAAAGGAATCGTTTGGTGAACTAAAAAACAACGTTACATGGCCTACTTGGGCAGAAGCGCAAAGCTTAACGGTGTTGGTTGCCGTATTCTCAATTATATTTTCTCTTGCTATTTGGGGCGTAGATACTGTGTTCAGTAAAGTTATCGCAGCTTACTTTCAATGGATTGGATAAAGAATTACTAAATCGGTAAAAAGAAAAGAGTATGTCTGAAGTAAGTGATAAAAAATGGTATGTAGTTCGTGCCGTAAGCGGTCAAGAAAACAAAATCAAAACCTATATCGAGAATGAAATAGCTCGTTTGGGTATGCAAGATTATGTTGACCAAGTATTGGTGCCTACCGAGCGCGTGGTTCAAATCCGTAACGGAAAAAAAATCCACAAGGAAAAAGTGTTTTTCCCTGGGTATATTATGATTCAAGCCAACCTAACCGGAGAAGTGCCGCACATTATTCGTTCGGTAACCAACGTTATTGGCTTCTTAGGGGAAACCAAAGGCGGAGATCCAGTACCATTAAGACAATCTGAAGTAAATAGAATGTTAGGTAAGGTTGATGAATTGGCCGTTGAAGAAAGCGCCAATGTTGCCATTCCTTACACTAAAGGCGAAACAGTTAAAGTTATTGATGGACCATTCAACGGTTTTGATGGTACTATTGAAAAGATAAATGAAGAAAAGCGTAAGCTGGAAGTTATGGTGAAGATTTTCGGAAGAAAAACACCTTTGGAGCTCAGCTATATGCAGGTTGAAAAAGTATAATAATTGTTACACTAGATAAATGATGCGTTTTTAGCTTCCAACATAAAGCGTATCGACTTAAATTATTAAAAATGGCAAAAGAATTAAGTAAAGTAGTTAAGTTACAAGTTCGGGGAGGTGCTGCGAATCCGTCGCCACCGGTTGGACCCGCTTTAGGTGCTGCTGGGGTAAACATTATGGAGTTCTGTAAGCAATTTAATGCTAGAACCCAAGATAAAGCTGGTAAAGTATTACCGGTAGTTATCTCTGTTTACAAAGACAAGTCTTTCGACTTTGTTATTAAAACTCCTCCAGCTGCAGTACAATTATTAGAAGCGGCCAAGGTGAAAAAAGGTTCAGGTGAACCAAACCGAAAAAAAGTAGCTAAAGTATCTTGGGATCAGATCAAGACCATCGCAGAAGACAAAATGCAAGATTTAAATGCATTTGAAGTGGCTTCTGCCATGAAAATGGTTGCTGGTACGGCAAGATCGATGGGAATAACCGTAACAGGAAAATTTCCTTCTTAATCTATTAAAGCATTAAAAAATGGCAAGATTAACAAGAAAGCAAAAAGAGGCTTTAGCGAAGATTGAAAAAGGAAAGGTGTATTCATTAGATGAAGCATCTGCCCTAGTTAAAGAAATTACCAATACCAAGTTTGATGCATCAGTTGATATCGCTGTACGTTTGGGCGTAGATCCACGTAAAGCCAATCAAATGGTAAGAGGTGTTGTTTCACTTCCACACGGTACTGGTAAAGACATGAAAGTATTAGCATTGGTAACTCCAGACAAAGAAGCAGAGGCTAAAGAAGCTGGTGCTGATTATGTTGGGTTGGACGAGTACCTTGATAAAATTAAAGGTGGTTGGACAGATGTAGACGTTATCATTACTATGCCTAGCGTAATGGGTAAATTAGGTCCTTTAGGACGTGTGTTAGGTCCTCGTGGCTTAATGCCAAACCCTAAGACTGGTACGGTAACTATGGATGTTGCAAAAGCGGTTAGCGAAGTAAAAGCTGGTAAAATCGATTTTAAAGTTGATAAAACCGGTATTGTGCACGCTGCTATTGGAAAGGCATCATTCAGTGCTGATAAAATTGCTGGAAACGCAAATGAATTAATTCAAACACTTATTAAATTAAAACCAACAGCTGCAAAAGGAACTTATGTAAAGAGCATCTTTATGTCTTCTACCATGAGCCCAAGTATTGCGGTTGATCCTAAGGTTGGTTAATTTAAGTTAAAACTTTTATTATGACAAGAGAAGAAAAATCACAAGTAATTGAGGACTTAACTGCAGAATTAGCCGAAAACGCCAATATCTATTTAACCGATATTTCAGGATTAAACGCAGGAGCTACCTCAGATTTACGTCGTGCCGCATTTAAGGCCAACGTAAAAATGGCAGTTGTTAAAAATACATTGCTTGCAAAAGCCATGGAAGCTTCAGACAAAGAGTTTGGGGAGCTTCCTTCGGTATTAAAAGGAAATACATCTGTGATGTATGCCGAAGCAGGTAATGCACCAGCTAAGTTGATAAAGAACTTCCGTAAAAAATCTGAAAAGCCTTTATTAAAAGGAGCTTTTATTGAGGAAGCGATTTACATTGGCGATAACCAACTAGACACATTGGTTGATATCAAGTCTAGAGAAGAGTTATTAGGAGAAATTGTTGGATTGTTACAATCTCCGGCCAAAAACGTTGTATCTGCTCTTAAGTCGGGTGGAAACACAATTGCTGGTCTTATTAAAACACTATCTGAAAAAGAAGGATAGTATTAAGCAGTACGCACTTTATTACAATTATATTATTTAAAAAAAATCATTAAAACGATAGAAAAATGGCAGATTTAAAAGATTTCGCAGAACAATTAGTTAACCTTACTGTAAAAGAAGTAAACGAGTTAGCAACTATATTAAAAGATGAGTATGGTATCGAGCCTGCTGCTGCTGCTGCAGTTGCGGTTGCTGGTCCAGCTGGTGGAGGTGACGACGCCGGTGAAGCTCAAACTGAGTTTGATGTAATCTTAAAAGCAGCAGGTGGTTCTAAATTGGCTGTTGTAAAATTAGTTAAGGAATTAACTGGTTTAGGATTAAAAGAAGCTAAAGAATTAGTTGACGGTGCACCAAGCGCTATCAAAGAAGCAGTTTCTAAAGATGAAGCTGAGGCTCTTAAAACTCAATTAGAAGAGGCTGGAGCAGAGGTTGAGCTTAAGTAAGCTTAGTACCAAAAATTCATAACGGTTTAGGTCTGGAGAAGGAATCTCTGAGACCTAAACCATTTTGCGTATATAACGAGCAGATACGCTTTCACTATTTTTTTAATCAAAATTCCGTCCATTGATGTTGTCAACACAAGCTGAAAGATTAAATTTCTCCTCTATTGTAAATAGAACGGAATATCCCGACTTTTTGGATATTCAGATTAAATCCTTCCAGGATTTTTTCCAACTAGAAACTAAATCTGAAGAAAGAGGTGATGAAGGGCTTTATAACACCTTCATGGAAAACTTTCCAATTACAGATTCACGTAATCAATTCGTATTAGAATTTTTAGATTACTTTGTAGATCCACCAAGATATGCCATTGAAGAGTGTATTGAAAGAGGACTTACTTACAGCGTTCCGCTAAAGGCCAGGTTAAAGTTATATTGTACGGATCCTGAACATGAAGATTTCGAAACCATTGTCCAGGATGTTTACTTAGGAACTATTCCTTACATGACGCCCAGTGGAACTTTTGTTATTAACGGTGCCGAGCGTGTAGTAGTATCGCAGTTACACCGTTCGCCGGGAGTATTCTTCGGGCAGTCGTTCCATGCTAACGGGACAAAATTATATTCAGCAAGGGTTATTCCATTCAAAGGATCGTGGATTGAGTTTGCTACAGATATCAACCAGGTAATGTACGCCTACATCGATAGAAAGAAGAAGTTACCGGTTACTACACTTTTCCGTGCTATCGGGTTTGAGCGTGATAAGGATATCTTAGAAATTTTTGATTTGGCCGAAGAGGTTAAAGTATCAAAAACAGGTTTAAAAAAATACACAGGCAGAAAATTAGCGGCGCGTGTGCTTAACACATGGCACGAAGATTTTGTTGATGAAGATACAGGTGAAGTAGTATCTATCGAGCGTAACGAAATTGTTTTAGATCGTGATACGGTTTTAGATAAAGACAATATCGAAGAAATTATCGAAGCCGATGTAAAAACCATTCTTTTACACAAGGAATCGAACGAGCAAGGTGATTACGCCATCATCCACAATACGCTACAAAAAGACCCTACCAACTCTGAAAAAGAAGCGGTAGAGCATATCTACAGACAATTACGTAATGCCGAGCCGCCCGATGAGGAAACTGCTCGTGGTATTATCGATAAATTATTCTTTAGTGACCAACGTTACTCTTTAGGGGAAGTAGGTCGTTATAGAATGAACAAAAAATTAGGTCTTGATATCGGTATGGATAAGCAAGTGCTTACCAAAGAAGATATCATTACCATTATAAAATATTTAATCGAGCTGATCAACTCTAAAGCTGAGATTGATGATATCGATCACCTTTCTAACCGTCGTGTGCGTACCGTAGGTGAGCAGTTGTCACAACAGTTTGGTGTTGGTTTAGCACGTATGGCACGTACCATCCGTGAGCGTATGAACGTTCGCGATAACGAGGTATTTACACCAATCGATTTGATTAACGCGAAGACTCTTTCTTCAGTAATCAACTCGTTCTTTGGAACAAACCAGTTGTCTCAATTTATGGATCAAACCAACCCATTGGCAGAGATTACGCACAAGCGTCGTCTTTCTGCACTTGGGCCTGGAGGTCTATCGCGTGAAAGAGCTGGTTTCGAGGTACGTGACGTTCACTATACACACTACGGTCGTTTATGTCCTATTGAAACACCTGAAGGTCCAAACATTGGTTTGATTTCTTCACTTTCGGTTTTTGCCAAAGTAAATTCAATGGGCTTTATCGAAACACCTTACCGTCCGGTAGAAAATGGTGTTGTTGATATTAAAAACGAACCAATCTATTTAAGTGCAGAGGAGGAAGAAGAAAAGTTAATCGCACAAGCTACCGTTCAGGTAGATGACGAAGGAACTATTCTTCATGATAAAGTAATTGCACGTATGGAAGGTGACTTCCCGGTAATTGATCCAAAAGAGATTCATTATACCGATGTAGCGCCAAACCAAATTTCATCTATTTCGGCGTCTTTGATTCCGTTCTTGGAGCATGATGATGCGAACCGTGCCTTGATGGGATCGAACATGATGCGTCAGGCCGTTCCATTATTGCGTCCAGAATCACCTATCGTTGGTACTGGATTGGAGCGCCAAGTGGCTTCAGATTCGCGTGTATTGATTAATGCTGAAGGTGACGGTGTTGTAGAGTATGTTGATGCCAAAGAAATTCGTATCAAATATGATAGAACCGAAGACGAAGCTAAAGTTAGTTTCGACAGCGATGTGAAAGTTTACCCATTGGTAAAGTTCAGAAAGACTAACCAAGGTACGTCAATAAACCTTAAGCCTATTGTGGTTAAGGGCGATAAAGTAGCTAAAGGACAGGTATTGTGTGAAGGTTACGCTACCCAAAAAGGGGAGTTGGCACTTGGTAGAAACATGAAAGTAGCCTTTATGCCTTGGAAAGGGTATAACTTTGAGGATGCTATCGTGATTTCTGAAAAAGTGGTTCGTGAAGATATTTTCACATCTATCCATATTGATGAATATTCTTTAGAAGTAAGAGATACTAAACTAGGTAACGAGGAGTTGACTAACGATATTCCTAACGTTTCGGAAGAGGCTACAAAAGACCTTGACGAAAATGGTATGATTCGTGTTGGTGCCGAGGTAAAACCTGGCGATATCCTTATTGGTAAGATTACTCCAAAAGGAGAGTCTGATCCAACTCCTGAAGAAAAATTATTACGTGCCATTTTTGGTGATAAAGCTGGTGATGTAAAAGATGCATCGTTAAAAGCTTCGCCGTCGTTAAATGGTGTTGTAATTGATAAAAAATTATTTGCCAGAGCGGTTAAAGATAAGCGTAAAAGAGCACAAGATAAAGATGATATCTTGGCTTTGGAAGCACAATACGACAGAAAGTTTGACGAACTGAAAGATGTTTTGGTCGATAAACTTTTTGCCATTGTAAACGGAAAAACGGCTCAAGGAATTTATAACGATTTAGGTGAAGAAGTTTTACCAAAAGGTAAAAAATTCACTTTAAAAATGCTAAATGCTGTTGATGATTACGCACACTTGGTATCTGGAAAATGGACAACCGATGACCATACCAACCAATTGGTGGCCGATTTGATCCATAACTACAAAATCAAGGAAAACGACTTGCAAGGCGCTTTACGTCGCGAGAAGTTTACCATTTCTGTAGGGGATGAATTGCCATCGGGAATCATCAAATTAGCGAAGGTTTACATTGCTAAAAAGCGTAAATTAAAAGTAGGTGATAAAATGGCAGGACGTCACGGTAACAAAGGTATTGTTGCCCGTATCGTTCGTCAGGAAGATATGCCTTTCTTGGAAGACGGAACACCGGTTGATATTGTATTGAACCCACTAGGTGTACCATCTCGTATGAACATTGGTCAGATTTATGAAACCGTTTTGGGTTGGGCCGGACAAAAGTTAGGTCGCAAGTATGCTACACCTATTTTTGATGGTGCTAATATTGATCAAATCAATGCGCTAACAGACGAGGCAGGTATTCCAAGGTATGGACACACTTATCTTTACGATGGTGGTACTGGTCAGCGTTTCGATCAGCCAGCAACCGTTGGTGTGATTTACATGCTGAAATTAGGACACATGGTTGACGATAAGATGCACGCGCGTTCTATCGGACCTTACTCATTAATTACGCAGCAACCATTGGGTGGTAAAGCCCAGTTTGGTGGTCAGCGTTTTGGTGAGATGGAAGTTTGGGCACTTGAGGCTTATGGCGCATCGAGTACCTTACGCGAGATTCTAACTGTAAAATCTGATGATGTTATTGGTAGAGCCAAAACTTACGAAAGTATCGTTAAGGGAGAACCAATGCCAGATCCAGGATTGCCAGAATCTTTCAACGTATTAATGCACGAGTTGAAAGGTTTAGGTTTGGATATTAGATTAGAAGAGTAAAATTTTTAACGGTTGTTAGTTGTTTGTTGGTAGTTGTTAGAACCAGCAACCAACAACCAACAGCCAACAACTAATTCAAAAGAAATGGCAAGAAAACAAGATAAAAATACAGTAAAGAGGTTTAATAAAATCTCGATTGGTTTAGCTTCACCAGAGTCTATTTTAGCAGAGTCTAGAGGCGAGGTTTTAAAACCAGAGACCATTAACTACCGTACGCACAAACCAGAGCGCGATGGTTTGTTCTGCGAGCGTATATTCGGCCCTGTAAAGGATTACGAATGTGCCTGTGGTAAGTATAAAAGAATCCGTTATAAAGGTATTGTTTGCGACCGTTGTGGAGTAGAGGTAACCGAAAAGAAAGTACGTCGTGATAGAGTAGGGCATATTAATTTGGTTGTGCCAGTAGCACACATTTGGTATTTCCGTTCTCTACCAAACAAAATTGGTTATTTATTGGGCTTACCATCTAAGAAATTAGATATGATTATTTACTACGAGCGTTATGTAGTAATTCAGCCTGGTATTGCCAAAAATGAAGAAGGTGAGCCATTGCAAAAAATGGATTTCCTTACGGAAGAAGAATACTTGAATATTTTAGAATCACTTCCGCAAGACAACCAATATTTAGATGATTCAGACCCTAACAAGTTCTTGGCTAAAATGGGTGCTGAGTGTTTAATCGAGTTGTTGGAAAGAATTGATTTAGAATCATTATCATACGAATTACGCCATAAAGCCAACACCGAAACGTCTAAACAACGTAAAACTGAAGCGTTGAAGCGTTTGCAAGTGGTAGAGTCTTTACGTGAGTCGAACCAAAATCGTGAAAACCGTCCAGAGTGGATGATTATGAAGGTTATTCCAATCATCCCGCCAGAATTGCGTCCATTGGTGCCGCTTGATGGTGGCCGTTTCGCGACTTCAGATTTGAATGATTTGTACCGTCGTGTAATCATCCGTAACAACCGTTTGAAAAGACTGGTTGAAATTAAAGCTCCGGAAGTAATTTTACGTAACGAAAAACGTATGCTTCAAGAGTCGGTGGATTCATTATTCGATAACACACGTAAATCATCTGCGGTAAAAACAGATTCTAACCGTCCGTTAAAATCATTATCCGATTCCCTAAAAGGTAAGCAAGGGCGTTTCCGTCAAAACTTATTGGGTAAACGTGTAGATTACTCGGCACGTTCGGTAATTGTTGTAGGACCTGAATTAAAATTACACGAATGTGGATTGCCTAAAAACATGGCAGCCGAACTTTACAAACCTTTCGTTATTAGAAAATTAATTGAAAGAGGTATCGTAAAAACGGTAAAATCTGCAAAGAAAATTATAGATAAAAGAGAGCCTGTGGTTTGGGATATCTTGGAAAATGTTCTTAAAGGGCATCCAGTATTACTAAACCGTGCGCCTACGCTTCACCGTTTAGGTATTCAAGCGTTCCAACCTAAATTAATTGAAGGGAAAGCGATTCAATTACACCCATTGGTCTGTACGGCATTTAACGCCGATTTCGATGGTGACCAAATGGCGGTGCATTTACCACTTGGGCCAGAGGCTATTTTAGAGTGCCAGTTATTAATGTTGGCTTCTCACAATATCCTTAACCCTGCGAACGGTTCGCCGGTAACAGTTCCTTCTCAGGATATGGTTCTTGGTCTTTACTATATGACCAAAGAGCGTAAATCAACTCCAGAAGTGCCAATTAAAGGTGAAGGTTTAACATTCTATTCTCCAGAAGAAGTAGAAATTGCTTTCAATGAGAAAAGAGTAGACTTGAACGCAGGGATCAAGGTAAGAACCCTTGATATTAATGAAGAAGGAAAGCTGGATAGAATGATTGTTGAAACTACTGTTGGTCGTGTGTTGTTTAACCAACATGTACCTCAAGCTGCTGGTTTCATCAATAAGGTATTGACCAAAAAATCGTTGAGGGACATTATTGGTGATATTTTAAAGGTAACTTCGGTTCCTGAAACAGCCGAGTTCCTTGATGCGATTAGAACTTTAGGTTTCCAATTTGCTTTCCAAGGTGGTCTGTCATTCAGTTTAGGTGATATTATTATTCCGCCGGAAAAACAAGATATGATCGATAAAGCCAATGGTTTGGTTGACGGTATTACCGGAAACTATAACATGGGTCTTATCACCAACAACGAGCGTTACAATCAGGTGATTGATATCTGGACTTCAACGAATGCTGAATTGACCGAATTGTCTATGAAGCGTATTCGTGAAGACCAACAAGGATTCAACTCCGTGTTTATGATGCTTGATTCTGGAGCTCGTGGATCTAAAGAACAGATTCGTCAGCTTACCGGTATGCGTGGTTTGATGGCTAAGCCGAAAAAATCGAATGCTGGTGGTGGCGAGATTATTGAAAACCCTATTCTTTCTAACTTTAAGGAAGGTCTTTCAATTTTAGAATACTTTATTTCAACGCACGGTGCACGTAAAGGTCTTGCGGATACCGCACTTAAAACGGCCGATGCCGGTTATTTAACGCGTCGTCTGGTAGATGTATCGCAAGATGTTATCATCAATACAGAAGATTGTGGAACGTTGAGAGGTGTTGAAGTAGAGCCATTGAAGAAGAATGATGAAGTTGTTGAAACTTTAGAAGAAAGAATTGTTGGCCGTGTATCATTAAACGATGTGCATAATCCATTAACTGATGAGTTATTGGTTAAAGCTGGTGAGTTGATTGATGATAGAATTGCTAAGAATATCCAAGCGTCTCCGCTAGAAAGAATCGAAGTGCGTTCACCATTAAGCTGTGAGGCTTTACAAGGTATCTGTGCGAAGTGTTACGGACGTAACTTGGCCACTGGAAAAATGGTACAACGTGGTGAAGCTGTTGGTGTAGTTGCCGCCCAATCTATTGGTGAGCCTGGTACACAGCTTACATTACGTACATTCCACGTAGGTGGTATTGCGGGTAACATTTCAGAAGATAACAAGTTAGCTGTTAAGTTTGACGGTGTTGCAGAAATAGAAGATTTGAAAACCGTTAAAGGTCAGGACGGTGAAGGTAACGAAATTGATATCGTTATTTCTAGAACCTCTGAACTTAAATTGGTTGATAAGAAAACAGGTATTGTTTTAAGTAACAACAACATTCCTTACGGTTCTACGCTTCATATTAAGAATGGGCAAGAGCTTTCAAAAGGAGATGTAGTTTGTACCTGGGATCCATATAACGGTGTAATTATTTCAGAATTTGCTGGTAAAGTGAAGTATGAAAACATCGAGCAAGGGGTGACTTACCAAGTAGAAATTGATGAACAAACCGGTTTCCAAGAAAAGGTAATTTCAGAATCCAGAAATAAAAAGCTGATTCCTACACTTCATATTGAAGATAGCAAGGGAGAAACCATCCGTTCGTACAACTTACCGGTAGGTTCTCACTTAATGATTGACGATAACGAGAAGATTAGCGTAGGTAAGATTTTAGTTAAGATTCCACGTAAATCGGCCAAAGCTGGTGATATTACGGGTGGTCTTCCACGTGTAACCGAGTTGTTCGAAGCACGTAACCCATCCAACCCAGCAGTTGTAAGTGAAATTGATGGTGTGGTTTCTTTCGGAAAAATCAAGCGTGGTAACCGTGAAATTATAGTAGAGTCTAAACTTGGAGAGGTTAAGAAATACTTGGTGAAACTTTCAAATCAAATTCTTGTTCAAGAAAACGATTATGTAAAAGCCGGTATGCCGCTTTCTGATGGTTCGATTACGCCTAACGATATCTTGGATATTAAAGGTCCATCTGCCGTACAACAATACTTGGTTAACGAAGTACAGGAAGTTTACCGTTTACAGGGTGTGAAAATTAACGATAAGCACTTTGAGGTGGTTGTAAGACAGATGATGCGTAAAGTTAGAATCATTGATTCTGGTGATACGATTTTCTTAGAAGATCAATTGGTTCACAAGGCCGATTTCATTCAAGAAAACGATGAAATTTTCGGAATGAAAGTTATCGAAGATGCTGGCGATTCTGTTAAGCTTAAAGCCGGACAGATTATTTCACCACGGGAATTGAGAGACGAAAATTCTATTTTACGTAGAGAAGATAAACAATTAGTAGTGGCCAGAGATGCCAAGCCTGCAACGGCTACGCCAATATTGCAAGGTATTACCAGAGCATCGCTACAAACTAAGTCGTTTATCTCTGCAGCATCGTTCCAGGAAACCACTAAAGTACTTAACGAAGCCGCTGTAGCCGGTAAAGTAGATACTTTAGAAGGTTTGAAGGAAAATGTGATTGTTGGGCACAGAATTCCAGCAGGTACAGGTATGAGAAGCTATTCTGATATCATTGTTGGCTCTAAAGAAGAGTTTGACGAAATGATGCAGGTAAAGCAAGAATTAAATTATAATTAATAGATATTCCCGCGAAGGCGGGAATCTATAAATCACAATAAAAGCCTTCAAGTATTTATTACGTGAAGGCTTTTTTATTAAACATTAAAATATTATGGCAGACGAAAAAGACCAACCAAAACAAGGTCAAATCAATATAGAATTGGATGAAAAAGTGGCCGAAGGCACATATTCCAACTTAGCAATCATCAACCATTCGGTATCTGAATTTGTGGTAGACTTTGTAAATATTATGCCGGGCGTACCTAAAAATAAGGTAAAATCGAGAATTATTTTAACACCACAGCATGCCAAACGTTTGTTGAAAGCTTTGGGTGATAACGTTGCCCGTTTTGAAAATGCCCATGGTGAAATTAAAGATTACGAGCAACCGCCCATTCCATTGAATTTTGGCCCTACAGGGCAAGCTTAAATTAAAAATTTTATTGAATTTTAAGCTATTTCTAAAGGTTGCTCGAAATGTTTCATAGAGCAACCGCCCATTCCATTGAATTTTGGCCCTACAGGGCAAGATTAATTAAAAGTATCAAGGAAACTTTGTTTCTGTTTTATAAAGGCAAAAAAAGCCCTTGTTTTAATAAGCAAGGGCTTTCTTAGCTTTTTGTTTTTCTCCTTTTGAAACTTTAACTGGTGTGTTTTTATAATGAAATTTTAAAGCACCAGTGGGGCATCGGTTTACTTGTTCCTGAATAGTTTCAGCTGGTGCGCCCTCGAGGTCTACCCATGGGATAACAGAGTCCATAAAAACTTCAGGAAGTTCTTTGTAGCATCTGCCAGAAAGTTTGCAAATGCAAGGGTCGTAAGTTACAGTAATCTCTTTATTACTGAATTTGTTTGCATTAATTTCCATAGTTTAAGCAATTTGGGGACGATTTAGTTGATACTTAAAGTTATTAAACACTTTCATAGAATCCTTAAAAAATCGTTCAAAAATTAAAAACAATAGTTAATTAGAAAATAGACTTCGGTAAAGGTTGTTTTTTAGTTAAATTCTGATACAAAGTGAAACTTTAGGCTCGGGTATTTCTGTTGGCTCATTTGTAAAGAAAATGGCGAATCGGCTAAAAAGACCAATTGTCCATGTTTGTCTTTTGCCAAAAAGCGTTGTTTTACCCTTAAAAAGTCTTTGTATTCTTCGCTTTTTTCATCTTCGGCTTCAACCCAACACGCTTTGTAAACGTTTAGGTTTTCGTAAGTACACTTGGCGCCGTATTCGTGTTCCAATCGGTATTGGATTACTTCGTATTGCAGGGCACCTACGGTTCCGATTACCTTTCGGCCATTAAGATCTAATGTGAAAAGCTGTGCCACACCTTCGTCCATTAATTGGTCGATGCCTTTGTAAAGCTGTTTCGACTTTAATGGATCAGCATTGTTGATATACCTAAAATGCTCAGGCGAAAAACTGGGTATTCCTTTATAGTTTATTTCTTCACCTTCGGTTAGGGTATCACCAATTTTAAAGTTTCCGGTGTCGTGCAAACCAACAATATCTCCGGGGTATGATACATCAACAATTTCTTTTTTCTCTGCAAAAAAGGCATTGGGGCTCGAGAATTTCAGTTTTTTGTTGTGCCTAACATGCAGGTAAGGCTTGTTACGTTCAAATTTACCTGATACTATTTTTACGAATGCCAATCGGTCTCTGTGGTTCGGATCCATGTTGGCATGGATTTTAAACACAAATCCAGTGAATTTATCTTCATTTGGCTCAACCAATCGCTCTTCGCTTTGTTTAGGGCGTGGTTTGGGAGCAATTTCAACAAAGCAATCCAACAGTTCTCTAACACCAAAATTGTTCAAGGCCGAACCAAAAAACACGGGTTGTAAATTCCCTTTCAAATAGTCGTCTTTATCAAATTGTGGGTAAATACCTTCCACTAATTCAATTTCTTCACGTAGCGTGTTAGCGGCTTTTTTACCCACCAATTTATCCAGTTCGGGCGAGGATAAATCGGAAATTTCAATGGTTTCCTCAATATTCTTACGGCTGTCGCCACTAAATAAATTGATGTTCTTTTCCCAAATATTGTAAATGCCTTTAAAGTCGTAACCCATCCCAATCGGGAAGCTTAAAGGCGCAACGGTTAATCCTAGTTTTTGTTCAATTTCATCCAAAAGGTCGAACGCATCTTTTCCTTCGCGATCCAATTTGTTGATAAAAACAATCATGGGGATGTTGCGCATACGGCAAACTTCAACGAGTTTTTCGGTCTGTTCCTCAACCCCTTTCGCCACATCAATCACTACGATAACGCTATCAACAGCAGTTAACGTTCTAAAAGTATCTTCAGCAAAATCCTTGTGACCGGGCGTATCGAGAATGTTGATTTTAATACCATCATATTCAAAAGCCAACACCGAAGTGGCCACCGAAATACCACGTTGGCGTTCAATTTCCATGAAATCGCTCGTGGCTCCCTTTTTTATTTTATTGCTTTTTACGGCACCCGCTTCCTGAATCGCGCCACCAAAAAGAAGCAATTTTTCGGTTAAAGTGGTTTTACCAGCATCGGGATGCGAAATGATACCAAAAGTTCGTCTGCGTTGTATTTCTTTTAAAAAACTCATAACTGTTTTACAAATGGGTTGCAAAGATACTATTTATTAATACAATAGAAACCTATGTATAGTGTACTTTTTCGGCTTCTTTTGTGAAAGATTTGTTAGCTATAAAATGTAGGTTAAAATCGTTTAAATTGTAATTATTTATGATGTATTACGTTGAAAAAACAACATTTAATTTGTATTTGTAAGAAATATGTGTTTTTTTTAACTTGTGTTATTCGTACTAGAATAAAAATCCTTTTGGATTTTAAACTTAGTTCTAGATCATTTTAACTTCTCTCTATCCGTATTTAAGACTAAGGTTTTTTGTTTTAAGCAATTGATTTCTTTCTGTTTAGTGTTTTTGAGTGACACTAAATAGAGAAATACAAAATATAGTTAAACCCAAACCTTTTTCATTATGAACAAAACTACCTACACAAGTTCTTTACTTGTTAAATTTTCAAAAAAAACAAAGCCCATAATCGTTTTTATGGCGTTAATTTTAATGCTCTCTGTAGCTTCAAATGCAATAGCTAATCATAAAAATGAAGCTATTAGCAATTTTATTCCACCGGTTACAGTGCCCTGTAATACAGATTTGCCGGTACCGATTACATCATTAAACTATTCCGATTTATCGGTTTCCACCAATACAACAGGTATTTGTGTTGTTGGTTGTGGTATTGCTGATGAAGACAATATGATTGATACTGATGAAGCAAATTCAGCTAGTGTTTCAACCTTAATAGGTTTGGGGGTTACCCATACCATTAGGGTTACCGATAACACGGTCGATGAGTTTTATACAGCAGGTAGTTTTGCAGGTTTTTTAATAGAAAACAGCTCGGTGCTTCAAGCCGACTTGCTGGATGCCGTTGTGGTAAGAACGTATTTGGATGGTGTAGAACAAGAAAGTAACACCAGTGCATCTTTAGCTGCAATAGGGAGTGCCTTATTAGGTGCCAATCAGTATTATGTGGGTTTCCATACAACTGAAAATTTTGATGCTATTGAAATTTCCATCTCAAGTTTGGCAGGAGTGTTGTCCACAACAAATGTGTATCATGCCGTAACCAATAGTTTTTGTGCGGGACCAGTTTTGCAGTGCAACGTGCCAACCCTTTTGGCTAAACCCGATTTTTCTGCAAGAATAGTAGAAGAACATACTGGAATAGGTGGAGTATTAAGTGTTGGTAGTGTAATTGATGCCAATAATGCTATAGATTCCAACGCTAATACCTTTGCCAGTATTGATTTTACTGCAGGTGTGTTGGCAACCGGTAATTTGGCTGTAAAAGATGAGTTGGTAGATTATCCAGAAGGTACTTATGCTGGGTTCGATATAGAAAATACATCTGTTTTAAATTTAGACTTATTAGAAGGGGTTACCGTAACAACCTACCTAGATGGCGTTTTGCAAGAAAGCCAAACAGGTAATGATGAGCTATTGTCGGTCGATAGTGGCCTATTGTTTACGGGAACACAACGTTGGCAAGTAGGTTTTGTTTCAACTTTGGCTTTTGATGAAGTTCAACTTAGTATTCAGCAAACTCTTGCTTTAGATTTAGGAAGTACTAGGGTTTATGGTTTGGTGCTGCAATCCTTTTGCGAAGGTACATTAGAATGCAGTACAGCAACAGTATTAAATAACCCATCGCAACCTGTAATTATTAATAGTGTAAATACGGGAGTGGATGGTTTAGCATGTGTAGGTTGTGAGGTAGGCAACACCACACATGTTATTAATGAAAATAATACTGATTTTGCTTCTATAAATCTAACAGCAGGAGTTGCTAATACGGCTTCAATTGGAGTTAAAAATGTGTTGGAAACCTTCCCTTCAAGCAGTCACGCTGGATTTGTAATTAGAGATACCAATGATTTATTGCAGGTCGATTTGTTGAACTCTTTAACCGTTACAACTTATTTAGGTGGTGAAGAACAGGAATCAGAAACAGGAAGTGGGCTTTTAGCTTTAGAAGCTTTAGGGCTGGTAGAGATAACCCCATCATCAACCGATGGTTTTAGTTTAGTTGGTTTTAGAACCACCACGGCATTCGATGAGTTGCGTTTAACCGTAGGTTCGCTTGTAGGGGTTGTTAATAGCTTAGAGGTTTATGGGAGCTATGTAGATAAATCCATTATTATTGAAGGTACGGTGGGAAGTGAGACCGCAATCGGTGCTTCCGACGGAACAATTTCTGTAAGTGCAGAAGGTGGTACGCCACCTTATTCATATTCATGGAGTCCAGGCGGTCAATCTACCCCGTCAATTTCTGGACTATTAGCGGGAACTTACTCGGTAACGGTAACCGATGCAGAAGGCTGCCAATCTACCGCCGAGTTCATTATATATACCGATGGTGTTCAATATCCTGTGCCCTGTAACACAGAAAATCCTGTGCCGATAACCCATGCTGGATTTACCGATTTAACCGTTACAGAAGATACCAATGGTATAGCCGCAACGGGCTTGGATAATATTAACGATGCCGATGTAACAAATTATGCCGAGATTTCAACAACGTTGGGTTTAGGTGTGTACCATACTATTTCAGTAACAGATAACACGGTAAGCGAATTTTTTGAATCTGGAGGCTATGCAGGGTTTTTGATTGAAAACAGTGCTTTGCTTAAAGTAGACTTATTAAATGCCATAACCGTAACAACTTACCTCGATGGCGCTCAGCAAGAAACCAACACAAGTACTTCACTTATAGCTTTAAATAGCCCAATTTTGGGTTCGGGCCAATCATATGTTGGGTTTTATTCCACTATGGATTATGATGAAATTGAAATTTCAATTGCCAGTTTAGCCGATGTATTGTCAACAACAAGAATATATCATGCCGTAACCAGTAGTTTTTGTCCAGGCCCAGATTTAGAATGCAATACGGTAACCAGACTCACCAAACCCAATTTTCCAGTTCGCGTAGTTGAAGAACATACAGGAACAGGTGGTTTGTTAACATTGGGCGGCGTAAACGATATTAATAGAGCTATAGATTCCAACCCTAATAATTATGCCACTATCGATTTATTGGCAGGTGTAGCAGGAACAGCCTCTATTGCTTTTAAAGATGAACTTACCGATTACCCTGCAACTACTTACGCTGGATTCGATATTGAAAATGCCTCTGTTTTAAGCACCGATTTACTTGATGCTATAACCATAACCACCTATTTGGATGGTGTTCAGGTGGAGTCTAAAACGGGCACTACCGAATTGGTGCCTGTAGATTCAGGTTTATTGTTAACCGGAAGTCAATCTATACGTTTGGGGTTCATTACAACCCAACCCTTTGATGAGGTGCAATTGTCATTAAATCAATTGGTGTCTTTAGATTTAGGAAGCACCCGTGTTTACGGTATGGTTTTACAATCGTTCTGCCCCGGAACCATTAATTGCGACGAGCCTTATGTGCTTTCAAACCCAAGCGATTCGGTAATTATAAATAACGATAACACCGGAACCGATGGCATTGCGTGTGTGGCTTGTGAGGTCGACAATGCAGTAAATGCCATTTCTGAAGATACTTCTGATTTTGCATTAATTAACATTGTGGCCGGTGTAGCTGGAACAGCTTCCATTTCGGTACAAGATGTCCTTACCGATTACCCTGTCGGTACTGAAGCAGGTTTCGTCATTAGAGACACAAACAATTTATTACAAGCAGATTTATTAAATGCTTTAACCATCACAACCTATTTGGATGGTGTTCAGCAAGAGCAACAAACAGCTAATAATTTATTGGCTTTAGAGGCTTTGGGGCTGGTAAATATAACACCAACTACAACCGATAGTTTTTATGTTGTAAAGTTTACTACTACCCTAAGTTTCGACGAGGTGCAATTAACGGTTGGTTCTTTAGTTGGGGTGATAAATTCTATTGAAGTTTACGGTGCTTATATCGATACCACCAATACAACATTCTGTGACCAAGCAGAAATTGCTTTAGTAAAACAAGGTGTTGTTAACGATGAAAACGGAGATGGCTGTACCGATGTAGGTGAAACCATAACTTATACTTTCACTTTAACTAACCAAGGCAACATCAGCATAAACACGATAGTTATAAACGACCCTCTTCTGGGCGGCAATATAGCAGCTGTCCCAACAGGCGATAATGGCGATAATATGTTGGGGGTTAATGAAACATGGGTTTATACCTTAAACTATACTATCACACAAGATGATATCGATGCTGGCTCGGTAACCAATCAGGCCACCGTAACTGGAACAAGCACGGGAGGAGACCCTGTAAGCGATTCCTCAGACGATGATAGCATTACGGAAGATGACCAAACAGTAACCCCACTATGCCAAGAAGAGGCCATAGCGCTTATAAAGCAAGGAAGTGTTAATACGGCCGAGCCAAGTGGTTGTGCTGTTGAAAATGACACTATAGATTTTGTATTTACGGTTACCAATGAAGGAAATACAACCCTAACATCGGTAAGTTTAAGCGATCCGCTGTTGGGCGGTGCCATTGCAGCTATACCGACAGGCGATGACGATGGCAACGGTGAATTGGATGTAAACGAAACTTGGGTGTATTCAGTACCTTATACCATTACAAGCGGAGATATAACAAATGCGGAAGTGGTTAACCAAGCTTTGGTAGAAGCCATAGGCGTTTCAGGAAATCCGGTAACAGATTTATCAGATGATAATAGTGTTTTGGAAGACGACAGCACTACCGTCGATTTGTGTCAAACACCTGCCATTGCTATCATAAAAACAGCAACTTTAAATGATGCCGATGCCGATAATTGCAGCGATGCCAGTGAAACCCTTACCTATACATTTACGGTAACTAACCAAGGTAATACAGGCTTGCAAAATGTGGTTTTAACCGACCCAATGTTTCCAAACGCAGGAGATATTAGCTTAGATTCTGGTGATTTAAATACAGATAATATTTTAGATGTAGGCGAGATATGGGTGTTTACAGCCAATTATACCTTAACCCAAGCAGATATCGATTTTGGGTCAATAAGTAATCAGGCAAGTGTTAGTGGGGAGTCTTCGTTGGGAGTTGTTGTATCTGACCTATCGGATAACGATAATATTACAGAAGATGATACAACAGTAACTACCTTATGTCAATCAGCAGATATCGCTCTTATAAAAACAGGCATTTTCAACAATGCCGATGGCGATAGCTGTAGCGATGTGGGCGAAACGATAACTTACACCTTTACGGTGACTAACCAGGGCAACGTAAGTATTGCTAATGTTGTGCTGGACGACCCGATGTTGGGCGGGGCCTTGGCCTTGTCTTCTGGCGATACCGATACCGATAACGAGCTGGACGTTACCGAAACGTGGATCTATACTTCCAATTATACGATTACCCAAACCGATATCGATGCGGGGGCCGTGAGCAACCAAGCCACCGTAACCGGAACGAGTAAGGGCGGTGTCAATGTGAGCGATCTATCGGATGACGATAGCATTATTGAAGACGAAAACACAGAAACGACCTTGTGCCAATCGGCCAATATAGCGCTTATAAAAACAGGCGTTTTCAACGATACTAATGGTGATAGTTGTAGCGATGTGGGCGAAACGATTACTTATACATTTTCGGTGACTAACCAAGGCAACGTAAGTATTGCCAATGTGGTGCTGGACGACCCGCTATTGGGTGGGTCTATAGCACTGTTATCAGGTGATGATGATGCCGATAACGAGTTGGACGTTACCGAAACGTGGATTTATACTTCTAATTACACGATTACCCAAACCGATATTGATACCGGTTCGGTAAGCAATCAGGCCACGGTAACTGGAACAAGTACGGGGGGGGCAGATGTGAGTGACCTATCGGATGACGATAGCATTTTGGAAGATGATATTACAGAAACGGTTTTATGCCAATCGGCCAATATAGCGCTTATAAAAACAGGTGTTTTAAACGATACCAATGGCGATAGTTGTAGCAATGTGGGTGAAACGATAGCTTACACTTTTACGGTGACCAACCAGGGCAACGTAAGCATTACCAATGTGGTCTTGGACGACCCGCTGTTGGGCGGAACCTTGGCTTTGGCCTCTGGCGATACCGATGCCGATAATGAGTTGGACGTTATCGAAACGTGGATTTATACTTCAGATTATAGCATTAACCAAGCAGATATCGATACCGGGGTGGTAAGCAACCAAGCTACAGTAACCGGAACTGGAGCAAGCGGATTAAATGTCAGCGATTTATCGGATAACGACAGCATTATTGAAGACGAAAACACAGAAACAGCCTTGTGTCAATCTGCCGGTATTGCTCTAATAAAAACAGGTATTTTCAATGATGCCGATAATGATAGTTGCAGCGATGTAGGCGAAACGATAACTTACACCTTTACGGTGACTAATCAAGGCAACGTAAGCATTGCCAATGTGGTGCTGGACGACCCGCTATTGGGCGGAACTTTGGCCTTGTCTTCTGGCGATACCGATGCCGATAATGAGTTGGATGTTGCCGAAACATGGATTTATACTTCCAATTATACGATTACTCAATCTGATATTAGCATTGGATTAGTGAGCAATCAGGCCACTGTAACGGGAACAAGTGCAGGTGGTGTAGGTGTTAGCGATTTATCAGATGATGATAATATTGCTGAAGACGATACTACTGAAACGACCTTATGTCAATCCTCGGATATCGCCTTAATTAAAACAGCAATATTCAACGATACCAATAATGATGGTTGTAGTGATGTGGGCGAAACAATAACCTACACCTTTACGGTGACTAACCAAGGAAACGTGAGTATTGCCAATGTGGTATTGGACGATCCGTTGTTGGGCGGAGCCTTGGCCTTGGCCTCTGGCGATACCGATGCCGATAATGAGTTGGACGTTACAGAAACTTGGATATATACTTCCGATTATACAATTACCCAATCCGATATCAATATGGGATTAGTAAGCAACCAAGCAGTGGTTGTTGGTACAAGTACTTTAGGTGTTGATGTTAGTGATTTATCGGATGACAATAGTATTTTGGAAGATGATACAACTGAAACACCACTTTGTATCCCTAGTGCCATTTCACTTGAAAAAGTAGGCGTGTTCAACGACGAAAACGGTAGTGGCGCAGTACAGGTTGGCGAAACCATAACTTATACATTTACGGTGTATAATACAGGGAAGGTAACTCTTTATAATATCAACATTCAGGATCCTCTTCCCGGAATTGTAATACAAGGTGGTCCTATTGCCCAATTGTTATCTGGAGAGTCAGATAGTACAACATTTACAGCCGTTTATACCGTAGAGGAAGGAGATTTATTTGATTTAACAGTGACTAACCAAGCGACTGTAACTGCAGAAGATGTTTTGGGCAATCCAGTAACAGACACTTCAGATGATCCTAATAATTTGGAAGATATAGATATAAATAATGATGGCGAACCCGACGACCAAACCGTAATTAATTTACCGGGCATTTTGGGGGCCAATTTTGAAATCTTCAATGGTATTACTCCAGATGGTGACGGGTTAAACGATTTCTTTTTAATAGAAGGGATAGAAAATTACCCAGATAACACCCTTAAAGTTTACAACCGTTGGGGTGTGTTGGTTTACGAAACCGAAGGGTATGGTATTAATGGTAAGGTGTTTAGAGGTTTGTCTGATGGGCGAGTAACGGTCAATAGAAACGAAGAGTTGCCTACTGGAACTTACTTCTACATTTTAACACGCCGAGGAACCAATCAAGACCCCTTAACTAACCAAGGATATTTATACATTAAAAGAAAATAAACCCAAACTACCATGAAATATTATTTAATACTACTCTTATTGCTTATGAGTGTAAGCATAGGATATTCACAGCAAGACCCACAATACACGCAGTATATGTACAACACGCAGATTATTAATTCTGGTTATATAGGATCAAGAGATGCGTTGGGTTTCGGTTTGCTGTACCGAACGCAATGGGCCGGATTTGACGGTTCCCCAAAAACAGGAAGTTTCACCTTTAATACTCCTTTGGGCGACCATAAACGAAATGCTTTAGGGGTTTCAATTGTTAGCGATAAAATAGGTCCTTCAAACAATACTGTTTTTGTGGTAGATTATGCCTATTCGCTAATACTGGCCGAAAATTCTAGGCTGTCATTTGGTTTAAAAGGGGGGCTCGACTTTCTTGATATCGACTACTCTAGGCTGAATCTGGCCGATGATAACGACCCACATTTTGGACAAAATGTAGATAAAAAAGTGCAGCCACAAGTGGGGGCGGGTATTTATTACAATACAGATAGAATGTACTTGGGGTTATCCGTTCCAAATTTTTTAAACTCTAAGCATTACAACTCGGACAATATAGATGGTGTTGATGCTGAGGTTTTGGCAGTAGATCGTTTGCACTATTTTTTAATAGCTGGTTACGTGTTTGATATTAGCGATAATATAAAATTTAAACCTGCTACCATGTTTAAATGGGTAAGTGGTTCGCCTTTACAGGCCGATGTTTCTGCTAATTTTTTGTTCAATGAGAAATTTACCCTTGGGGCGGCCTACAGGTGGGATGCTGCCATTAGTGCCATGGCCGGATTTCAAATTAACAACCAGTTGTTTATAGGTATGGGGTACGATTTTCAAACCACCGACATTGAAAAGTATAGTGACGGTTCTTACGAAGTGTTCTTAAGGTTCGACCTATTTAACAAAACAGAACGTATACTAACCCCAAGATTTTTCTAAACCTTCAGATTATGAACATTACTACAAATAAATATACATTGTACCTTTTCACCATTCTTTTTAGTCTGAATACCTTTGGGCAAATAGGCAAAGTAGAAAAGGCAAATGAAAAATACGATAAATACGATTATATCGATGCCCGAAAAATTTACTTAAAAGTGGTCGATAATGGTTATCGCTCTGCTGAAATTTATCGAAAACTGGGTGATACCTATTACTTTAACAGCGATTATAGTGGTGCGGCCAAATGGTACTATCAAATCACCAAGGAGTTTCCGGAAGAAGCGGAAACCACTGACTATTTTAGGGCGGCCAAATGCTTTAAAACCATGGGGGAACTGGAAGAATCAAAAAGACTGATGGATATATACAAAGCAAAGGGTGGAACAGCTATAAACGTGAGTACCTACGAAAACATAGCCGATACCTTGTTTAAAAAACGTGTTCAGGATAAGGTATTCGAAATAGAAAGAATAGCGGTAAACACTAATTATTCAGACTTTGGCCCGGCGTTTTATGGTGAAAACTTGGTGTTTTCATCCAGTAGCGGTTCAATGGGGACTTTCGAGAGTAAGTCGGTCGATTTATCCGGCTGGGACAATCAACCGTTTTTAGATCTGTACCAAGCTACTCCCAATGAAGATTTAAACTTGGTAAACGCAAAAGCCTTAAAAGGCAATGTAAATTCACCATACCACGAGTCAACAGCTGTATTTACTAAAGATGGTAATACCATGTATTTTACCAGAAACAACTATTTAGACGGTAAAAAAAGAAGGGATAAAGACCACGTTATAAGGCTGAAAATTTTCAAGGCAACCAAAACAGGCGATACTTGGGGAAATATAATAGAACTGCCTTTTAACGACGATAGTTATTCCGTAGGCCATCCAGCATTGAACCCTAACGAAGATAAGTTGTATTTCGCTTCCGATATGCCCGGCACCTATGGTATGTCAGATATTTGGTATGTTAAAATATTGGGAGAAGATATTTATAGCAACCCTGTAAATATGGGCGATGTCATTAACACGCCCGCTCGCGAAACGTTCCCTTTTGTTAGTGACGACAAAAACCTCTATTTCTCTAGTGATGGCCATACAGGAATGGGAGGCTTGGATATTTTTGCGGCAAAATTAACTGAAGATGAAGATGGACATGGTGAGATTTCAACATTTTCCGCTCCAATAAACAGCTCTAAGGACGATTTTAGTTTCATTATTAAAGAAGGTAGAATAGGCTATTTAGCATCCAACAGAGACGGTGATGAGGGGAGTAAAAGCGACGATATTTATCAAATATGGGAACATTGCGAAATTGTAATACAAGGCCCGGTGACCGAAGAAAAAACAGGAAACCTCATTCCTGGAGCAGAAGTCACACTAATTGATTCAAATAATGAAGAAATTGAAACCCTAGTTGTTGGAGATGATGCCATCTTTACCTTTACCTTAAATTGTAACGAACAGTATTTGATCAGAGCAAAAAAGGAAGGTTACGACCCAAAAGAACAGGTAATAGAAACACCGAAAAACCCAAAAACCATAGAGATGCCCATTACTTTAAATATCCCTATGAATTTGAAACCGACCGATTCTTGTCCGCCAAACGATTTAGGTTGTAGGTTAACGCTTCAACCCATTTATTTTGATTATGATAAATCAAATATTCGCCCAGATGCAGAAATAGAACTGGCTAAAATTCTAACAGCTTTAAACGAATACCCCACATTAAAAATTCATATAGAGTCTCATACCGACTCTAGAGGGCGCGATGCCTACAACCTTAAACTGTCTCAACGTAGGGCACAATCCACCATGCAGTGGCTTTACAACAAAGGTGTAGGTAAAGAAAGGCTCTCGGCCAAGGGTTATGGTGAAACCCGATTAATTAATAGCTGTTCCAATGGAGTGGAGTGTACCGAAGATGAACACCAATTAAACAGAAGATCGATGTTTATAATTTTAGATTAAAACAATCGATAAACCCTGTCTGTTTTGTATTTTTGTTGTTCTATGAAAAAAGAAGAACAAGTAATACTGGTAAACGAAAAGGACGAACAAATTGGATTAATGGCCAAAATGGAAGCGCACGAAAAGGCATTGCTGCATCGTGCGTTTTCTGTGTTTGTGTTTAATGATAAAAACGAGTTGATGCTTCAGCAACGTGCCTTGCACAAGTATCACACACCAGGGCTATGGACCAATACTTGTTGTAGCCACCAGCGCAACGGCGAAAGCAATATTAAAGCCGGAAAACGACGCCTCATGGAAGAAATGGGCTTTGTTACCGATCTTGAAGAGTCGATTTCTTTTATTTATAAAGCCCCATTTGATAACGGATTGACCGAGCACGAATACGACCATATTTTACTCGGAAAGTACAACGGCGAGCCTAACATCAATCCCGATGAAGTGGCCGCTTGGAAATGGATGGCTTTGGAAGATGTGAAAACCGATATCGCCAAAAAACCGGAAAACTATACGGCCTGGTTCAAAGTGATTTTCGATAAATTCTACGAACACATAAACATAAAGCAATGAGGGTTACAGTAAGTAGGAAAGCACATTTTAATGCGGCCCATCGGCTGTACAGGCCCGATTGGAGCAATGAAAGGAATGAGGCGGTTTTTGGAAAATGCAACAACCCTAATTTTCATGGGCATAACTACGAACTTATTGTGAGCGTAACCGGAGCGATTGATGAAGAAACGGGCTATGTGGTAGATATGAAAATACTAAAGGATATTATTAGGACGGAAGTAGAAGAAGCTTTCGACCATAAAAATTTAAATCTTGAAGTTGAAGAATTTAAAACACTAAACCCTACGGCCGAAAATATTGCCGTTGTCATTTACAATAAAATAAAACCCCATTTAGAGAAAGAACTCGATTTGGAAATCACCCTTTACGAAACCCCTCGTAATTTTGTGCGTTTTTCTGGGGAATAGTTCTGTTCTTGGCTGGTTGTTTTTCGGAATTGATAAAACTTCTCATTATAAAATCCAACCAATAATTATTATAAAAAAGCACAGTATTGCTGTTGAATAATTACCTATTTTTGTCTAAATTTTAAATACTATAAAAATGGCAAATGTTAGAGACCTTAAAAAAGATATTAATTACGTTTTAGGCGATATTATAGAATCTGTTTACGTTTGGGAATATTCCAATACAGATAAAGGTACCGAAAAAAGTGGAGCGATTATAGACGAGGCTATTGAAAGTTTTGATGAGTTGATGGCCAAAGTAAATGCCAAAAACATTGAAAATCCTAAAGCGCATTATAACGCCGTGCGAAACGAATTGGAGGCTAAAGGAAACGCCTTAATTGAAAAGATAAACAAGCTTTAAAATTTTTTAACGGATTGCTTGCAGATTTAATTTTTGAGATTATATTTGCACCCGTTATTAAAAGCCGATATAGCTCAGCTGGCTAGAGCAGCTGATTTGTAATCAGCAGGTCGTGGGTTCGAGTCCCTCTATCGGCTCTTTTAAAACTAAAAGGTAATCTAAGAAATTTGGATTGCCTTTTTTTATTAATCAGTTTTAAGGGACGAGAAGTTTATCCTGAGCTTAGTCGAAGGAAGTCCCTCTATCGGCTCTTCAAAAAAAATGCCTTTCAAATTTTGACAGGCATTTTTTTATCATCTTACGAAGTGAACAGAAGCTTATTTGTTCTCAGCCTCTTGTTCCTTAATTTCTTTGATAAACTTATCCAATTCCTTACCGTATTTTGAAGATTTCACTTTTGGTGTCAACGAATTATTAATCGTGTCGAGTAAACTCAAATTGGCGTTGTAAATTTCAGATAAAGCTAAATAGGGAGCCACTTCGCTGTCTTTGTGGTTTAGAGCAAAGTTTACGGTATACAAATATTTGCGCTTAGTAATACTGTTCGATGCTTTTTCAACAGAATCAATTTTTGCGCTGTCACCAGCTTTTTCTGCTTCAAAGGCCGCTTTTATCAAATCCAATCTTCGGTTGTTGATGGTTGAAAGCGTGTTGCGGTATTCCTCAAATACTTTTTGTTGTTCAGAGCCATTAATTTTAGCATCAAAAGCAAAGTTTTTAAGAGAGGTGTTTATTTCTGTGATTCCTTTATCGGCAAAAAAGGCAATCCTATCTTCAATGGCGCTGTTTTTGTCCAAATAAAGAAAAAACACTTCTGGGCTTTCTATAGTGGTTTGTAATTCAAAAGAAGCATTTCCGCTTACAACCATTGAATCGACAGTAACCAAGCTCGTATCCTGTGCCTTTTTAAGGTAAACCACGCCTTTTTTTAATCCTTTTATATGTCCTTTTACAATTAAGTTGTCTTCATTATTGCCGCAAGCAAGTACGCAAATGGCAATGCACAATGCCAAAATTTTTTTCATGAAATAGGTAGTTTTTTAACGAAGGCAAATATCTTATAATTATATTTTAAATGCTAATGGCTATGCATTATTTTAAAAATGTTAAAAAAAACACAAAAAATGTTTTAGACAACTTTTGGCACAAGTATTGCGTTGTTGTTGGCAGATGCACTCTTACAAAATAGTTTATTGAGTGGTTACTTTAAACTTAAAAGATTGTATTTCATATTTTGGTTGGTTAGTTAGTAAGAAAGCACCCGTTTTTGGGTGCTTTTTTTATGCCGTTTTTGTTCAGGTTTCACTAAAACCTAGGATAATTAAAAGTGTATTTCATCGATGAAAAGAATGTTTTTGTCATTAAATGTTAAAATTACATGTGTTTCATCGATTTAATATGTTTTTTGTCGTTTTAAAACTTGAAATAATTATATCTTTGGAGTGTACTAAATAACACACTTTTTAGTTCAATGGATTAATTAATTAATATTTGCATTATGTTGTTGATAAGGAGACCCCAAATCTAGCATCATAATATAGAAAGCAAATTGAAAGAGCCGGGTTTGAGGGAACCCGGTTTTTTTTATGCAATAATTCTAAAGGTTAAATTAATCCGCTTTCCCACTTCTTTTTTGGTTTTAGGTATTTGGTGTAGCCAGTGGTGCTGTGTTTCTCCCTTCATAAGTAATAAACTACCGTGTTCTAAATTAATTTTGGCTTTTTGTGTGTTATCTCTACGGTGTTTTAGATGGAATATCCTTTCGGCCCCAAAAGATATTGAGGCTATAACGGGGTTTTTGCCCAGTTCCTTTTCGTTATCGGCGTGCCATCCATTACTATCGCTTCCGTTACGGTACAAATTGGCCAAACAGCTGGTGAATGAAATGTCCAACTCCTTTTCAATAGAGTGCTTAATTTGAAGTAATTCTTGCGTAAAAGGAGTGGCCTTCATTTTAATATTACTGTAGCTGTAATTTTTGTTGTTATTGGCAAAGAAGGCTGTAAGTCTGGGTTGCGGATGGGTTTTCCCGAAAATAGTAATGTAGTCTTGCTGCCAGTCAATGGTTTCTAAAAGCGTTTTGAAAAAGTAGTCGGCTTCATTCATGTCGAAAAACCTTGGATAATACGCCACATCGGCATCCTTTAAATTCAAATTCGTTTCAGAAGCTAAACGCATTGTTTTTTATTTTCTAAATTAGCATAATTCAAATTGAAAATGAAATACGCAGTACGAATTGTTTTTCTGTTTTGGTCATTATGTTCCTTGGCCCAATTGCCTGAAGGTTTTGTTTATGTGAGTGATTCCATCCCAGATATGGAAGTGGAATTACGCTATTATGGCTCCAATAATTTTGTTGGAAAACCGATTGAAGGATACAAAGCCAACACATTAATTTTAACTGCTGAAGCCACAAAAGCACTCAAAAAGGTACACGAAGAATTATTAATGAATAATCTCTGTTTAAAGGTGTACGATGGTTACCGACCACAACATGCCGTAAACCATTTTATAAAATGGGCACGTGATTGGAAGGACACCATTAACAAGCAACAATTTTACCCTGATGTAAAAAAACGGAATTTATTCAAAGCTGGTTACATCGCATCTAGGTCTGGCCATAGCAAGGGCAGCACGGTCGATTTAACTATAATTGACGGCAACACCGGCAAAGAATTGGATATGGGCAGTCCGTTTGATTTTTTTGGAAAAGAATCGTGGGTAGCTTACGAGGGGTTGACCGAAAACCAAAAAGCCAATAGACAGTTACTGCAAAAGGTGATGCTGAAACACGGTTTTAGGAATTACCCAAAGGAGTGGTGGCACTTTACGTTGCGTTGGGAACCTTTTCCAAAAACTTATTTTGATTTTCCTATTGAATAGCGTTTCAGTATGCAGCCTCCAATGAGCGGCCTTCAGTCTTCAAGCTTCATGCTTTTTAATACCAACGCTTCTTTTTCTTTTTTGAAGCTGTACTTTTTCGGCCTTTTTTATGTTTGCTCCCTGTTTTTTTCGATTTGTGGATTATGGGCTTAGCCTTTGGGTCTAACGGATAAGGATGGTTTTGTTCAATTTCAATATCACGTTCAATAAGCTGTTGAATAGTTTTTACATAATTCTTTTCGTCTGCCGAGCAAAAAGAATAGGCGATACCTGATTTACCGGCACGGGCGGTACGGCCAATACGGTGCACGTAAGTTTCGGGGATATTGGGCAAATCAAAATTTATAACCGCATCCAAACCGTCAATATCAATGCCTCGGGCAGCCACATCGGTAGCGATTAAAATATTCACTTCTGCATTTTTAAAACGGTTTAGAGCGTCTTGCCTTGCCGACTGACTTTTATCGCCATGAATGCTGTCTACTTTATATCCATTTTTAATCAATGTTTTTTCTAGCTTGTCTACACCAAATTTGGTACGTCTAAAAATAATGATATTGCCTTTTATGGTATTCCTAAGCAAGTGCAAACACAATTCTATTTTATTTCGCTTTGGGACATAATAAAGCAGTTGCTCCACGTTTTTTGAGGTAGAGGCATTTTGTTCCACTTCAATACGTTCGGGGTTTTTCAGGATGGTATTCGCCAAAAACTCTACCTTGTGCGGTATCGTTGCCGAAAACAGCAAGATTTGTTTTTCTCTGGTACAGAGGCGCTCAATTTTTCTAACATCGTCAATAAAACCCATATCGAGCATGAGGTCGGCCTCATCCAAAACCAGTATTTCAACAAAGTCTAGGTTTACAATATCCTGTTTATGTAAATCGAGCAGACGACCCGGCGTGGCAATTAAAATATCGACGCCTTTTTTTAAAATGTCCTTTTGCGGTTCTATGGAAGCACCGCCAAAAACCACGGTGGTCCTTAAATTGGTGTACGTACTGTAGGTTTTAAAATTGTTTTCAATTTGTATGGCCAATTCGCGGGTTGGGCTCACAATTAGTGCCTTTATCTTTTTTCCGCCTTTTTCGCTATCCTGTTGGTTGAACAGTAATTGTAAAATTGGCAGGGCAAACGCGGCTGTTTTTCCGGTACCCGTTTGTGCAGAAACCACCAAGTCTTTTTGATTTAAAACCAGAGGAATGGTTTGTTCCTGAACTTTTGTGGGGTTATCGTAACCGGCTTCGGCGACAGCCCGTAATAGCGATTTGTTTAATTGAAGGTCTTTAAACGACATTTAAAATGATTTCCGGCAAAGGTACACCAATTTTAGGCACGGATGGGTTTTACTTTCATAGCGTTCCATTGGCCATCCACCGTAATTTGTTTAGTGGGTTTTAATCGATAGTCGCCCAAAAAGTCCCAATCATATTCTTCATGCAAACTCGAAATTTCGCCTTTGGTGGTTTCGTTCGGGTAAAATACCCAAATGGTAGAACCATCCATCAGCCTTGGGAATAAGGTGGGCATCTGGTCCATAAACTCTTCTTTGGTGTTAGAAAATACAATGGCACATTGTACACAAGAGGTGATGACCAAAGATTCATGATGCTCTATATCTTTAAATACGGGCGCAAAATTATCGGGTACATTTAAAATGTACAGGTCGCCGCACTTTTTTAGTTTTAATTTGTCTAGTAGTGTTCGCATAACCTAAAGATACAAAAAAAATGATTTTAAATTAACGAAATGATGTTTTTGCAACCTAAAACTATTAGCCTAAAAAGCGCATGAAATGTTGCCGTTTATATTCGGGAAGCGCATCGTTGTTAATAGCAAGTTTCAGAAGCTTTTGGTCTTTTTCTTTTGAAAAAATCAATTGGAAAAGTTGCGCGGTAGTTAGACTATTTTTGTTGTGTTCGATGCGTTCTAATTGGTCGCCCGATTTTACAAACCCCTCTTCTAAAACCCGAACGTAGGTGCCCGGGAAGCCGTGTGCAATAAACTGTTTTAAAACTTTTTGCGTACCGAATTTTACTCCGAATTTATAGCAGGGCTCTCGCGGTTGGGTTACTTGCACAACGGTATCTCCCACTTTGTAAATGTCGCCCACATAAATTTGCGATTCGTCCATACCATTTATAGTGAGGTTTTCGCCAAACATGCCCCAATTCCAATCGAGGTTGGGATAAAGGTTTTGCCAATAAGCATAGTGGTTTTCTGAGAACAGGTAACAGGCCTTGAACTCTCCGCCATGGTGTTTCCTATCGATTACCGTGTCGTGTTTTACGTCTGTTTTTCCTAAAAATATAGGTGCATCAGTGGGCATTTTGTAAATGCCCGTTTGCTCTTCTTTGCCATTCCAAACAATGGTGGTAGGTTTTGATATGTTGGTGGAGGTGATGTGCATTATTTTTTTTGAGAATATATTTTATAAGCAGTTAGCCATTGTTTTCTCTTCTATGTCCAGAACTGTTTTTTGCTCCAAATAGAAAAAAGATTGAGGAGGATAAAAATTCTCAAAATATTCAGTAGGGTCAATTCCTTTTTCAAATTTTTCCACTTTAGAAATTTTAATAGAAAACCCTGTTTTAGAATCTTGATAATAATTGAAAAAGTCATTTTTTTCGATTCCTCCAACATCACCAAATTCCCTCCAAAGTTTTGTTGGGGTGTTTTCAATTATTTCTTTAATAGTAAAAAAACCAATAATTTTTTTTTCTGGAGCAGAAGAATAAACAAAAATTTTGTCAACGGGTCTTTTAAAAATTTTCTTTCTGAACTCAACTTTTTTTGTCCCCGACATTATGGCTCGAGCATAAATTGGTTTAATTGATAATATAACGCTTGTCAAAGTATCCTTCATTGTTTAATTCGATATAATCTGTTTCTTTAAGCTCTGTTATTGTTTGAATTTTATTTTTGAAGCTGTCTATCTGTTTAATTTTTTGTAAGCTAATATTTTTTTTCAAATAAGCTATGAGTCTAAAGGTAATAACATGTAATTCTTTTTTTTCTTCTAGCCAATTTCTCAATTCAGTTTCGGTAAAAACAGTCTTTTTTCTTGCTATACTCCATAAATGATCAAAATCTTGGACGATTTCGAGGCTTTCTAAAACGCCAAATGGTTCAATTACTTGGTTGACCTTGGAAGAATAAAAAAATACTAAATCTCCTTTTTTGGGTTTTTGGTTTTTTGAATTAGAGATGTAGGCTTTTATAATGGTGTTTCCTTGGATTTCATTGATGCTATTTGGGGCTTTGTCAAATAAAGTTGGGGCTCTTAATTTGCCATCTTTGAATAATGTGCTGTAAAAACTTGGACGAATTGGAATCACATATTTTTTAATATTTGAGTTGTTTATGTAAAAAGGATGAGCTTTAATACTGTTTTCAGAGATTTTGATTTTTCCTTTGTCTAAACATTTAATCATCCTAAGTTCGTTTAAACCACGGCTGTTTATAAAATTGCTTTTGTAAAAGCCAAATGTTTCGAGTAGGTCTATCAGATGAACTTGTTTTTCATAAACAGTTAGATATAAATAATTGATTTTTCTATTGATACAGAGTTCAAACATTTTGTTCAAAAACAGCTCACCTAATTTAATGCCAAAGACAGTGTCATCAACTTTTAAAGTGCATATTTTTAAGACTTTATCAAATATATCAGGCAGTTGATGGTCTTCTACTTTTTCTATGTTATAAATTAATATTGCTCTTAAATCATCTTCTACCACTAAAGAATAGCATTTTCGATTCTCAATAGCACATTTTTGTAACCATTTATTGAATTCTATTGCTCCATAGTCGGCACTCAGACTATCAAAGAATGAGCTTGTAAATTTGTCTTCAATCTCTCTAATACTGTGCTCGCGAAGTATTGGGTGGGAAGGAATTATAAAAGTAAATTGTTCTTCAAGTAGCTTTAAAGCTTGTTTGATTGTCAAAACTTGGTTGTTACATTTTATCTTTTTTGCATTTTTGTGGATTCCAAAATCTTGTGTGACAAAAAAATCCACGAATCCTTTTTTTAATTGAAAGAGTTGCTTGTTGTCAATTTCGTCGTTTATTTTTTTGCTTTTCAAACTGGAGTTAAACTCCTTATCGGGGCTTAAATAATCTTTTAGTGGCTGATATTTTTTGAGTTTAGATATTATAATTTCTTTTCGTTGATTGTTTTTGTCCCTGCTTACATCAATGGGAATAGCTTTTGGGTGGTAGAGAACTTCGCAATTATTTGTAATAGCAATCCTGTAAAATTTTGCAAAATCTTCAGAAACCACCCTGTTGTCCTCTAGTTCTATCAGAATGTTTGTGTCTATTAATATTCTCAATTTTGCTATTTTATTAAAACTTTAATGAGGCAAAAAATTGCTCATCAATTTTTCAGGGTTAATTCACACGAAAATACCGAAATTTTTCACAAATTCAATATTACGCCATAAAAAAGCCACTTCGATTAAAAGTGGCTTGTAGTTTGTTTTTTTGGTGATTAAGGCTAGTTAACGGCCAAGAGCTCGATATCAAAAATTAATACCGAACCGCCGGGAATGCCATTGTAATAAAAACTGCCGTAACCCAAATGGGCGGGCACTAATAGCATGCCGCTGCCGCCTTCGTTAAAATAGGTGATGCCTTCGGTCCAACCCGGGATAACTTGTTGTAAATTAAAGGTAGCGCCTTCTGCATCGCTTTGGTCGAATACAGTGCCATTAAGAAAATAGCCTTTGTAAGCTACGGTAACGTTACTGTTGGCAGTTGGCTGCTCGCCTTCGCCTTGCTCGTCTATAACATAATAGAGTCCCGAATCGGTACGGATGGCGGTCAATTCGTTCTCTGAAATGTAGGCTTGTATTTCGGCTTCGTTTTGTTCTCTGTAATCTACCGGAGCTCTCTCGTCGTCGTTGGTGCACGCTGTTAAAATGAATAAACTTAAGGCTAAGGTTAAAAGGTGTTTCATATAATTTTTGTGTAAAGTTTAAGATTTATTGATTTCTTCAAATTTGGTATTGGCGTCGGTTTTTAACAAACCTTATAGCTAATATTTACAAGCCTAATCTACTTTTTTAAAACGCAAGATTTCATCTCCCGAGGCATTGTATAAATATAGCGTTAATTGCTCGTGTTTGTAGCTTGCGGTTTGCGAAATAGCTTGGTTAAATTGGTCTGGAATGGTCATGTCTGGACACATTTTTCTGGTAGAGGCCAATGTACCAAATTTGAGCATTTCATCATTTAAATCGGTAATTTTTCCTGAGAAATTATTGCAGCCGTCCTTACCGAAAGCTTGCATTTTAGATAGATTGATTTCTAAAGTTGGAACGTTGTCGGTTGCAATGGCTGTGCCGTTAATATGGGTAGCGGCCCAAATATCGTTTAGCAATGTTTTTTTGTCTTGCTTTTTCTCAATGACTTCAACCAATTCGTATTTAATGGACGAGGCATCGGCAGGCACGTCGGCGGCATCGAGTTGGGTTTCTTTTACTTTTATTTTTTGAAGGTATCCGGTTTCGAAACTAAAGCCTTCAATGGGGGCATAAAACAAAGTCCAGGTGGCGTTGGTTACATCATCGCCGTTATAAACTTGCAAGCACTGGGCTTTTCCGGCACCGGCATCGCATTCCGTTTTTAAACTGTTTACCCAGTATGTGGTTGTTTTGATATCATCTTCAGAGTTGCACGATACGCTTAAAATAGCTGTTAATATTAATGCGGGTAATGCTTTGATAAATGTCATAAGTGTGATTTTGAGTTTACAATTTTAAGATACAGTATTAAGCTGATGGTTGCGTTAAAGGAATCATAAAAAGCGGGTTTGAGCATAAAAAAACCACTCTTTTGGGAGTGGTTTTGATTTTTATCTAAATACTATTTAGATTGCATTATGAGATTCCCTCTTTCGAGGGAATTTTTACTTTATCATTTCGTAGCTGCGTTTTATGAAATTTGTCAATTCCTCACCTTTTAGCAAGCCTTGCGAAAGTCTGGCCAAATCTAAACTTTGGGTAATTAAACGCTCTTGCTTCTTTTTGGTTTTGGTATTTAAAATTTCACTCACCAATTCGTGGTTGGTATTCACCACCAAGTTGAACATTTCTGGCATATTGCCCATGCCAAACATACCGCCACCACCGGTTTGCTGCATCTCTTTCATACGGCGCATAAACTCAGGTTGGGTGATAATAAACGGGTTGGCATTGCTATCCATCGCTTCTAATTGTACCATGAATTTTTCAGAAGGTACAACTTCCTTCAGTAATTCTTCTAAAGTTTTCTTTTGCTCGTCGTCCAGTTTCGAAACGGTGTTTTCGTCCTTTTTGATGAGGTTGTCAATGTGGTCGCCATCTACACGTGCAAAGGAAATATTTTCTTTGGTACCTTCAAGTTTTTGGATAAGGTGCGAAACAATAGGCGAATCTAACAACAGCACTTCGTAGTTTTTAGCTTTGGCAGCCTCGATGTAGCTGTGCTGTGCATCTTTATCTGAAGCATAAAGAATTACCAATTTATCGTCCTTATCGGTTTGGTTCGCCTTTATTTTGTTGTAAAGCTCTTCGTAAGTATAGTATTTGCCATCAACGGTAGGGTAAAGGGCAAAGGCTTCGGCTTTTTCAAAGAATTTTTCTTCGGAAAGCATACCGTACTCAATCACGATTTTAATATCGTCCCATTTCTTTTCGAAATCCTCACGGTTGTTATTGAAAAGTGACTTTAACTTATCGGCTACTTTACGGGTAATGTAAGATGAAATCTTTTTCACCGCGCCATCGGCCTGTAAGTACGAACGCGAAACGTTTAATGGGATGTCTGGCGAATCGATAACACCACGTAACATAGTTAAGAATTCAGGAACAATGCCTTCAACATTATCGGTTACGAATACTTGGTTTTGGTATAGCTGAATTTTATCCTTTTGGATCTGCATGTCGTTGCTCAGCTTTGGGAAATACAAAATACCCGTTAAGTTGAAAGGGTAATCTACATTTAAGTGAATGTGGAACAACGGCTCTTCAAACTGCATCGGGTACAACTCACGATAGAAGTTGTTATAGTCTTCCTCTTTTAAATCGGTAGGCTGCTTGGTCCACGCCGGGTTTGGGTTGTTTATAATGTCGTCAACCGTAATTTTTCTGTGTGGCTCCTTGGTTTCCTTGCCGTCTTTATCGGTAATGGTTGCAGGCTCGTGCTCAGGGTCGTTTATTTCCTTAGTTCCGAATTTAATAGGAATAGGCATAAACTTGTTGTACTTATTCAACAACTCACGGATGCGACCTTCTTCCAAAAATTCAGTAGAATCTTCAGCGATGTGAAGAATGATTTCGGTACCTCTTTCTGTTTTTTCTGCAGGTTCTAAAGTGAATTCTGGCGAACCATCACAGGTCCAGTGTGCAGCAGGTTCATCCTTGAATGATTTGGTGATGATTTCAACCTTTTCGGCCACCATAAACGCTGAATAGAATCCTAAACCGAAGTGCCCAATAATTCCGGAATCTTTAGCAGAATCTTTATATTTATCTAAAAACTCTTCAGCTCCAGAAAATGCCACTTGGTTGATGTATTTCTCAACTTCGTCGGCAGTCATTCCTAAACCTTGGTCTATAATATGAAGTTTTTTGCCTTCTTTATCGATTTTAATTTCAATCTGCGGATTGCCGTACTCTACCTTTGCTTCGCCAACATTGGTAAGGTGCTTTAGTTTTAAAGTGGCATCTGTGGCGTTACTCACTAGCTCACGTAGAAATATTTCGTGGTCGCTGTACAAGAATTTTTTAATGAGAGGGAAGATGTTCTCAACCGATACATTAATGTTTCCTTTTGTCATGATAAATAATTTATTTGTCATTCCCCCGAAAGAGGAACCAGATTAATTTTCGTTTTAATATACGTTAAATCACTTGGCAACAAAAATGCCAATACAGCGGAAGTGACAAAGTGACACATGAATTTAATTTTATTGTAAAAACGACATCTGGATTTTTAAATTTTGTATAATCCGTTGATAATTTTGTATTTTGGTTAAACAAAAACGAAGGCATATGTACAATTCTAAAATAATAGGTTTAGGGAAATACGTACCAGATAATGTGGTGACCAATCAGGAATTATCTAAAATGATGGACACCAATGATGAATGGATTCAGGAGCGTACCGGTATACAGGAACGCCGTTGGATAAAGGAGGGTAGTGACGATACTTCGGCTGTAATGGGTGCGAAAGCTGCCAAAATAGCTATTGAACGTTCGGGCTTAACTAAAGACGACATTGATTTTATAGTGTTTGCTACCTTGAGCCCCGATTATTATTTTCCGGGTTGTGGAGTACAAGTGCAGGATATTTTGGAGATGCCAACCATTGGGGCGCTCGATGTGCGCAACCAATGCTCGGGGTTTGTGTATGCCATTTCGGTGGCCGATCAGTTTATAAAAACGGGCATGTACAAAAATGTTTTGGTGATTGGCGCAGAATACCACAGTAACGGATTGGATAAAACCACACGTGGCCGAAGTGTATCGGTTATTTTTGGTGATGGGGCAGGGGCGTGCGTACTCTCCAGAGAGGAAGATAACACCAAAGGGATTTTATCGACTCACCTACACAGTGAAGGGAAACATGCCGAAAAGTTGATGGTAAAGGGGCCTAGTATAGCGCATTGGGTCCCCGAAATTTTAGAGAACCCAGAAGATACTTCTTATTTTCCATATATGGATGGCACTTTCGTTTTTAAGCATGCTGTAGTGCGATTCAGCGAAGTGATAATGGAAGGCTTGAAGAAAAACGGATTGCAAAAAGAGGATATCGATATGCTTATTCCGCATCAGGCCAATTTAAGGATTGCACAATTTATACAACAAAAATTTGGACTGAAGGACGACCAAGTGTTCAACAATATTATGAAATATGGAAATACTACAGCTGCTTCCGTTATCATTGCACTTACCGAAGCTTGGGAAGAAGGCAAAATAAAAGCCGGCGACCACGTGGTATTAGCGGCCTTTGGTAGTGGTTTTACTTGGGGCAGTGCGATAATAAAGTGGAGTTAAAAGCACTATTTCTTTAATCATAAAACAGAAAACCCGAAACGAAAGTCTCGGGTTTTCTCAGCTATTAATCAACTTCAACTAACACTAATGTGAAGAATCTTATTCTATTAGACGTAAAAAAGTGAAATATATTGCATAACGTTCTGATTTTTAACGTTTTTTAACAAAAAAAACCCGAAGTGGAGACTTCGAGTTTTTGTTATACGAATCTTAAATAACGAATTTGAAAAATGTGTAGATGACTAACTCTAAATAATTATTATTCGTGTTTGGCTAGATTGTATTTTACTTTAACGTAAAAAAAGCAATCGGTATTGTTCTAAAAATGAAATTTTAACATTTTTTTTGCTGATTTTCAGTGTTTTGTGTAAAATGCCGTCAGTTTGTGTAAAATATTAATTACAATTGGGTTTAAACGCTCTACTACATGAAGCCGCCACCGCCAGAGGCCGTGTTATCATCTCTTTGTTTTCTTTTAATGGCTCGGTATTTTCCGCCGCCAAACCTATAGGAAAGTGTAACATTCCAAGTGTTGCTCTCCCAGTTAAATTGCCCTAAAGACGGGTAAGGAGTGTCTGCCTCAAACTCAAATCTCATGGTGTTCAATATATCGCTGTAATTGAAGCTAAAAGTAGCTCGGTTTTCTTCTAGGAAACTGTAGCGCAAACCTGTATTTAACATAAACATGGGCTTTCTGTTAAATTGAATGCCCTTTTCTTTACCACGGTACATTGCAAAAACCGAAAAGTTTAATTTTTTAGTGGCTTTAAAATTATTGAATACCCTTAAGTTCCAAACTACATTGTCTACTTCGGTGTTTTGTGTAACAATATCATTTTCAGTGGCGTTTTCTAAATCGTCTGTATCTATAAATTCGGTGATGCCACGTTGGCTTTGAGAATACAAATCGAAACTACCGTTAAGGTCCCACCATTTTGTTGGTCTGTAATTGGTTGAGAATTCAATCCCGAAAGCGGTTGTGTTGTCGAAGTTGTCATACGATAAAATGGAGTTTGCTGCACTTATATTGGTACGGTCTATATAGACAAAACGATTAATGTTGTCTTGTATAATTCTGTAAAACACACCAGTAGTAATGCTTCCTTTTTTTAATTGCCTTGTATAGTTGGTTTCAATAGAATTGGTGAACTGGGGTTGCAACTCCGTGTTTCCGAAGGAGGAAACACGTGGTGTACTCCACTCCCTGATGGGATTGACTTGTTGCAGGCCAGGCCGGTCTACTCGGCGGCTAAAGCTTAACTGGTATGAGTTTTTATCTGAAGGGTTGTAGGTTAAAAAGGCTGAAGGATATACCTGAAAATAATTGTTTTCAAACGGGATGGCTTCAGAGCTGTTGTCGTCGTAAATTTTTAAAGCATTAGCATCGACCATGACTTGCTCTGCGCGTAAGCCAATTTGGTAGCTCCACTTTTCCAAGGTTTTCCCTAATGTGAAATAAGCGGAGTAAATATCTCTTTTGTAATCAAAATCTGTGCTTGGAGTTGGTGTAATATTTCCTGTGCTGGAAAAGGTTTGCCCTGTAGACATATACGCTATATCGGTGTTGAAAAGCCGAGCCTCAAGTCCAGCTTCAATTTTTGTTTTTTCGTTTAAAGGGTTTACATAATCTACATTTATAGTGGTTTGGTTTCTTTTGGTGTCCACATTGTCGATGTAATTTGGCGGAAAGTTGAAATTAATGAAGTCAAAATCGGCTATTTCATCTTGATTGAAATTGTTGTAGTCTGCCTCAATTTCAAGGGTTTCGTCTTCATTGTCAAATTCGTGTTTATAAACCAGGTTGTATTGCCCTGAGGTATTATCTGAAATATTATTAAACAACTGACTTTGAATAGTGCTGGGGTTTGTGATTAGGGTGCTTCCAAAGCCCTTGCCGTCAAAAATATTTTGGTTGGTAAAGATTGATAAAGTGTTTTTGTCGTTAACGTAATAATCAATGCCAACTTTAAAAAGGTGTGATTTATTGTTGTTCCCAAATTTAAAATCTTGTCTAGAGTTGTCGTCTTCACGGGTAATTTCTCCAAAATTGTCGTATTTGCCAATATTATTCCCATAGTTTCCGTAGAAATTAAACTTTCCGTTACGGTAATTCATGTCAATGGAACTATTGAATTTTGCAAAGATTTCTTTGGTAAGCCCAAAGTTTACATTACCGTTAAATCCAATTTGTGTGTTTTTGTGGAGCTTTATATTGATGATGCCGCTCATGCCTTCGGGATTGTATTTGGCAGATGGGTTGGTAATTAACTCAATTTGTTTTATGGAGGTGGAAGGGATTTGCTTTAATAATTGGCCAATAGGTACATTGCTTAACTTGCCATCAACCATAACTCTTACATTTTCATTGCCTCGTAAGCTAATGTTTCCCGTTTGTTGGTCTACGCTAACAGAGGGTATATTGTTCATTATATCGCTTGCTGTTGGCCCGGCGGTGGTTAAATCTTTTCCAATGGTAACTACTTTTCTATCTACTTTTTGTAGTATGGTAGAGGTTTCAGCCACAACGGTAACTTCGTCCAAACCTTCAGCTTGTTCTTCCAGATAAATTTGCCCTAAATTGATGTCGTAATTGTTCTTTCCAATGGCAATATTCTTATCAATGGTTTTGTAGCCAATGTATTGAACGCTTACCACGAGATTGCCTTCTTCAACTTTTTCGATTAAAAACGAGCCGTCTTCAGCCGTAATGCCTCCGGTAATGGTTTCGTTGGCATTGTTTTTCACAATAACGTTAACATAGGGTAAGGGCTGCTTTAAAAGGGCGTCTAGAACAATTCCTGAAATGGAGCCTTTTTTTGCGTTTTCGGGTTCGGGATTTTTGGAGTTGGCGTGGGTGATTGTGTTCAATAAAATAAAACACAAAAAGATAATTCTTTGCATAATTTGATTGATTGTTTTTTGATTGATGCTACAAAGGTAGACGCTGAAACTCAAATCTTGTTACGGAGAGGTGTGTTTCTTAACAGCTTTTTAACACAATTGGCTGTTGATAAACATTTGCTGGATAGCTTAAAATGATTAAATTACTGAATTATAAATTACTGAATTATAAATTGCTGAAAAGATGATTAATGAATAAGAAAACTTTAGTATTGGGGGCTTCGTTAAAGCCAAACCGGTATTCGCATTATGCAGTACAGAGACTGGTGGCTAATCAGGTGGAAACCGTTGCCATTGGGCTGCGAGCGGGTGAAGTAGCGGGAGTGCACATTGAAACGGAAAAGATTTCTTTTGAAAATATAGATACGGTAACGCTGTATTTAAACCCGAAGCGCCAACAAGAATATTATAACTACATTTTATCGTTAAACCCCAACCGCGTGATTTTTAATCCTGGTACCGAAAACCCAGAGTTTTATCAGATTTTAAATGAGAATGGCATCGCTTTCGAGCCTGCTTGTACTTTAGTGTTGCTTTCTACGAATCAATATTAGCCCTAAAAAGGTTAGGAGACCGTTAATAATTAAAATTTCGAAACCAATTTGGTAGCCGTTTAGTAAATCTACCGAATGTGCATTCAGTAAATAAGAAAGGATGGGCGCAACAATGGCAATAATCCAAACGTATTTGTCCTTGAGTTGTTGTTTGGTGAAAATGCCGAAGGCGAATAAACCGAGTAGTGGCCCATAAGTATAACCTGCTGCTTTGAACAATTCCCAAATCACAGAAACATCTTTAAAAATAGCATCAAAAAGAATGATGACTACTACGAGCATAAAACTGATAAAAATATGGGTGCGTTTTCTGATTTTCTTCTGGATTGCTTGAGGTTTTTTGTCCAGTTCTATAATATCGATACAAAACGAAGTGGTGAGTGAGGTCAACGCCGAGTCAGCACTGGAATAAGCGGCAGCAATCAATCCCAAAAGAAAAAAGGCAGAGGTTAGTACACCAATTTCGGGCAACATGGCTATAGTTGGGAATAAATCGTCTTTAGTGGCCTTTATGCCATGTTGTGAAGCGTATTGGGTGAGCATTAACCCTAAAACCAAAAATAGGATATTTACAAAAATTAAAATGACACTAAAGGAAATCATGTTTTTTTGTGCTTCTTTGAGGTTTTTGCAGGTGAGGTTTTTTTGCATCATATCTTGATCTAACCCCGTCATGGTAATAGTAATGAACATACCGGCTAAGAAACTTTTTATAAAATATTGGGCATCGTTAACATCATCAAAAAAGAACACTTTGCTCATGGCGTCCTGTTTTACGTTTTGGTAAATTTCAGAAATACCGTTTAAATCCAAAGCATGAGATAAAAACACGATGGTGATTACCACCGAAACCAGCATGAAAAGCGTTTGCAGAGTGTCGGTAAAGATGATGGTCTTAATGCCGCCCTTAAAGGTGTATAGCCAAATTAAGAGAATGGTTATAATTACCGTTATGGTAAACGGAATGCCGTATTGGTCGAATACCAAAAGTTGCAGCACTTTGGCGACTAAAAACAACCGAAACGAGGCGCCCACCACGCGCGAAATTAAAAAAGCTACAGATCCCGTTTTGTAGCTCACGTTGCCAAAGCGGTCTTTTAAATAGGTGTAAATGGAAGTTAAATTCAGTCTGTAGTAAATCGGTAATAGTACGTAAGCAATAACCAAATACCCGAAAAAGTAGCCGAAAACCACTTGCAAATAACCAAATTGTTTGGTTTCAACAGCTCCGGGTACAGAAATAAAGGTTACTCCAGAGAGCGAAGCGCCTATCATCCCAAAGGCCACCAAATACCACGGCGCCGATTTGTTGGCCTTAAAAAAGGCATCGTTGCTGTCTTCTTTTCCGGTGAAATACGATATTAAAATCAATACAGCAAAATAGCCTGCAATAAGAAACAATATTTGGGTGGGCGACATAAATTCTATTTTTAATCAGCCAAAATACAAAATAACTTAAAGTCTGTTTTGGAATTTTTTATTGAAATGAATCTATCATTCCCGTTAAAATCAGGATCTAAATAATAGAATTTTTGGTTGTTGACGCCAAAGTCCAAAAATGAAACAAACGAAATGTTTCCTATGGTTTACCAATGGAACTTGGTTTTAAGACACTCTTTTATTATTGAATTTGCCGTAAAAAGTGTTAATTTCGCGCTTATGGAATTTTCATCAAAACTTTTAGAGCGTGCTGTTAACGAAATGTCGCAGTTGCCAGGCATTGGCAAGCGTACGGCGTTGCGTTTGGTGTTGCATTTGTTGCGTCAGCCCAAAGAGCAAACTACGGCATTGACCGAAGCTTTGCAAACCATGCGGCTCGATGTGAAGTTTTGTAAATCGTGTCATAATATTAGCGATTTAGAGCTGTGCGAAATCTGTTCCAACCCGAACAGAAATGCCGATGTTATTTGTGTAGTTGAAGACATTCGCGATGTTATGGCCATTGAAAACACCAGTTCCTTTAAAGGAATTTATCACGTTTTGGGAGGGAAAATATCACCAATGGACGGTATTGGACCGCACGATTTAAATATCGAAACTTTAGTGAATAAAGTGAAGCAGGGCACAACAAAGGAGCTTATTTTTGCGTTAAGTTCGACGATGGAAGGTGATACTACCAATTTTTACATATACAAGCAAATTCAAGATTACGATGTGGTTACATCTACCATTGCGCGAGGTATTTCGGTGGGAGATGAGCTGGAATATGCCGATGAGATTACCTTGGGTAGAAGTATTGTAAACCGCGTGCCTTTTGAAGCATCCCTAAAATCATAATCGAAAAAGTGTCAATTTCAGATAAAGGAAACATTAATTTCAAACCAACCGCGTTCTAAAAAGAAACTTTTTTTGAAACTCTCAATTGTTATTTTAAATTATAACGTCCGTCATTTTCTTGAGCTATGCTTAAGAAGTGTTAGTGCGGCTATTTCAAATATCGATGCTGAAATTATTGTGGTCGATAACCATTCGGAAGACGATAGTTGCGACATGGTAAAAACCTTGTTTCCTAACGTGAAACTAATTGCCAATACTGAGAATATGGGCTTTTCAAAAGGGAATAATGTTGGAGTGGCACAAGCGCAAGGCGAATATTTGTGCATTTTAAACCCCGATACGGTGGTTGCCGAAGATACTTTTGAAAGATTATTGGAATTTGCCGAAACCAAAACGCAATTAGGTGCAATAGGCTGTAAATTGATTAATGGTGCCGGGTTGTTTCTTCCTGAAAGTAAACGGAATATCCCCTATATAAAAGCTTCAGTAAAGAAAATGCTTGGAAATCCTTCTGAGTATTACGCGACCCATTTAGAAGCGAATGCCATTGGTAAAGTTGATATTTTAGTGGGGGCCTTTATGTTTTTAAAACGACAGGTTTACAATAAAGTAGGGGGATTCGATGAAGATTATTTCATGTACGGCGAAGACATCGATTTGTCGTACCGTATATTAAAGGCAGGTTACAAAAATTACTATTTGGGCAGTTTAACGGCCGTTCATTTTAAGGGGGAAAGCACCTTAAAAGATAAAAACTATGCCAAGCGGTTTTTTGGAGCCATGCAAATATTTTACCGTAAGCATTTCAAAAGCAATAGGTTTTTCGATATGTTTGTTTGGTTGGGCATAAAAATGGCTTATTTTTTCAGGAGAATAAGGACAGAAAAAAGTAAAACAGTACATCAATACATATTCGTTTCCGATAAAATGGACGAACGAATACAAAAGAACTTAGGAGGTACGGTAGTGTTGCAAACCCAGCCACAAAATTATTCCAGCGGTACCGAAGTGGTTTTTAATGCCAATACCATGAGTTATGAAAAAATCATCAAAACCATGGAGCAAAATTTTGAAAAAGAAAAAGAAGTCACTTATAAGATATTGCCCAACAATTCTAATTTTATTGTGGGTAGCGATGATGGCTTCAGCAGAGGAGAGGTCATTATGCTGAATTAGTTTTTATTGAATACAATTTAACGGAAGTGTTGTTTTTTAGTACTTTTGCAAAATAAATAAAGTAAAAGAGGTAATACGTTATAGATATGGCAAAATTTGAGCTTAAGTTGCCGAAGATGGGCGAAAGCGTTGCGGAAGCAACCATTACATCTTGGTTGAAGGATGTGGGAGACTCCATTGAAATGGACGACCCAATTTTAGAAATAGCGACCGATAAAGTGGATAGTGAGGTACCGAGTGAGGTAGACGGTGTGTTGGTTGAAAAGTTTTTTAATGTAGACGATGTCGTGCAAGTAGGTGAAGTTTTAGCCATAATTGAAACTGAAGGCGAAGATGAAACGGATGCTTCAGCCGAAGCAGAAGAGGAAGGTGCTCCTGAAGAAAAGGAAGTAGTCGAGGAGCTTACGCAAACCATTACCAAAGCTAAAGAAATGGTAGCTCCGGTAGTTTCCAATAGCGATCGGTTTTATTCGCCATTGGTTAAGAATATTGCCAAACAAGAAGGACTTACCCAACAGGAATTAGATGCCCTTAAAGGAACGGGAAAAGACGGACGTGTAACGAAAAACGATATTTTGGCTTATTTAGAGAGCCCTAATGGGGACAGGCCGCACTCAACGCCAGAAACGGTACAACCGGAAAAACAGTCCACTAGTAAAAAAGAAGAAAGTCCATCAAATAAGCCTAAGCCAGCAGCACCTGTTTTGAGCAGTGGCGACGACGAAATTATCGAGATGACCCGAATGGGGAAATTAGTGGCCCAGCACATGGTCGATTCGGTACAGACTTCGGCACATGTGCAAAGTTTCATTGAAGCCGATGTCACCAATATTTGGAATTGGCGTAAAAAAGTAAAGGACGCTTTTGCCAAGCGAGAAGGTGAAAATTTAACCTTTACGCCAATTTTTATGGAAGCGGTGGCCAAGGCGTTACGTGATTACCCGCTAATGAATATTTCCGTAAAAGGCGATACCATAATCAAAAAGAAAAAGATTAATTTAGGGATGGCAGCTGCCTTGCCCGATGGAAACTTGATTGTTCCGGTCATAAAAAATGCCGATCAACTTAATTTGGTAGGTATGACTAAACAGGTGAACGATTTGGCCAACCGTGCCCGACTCAACCAACTTAAACCCGATGAAGTTCAAGGTGGAACTTACACTGTAACCAATGTGGGGACATTTGGAAGTATTATGGGCACGCCTATAATCAATCAGCCGCAAGTGGGTATTTTGGCTTTGGGGGCTATTAGAAAAGTGCCAGCGGTAATCGAAACTCCAGAGGGCGATTTTATAGGTATCCGATACAAAATGTTCTTATCGCATTCGTACGACCACCGCGTGGTAAACGGTGCTTTGGGCGGCATGTTTGTTAAGGCTGTAAAAGATTATTTGGAAGCTTGGGATTGCAACAGGGAAATTTGAATCTAACAAAATAAACAAAGTATAAAACCTAACCGCTAAACGGTTGGGTTTTCTTATTTTTGCAAAGGCCGATTAACTGGCTAGAAAAATCAAAAGAAATTAATGCAACTCAATTTAACCAAACCCATCTGTTTTTTCGATCTGGAAACTACGGGGGTTAACATCACAACAGATCGTATTGTAGAAATTTCGGTACTAAAGGTATTTCCCAACGGTACACAGGAAAGCAAAACCTGGCTGGTAAATCCAGAAATGCCCATTCCGAAGGAAGTCACCGCCATTCACGGCATTTCAGATGAAAAAGTAGCCAACGAACCGACGTTTAAAGAATTGGCAAAAGACATTTACAATATGATTAAGGATTCCGATTTGGGCGGGTTTAACTCCAACCGATTCGATATTCCGCTGTTGGCAGAGGAAATGTTGCGTGCCGATATTGATTTCGATATGAAAAACCGTTTGGCCATTGATGTGCAGACCATTTTCCACAAAATGGAACAGCGTACCCTAAGTGCAGCCTATAAATTTTATTGCGATAAAACCCTTGAAGATGCGCACAGCGCCGAGGCCGATACCAATGCCACTTATGAAGTATTGAAAGCCCAAGTAGAAAAGTACGACGAGTTGGAAAACAATACCAAATTTTTGGCCGAATTCAGTTCCCGAAAAAAGTTTGCCGATTTTGCCGGTTTTATCACTTACAATAAAAAAGGCGAAGAGTGTTTTTCGTTTGGAAAGCATAAAGGGAAATTGGTTACCGAAGTTTTAGAAAAAGAACCCGGCTATTTTGGCTGGTTGCTCAATGCCGATTTTCCGTTGTATACCAAAAAGGTGTTAACAGCAATTAAATTGAGAAGTTTCAATAATAAATTGGGATAGTTTTGTCATTCCTGCGAAGGCAGGAACCCACTTTTTAAACAAGCTAAACTTAAAATGAGATTTCTGCTTTCGCAGAAAGTTGAATATGAAATTAATCTGCATAGGAAGAAATTATACCGAGCACATAAAAGAACTGGAAAATGAAAAACCTACCGAACCGGTGGTGTTTTTAAAGCCCGATACGGCCATTTTGCTGAAAAAGCAACCGTTTTTTATTCCAGATTTTTCGAACGATGTACATTATGAGGTTGAGGTTTTGGTAAAAATCAATCGGGTAGGGAAGTACATCGATAAAAAATTTGCCCATAAATATTACAACGAAATAGGTTTGGGTATCGATTTTACCGCCCGCGATTTGCAAAAGCAATTGAAGGACAAAGGCTTGCCTTGGGAAAAGGCGAAAAGTTTTGATGGCGCAGCGGTAATTGGTAAATGGATGGATAAAAGTGAGGTTGTCGATTTGGACCGTTTAGGGTTTTCGTTAAAAAAGAACGATAAAATTGTACAAAACGGAAATACCAGCCACATGCTTTGGAAAATTGATGAATTAATAGAATATGTGTCGAAATATTTTACTTTGAAGATAGGAGATATTATATTTACAGGCACACCATCAGGAGTTGGTCAAGTTCAAGCCAATGATAAATTAAGTGGATTTATAGAAAACCGCGAAATGTTTTCAATAACAGTTAAGTAAAAATGGAATTAAACTACAAACTACACCGAGTAAGAGAATTAGCCGATAACGACGAAGATTTTATCAAAGCGTTGGCCGAAACGTTCTTGGAGGAAGTTCCTGTTGATGCAGAGCGACTGAAGGTTGCCGTAGCAGAAGAAGATTATCACAATGCCTACCAAGCAGCCCATAAAATGAAACCGACGGTAGATTTATTTGAACTTGGTGTGCTCGACACCCTAATTGAAGTACAGGATTGGGGTAAATTTGAAAAACGTGACATGGATATATCCAAAGAGTTGGATATTGTGCTCACGGCTGTAGAAAAAGCTTCTGCAGAAATTAAATCCGATTTTAAATTGTAACTATGCTGGCCGAGATCATTACCATCGGCGACGAACTTCTTATCGGGCAAGTTATAGATACTAATTCTGCGTTTATTGCCAAACAGCTTAACAAGATAGGTGTGTCCGTTTACCAGATAACTTCTGTTCAGGACGAAAAGGAACATATCCTAAAGGCTATGAACGAAGCCGAAAACCGAGCGGATATCATAATTCTTACCGGTGGATTGGGGCCTACAAAAGACGATATTACAAAAAAAACCATTGCGGAATATTTTGATGATGTGTTGGTTAAAAACGATGCGGTTCTCGAAAACATCGAATCGATTTGGAAACAGCACGTTCGCACGAGGCTTCTGCAAGTAAATCGAGATCAGGCGCTTATTCCTTCGAAATCCAAGCCCTTAATGAACACTTTGGGAACAGCCCCGGGCATGTGGATGGAAAAAGGTGAAAAAGTGTTTGTGTCACTTCCGGGAGTGCCCTACGAAATGCAGGCTTTGGTTGAAAACGAAATGCTGCCCAAATTAAAGGAAAAGTACCATTGCCCCTATATTTTGCACCGAACGCTTATGGTTTACGGTTTGGGCGAAAGCGATTTGGCCGAACGTATCGAACCTTGGGAAAACGAACTCCCCAAGCACATTAAATTGGCATACTTACCCAATTTGGGACAAATGCGATTGCGTTTATCCACACGAGGTTTTGATGAAGTCCTTCTAAAAAAGGAAGTGGAAGAACAAATTAACAAAGTGCTTCCGTACATAAAAGATGAATTTGCTGGTTTTGAGGACGATGAAGGTTCCGTAGAAATCGTAATAGCCAAACAGCTCACCAAAATAGGTAAAACATTGGCTATCGCCGAAAGCTGTACCGGTGGAGGTGTGGCAGAGCGTTTCACTGTAAATTCTGGAGCTTCGGCCTTTTTTAAAGGTGGTGTGGTTTGCTATGCTACACAATCCAAAATCAATGTTTTGAATGTGCCAAAGGCGCTTATCGAAGCCCATTCGGTAGTGAGTTCGCAAGTAGCAGAAGCTATGGCCGAAAATGCACTTAATCTTTTTCAATCCGATTATGCCATCGCCACAACGGGCAATGCCGGGCCCACAAAAGGCGATTCCGATGCCGAAGTCGGTACCGTTTTCGTTGCCATTGCTACAAAAAAAGGCGTATATTCGCAAAAATTCAACTTCGGAAATCTGCGCTTAAAAGTGATAAACAAAGCCATAAACAAAGCTTTGGAAATGCTCTTAAAAGAAATTTTTAAAAATACCTAAAAATAAGGTTGGCATAATATAAAGAATTTGTATATTTGCACCTCGATTTTAAGCAACAACGAATTTAAAGTTATATAGAATGTCAAGAGTTTGTGAACTTACAGGGAAGAAGGCTATGGTTGGAAACAACGTGTCTCATGCATTAAACAGAACTAAGCGCAAATTTAACGCGAACTTGGTAAAGAAACGTTTTTACATTCCAGAAGAAGACAGCTGGATAACTTTAAAAGTTTCTACATCTGCTTTAAAAACTATCAACAAAATAGGTATATCTGCAGCGATTAAAGAAGCAAAATCAAAAGGATTTTTAAAATAATAGCTGTTTTTAATAAGTAAAAGACATGGCAAAGAAAGGCAACAGAGTACAGGTAATTTTAGAGTGCACCGAGCACAAGGAGTCTGGTCAACCCGGAACTTCAAGATATATTACTACCAAAAACAAAAAGAATACGCCAGAAAGAATGGAGATTAAAAAATTCAATCCTATTCTTAAGCGTATGACAGTTCATAAAGAAATCAAATAAAAGAGATAGGTCATGGCAAAGAAATCAGTAGCATCATTACAAACAGGATCTAAAAGATTAACAAAAGCAATAAAAATGGTAAAGTCGCCAAAAACAGGTGCTTACATGTTTGTTGAATCTATCATGAGTCCAGAAGAAGTAAACGACTTTTTAAGCAAAAACTAAAAAGTAACGTTCCAAAAATATTATAAGCTGCTTTCATTTAGAAAGCGGCTTTTTTTATTTTATATTTGAAAGGCTAACTGACAGATTTTCAGAAAGCAAAAATTGGTAAGATAATTGACCATGGGAATTTGGGCGTACCACAAGGGTCGGGCTTTCCGCTGTATCTTTTAAAACGTCATTGCGAGGACATAGGACGTGGCAATCTGCCTAATTTTAGTTCTCTTAATGTTTTAAACTAATTTTGTTTTTAAAAGGATGCCGCTACAATCCCTAACGCACAGCAGAATATTTAATAAAACAACCAACCAAGTTAAAATGAGCTTTTTTAAAAAAATATTTTCTTCCGAAAAAAAGGAAACCCTAGATAAGGGGTTGGAAAAATCAAAAACCAGTTTTTTTGGTAAACTGAGCAAGGCGGTAGCCGGAAAATCGAAAGTGGACGATGAGGTACTCGATAACCTCGAAGAAGTTTTGGTAACCAGCGATGTCGGTGTAAACACCACGTTAAAGGTCATTGAACGCATCGAGGAGCGGGTTTCAAAAGATAAATATTTGGGTACGGACGAGCTTAACCAAATCCTTAGAGAAGAAATTGCAGGTCTTTTAAGTGAAACCAATTCTGGCGAAGAAACCGATTATACTATCCCCGAACTGCCAAAACTGGAAAACGGAAAAAAGACGCCGTACGTACTTATGGTGGTTGGGGTAAATGGCGTGGGTAAAACGACTACCATTGGTAAGTTGGCTTATCAGTTTAAAAAGAAAGGATTAAAAGTGGTTTTAGGGGCTGCCGATACCTTTAGGGCCGCTGCGATAGACCAACTTCAAATTTGGGCCGATAGGGTAGAGGTGCCTATGGTGCGCCAAGATATGGGCAGTGATCCAGCTTCGGTGGCGTTCGATGCACTGAAATCGGGTGTAAATCAAGATGCCGATGTCATTATTATCGATACGGCTGGCCGTTTGCACAACAAAGTCAACTTGATGAACGAGTTAAGCAAAGTAAAACGCGTGATGCAAAAAGTAGTGGGCGATGCGCCACACGATGTGCTTTTGGTGTTGGATGGTTCTACTGGTCAAAATGCATTCGAACAGGCGAAACAATTTACTGCAGCAACCGAGGTGACCTCATTGGCAGTGACTAAATTGGATGGTACGGCAAAAGGTGGTGTGGTGATTGGTATTTCAGACCAGTTTCAAATTCCCGTTAAATATATTGGCGTTGGCGAGGGTATTGAAGACTTGCAGGTGTTCAATAAGTTTGAATTCGTCGATTCATTTTTTAAATAAAATTCCTGTGTAGACAGGAATCTTTTTTGAATATTAGTAATCCATTCATTTTGCTTATTTTTATATAACTTTATGAAAATGAGTGGAAATGGCACACAATATCTACCATAACTTTCTAATCAAAGCTTCCCCAAAAGAAGTCTTTGACGGTGTGTCGCAACCCAAACATCTCGATAATTGGTGGACGCTAAAATCTTCTGGAATACCAGAAATTGGTGCAGAGTACAATCTCAATTTTACCGATAAATACGATTGGTACTGTAAAGTTTCAAAGGTGATTCCAAACCAATCCTTCCATTTAAAAATGTCTAAGGCCGATGCTGACTGGAGTCCCACAACCTTCGGCTTCGATTTAGAAAAAACCGAAAAGGGCACCATGGTTCTATTTAGCCATATCAATTGGCCCGAAGCGAATAATCACTTTAAACATTCGTCCTTTTGTTGGGCATTGTTGCTAAACGGACTTAAAAACTATTTAGAAAAAGGCATCGTAGTGCCTTTCGAGGATCGAGAGTAAGAGTTATGTTTAAGCAGTAAAAATCCATAATCATTCCGTATCTTTGCGCCCTTATTCGGAAGAACTTATGCGTACAAAATCCTTAAAGAAAAACAAGATTAATGTGGTAACATTGGGCTGTAGTAAAAATGTTTACGACAGTGAAGTGCTTATGGGGCAATTAAAGGCCAGCGGAAAAGATGTGGTGCACGAGGATGAAGGCAATATTGTGGTCATCAACACCTGCGGTTTCATCAATAATGCCAAGGAAGAAAGCGTCAATACCATTTTGGAGTACGTTCAAAAAAAGGAAGAAGGCGATGTGGATAAAGTGTTTGTAACGGGCTGTTTGAGCGAGCGTTATAAACCAGATTTGGTAAAGGAAATTCCGAATGTAGATCAGTATTTCGGTACTACCGAATTACCCGGGTTGTTGAAAGCCTTGGGCGCCGATTACAAACATGAATTGATTGGCGAACGTTTGACTACCACGCCAAAAAACTACGCTTATTTAAAAATTGCTGAAGGTTGCGATAGGCCGTGTTCGTTTTGTGCCATTCCGATTATGCGCGGAAAACACCGCAGTACGCCTATTGAAGATTTGGTGACCGAAGCCGAAAAACTGGCCGCCAATGGCGTAAAGGAATTGATTCTTATTGCTCAGGATTTGACTTATTACGGACTCGATTTATACAAAAAAAGGAATTTGGCAGAATTGCTCGAAGCTTTGGTAAAAGTGGATGGCGTGGAATGGATTCGTTTGCATTATGCGTTCCCGACGGGGTTCCCCATGGACGTTCTGGAAGTGATGAACCGCGAACCGAAAATCTGTAATTATTTGGATATTCCGTTACAACATATTTCAGATGACATTCTGAAAAGTATGCGTCGCGGTACCACCAAAGAGAAAACCACTAAATTGCTTAAGGAATTTAGAGCCACCGTTCCGAACATGACCATCAGAACCACACTTATTGTGGGGTATCCCGGCGAAACCGAGGAAAATTTCCAAGAGTTGAAGCAATGGGTGCAGGATATGCGTTTTGAGCGTTTAGGCTGTTTTACTTATAGCCATGAGGAAAATACCCATGCCTTTAATTTGGAAGATGATGTGCACGAGGAAGTAAAAATAGATCGTGCCAACCAAATTATGGAAGTACAATCGCAAATTTCGTGGGAACTGAACCAGAAGAAAATCGGTCAGGAATTTAAAGTGGTGATTGATAGAAAAGAAGGTAATTATTTTGTTGGACGCACCGAGTTCGATTCGCCCGACGTGGATAACGAAGTATTGATTGACGCCAGTAAAACCTATTTAAAAACTGGTGAGTTTGCTACCGTAAAAATTATTGATGCTGAAGATTTCGACCTTTATGGGGAAGTGATAAGCTAAAAATTTTTGGTTATTAATTCTTTTATGTTCATTGAGTGCAGTCGAAATGAGTTTTTTGGAATATATGTTTAACCCCAGTTTAAAATTCTAAGGTGTGCACTCCAATGAATTCCAAAAATTCTTAGAAATCATCAGCGCCGAATGTTTTCCGGTGTTGGGCAAGTCCATTGCTAAAACCAAGTACGCACCGATTGATTTATCAGAAAGCAATCCGGAATTGACCGATGAAGATTTATCGTCCACAGCTAAGTTCACTGAATTTATCAATAACCACCTGAAAACCAATAAAGCAACTGTCGCTTATGGTGGTTATTTGGAACAACGCAATATTTACAAACGCAGCCCATATTTTAATGTTGAAAACGCCGATAGTCGAAACATCCATTTGGGTATCGATTTGTGGTGTGCTGCCGAAACGCCCGTTTACGCTCCGTTGGATGGTGTGGTGCACAGTTTTAAAAACAACACCAACTTTGGCGATTACGGCCCCACCATTATTTTAAAACACGACAAAAACGGTGTTGTGTTTTTTACGCTTTACGGGCATTTAAGTTTGGCCTCGATAACTAATTTAAAAATAGGGCAAAATTTTAAAAAGGGAACTATAATTGGTGCTTTGGGCGGTGCTTCTGTAAACGGGGATTATCCGCCACATTTGCACTTCCAGATCATAAAAGACCTGCAAGATTTTATAGGCGATTACCCAGGAGTGTGTCGAAAAAGCGATTTAACGTTTTATGAAAGTAATTGTCTTAAACCTGATTTGTTGTTACGGTTGTGAGGTTTCAGAAGAGTTTGTTCGTTTAAAGCTTTGGTTATGGTTTCGTTGTGGAATTATCCGCAGGATTATTTCGCCGAAATCCAGCCGTTTGATTTATACTTTTATACAGGTTAGTAGTTAGTTGCACATAATTTCACTTTGATAGGTTTTATCACTATTGACCATTTTGGTTATTATTGTATTTTTGTTTTGGGAACGATTAATTCTAAAACAAAATTCATTAAAATATCGATTGAGATTAAACTCACTTACCCAATAATAATTGGTTCTAATCCACGATTTTATTTGATGAACCATCGTGCAATGCCTTAGAGTTCTACCCCTTATTGCTATCGATTTGAGTGATGTTGTATACTTTAGCAATAGGCCTGTAGCCTTTCCGTTTGTTGGTAGTGATTCGAGCGTTTCTGTCAACATGCATGATGTATATATATTAAAGTGACTGTGCGGAAAAGTCCTTGATATTAAGAGCGTACATGCGCTTGACCTTACCATCATCAGTAAGCTAAACAGCAGTAATAGCTTTCTTCTTTTTGGCATCATAACTGCGCCCAATCTTGTTTTGCTCATACCCGCCAAGTACAAATTTATCAACCTCTACATTGCCATTCATGGGGTTGTTTTCACTAGAAGCCATAGTTTCTCTTACCTAAAGCATAAACAAACGAACGGTCTTCTCTGTTATGCCATAGCCTACGCCCATTTGGGTACCGGATAAGCTCTTGGTGGTGGTTGCCATTTCAAAACATACAAAAAAGGCTTTGCGAACACCAAACCTGACTCTTTGGAAAATGGTAATGGCCGTTGGACTTTCAGTGTCACCACATTTATTGCACGCTCTTGAAAAATTCTTGCGCAATTGGTAACTGCTGTTGCCATATTTTCGACAAATATAATAATCCTTCCACTTGATTTGACCCAGATATTCTTTACAATCCAAGTCCGTTTTGAAGCGTTCCGTAAACTCTAGGAGGTTTTGACCCTTAAAAATTTCCATACCCCTACTATTTTTATAGACACACAAGTAATGAAATTATCTACTGACCTCTAAAAATTTATTTTAATTTTATTTTAACATTTGATTGTGTAATTTTACGATATAACATTAAAAACAATCATGATGAGAAAGCCATTTGCAACACTATTAGTTATAACCGCTTTATCGGTTAGTGTTTTATGCTGTAAGAATAAAGCCAAGGAAGCCGAAACCACCGAAGCCGAAATGCCTGCCACTGCCGAGGCCACTGCCGAAAGCTACAAGGCGAATGTGGATGCCTCGACCATTGAGTGGAAAGGGTTTAAGCCTACAGGCGAACACTATGGCACAATTGATATAGAAAGCGGCACTTTTGATGTAACCAATGGAGAAGTTGTTGGCGGTTCGTTTGTTATTGATATGAACTCTATCGTGGTGAGCGATTTACCAGCTGACGATGAAAAGAACACCAAGCTTACGGGACATTTAAAAAGTGACGATTTTTTTGATGTTGAAAAGTACCCTAATGCTGTTTTTACAATTACCGGAGCTGAAAATGGAGAAGGAAAAACCATGCTGTCGGGTAATTTAACTTTGAAGGATGCTAAAAACAACATTACCTTTCCGGTGACGGTATCGCAAAATGGCGATGAACTGACTTTAGAGAGTGAAAATTTTACAATTGACCGCTCTAAATGGAACGTAAAATACGGTTCTAAATCGTTTTTTGATGACTTGGGCGATAAGTTTATTAACGACGATATCGAGTTAAAAGTAACTGTAAAAGCTACAAAGGCTTAGTGGAAATTATAATTTAAGTTTTACGGAAACTGTCTAGTCCTGAAATATGGCTACAGGTTAAAAAATTGATTTACGCTGTTTTTAAATATACCATATTTGGTGTCTTATAATCTAAAGATACATGTAATCTTATTTGGTTGTATAGATTAATAGCACTTTAAGAGATACTACTTTACGGTACGTTACTTTGAAGCAAAGGCTTTTACATCCTGTTCACTCACTTCATTTCCACCTAAAATAATTAATCGTTCCACGACATTTCTAAGTTCGCGAATGTTTCCGGTCCAATCATATTCCTGCAACAGTTTAATGGCTTTGTCTGAAAAGGATTTGTTCGCAGTACCTTGTTCTTCTGATATTTTTTTTGCGAAATGATTAATGAGTAACGGAATGTCTTCACGTCTGTCGTTCAAAGCAGGGACTTTTATCAAAATAACGGCCAATCTGTGGTACAAATCCTCACGGAATTTACCGTCCTCAATTTCTTGTTTTAAGTTTTTATTGGTGGCGGCAACAATGCGCACATCCACTTTTATGTCTTTGTCGCTGCCTACTCGCTGTATTTTGTTTTCCTGCAAGGCACGGAGCACTTTGGCCTGTGCAGAAAGACTCATGTCGCCAATTTCATCCAAGAAAATAGTACCTCCGTTGGCAGCTTCAAATTTTCCGGCGCGGTCTTTATTGGCGCTGGTAAACGCCCCTTTTACATGACCGAACAGTTCGCTTTCTATCAATTCGGAAGGGATAGCGGCACAGTTCACTTCAATTAAATTGCCTTTGACACGGGCGCTTTTTTCATGAAGCCAATGGGCTACCAATTCTTTTCCGGTACCGTTGGGACCTGTAATAAGAACTCGGGCATCGGTGGGTGCCACCTTATCAATCATATCCTTTATTTGAACGATGCCATCGCTTTCGCCAATCATTTCGTATTTTTTGCTGACCTTCTTTTTTAGGATTTTATTTTCAACAACCAGTTCCTTGCGATCCAAAGCATTCCTAACAGTATTAAGTAGTCGGTTTAAATCTGGCGGTTTCGAAATATAATCGAACGCTCCCAAACGCATCGTGTTTACAGCGGTATCTAAATCACCGTGGCCAGATATCATTACAATAGGTATTTCTGGTTTGATTTTTTTTATAGCTTCCAATACTTCAACGCCATCCATTTTTGGCATTTTAATATCGCAAAGCACTAAATCGAAATCGTCGTTTTTTATTTTTTCTATGCCGCTCAAACCATCTTCAGATTCCTCAACTTTATAAGTATCGTTTTCTTCCGAAAGGATTTTTACCAACACTCTTCTAATGGCGGCTTCGTCTTCAATTACTAATATTTTTGGCATATTCTATATTTTAAGTTTTATTCCCGTTCTTAAATAAAAGGCATTGATGTCGTCTAATTTAAAAATTTCGTCGCGGTCTTTGTTGCGCAAAACATTGTTCATTCTAAATGTGTAACCTGTATACAAATACCCTACCAAATGTTTGGATAGCAAATATTCGTAGCCCAAACCGCCAACAACAACCGACATAGAAATGTGGTCTACGCTTTCGCCGTTTATTACAGAAGGCTCCTGTAAATGTCCCAAATAGCCATCAAGACCCACAAAGGCTTGTATGTTATTTTTTTCGTTTAGGGCGTATTTTACATTCGATTTTGGCACCCCTAAATTAAAGCTCCAATGGGCGTTAACCTCGCGGTAGTAACTTACAAAAGGCAAAGGGAAGGGTATGCCGGTGGTGGCATTGTAGGTTAGCCCTAAAATGAGTCGGTACGGTCGTTTTAGGTCATTAGCGTCAGTGCGATCATTTATGGCGTAAATCCCACCGTTCATAAAATAATCATCAGAAGTGAGCGATTGGGTTAACGTAGAAGCGATTCTCGGGTTGAACTTGGCGCCAAACCGCCACTTTTCGTTCCATTTAAAAGTGTAACCAATGTTAAGGTCGATAACATGGATTTTATTGAACGTAGAGGTATCGAAGGGGTAACGGTCCTCTAGGTTGAGTATAACGTTGTTGTATTCGCCACCAATCACCAAATACGAATCGTTTTTAAGTTCGATGGGGTAGTTTAAAAGCGCTCTCAGTCTGGTGTATTGGTCTTCGGAATCTGACTTTGGAATGAATGAATATTCCAAACGTGCCAAATCGGTAAGTTGCGCATGGCTAAATTGAAACAATAGCAGCATTAAAAACAGGGTTTTTAGTTTAATGGCCATATTTAAAATGCTTGTTTTCAGATGAAAAATATTTAAAGGTTTACAGATTTTCGTTTATTTACTTTCGTTGTAAATGTGTACATCTCTTTGTGGGAATGGGATAGTGATGTTGTTTTCCCTAAAGAGTTTATCTATTTCAAACCGAATATCGCTTTTAGGAAATTGTGCTTTAAAGCTATCGTTAATAGAAAAAGCTATTTTAAAGTTAAGTGAGCTATCGCCAAAATCGGTAAAAACAACAGTGGGTTCGGGTTCGCTCAACACATCGGGGTGGGTGCTTGCAGCCTGCAATAATAGTTTTTTAACCAATTGTACATCACTGCCGTAAGCTACACCAACGTTAACCGATTCTCTTGTGGTAGTGCCATTTTGAGTCCAGTTATATAAACTGTTTTCTAAATACAAATGGTTGGGAATGATTAAAACTTTGTTATCAATCGTTACAGCCCTGGTGGTTCTTAATTTAATTTCTTCAACCCGGCCTATTTTGCCTTCAATTTCAATGATATCGCCCACGTGAACGGTTTGGTCAACAAGAATAAAAACACCTGAAATAATATCCTGAAACAAGGTTTGCAATGCCAAGCCAATACCAATGAGCAAGGCAGCAGAAGCAGCAAAAACGGCCGTAACATTAACGCCTACCGAATGCAGGGTAATAAGTAGGATGACCAAATAGACCAGCCACCTAAAATAGCCATAAACCACATTGAATTTCGATTTGTCGTTTTCTGGTAAATTTTTGGTCAGAAGTTTTAAAACCACCCTTAAAAAAATGGTGGTAATAAAAATAGCGGTAACTACTATGATGAGGTCCATAATAGAAACGCTAATCTTTTCAGTGAAATTGATATGGAGATTCAGAAAGTTTTGAACACTCTCCCAAGCCGAACTTTCTTTTATTTTTTCCTCGATGTTTTCCAGGTTCTGAATCATTTTCAAATTAATATTTAATCCATTTAAAAATTTCCTTGTACGATGGTTTTTTGCCGTACATTAAAATGCCAACGCGGTAAATTTTGGCTGCGAACCAAACCGTAAAAATAAATGAACCTATCAAAATAAGCAACGATACCAACTGTTGCCAAAGCGGCACCCCAAAAGGAATACGCATAAGCATCACCACAGGAGAGGTGAACGGTACAAACGAAAAAATGGTTGAAACCGTACCATGCGGATCTTCAACCACCGTAAATATACCAATATAAACGGCTAAAATTAGCGGCATTAAAATAGGAAGCATAAATTGCTGGGTATCTGTTTCGTTGTCAACGGCAGCACCAATAGCGGCGTATAGCGAACTATAAAGTAAATAACCGCCAATAAAAAACAGGATAAACGCAAATACTAGATTCACCAATGGCAAGTGCATAAAGGCGTTGGCCAAGTCTTGGGCTTGCTGATTTATTTCGGGGTTTTCCATGGCTTGTCGCACCATTTCTTGTTGCGGTGTTTGCATTTGTATCATATCGATGCCCAAAACAAGTGAAACCACAAACATTAAAATACTGCCCAAAATAATCCAAATAACAAATTGTGTAATACCAGCTAAAGAGGTGCCAATGATTTTGCCCAACATTAATTGAATGGGTTTTACCGAAGAAATAATCACTTCGATAATTCGGCTGGTTTTTTCTTCAATAACGCTACGCATAATCATATTGCCATAAATGATGATGAACATAAAGAGCAAGTATCCAGCTGCGCCACCAAAAATAAGCTTTATAACGCTATCGGTTTTTGAAGTTTTTTCACCTTCAAAACTCTCTTGCGCGATGTTCAGATTTACTTTTGATGCGTTTATCATATTGGGGTCAACACCCCTTTTTTCCAGTTCCAAATTAGTGAGCTCTTTTTCTAAAGTTCTTTCAATATCTGAAATTAAGGACAGCGAAGGTGATTCTTTTGAATAAAATGTAATCGCATTTGAACTGCCGCCACTATTTTTTTTAATGTGTAACAAACCGTAGCCCTGTGTGGTTTGCACCAATCCTTTGGCGTCTTCCAAGGGCATATTTAGGATGGTGTAGGTCGTGTTATCAGTACTTTTAAAAATATGTTCAACCGTTTTTGTGTCGTCTAAAATGGAAATGACTTTAGTGCCCTCGTTGTTGAGTTGGGTTAAGTAGGCCACAACCGCGATGAGGGTTATAAAAATAATGGGACTTAAAAAGGTCATGACAATAAACGCCTTGTTTTTTACCTTGGTTAAGTACTCCCGTTTTATAATTAGTGGTAAGTGGTTCATGAATTTAATTGTTCTTTACGGCTTTTATAAATATGTCGTTAACACCCGGGATCAACTCTATAAAATGCGATACTTCGCCTTGTTGTGTTAAGTAGTTTAAAAGTGCGTTGGGCGATTGCTCGGGCGTGAGTTTTATATTTAACTTCAGCTCATTGTCTAACGACTTGAAATGAGCGTCGCTGATGCTGAACTTGTCAGCGAGTTGTTGCCTCAAAGCAGATTGGTTATCGGCTTTTATACCCACCTCATAAGTATTTATTTTGTATTGCCGTTTTACCTCATTTAACTGACCTTCCAATATTTTATTGGATTTGTTGATTAGTGCAATATCGTCGCATAATTCCTCCACCGATTCCATTCTGTGGGTTGAAAAAATAACGGTAGCGCCTTCGTCGCGCAGCCTTAAAATTTCATCCTTTATCAAATTGGCATTTATAGGGTCGAAGCCCGAAAAGGGTTCATCAAAAATCAAAAGTTTAGGTTGGTGTAATACGGTAACCACAAACTGCACTTTTTGTGCCATTCCTTTGGAGAGCTCCTGTATTTTTTTGTTCCACCAATCACCAATTTCCAAACGATCGAACCAATATTTCAATCGGGTTTTGGCTTCAGCTTTGCTTAAGCCTTTTAGCTGGGCCAAATACAAGGCTTGTTCGCCCACTTTCATCGATTTGTACAAGCCGCGTTCTTCGGGCAGGTAGCCAATGTCTTTTATGTGGAGTTGCTTTAGTGGCTCACCGTCCAAAAGTACCGAACCCGAATCGGGCAATGTGATTTGGTTTACTATACGGATTAATGTGGTTTTTCCAGCGCCATTGGGACCCAAAAGCCCAAAAATACTTCCTTTAGGAACGGTAATAGATACCTCGTTAAGGGCTTTATGGTTGCCAAAACTTTTTGAAACTTTATTGACCTCAAGTAGGTTCGCCATACGTACGTTTTAAATGGTAAATATATTAAATGTTAAGGGAGAAGTTTCGCGAATTTGAAGCAAAAAATCGAATAAAAACAAAACCCACCCTTAAAAAGATAAGGATGGGAAAAAAATTGCTATGAAAAAGAAAAATTACCACTAAAGTGAATTAGTGATAGCCAAATATAGTTTTTTTTTTCATACGAAATGCAAATTTTATTGATATGTTAAAGGTTTAAACAAAAAAAATCCGCTTTTTTAGCGGATTTTTTAATTTTATTGTTCATTTTTTATGAAAACATATCTTTTACTTTTTCGAAGAACGATTTGTCAGAGCTCTCCGGTTTTGGCGAAAAATGTTCGTCGTCTTGCATGGCTTCAAAAAACTCTTTTTGCTGTTTGCTAAGGGTTTTTGGAGTCCAAACATTAACGTGTACCAAAAGGTCGCCTTTACCGTAACCGTTGATGCTCGGGATGCCTTTTCCGCGTAAGCGCAATATTTTTCCCGATTGCACGCCGGCTTCAACTTTAATGCGTACTTTTCCGGTAACGGTATCAATTTCCTTTGAAGTTCCCAATACGGCCTCAGGGAAACTTACATATAAATCGTAATGTAAATTATCGCCTTCGCGCTGTAATTTGGCGTGCTGTTCTTCTTCAATAAGAACAATTAAGTCGCCCGAAATACCATTGCCCGGAGCTTCGTTTCCTTTACCGGATACTTTTAACTGCATGCCGTCAACCACACCTGCAGGTATTTTTATTGAAACGGTTTCTTCCGAAACTTTTAAACCTTGTGCATCGGCCCCGCTGCCCATTTTATCGATGATTTGCCCTGCACCGCCACAGGCGTTACAAGGCGCAGAGGTTTGCATGCGGCCCAAAATAGTGTTGGCAATACGGGTAACCTGGCCAGAACCGTTACAAGTAGGGCAGGTTTTATAAGTTGTGCCCGGTGCCTGTACTTTACGTTTTACCTTTACTTTTTTCTCAACGCCGTTGGCAATTTCCTCAAGGGTTAGTTTTACTCTAATACGTAGGTTGCTGCCTTTAACGCGACGCTGGCCACCGCCACCGCCAAAACCAGAGAATCCGCCGCCAAAGCCACCGCCAAAAATATCGCCAAATTGGCTGAATATGTCATCCATATTCATGCCGCCACCACCGCCAAAGCCACCACCATTTTCGAAGGCCTGGTGACCAAATTGGTCGTAGCGTGCTTTTTTGTCGGGGTTGCTCAAAACCTCATAAGCTTCGGCCGCTTCTTTAAATTTGGCCTCAGCTTCTTTGTTGTCTGGGTTTTTGTCGGGGTGAAATTCAATCGCCTTTTTACGGTAGGCTTTTTTGATTTCAGCTGTGCTTGCCCCTTTGTCAATCCCTAATATTTCGTAATAATCTCTTTTCGCCATAATCGTAATTTAAAATCCTTGTTTTTAAAAAAAAGGACTTTTGTTTGAAATTTATTGTCCGATAACCACTTTTGGAAAACGGATTACCTTTTCGCCCAGTTTGTATCCCTTTTCAATCACATCGATAATTTTTCCTTTAAGGTCGTCGCTAGGTGCAGGTATTTGCGTTACGGCCTCGTGGGCATCGGCGTTAAAGGCTTCACCTTGCTCTACCTTAATGGCTTTAAGTCCTTTTTGCTCTAAGGTGTTTACCAGTTTTTGGTAAATTAGCAATACGCCTTTTCGCAATTCTTCGGCTTCTTTGTCTTCGTTAATATGCGTTAGGGCGCGTTCAAAATCGTCAATAATGGGCAGTAAGGTTTTCATAACATCTTCACTGGCCGTTGAAAATAAATCGATACGCTCTTTGGCAGTACGTCTTTTATAATTTTCAAATTCAGCAAACAAGCGTAGAAACTTATCTTTTTCCTGTTGCAACTCTTCCTTAAGTTTTTCTTCGACGCTTTGCTCTTCAGCTACTTGTTCTTCAACTTCAACCGTTTCGTTTTGTACGGCCTCTTCCATTTGCGGGTTTTCTATATCGTTTGCTTTGTTTTTTTTGCTCATTACGTATCTTAGTTTTAATAGAATACAAAAATTGATTGGCAAAAGTACTGCCATTATTGTAAAAATGCCATAATGGCATTAAAAATTTATTTTGTATTTCTTTTTATTCCTCAATGCTTAAAAGATTATTTTCTTCATTAACCTCTTTCAGAAAGAAGTTTTAGCATCAATCAAAGCTTTTAAATAAGACTCATATTTTTTGGAAAAGTCCAACCTAACCAAGTCGTACAGTTTCGTGTAGATTTTCCTTTAGTTGTTTTTTGAAATATTTAATAAATGTTTGTATTTAAACTTTCAAATTTGAGTCCAACTGTCTGCAATTGATTTATTTACAGATGGAATGTAATAATTCGGGAATAAGGTTTGAAAATTTTCCATTTCCGAAATTGATTTGATTGTCAAGTCAAACAGTTTTTTTTCCTTCTTCCGAATCTTGAAGTTTATCAAAGTCCTTTATTTTGACAAAATTATCCGCTAACCTTTCAACGATTAGGTCGATTGTGTTGTATTTCGGATTAGGTTTTTTTATAATAGCCTAACTTTTGGGATATGTGTCGTTTCAATGATTTATATTCGTCGTTAAACGAATTTAGTTGAAATTTTTCACAATGTCAAGCCGTTAAGCCCTAATGTTTAAAAGTAGTTTTAGGGTCAAAACCAACCCCGATTTTAATTCCTCCGGAAATTGATTACCCGAAGCATATTTTTGATTTATTTCCAGTTCAATACCCAAATAGTTTTTGCCGAATTGTTTACGTAGATAAGTCGTAAAACCATCGGCCTTTCCTAAATAGGGAAAATTATAACGAACATTTAGCTCGGGATTTTGCAGGAGTAGCGCTTTTTTAAATTGCACGCAAAAGGCTTTTTCTTCAGTGTGACGGGAATCGTATAGCAAGCCGATGTCACAGTGGCGCTCTTCGCCATTTAAAATAGGGGTAAAGGAATGCACCGAAAGATGTAAAACGGTTTCGCCGTTGGCTATCCAGTGTTTTATGGTTTTCTCCACCGCGTTTCGGTAGGGCAAATAATAGTGGTCTATCAGTTGTAACTTTGCAGTTTTTGGAAGCCCTTTGGTAAACTCCGAAAACAAATTGTGGTGGTGCAACGAGCGGTTCAGTTCAATCAGTAATCGACTGGTTTTCGAGTATTTTGAATAATTGGCCAAAGGTTGCAACGTACGGAACATATCGAGTGCACCAATGTCATAACCACGGTGCGTGTTTAAAACAGATTCCTGGTTTTTAAAACAAGGCTTTAAACCTTCAGGAATGTGGTTTCCGCCGTGTTCGCAAGTCAATACCAGTTTCACGGCACAAATAGTTTATTGTCCTGTAAACATTTCGCTAATTTAAAATACACGGTTTTTAAGTGCTTTTCCGAAAAATCGTTTCCAACAGCTTTTAAAATTCGGGTGGACAAAGTACCCTGTTCCAAAATGGTTTCAATGGCCTGATGATTACCGTTGTCAACATTTGGTTTTACCAATTGGTAAAGCTGTTTCCAAACATTCTGTGCGGTGCTTTCGTTTTCAATTTTAAAGAGTGCCAAATAATCTGTATTCGAAATAACGGCCTGTTCGCTATCCTTAATACAGGCATTTAAAATATCAAAAAGCGGTTCTTTTTGCCAAGACTTTTGCGTGTTTAAATCGACCAATTTTTCCGAAACCAACAGTTTTAAAATTTCAATGATAAACACACAAATGGCGATATCTGCCTGTGGACATTCCTGAATATCGATAAGCCGGATTTCAATCGCATTTCGGTCAAAACGAGCGATCGCACCACGAGAGTTTAAAAAATAATGGTCTAAAATATTGTCGGTGTCGAACGGTTTGATAGCCTTTTTTATAGGGTTGAAAATGGTGTTTTCGTAATCGGTTTTAGAAAACACAGGCTCTGGTATTACCAGTCCCGTCATTTCCGGAATTTCCTTTTGATTGGTTTTGTAATAGTTCAATCGGGCATCTTTAAAAGCCGTTTGTTGGCCTTCCAAAATGGGGGAACTGGCACATAAAGCTGGAATAAGCGGTAAAATAATACGAATAGCGGCATGCAGTTTTTCAAACTCCCCGTCATCATAAAAAGGCAGGTTAATGTGGGTGCTCTGTACGTTGCTCCAACCATGGCCTTTGCAGTTGAAAATACGGTTGTAAAGTGCGTAAACCTCGCTGTAACTGTGTTTCCAAAGTTGGGTTTCGGTGAGTGGATCCATAAAAGGATGGGCCGCCGAGGGCAATAATTGGGCATTTTGTTTGGCCAAAAGCTCATTGATTTCGAAAACATTTTTATGGAACAACGCCGACAGACCATCAAGATTATTGGTGGGGCCATTGGTTTTTAATTCCACCACATGGGCTACCAGTTCGTTGCTCCAAGCGATGTCGCCATTTTCAACATCTGAAGTCAATGTGCCATTTTTGGCTGTTAATAGCTCGTCCACGGTTGGCGTCACTTTTAAATTGGAACGGTTAACGAGCATATATTCCAACTCAATGCCGAAGACTTCAAACAGATGATATTTTTTTCCCATGTTAGTCCACTCGTGTTTTTAAGGCTGTTAATATTTCGGTGTAAACCAAATCGCCGTAAAAGGCATCCTCAACACCAAAATCGATGTTGGGGTTGTCGTTAATTTCAATCACCATGGGTTTACCGTCTACTACTTTTATATCGATGCCCAGCAGGCCTTTTCCAATGAGTTTCGCCGACTTCAATGCCATTTTAATAATGTTTTTAGGCACCTTTTCAATCGGGAAACTTTCAGCATCGCCATCCTGTTCGTTTTTCTTTTTGGCTTTCCAGTTATAGATTTGCCAATGCCCTTTGGCCATATAATATTTACAGGCGAAAAAGGGTTTGCCATCAATAATACCGATGCGCCAATCGTAGTCGGACGGGCAATATTCCTGGGCAATAATCAAATCGGATTCTTTTAGCATTTTATTGGCCAATGCACCAAATTCTTCTTCAGTTTTAGCTTTTTTTACCCCGAATGAAAAAGTGGAATCGGGCGCTTTTAGCACACAGGGTAGTCCCGTTGTTGCCAACACGTCCTTCAGGTTGTCTTTGTGTACAATGATGGTTTTGGGCGTAGCAATATTGGCGTTTTGCAGCGCTTCGGCCATATACACTTTATTGCAGCATTTTAAAATGGCATCGGGATAATCCACCAAGGCAATGCCTTCCTGTTGCGCCTTTCGGGCAAAAGCATAAGCCTCGTTGTTCACTTCGGTGCTTTGCCTGATGAACAGGGCATCGAACGATGACAAACGGGTTAAATCTTTGGGCTCGATAATTTCGGCATAGATGTTCATTTTTTCAGCAATATCGACGAACTTCTTTAACGCTTTTGGATTGCTGGGCGGGGCGGGGTCGTTGGGATTGACCAAAATGGCCAAATCGAAATCGCTTTTCGTCAATTTGGGCGTATCGTAGCGCTTTTTGGAAAAATACTGGTTGGCGAACTGCTGCACACTTTCCAGGTGTTCGTCGGGGATTTCAGATTCCGAAATCACCTTAACGCTCTGTATGTTCCATTTGGTGCTATAACTGAATTTCACCCTAAAAAAAGGCACCTGAAAATGTTTGTAAAACAAGTTGCTGAGCTCCTTGTATTTTTGGGCCACGTTCTGCCCAAAATAAATGCTCAACGTAAACTCACGCGATTTAATGTTTTTTAAACTTTGCTGGATGATGTCGTCAAACTCATCCGATACGATGCGCACCAGTTTTAAGGTTTTTAAATCGACCATGTTTTTTACCGTGGGAACAGCCAAATGGCCTCGGGCTTCTGCCAAAAGCGATACGTAATAGCCTTTAGATTGGTAATTGTAATCTTTGCAAAGATTAAAAATACGGGCTTTTTTAAGTAAGGAAAATTGGGGGTTGGTAAGGTAATCCTGTGATGAAATTACCGTAATATTCTCAATCGAAAAATTCCATTTTTCTGGCTGATTGACAACAATATATTTCTGCATTTAGGTAATGTACAACGAAAAATAGTTTAAACAAAATTAGTGTTTTTTTTAATTGAAAATTATTTTTTCATGAATGTTCAACAACTATTAAAAATAAGCTTTTTTACTAAAGACTGCCTAATGGTGAGCAATTGAAAAAAGGTTTTTGTGATTAGGTTTTGATTAAGGTATTGGGTTTTTCGTTTAACGGTCTCGGCTATGAACAGTTGCGTGTGTTAGCACGCACTTTTGCAAGTACACGACAAGCTGAAAATTCCGCAGGAATTTTCAGGATAAGCCTGTAATAGCAATTGTTTATAGCCATTGTTGTAACCAGTTATTATTTTTTATCGAGTGTCATTTCAAAGAATTTGTTCCATTTTTCACCTCTTTTGTATTCTCCTATTTCATACCATTGTTTGTTTTCATTTAACCAAACTATGTAACGTACATTTTCATTTGGATACCAGTATAGTTTATTATCAATTATTTCTGCTTTAAATTCAGCTGTCATTCCACTTGGCAAATATGAACGGAAAGAATAATGTTCTTTATTTTTATCATAAGTTAAAATTGCTAACGCATTATGTATAACTTTTCCATTAGAAATTCCCTTTCCTTCAATTAAAATAGCGGTAGAGTCTAATTTAAATTGAACTTCTTCTGTTTGAGAAAATTCCGATTTTCCATTTCTATTCATCATCCATCCTGTACCTTTCCAATTACCTTCCATAAAGCTCAGTTCTTTAATTTTATTTTTTAGTATTGGGTTTGTTTCAGAATTTTGCGAGAAGACAGTTGCTGTTGTAAATATTGCTATAGCAATTGAGTAAATAATTTGTTTCATTTTTTTATTTGAATGTTAGTTGTTTATTTTAATAATTTTCAGTGCCCATTTATCTTCTTTCTTTATTAAATTTCTAAGAGCGTGTTTTATAATCCATTGTCTTTCTTTGGTTATCTCATTAGTGTTCCAGCTTTCTATAATTTCCTTACCAATGCTAAAGTTATCTTTTAATATGTCGTTTAAGCAATTAGCTACAGATTTTTGAACATATTTAGATTTATCATCTTTTAAATTGTTTAAAATAGGAATTATTGGTTTTGGGTCTTCAATAAAAATGTCTAATTTTTTTGCCCAAGGTAGTCTCGGTCTTACTCCTTCACTTGCTAACCGCCTAATATGAAAGTTTGAATATTCTGACCACTTTACCATTTGCTTAAGCGTTTTATCAAAATGTTGTAAAATATATGGACGAATAGCATATTCCCCTGTATTTCGTTTGGTTATTTCTTCTATGGCATTCATTGATTTTTCAAAATTATTTATGCCATACTTTTCTACATATTTAGCAATAGGCATTACCCAGTAAAACTCGGTAAACATTCCTGTTTCACTTTTATTTTCTGGTCCTAATATGTCAATCAATTGTAGAAGCCCTAAGTTGTAATTATAATCAAAACTCTTATGTAATTGGTCGGCTATTAATTCTACTCTGTCTTTTAACTCAAGACATTCTAATTTTAATTCGATATTCTGTATTAAAGAGGCTTTGTTATAAGAAGAATTATTCGAAGATAATTTCTCCGCAAGTGCGATAACTAAATCTTTATCAAACCAATATTTTAATTTTTTATACGCCACTCTATTCTATAATTGGTTACAACTTTAATGATATGCGTCGTTTCAATGACTTATATCAGACGTTAAACGAAGGTAGTCGAAAAATTATACAAAATCAAATAAAGCTTACTAACCAAATCCGTTGTGCATTTTGAACATGAAATTTAGTTTATCCGTCAGTTCGAGTGATTTTGAGATTATCGAAATCAAAATATATTTTGATTGAAGATACCTAAGCGGAGCTTAAAAAATTGTATCGAGAACTATTTGGTTACCAAAACATTAATTCTCGATACAAATTTTTCTCATTTCAATCGAAAAATCCACTGGAATTGACGTTTTTTTCCAAAAGCACAACGGGTTAACCAATTTTCACCGAAGTCATGGTTAAAGAACCCGCCACGGGTTTGTCGTTAAAAATGGAAATGGCTTCCTTTTCGTCTTTTAGCGCCAAAGTATAAAGCAGGGGTAAATAATGTTCGGGTGTGGGTATGGCCAATTCGAATGCCCGCCCTTGCGATTTAAAGTTGATGAGGTTTTGGTGGTTGCCATCCAAAATAAATTGTTTCATGGTGTCGTTAGCTTCGGCGGCCCAATCGAAAGCAAAAGTGTCGTTCAATTTGTTCCAGGCTACCATTCTTAAATTGTGAACCATATTGCCGCTGCCAATAATCAAGATGCCTTTTTGTCTGAGACTGTAGAGTTCTTTTGCCAAATCGTAATGGTATTGCGGTGGTTTGGAATAATCGATACTCATTTGTATTACCGGAATATCGGCATTGGGGTACAGGTGTTTGATGACGCTCCATGCGCCGTGGTCCAGTCCCATTTATTATCCAAACCCACTTCGGTTGAGGTGACGAGTTGTTGGGTGGCTTGGGCTAATTCCGGACTGCCTGGTGCTGGGTATTGCACATCGAACAATTCCTGCGGAAAACCACCAAAATCGTGAATGGTTCGCGGGTTGGGCATGGCAGTAACGTAAGTGCCACGGGTTTCCCAGTGTGCCGAAATGCACAAAATAGCATTGGGGCGAACAAGTTCCTTGCCCAGTTTTTTAAACGACGCCACAAATTCATTTTCTTCAATGGCGTTCATAGGAGAGCCGTGGCCCAAAAATAATACGGGCATTTTCGGTGTGCTGCTAAAATGGGACGCTATTTTGTCGAGGTTTTTTAAACTCATAATTTTAGATGGTGGTTTTATGCTCTACGGAAGAGTCTGCCGACTCTAATTTACATGATTTTCAGAAAACAAAAAAGGTTGAATTCATTTGATAAATTCAACCTTTTGGTAAGTGATTTTATGTTTTGATTATGCTGAGTTGCTTTTAAAACGTTCCTTGTTTTGTTCCAAAAACAGATAGTCTTTACTGTGCTTCATTTTGGTATAAAGGTTATGGTTGACCTTTACGGGGATTTTTAAATTCGGAAACTTGATAAGGTAATACTCTTTTTCTTTTCCAATAAGCTGAACGCTGACAGGTGTTTTTTCCATAATCTAAATTTTTTTAAAATTAAACTATAAAATTTGCACCGTAACCTAACACAAAAAATGTTCCAATTAAACTAAAGAACATTATGAAATTTTGGCAGTTTTAGGCTTTTTAAGGAAGCCTAAATTTTCTTTTGTTTGTTGATTTCGTCCTGCAACTGGCGTCTTACTTTTTGTTCGCGCTCAAGGGCTGTTCTTCGGTGCTCGTCGAATTCCTCTTCAATTTCAGCCAACGATTTTCTGGCCTCGCGGGTAATGGCGTTACTATTCTTAAATTTATAAATGAATAATAGGAGTAAAGCCAATAGTCCGGCGATGATAGACCACATTAGTCCGTTGTAACCACCTTTGCTCATCTGTATTCCGAAAAGCGCCATGCTGTCTTTTTCGGCATTGGTTTTGTCTAATTTGTTTTGGGTGCTTAAAAGGTTTGACTTTAAATTTTCAATTTCCTTGGCCTGTGTTTTTACTACGGTTTGCGTTTCTGCCAAATCTTTATGCACAGCTTTTAATGAGTCTAAAGTATGCGCTTTAAGCGTGTAAAGCCATGTTTTTTTAACCGTTTTGTATTCCTGCCAGCTGTTTGAGCGTCTTATCACAAATTCAAATTGATTATCGATAGAGCCACTGTTCAACGAAAGTTTTTCTTCCTCTTGGTCGGTTTGCGAAAATGAATTAAATGATAAAAGACATGTAAATACTATAAAAAATAACGATTTGATAGGATTCATTTCGGGTGTGATTTTAATAAATGTATTTGGTTTGCGAATTTATAAAATATTGTTTATTAATTGATTATAAATCATTTAAAAAGCCCCATAAAATGAGGCTTTTTTTATATACGACGCTAAGTTTATTTTAGATGTTTTTATTTTAATAGTAGGTATAACGTCTTACTTTGGCAATATATTTTGCTAACCTAATTACTTGGTGGCTGTAACCATACTCGTTATCGTACCAAATGTATAGAATACAGTTTTTTCCATCTTTCCGCACAATGGTAGCCTTACTGTCATAAATGGAAGGTGCCGAACAGCCCACAATATCGCTCGAAACCAGCTCATCACTCAATTCATATTTTATCTGTTCTACCAAATCGCCTTCCAAGGCATATTTTTTTAAAATGGTATTTACGCCGTCCACCGAAGTTTTATTTTTCAATTCCAAGTTTAGAATGGCCAAAGACCCATTGGGCACAGGCACCCGAATGGCGCTCGATGTGAGTTTCCCTTCTAAAGTGGGCAGAGCTTTGGCTACGGCTTGGCCGGCACCAGTTTCGGTAATTACCATATTTAGGGCTGCCGCTCGACCTCGACGGTATTTTTTATGAAAATTATCCACTAAATTTTGATCATTGGTATAAGCGTGAATGGTTTCCAAATGGCCACTTTTTACGCCAAAAGAATCCTCAACAACCTTTAAAATAGGGGTGATGGCATTGGTGGTACACGATGCTGCCGAAAAAATATTCAGTTTATCTGGGTTGTATGCTTTGTGGTTAACGCCATAAACAATATTGGGCACTTCTTTCCCCGGGGCGGTCAAAAGCACTTTGTCAATGCCTTTGGCTTTTAGGTGTCGGCTTAAACCCGGTTGGTCTCGAAATGCACCCGTATTATCAATAACCAAGGCGTTGTTTATATTAAATGTGGTATAGTCGATATCTTCGGGGGCATTGGCAGAAATCATGTGTACCGTAGTGCCGTTTATAATGAGGGCTTTCTTTTTTAAATCGACCGAAACCGTGCCTGAAAACTCACCATGAACCGAATCGTTCCGTAAAAGGGCGGCGCGCTTTTCTAAAATATTTTCGTTGAGTTCACCACGGGTTACAATGGCCCGTAATCGTAATTGGCTGCCTTTTCCGGTGCGTACCATGAGTTCGCGTGCTACTAATCGGCCAATACGACCGAAACCGTAAAGCACCACGTCTTTTGGTTCAATACTTCCATTTTTATTAGCTTCCCTTAATTTTGAAGCAACAAATCGGGTGGCGTTAATCTGGCTATTTTCTTCTAAATGGAATTCGTAAGTGAGTTTTCCAATATCCAGTTTTGCCGGTGGGATATTCAACGATTTTATGGCCTGTGCAATTTCTACCGAATCAAAAATAGAAATGGGCTTTTGAACAAACTTCCCAGCATATTCGTGCAGGTTTAAAATTTGGCTCACATTTCTGTCGATTAATTGGTTTCTGAAAAGTACCAATTCGATGGATTTGTCGTACCACAAATCACTTACAATTTTAATAAATTCTACGGTCGCTTTTCGTCGGTCTGCCTGAAAGGCCAATTCCTTTTCGTAAGTTTTGATGGAACTCATAATAGTTTAGTTTTAGTTGTATTTGGATGCCTAAAAATACCATATTTCAAACGTTTTCGTAAAGCATTTGCATAAAAAATCGTTCATCCGTAAATATGAAGGGATAAGCCTGGTTTTTTACGCTATTTTTATCGGGAAACTGCAAACAAAAACACCCCGATAAAGTTGATTTTTTAACGGGGTGTTTTAATTCGTGATTTTATTTTTATCTGAAATTATAGCGTTCCTTTTCGCCGTTGGTGTTAATGAGTTCAATGCGCATTTCGGACGATGTGTTGTTTTTCAGTATTCTTTGAATATCATCAACCGAATCTACTTTTTCATCATTTATAGCCGTAACGATGCAACCTTCAGTAATACCGTTTCTTCTCCAATATGCTTCGTAGCGGTCGTTCAGTTCCAAAATTTTAACGCCGTTGGAAGCTTTGTATTTTTTCAGGTCTGCCGACTTCGCGTTTTTTACAAGCCCCACCAAAGGCATGTTGTAGGTTTGGCGTTTAGCCAAGGTTACGTTAACGGTTTCAATATTACCGCTTCTAGATAGCTTCAATTGCACCACGTCGTTAGGACGTTTGGCACTTAAATGGCCTGTTAAATCTGAAAATTTAGATACTTTAATGTTGTCGATTTCCTTGATGATGTCGCCTTTTTTCAATCCGGCTTTATCGGCACCTGAATCTTCAACAACGCCACCAATGTAAATCCCTTCGGTATCTCCTCTAACGGATGACACATCGATGTCCAATCGTTCAGCAGTAGTGTTATCTATTGGTAACGGCACGCCTTCAATACCTAAAATTCCGTTTTGAACGTTACCATATTCCATAATATCTTCAATCACCTTTCGGGCAATATTGCTCGGTACGGCAAACGAGTAACCAATGTACGATCCCGTTTGTGAGGTAATGGCCGTGTTGATGCCCACCAATTCACCATTGGTGTTTACCAAAGCACCTCCAGAATTTCCTGGGTTAACCGCTGCATCCGTTTGAATAAACGATTGCGAACTAGTTCCTGATAAATCCCTCGATTTGGCACTAACAATGCCCGCCGTTACGGTTGAAGTCAGATTGAACGGGTTGCCCACCGCCAATACCCATTCACCAACTTTTACCGTGTCTGAATCTGCAAAAGTAACATAAGGTAGGTCTTCATCGGCATTGATTTTTAATAGCGCGATGTCGGTTTTGGCATCGGCACCAATCAGTTCCGCCGTGTAGGTTTTATTGTTGTTCAGTGTTACCGAAAGCTCATGCGCGTTTTTAATGACGTGGTTGTTGGTAATAATGTAACCATCGGAATTTATAATCACTCCCGAGCCTGTTCCCATCTGGGCGCGCTGTTGTGGTTGCCGTCCGGAAAACAAATCCTGTAACGTAAACTGACCAGAACTTAGGGTTACATTTTTAACGTGCACCACGGCATTTACCGTATTTTCTGCGGCAAGGGAAAAGTCGGGTGACTCTAAAATGTTATTTAAATTGCCAATATTACTTGTGGGTAAAAAAGTTGGGGTTTCCGTTTGTGCAGTAACCACAACGGGTTGTTTTTCTTCTAAAAAAAGCTTGTAGGCTCCCAGAGTGAAAATACCTCCCAGTGCAGAAACCAATACTAGTGCTAAAATTTTCTTCATAATTTAAAATTTATCCTTTTTTAGTTTTTACTATTAATTGAATAATTATTTAACGATTAAAATTAAATATTTATTGAATTACCCATTCTGCTTTTAACGATTTTTAACGTCGCGTTTAACGGTGATTTAACAGTCAATAAAACGCGATAATATTCATATCTTTGTGCATTATTATGCAGCAGACTTTTTACAAATATCAAGGAACGGGAAACGATTTTGTGATGATTGATAATCGTCAACAAACATTCGACAAAAATAATACCAAACAAATCAATTGGTTGTGCGACCGACGTTTTGGCATAGGTGCCGACGGACTTATCCTTTTGGAAAACCACGACGATTACGATTTTAAAATGGTGTATTACAATGCCGACGGAAACGAAAGTACCATGTGCGGTAATGGCGGACGTTGTTTAGTGGCTTTTGCCCAGCAACTCGGTGTTATAAAAAATAAATGTACTTTCGAGGCCATTGACGGGCTGCACCACGCTAAAATAAACGATGGCATTGTTGAGCTGCAAATGCAGGATGTCGATACGGTTGAGCAGTTTAAAAATCACGTGTTTTTAAATACGGGTTCGCCACACCACGTTCAGTTTGAAAATAAAATTGAAGGTTTCGATATAAAAAATGTCGGTGCAAAAATAAGATACGGGCAACCATACAATCAAGAGGGCACTAACGTGAATTTCGTAAAAAAGATTGACGACGGTGCGTTTCGGGTACGCACCTACGAGCGTGGGGTAGAGGATGAAACCTTGTCTTGCGGAACGGGCGTTACTGCGGTGGCCATTGGTATGCACTATATTGGCGAAACTGAAAAAAACTTAATAAACCTGAATGTTGAAGGCGGCAAACTGCAAGTACGTTTCGATGTTGAAAACGGTGCCTATAAAAATGTTTGGCTCATTGGCCCTGCTAAATTTGTTTTCAAAGGAACGATATGATTACTCTAAAAGGCGAAAACATATTTTTACGTGCGCTTGAGCCTGAAGATCTAGAGTTTGTCCATGAGGTAGAAAACGATGAAGCCGTTTGGGAAATCAGCAATACGCAAACGCCCTATTCCAAATTTTTAATCAAACAATATTTAGAGAATGCCCATAAAGATATTTATGAGGTAAAGCAATTGCGTTTGGTCATTTCAAATTACAATAAAGAAACGATTGGATTGATAGATTTGTTCGATTTCGATTTTAAAAATAAACGTGCCGGAGTGGGTATTTTGGTAAAATCGGTGAATGATCGTGCAAAAGGTTACGGCAAGGAAGCACTAAAAATGGTGGTTAATTACAGTTTTGTCCATTTGGGGTTGCATCAACTCTATTGCAATATTTCAGAAGAAAATAAAGCCAGCCAAAAGCTGTTCGTAAGTCAGGGGTTTAAAGAAGTCGGCCTCAAAAAAGATTGGAACGTAGTTAACGGTAGTTTTAAAAACGAATACCTATTTCAGCTTATTAAAAACAATTAAATGTACATAAAAAAGATACTCCTGGCCATTGCGGTTTTAGGTTTGGTAGTGGCCGCCTATTTTGCCTATTTTGTTTACAACGCCATGCTAAGGCCCAATACAGCATTTAATAACGAGGAAGCTTATATCTATGTGCCTACAAATGTTTCATATGATGAAGTTAGGAGCCAATTGGAACCTTTGCTCGACGATATGGACTCGTTTGATGCTTTGGCCGAACGGAAAAAATACACTTCAAATATCAAAGCGGGCCGTTTTATGATAAAAAAAGGCATGAGTAATAACGATATTATCAATTCCATTCGAAGTAAAAACTTGCCCATAAAATTATCGTTCAACAATCAGGAAACTTTGGAAAAGTTGGCCGGACGAATCGCTACTCAAATAGAAGCCGATAGTTTGTCGCTTTTGGAAGCCATGACCAATGAACCATTTTTAGCTGAAAATAATTTTAGTGAAGCCACAGCTTTGGGGATGTATTTACCAAATAGTTATGAATTCTTTTGGAATACTTCTGCGGAAGATTTCAGAAGCCGAATGCTTAAAGAATACAAGCGTTTTTGGAACGAAAGCCGATTGGCAAAAGCCAAGGAAATAGGATTGTCGCCTGCCGAAGTGATTACTTTGGCCTCAATTGTGCACGAAGAGTCTAAACAAGCCAGCGAACAACCTCGAATTGCTGGCGTATATATGAACCGATTGCGTATTGGGATGCCGCTTCAGGCCGACCCCACTTTAAAGTTTGCCGCTTATCAGCTTCCAAAATATAAAAATACCATCATTAAGCGCGTTTTGAATGTTCATAAAGAAATCGATTCGCCTTATAATACATATAAAAGAAGGGGCTTACCTCCTGGACCAATAGCTATGCCAGATATTTCGGCTATAAATGCTGTGCTCAATTACGAAAAGCACAAGTATTTATATTTTGCTGCCGATGCCAGTCGTTTGGGATTCCATAAGTTTGCCAAAAACCTTTCGCAACATAATGCCAATGCAAGGGCATACCAACGTTACTTATCACAACAAGGCATCAACAAGTAGTGGGAAAAAGGGCAATTAAATATATTATCTGCTTTGTTTTCTTACCCTTTAGCTTGTTTTCGCAGTCTAAGCTCAATACTTTTCTAAAACCCAGCGATAGTTTAAATACATCACGACGAAATGCAGTTGTCGCTACCGAAACTTCACTTTCTGCATTGACTTTACTGGGGCTTAACCAAATTTGGTATGCCGATTTCGAACGCTCAAAATTCCATACGGTTAATGATAATAGCCAATGGTTGCAAATGGATAAGTTGGGGCACGCCTTCACCGCCTACCAAATGGGAAAACATGGAGCGCAGCTTTTAAACTGGAGCGGGGTTCAAAAAAAAGACCAACTCATTTACGGTGCGACTTTGGGTTTTACTTTTTTAACAGCTGTTGAGGTGCTAGATGGTTACTCCAAAGAATGGGGCTTTTCATGGGGCGATATTCTGGCAAACGGAGCAGGAACGGGGCTATACATTGGGCAGGAATTGCTTTGGAATGAGCAACGAATTGCGTTAAAATACTCTTTTCATCAAACAAAATATGCATCCTTAAATCCAAATAAGCTCGGTGCAACGTATATAGAGCAAATGTTAAAAGATTATAACGGGCAAACTTATTGGTTGAGTTTTAATCTGCACGACTTTTTTAAAGAAAGTAACATACCCAAATGGCTCAATGTAGCCGTGGGTTATGGCGGAGAAGGGATGTTGTACGGTTCAAAAGATATTGACAGTCAATTGTTGACAAATTACGACAGGTACAGGCAATTCTATTTAAGTTTTGATATAAATTTGAGTAAGATTAGAACCGAATCAAGATTATTGATGACTGTTTTTGATGTTTTTAATATGATAAAAATACCCTTTCCTACGCTGGAATTCAGCAATAAAGGGGCTGTATTTCATCTATTCTACCATTAAAAAAAGTACTTAATCGATTAATTTTGAAGTTATTGAAATAATAACTAATTTTGCACGCTCAAATTTCAAGGCATACTTTTTGTATTTAAGTAGGCTGAAAAAATTTAAAACTATGGTAAAGCATATAGCAGGTTTTACAACCCTTACGCTTACAGTAATAGTGCTTTTGGGCACTTCGTTTCAAACTGATGAGACCATTGATTTGGGCAACTATTCTACAGAAGGCTTAAATTTAAACTACACCGTTATTGATGACACTCAACAAAGCGATGACCTTTTGGCTTTATTGAAAGACGATGATGCTGATGAGGTGTTCACACCTTATTTAGGAAAATCGTTTGTGGGATTTAAGGAAGCTTTGGCCTTTAAAGAGTCTGGCGGTAACTACAATTCGGTAAATACTTATGGGTATTTGGGAAAGTACCAATTTGGAGCATCTACACTAAAATTAATCGGAATACACAACCCAGCTAAGTTTTTAAAGAACCCAAGGTTGCAGGAAAAGGCCTTTTTGGCCAATACGGCACGTAACAAATGGATTTTAAGACGGGATATTAAAAACTTTGTTGGAAAGCGCATTAACGGCATTATTGTCACCGAATCAGGTATTTTGGCAGCGGCCCACTTGGCCGGTCCAGGTAGCGTGAAAAAGTATTTACGTAGTTATGGCTTAGATAACTTTGCTGATGGCTACGGAACAACGGTTTACTACTATATGAAGCGTTTTTCTGGATATGATACGTCGTTTGTAAAACCCAATAAAAAGGCAAAAGCGATCTAATCAGGTTAGAATTTATGGATTATAAAAATGGTAGGTCTTTTATGAAGGTCTACCATATTTTTTTTCCATTGTTTGGCAGTTAGGGTTTTAATGAATTCCGTTGGAAGGGTGATATCGCATGCTACACAAATACTCGTGTTTTGGTCTAAAACAGAAATTAGCCCTTCGAGCATTTTATTGTTTCGGTAAGGCGTTTCAATGAATAGTTGCGATTGATTATGCTCAAACGACAGACGTTCTAAACGCTTTATTTCTTTCTTACGTTCGGCTTTATCAATGGGCAAATAACCATTAAATGCAAAACTTTGTCCGTTCATGCCCGAACCCATCATAGCCATTAAAATTGAAGAAGGGCCAACAAGCGGCACCACTTTTATGTTTTTTTCGTGGGCTATTTTTACCACATCGGCTCCAGGATCGGCCACCCCAGGGCATCCGGCTTCCGAAAGCAGACCAACATCTGTTCCTTGTAAACAAGGATTTAAAAAACCGGGAACCTCGGTGGCTTCAGTGAATTTGTTTAACAGAAAAATGTTAAGCGAGGGCTGTGACTTTTCCGGGCAGATACGTTTTATGAAGCGCCTTGCCGTTTTTTCATTTTCAACAATAAAAGTATTGGTGTTCTCAATTACATGTTTTACTGAAGCCGGAAGTACTTCCATGGGGTCGTGGTCGCCCAAAGTGGTTGGAATCAAGTAAAGTTGGCCTATTCGGTTTGTCATTTAATGAATGATAAGTTTTTTTGAAAGTTTTGAACCGTTGTTCAAATTTACTTCCACAAAATAAAGCCCTTTTTGGTAAGTTTCCATAGAAAAACTGAATGTTTTTTCAGCAGGGTAGTGCGTCTTCATTTTTCGCCCCTTAATATTATAAATTGAAATAGATGCAGTTTCATTAAAAAGATGGGGTAAATGGAAAGTAACCTGCTCAGTAGCAGGATTGGGGTACAAATTGAAATCTGTATTATCGAAAGTTTTGGAGTTCAAATTGGCATCGGTTATTTTGTAAATGCTGGAACCTCCGGCAATGTACAATTCACCATTGGCATCTTTGCCCAAACTCGTCCAACCTTGGCTAATATTTGCGGTTTGAAAAGCTAGCGACCAACTACCGTTATTGGTTAAAATGCCAATGTTCTGTTTGCAATAATCGGCAAAAAAATATTTTCCACTAAAGTTGGGGTAGTTTGTGCCACGGTAAACGTAACCGCCAGTAATGGAGCCAGAGCAACCACTGCCTTCGTGGGGGTATTCTGCAATTGGAGCAATGGTTGCACTTAATCCGCCAGTTGGACAATTAGCACTGGTGTTGAATTCGTGTGTGCCTTCGTAGCACCGCCACCCGTAATTATCGCCCGGTGAGCCGGAGCCATTTACCATATTGATTTCCTCGTAATCGTTTTGACCCACATCGGCAATCCATAAATCGTTTGTAGATTTGTCAAATGAAAATTTCCATGGATTTCTTAATCCAATAGCAAAAATTTCGAGCCTTGGGTCATCGGGTCCGTTGGCCGAATTAGAATACGGATTTGAATTGGGAATGGTGTAGCCACTGTTTCCACTTACATCAATGCGTAATAATTTCCCGAAAAGGCTGGTGATATTTTGCGCGCGGTTTTGTGGATCGCCTCCACTACCGCCATCACCTGATCCAATATAAAGAAAGCCATCGCCGCCAAAGGCTAACTTTCCGCCGTTATGATTGCTGTAAGGCTGTTGGTAACTTAGTAAAATTTCTCCGTTGGCTATTGGCAATATCTGAATTGTTGCTCACGGTATATCGTGCTATAATGGTATTGGGGGTATTGCTGCTGGTGTTGTCGGTATAGTTTACATAAAACTTTCCAGAAGTATTATAATCTGGTGAAAAAGCCAAGCCTAATAGTCCGCGTTCGCCGCCGGAGCCCACCAAGTTTGAAATATCTAAAAACGGCGTGGCATTGACGCTGCCGTCGGGAGTCACTACCTTAATAATTCCTGATTTTTCAACAACAAATAATCGGTTGTCGTTGGCGTGGGCCATTTCCACAGGATTTGAAAATCCAGTAGCGAAGGTTTCGAGTTGAATGGTTTGCGAAAACCCTAAAGCGGTTAATAGGCAAAACCAAATGGCGGTTAAATGTTTCATGGAGCATCTTTTTACGTAAAGTTAGTAAATAAGATACTAAGTGCCATTAGGTTAGGGGTTTACTTTTTTTGCGATAATATCGCAGGCTTCGTTAAGCATGTTATAAACATTTTCAAAACCTTGATCGCCGCCGTAGTAGGGGTCGGGCACTTCGAAGTCTTTTTTAGGGTGAACTTCGTTTAAAATCATTTTCACTTTTGAAATGTCGTTGTTGTTTCTAGCCAGTTTTACGACGTTCTGGAAATTAGAACTGTCCATAACGTAAATGAAATCGAATCGGTCAAAATCTTCAACTTCAAACTGGCGTCCTCTTAAATTTGAAATATCCAATCCGTATTTTCTGGCTACGGCCACCGAGCGTTGGTCGGGCGTGCTTCCAATGTGGTAAGCAGCTGTTCCCGCCGAATCTACGGTAAAACCATTGGAGGGTAGTTTAGATCGTAAAATACCTTCTGCCAATGGAGAACGGCAAATGTTTCCGAGGCAAACCATGAGTATTTTTGTCATTTTAAAAGGGTTTTAAACAGACAGTTTTTTGGTGATGTCTTCAACGTACTTTCTAAATTGCTTGTCGGTTGAAGATAGATTGTCTACTGTTTTGCAAGCGTGTAGTACCGTAGCGTGGTCGCGTTTCCCTATTTGCGAACCAATACTGGCTAATGACGCTTTTGTGAATTTTTTGGCAAAAAACATAGCCAATTGGCGCGCCTGTACAATGTGGCGTTTTCTGGTTTTCGATTGAAGGGTGTCTACATCCATTTGAAAATAATCTGAAACCACCTTTTGGATATAATCGATAGACACCTCCCTTTTGGTGTTTTTTACAAATTTTTCAACAATAACTCGAGCTAAATCTAAAGTGATTTCCTTTTTGTTGAACGATGATTGTGCAATCAATGAAATAATAGCGCCTTCCAATTCCCTCACATTGGTTTTGATGTTTTTGGCCACGTATTCAATAATTTCATCGGGCATTTCAACACCATCGCGGTACAATTTGTTTCTTAAAATAGAAACACGGGTTTCAAAATCGGGGCTCTGCAATTCGGCCGATAATCCCCACTTAAAACGCGATAACAAACGTTGCTCAATGTCCTGCATATCAACCGGTGCTTTATCACTGGTTAGTACCACTTGTTTGCCGTTTTGGTGTAAGTGGTTGAAAATATGGAAGAATACATCTTGCGTTCCTGTTTTTCCAGAAAGGAATTGTACATCGTCAATAATCAATACATCAATAATTTGATAAAAGTGAATAAAGTCGTTTCTATTATTCTTTTTTATCGCATCAATATATTGTTGTGTAAATTTTTCAGCAGAAATATACAGTACCGTTTTTTCGGGGTATTTGTCTTTTATATCAACACCAATAGCGTGCGCTAAATGGGTTTTTCCTAAACCAACGCCACCAAAAATAAGCAACGGATTAAACGATGTGCCTCCTGGTTTGGCGGCTACCGCTAAACCAGCACTTCTGGCCAATCGGTTGGAATCGCCTTCCAAGAAATTCTCAAAGCTATAATTCGGGTTAAGTTGCGACTCAATCTTAACATTTCTTATTCCGGGAATAACGAATGGATTTCGCAATTCTGGATTTTTATTGTTTAGAGGAATGTCAACATCTTGTGATTTTACCGCACTTCGGTTAGAGCTAGGAATTTTTTCTGTAAAAGGTTGCTTGTTGCCATAGGTGTTTTCCATTTTAATAATGTAAACCAACTTGGCTGTTTCGCCCAATTCTTTGGTAAGGGCAACTTTTAAAATTTTCACATAGTGCTCTTCAAGCCATTCGTAAAAAAACTTACTGGGCACTTGAATGCTTAAAGCAGTATCTGTAAGCTTCACTGCAACGATGGGTTCAAACCATGTTTTGTATGCTTGCGGTTGGATATTATCCTTTATAAATTCAAGACAGTTATTCCAAACCGATTGCGCAGTTACACTCATTTTTAAATATACAGATTTTTAAAAGTTAGCTAGATAATGAAAGAAAAATACCTTTCTGTGTCCCCGTTAGGAGTGGCAAATATGTGAACAAAATTCTTAAAAAAAAAATCAATTAGTGTTGAATTTTTAGAAATTTTTCCGCATGTTTAATGCTTATGCCGAAGCTACAAAAAAATATCCAAATAGACTTATGAAATTCGACAAAATACAAATAAGAGTGAGGTACGGTGAAACCGATCAAATGGGCATTGTTTATCACGGAAACTACGCATTATATCTTGAAATGGGTAGGATTGAATGGTTGCGAAAGCACGGAATATCGTATAAATCGATGGAAGAAAACGGGGTAATGCTACCCGTAATTTCACTCAGCATAAATTATAAAAAATCAGCGGTTTATGATGATGTAATTAACGTAAAAACTCAACTAAAAAAACGCCCTTCTGCGAAGATAGAATTTGACTATGAAATCACTAATGAAGTAGGTGAAATTTTGACCACAGCAAGTACCGTTTTGGTATTTATTGATAAAAATACCAATCGGCCAATACGGGCACCAAAATATATTACCGACTTGCTGGAGGATTAATTTATTCAGAAGAAAAAACGGTTCAGTTATTTTAACTGAACCGTTTTTGATTTTATACTGCTTTAGTAGCGGTGCTTTTTTTTCCGTAATATTTATTCCTTAGCCAAAACGAAACGCGTACTAATAAGATTAGTGCTGGTACTTCAACCAGTGGGCCGATAACGCCGGCAAAAGCTTGCCCGGAATTGAGCCCGAAAACCGCAATGGCTACAGCAATGGCAAGTTCAAAATTGTTTCCTGCTGCCGTGAAAGCGACCGATGTGGTTTTGTCATATTCAGCTCCCGTGGCTTTGGTAAAGAAAAAGCCAATGATGAACATTAATGTGAAATAAACCAACAGCGGGATGGCAATAATTACGACATCCATGGGAATTTCAACAATTAACTCACCTTTTAAAGAAAACATGACTATAATGGTGAATAAAAGCGCAATGAGCGTTAACGGCGAAACAGCCGGAATAAACGTTTGGTTGTACCAAGTTTCACCTTTTAATTTTACTAAAATCCATCGACTTAAAATACCCATTAAAAATGGTATGCCTAAATAGATAGCTACACTTTCGGCAATGGTAGCAATAGAAATATCTATAATAGCGCCTTCAAATCCGAAATATGGCGGGAGGATGGTGATAAAAATCCAAGCGTAAAAGCTGTACGCAAACACCTGAAAGATACTGTTTAACGCAACTAATCCTGCGCCGTATTCACTGCTTCCATCGGCTAAGTCGTTCCAAACTAAAACCATAGCAATGCATCTGGCAAGACCAATTAAAATAAGTCCGACCATATATTCAGGGTAGTCCCTTAAAAACGTGATGGCCAATACAAACATCAATACTGGGCCAATAATCCAGTTTAAAACCAATGATATGGAAAGGATTTTGGTGTTTTTAAACACTTTTGGTAATAACGAATAATTCACCTTTGCTAATGGCGGGTACATCATCAAAATCAAACCAATGGCAATGGGAATATTGGTAGTGCCGCTGCTCATGGCATTGATAACGTTTGGAAACGAGGGAAAGAAATAACCAATACCAACGCCAAGTGCCATGGCTACAAAAATCCAAAGGGTGAGGTTTCTGTCGAGAAAACTCAATTTTTTAGTTTTTGCCATGTTAAGATTGAATTTTAGAAAATACATAAAACAATTCGGTAGCAATTTGGATGCTACGTTCGTTATATTTTTCAGCCTGTTGTGGGGTGCCATCAAATGCTTTGGGGTCTTCAAATGTAATAGGGATTCGTTTTTCAGCTCCGGGAACAAATGGGCAAGCTTCATTGGCCGAGTCGCAGGTCATAATGGCCGCGAATGCCGATTTCGGGTTAAAATCGTCATCCAGTTTTTTTGAAAAACCAATAACCGGATGGGCATTTTCAGAATATTTAATACTGTATACAGGGTTTTTACCTTCGGAAAGGGTTTGTATTAGGAATCCTGAATTTTTTAGCGCTTCGGCTGCCATGGGGAACAATGCCGTGGCTTCGGTGCCTCCCGAATAACAAAATACATTTTTTATGTTAAAGTACGCGGCCATGGTTTGAGCCCAAACCTGTGATAGGTGACTGCGACGCGAGTTGTGAGTGCAAATAAAATTTATTCGGATGTCTTGTTGGTTTGACACTTTTTCCTGAACAAACTCAATTAAAGGTTGTAAAGTTGCTTTTCTTTCCTCTGAAATGGTTTCTGGTTTCAGACTTTTTATGGTTTGTTCTATTTCTGTGAATAGGTGGGTTTGTGTTGATATCATTATTAATTGTGTTTGTTTATAATTAGCAGCAGTTTCCTCCAGGCTCACAACAAGGTTCGTTGTTGAGGTTAGACAATCGTACTTTTGGTTTTTCGGCAGGGATTCCGCAGTTATCTTTGGCCAAACAATCGGTTTGTTTGGTTGTGAGCAAGAAATTTTCACCGTTATAGTCCAATCCGAACTTGCCAATGGTTTCTCCTTGGTATTCTACTTCAATGTCTAAATCGCCAATGCCCAAAGTTTTTTCAGAAAGCTCTATGATGTGCAGTAGTTTTTCTGGGTGCAAACGGTGGTTGTAATCATCGGCGCTCCATAATTGAAAGTTTACTACTTCCTCGTTGCGAACGGTACCACCGCAATCAATAAAGTGCTTGGTTATTTTCCCTACTTCGGTAACATGAAAATGTTTTGGTACCAATTGTCGGTTTGGTAATTGAAAGGCGATGTTCTTTTCTCTTGCAAGGATGTTTTTTATTTCTGAAAGTTTCATGATGAAATTATTTAATTATTTGTTCTAAATTATTGATACGAGTTGCAATATATAGCATTTCTTTAGGGATACTATGGGTGTCGTTTAGGTGTAAAGTAATATGGTTTTTTAGAATTCCTTCTTCGGTGGCGATTTTAATGGTTCGAGGGGTTTCGGTTAAGCTTTCTATGTTTTTGGGGTGAATGTCCCAACTCCCGGAGCCAAACTTGAGTTTTATTTTGTTGTTTTTATCATTTTTAACCTTAAAACCGAATTGATTTAGCGAATTAAGATTTACATGTTTCGAATTATTTTCAATACCAGCAGACTCGATGTTGAATAGGTTTTCAAGTCCGTAATAATGAAGCCCTGTTTTTAACCAAATCATGGCAAGCTGGCTCGTTTTATCATTTTCTTTATCAATAAAAATGGCATGTGCAGTGTTATTTCCTTTTTTTTCTTTGTGTAGTTTGTAGGCTATTTGGTCTAAAATAAGTAATTCTTCTTTGGGAATTTCAGTAAAAGTTTCACCAATTTCAACAACAGATTTTTTAATTTTATTACTTAGCGATTGTGCTTGCATGGTAACTGTGCTTGCCAACAGAAGGCTTAAAAAGGCGATTAATGATTTTGTTTTCATGGCTGTGATGTTTTATTTATTGTTATATCGCAATATTGCAATTAACGTAGAGAAATTTTTTAGCAACAACTTTGCTTATTGAGGTCTTGGTCTAAAAACTGGAGCATGACATTTTTCATTTTAGTCCAGTTTTCAGAGTCGATGCAGTAACAAACACTAGTGCCTTCTACGCTGCCTTTAATCAATCCTAATTGTTTAAGTTCTTTTAAATGCTGTGAAATAGTGGGTTGGGCCAAACCGATTTCATCAACTAAATCGCCACAAACACAAGTGTCTATTTTAAATAAATGCTGTAAAATGGCGACTCTGGCTGGGTGGCCAAATACTTTTGCAAAAACAGCGATTTCGTTTTGCGCTTCGGTAAATATTTCAGTTTTTGATATTCCCATTTTATTATTTATATATTGCAATATTACGATTAATTAGTTTTTCCACAAAAAAAAGACCTTAAAAATTTTTAAAGGTCCTTTTAAAATTATATGTTTTTTGATGGGTTTTTAACCATTCATTGAAATCAAAAATTCCTCGTTGTTTCTGGTTTGCTTAATGCGGTCGTTAATAAATTCCATGGCCTCAATAGGATTCATGTCGGCCAAGTATTTACGCATTACCCACATACGTTGTATGGTATTGTCGTCCAATAATAAATCGTCGCGACGAGTGCTCGAAGACGTTAGGTCGATGGCAGGGAAAATTCTACGGTTGGAAATTTTTCTATCCAACTGAAGTTCCATGTTACCTGTTCCTTTAAATTCTTCAAAAATAACTTCGTCCATTTTAGATCCGGTTTCGGTAAGTGCCGTGGCGATAATGGTTAGTGACCCACCGTTTTCAATATTTCTAGCCGCACCAAAGAACCTTTTCGGTCTGTGCAACGCATTGGCGTCAACACCACCACTTAATATTTTACCGGATGCCGGCTGAACCGTGTTGTAGGCTCTGGCCAAACGGGTAATAGAATCTAAAAGAATCACCACATCGTGGCCGCATTCTACCAAACGCTTTGCTTTTTCAAGCACGATATCGGCAATTTTTACGTGTTCGTGAGCCTCTTTATCGAATGTAGAAGCAATCACTTCACCATGAACGTGGCGTTGCATATCGGTAACTTCTTCCGGGCGTTCATCAATTAATAAAATCATTTGGTACACTTCGGGATGGTTGGCGGCAATGGCGTTGGCTACATCCTTGAGTAACATGGTTTTCCCCGTTTTGGGTTGCGAAACGATCATACCACGTTGACCTTTCCCAATAGGAGAAAACAAGTCCATGATTCTAGTAGAAATGGTGCTCTGTCTTTCAGCAATATTGAATTTTTCCTGCGGGAACAACGGTGTTAAATGCTCGAACGATACGCGGTCGCGCACCACTTCCGGTTTTTGGCCGTTAATGCGGTTTACTTTAATGAGTGGGAAATATTTTTCGCCTTCTTTTGGTGGGCGTACATTTCCTAAAACGGTATCGCCTTTTTTAAGTCCGAATAAACGAATTTGCGATTGCGATACATAAATATCGTCTGGAGATGACAAATAATTATAGTCAGAAGAGCGTAAAAAGCCATACCCATCCTGCATAATATCCAACACGCCTTCACTTTCAATAATGGCATCAAATTCAAAATCAGGTTCGCGATAGCGATTTCTGTTGTCCTTATTGCCTTTATCTACGTTAGTATTCTTTTGGTTTTTATTTTGACCTTTGTTGTTGTGGGGTCTTTTGTTTTGCTTGGGCTGGTTGTCGTTTTGAGCCTTTTGTTTAGGGGCGTTATCTGTTTTTTGCTCTTCTACTTTTTGCTTCGGAGCGTTTTCCTCTTTTTTAGGGGCATCACTACTTTTCTCGGCAGCTGGTTTGTTGTCGGCTTTTGCAGGAGCATTGCGCTGCACCCTTTGCCTTGGTTTTCTTGCGGGCTTATTGTCGTCTTTAGCCTCTGTTTTTGCCTCACTTGGGTTAGGGGCAACTGCTTCTTTAACCGCATTTGGGTCGGCAGCCTGCTGGTCTAGTATTTGGTAAACTAAATCCAATTTTTTTAACGAACGGTATTTTGGTACGTTCAATTTTTTAGCAATCTCCTGTAGTTCAGCGAGCTTCTTTGCTTTTAATTGTGAAATTTCAAACATCTATGTTAATTGAAGATTTTATTTGCGAATACAAACCGTAGTTATATTCTGAAAAATGATTTTTTATTTTCTGAAGAAATAACCGCTTGTAAATGCGGTCGTTGAGAATTAATACTGCAATTATACAACTTTATTTTATTTTTTACCGCTAATTCTTTTATTTTTGCGGTCTAGTTTTAAAAAAAAGTATGCTACAGCGTATCCAAACCGTTTATCTTTTAATAGCTGCCGGAATTTCCGGAGGCTTGATTTTCGTATTTGAATTGTGGCAAACCGACGATGCCGAAAAAATATTTGCAGCCCATGTGCCTATTGTTTTAGTTGGGTTTTTATTATCGGTTTTGTTATCGTTGGTTGGTATAATGAGTTATAAAAATAGGAAGTCTCAGTTTATTTTGGGGCGACTTAACATCATATTAAACTTTATTTTACTAGGATTTTTCGTGTACCGATCGCTAAATTTATCTGGAGAAACGGCGGTTTCTGAGAAAGGTATTGGGATGCTTCTCCCTATTGTTTCTATCGTGTTTTTGGCCTTGGCCAATAAAGCCATCAAGAAGGATGAAGATCTTGTAAAATCTGTTGATCGATTGCGTTAAACCTAACATCTTAGTAGTATTAGTGCGTTAAAAACCCAAAGTGAAAGCTTTGGGTTTTTTTAATGAAACCCAGTTTTGAAAAGTTGCAAAAACAACGCATTCAAAAGTGTAGGTTAAATTAATTCCGATGCATATCGGGATCCCTTTATGTTTGGGCGTTACCCTGTCGGGTCGGGCTTTACGTTACAAGTCCTCGCTCGTGCCTCGCTGTGGGCTTTCCTCTGCAATCCCTAACGCACTTATCTGCCAAAAGCCGTTATAACCCCAAAGTACGATTACCGTTTATCAAACTCAATAACTTCTAAATTCTCAATCTTTTTCCCGTCAATAGTAAAACGCAGCATGGTACGCACTTTGTGGAAGCCATGTTTGCCAACGGCACCAGGGTTCATGTGGATTAAGTTCAATTTTTTATCCGGCATTACCTTTAAAATATGCGAATGCCCACAAATAAAAATCCGTGGCGGATTTTGTTTGATTTCACTGTAAACACGAGCATTGTATTTTGGCGGATAGCCACCAATATGAGTCACCCAAACATCAACATCTTCACACAAAAACCGATTATGCTCAGGAAATTCACCTCTCATTTTGGCATCATCAATATTACCATAAACCGCTTTTAATGGTTTCAATGCTTTTATGGCATCGGTCACCTTTAAATCGCCAATATCTCCGGCGTGCCAAACTTCATCGGCTTGCTTAACATATCTTAAAATGTCGTTGTCAATATATCCGTGGGTATCAGAAAGCAGTAATATTTTTGTCATTTCATTAAACTATTCTTAAAACTTCCGGCTTCCGTCTTCAAGCTTCGGTCTTTGTGTTATCTTTGTGCAGCTACAAAAGTATTAAAACACATTGAGGTATTTTTTAGAACTTTCGTATAACGGAACAGCCTATCACGGTTGGCAAAATCAGCCAAATGCCATTTCGGTGCAAGAAGTTATAGAAAAAGGGTTGTCGACATTATTGGGGGAGGATATGGTTATTGTTGGCGCCGGACGTACCGATGCCGGTGTGCATGCCAGCCAAATGTTCGCGCATTTCGATACGGAAAAGAAAATAAACGAGACTGATTTAGTTTATAAACTCAATTCCTTTTTGCCAAAAGATATCGCTATTCACGATGTTTTTAAAGTGAAGCCAGAAGCACATACGCGTTTTGATGCCTTGAGTCGTACGTATTTGTACCGAATCACATTGAGTAAAAATGTGTTTAATTTCGATTCGGCCTATTATGTGAAACAGCCTTTAAACGTTGAAAAAATGAACGAAGCATCAAAAATCTTGTTGCACTATAAAGATTTTCAATGCTTTTCAAAAAGTAAAACCGATGTAAAAACGTATTATTGTGATGTGGAGCAGGCCGATTGGTTTTTTAAGGATGGCGAGCTGCATTTTGTGGTGAAAGCCAACCGGTTTTTAAGAAACATGGTACGGGCTATTGTGGGCACTATGGTAAACATTGGTTTAGGCAAGATTGAGGTGGACGATTTGCATCAAATCATCCAATCGAAAAATAGGAGCGAAGCCGGGTTTTCGGTGCCAGCGCATGCACTGTATTTAACAAAAATTGAATATCCGGAGGATATAAAATTATAGATGAGTAAGACAAAGGAAAGTATTTTTGATTACCAACTGTTCAAACGCCTTTTTGAATACATAAAACCGTATAAAGGTATTTTTATAGGGCTTATCGTTTTGGTGGTGCTTTTGGCCATTTTTAGTTCGGCCACGCCATACATTACCAAAGATGCCATTGATGATAGTATTACCGATAAAGACACCGAAAACTTTTTATTTTACATCGTGTTGATGTTGGGTGTTTTAGTGTTGCAAACCGTATTCCAATTGCTGTTTATTTATTACGCGGCTTGGTTGGGGCAGAATTTGGTGATGGACGTTCGCGTAAAGCTTTTCGACCACCTGTTGAAATTTAAAATGAAATACTACGATAATTCTTCAGTGGGCGTGCTCATTACCCGAGCCGTGACCGATATGGAACGTATCGCCGATATTTTCGGGCAAGGCCTGTTTATGATCGTGCGCGATTTGCTTACCATGGCAGTGGTTTTTGCGGTAATGGTTTACATCAATGTGAAGCTTTCACTTATCGTTTTTGCCATGTTGCCCATTTTACTTTACGCGACGCGGGTATTCCAAAAATACATGAAAAAAGCTTTCGAGGAAGTGCGTACCGAAGTGTCCAACTTAAATTCTTTTGTGCAGGAGCGTTTAACTGGAATGAAAATTTTGCAGTTGTTCACCCGAGAAGCCGTTGAATACGAAAAATTCAAAGCCATAAACGAACGCCATAAAAAAGGTTGGCTAAAAACGGTTTGGTACAATTCCATATTTTTCCCGATAGCCGATTTGGCTTCGTCGGTAACCATTGGTTTGGTGGCTTGGTACGGCGGACTCAATGTGGTTTTTGATGGTACTAATGTATCCCAAGGTGATTTGGTGGCATTCATCATGTTCGTACCTATGTTGTTTAGGCCATTGCGCCAAATAGCCGATAAGTTCAATACTCTGCAAATGGGTATGGTGGCCGCTACGCGTGTGTTTAAGGTACTCGATACCTCTTCGCAAATTGATGACCATGGTCTTATTGAAGCCGATGGGTTTAAAGGTGAAATAAAATTTAACAATGTCTATTTCAGTTATGTTGAGGATGAAGACGTATTGAAGGGTATTTCATTTAATGTAAATGTGGGTGAAACTGTGGCCATTGTTGGGGCTACTGGGGCTGGAAAATCGACCATCATCAATTTATTGAACCGCTTTTACGAAATAAAAGGAGGTACCATTTCCATTGATGGAGTTGATATAAAGGAGGTAACATTGGCGTCGTTACGGACCCAAATTGCCGTGGTACTACAGGATGTGTTCTTGTTTGCCGATACTATTATGAGCAACATTACTCTTAACCATCCTGAGATTTCTGAAGAGCAGGTGTACCAAGCTGCAAAAGATATAGGTATCCATGATTTCATCATGAGCTTGCCCAACGGTTACCACTACAACGTTAAGGAGCGTGGGGCAATGTTGTCCTCTGGGCAACGCCAGCTTATTTCTTTCTTGAGGGCTTATGTGACCAACCCCAGTATTTTGGTGCTGGACGAAGCGACGAGTTCGGTCGATTCGTATTCCGAGCAACTTATTCAAAATGCTACCGATAAAATCACCAAAGGCCGTACCTCAATAGTGATTGCCCACAGATTGGCAACCGTGAAAAAGGCCGATAATATTATTGTAATGGATTCGGGAGAAATTGTGGAACAAGGCACACACAATGAATTGTTGAGCAAAGAAAACGGTTATTACAAAAACCTTTACGAAGTGCAGTTTTTACAGGAAGAGGCGGTTTAACCCAAGTCCTTTTTTATCATGGAACTGAGTTCGGAAGTGTCTTCAAAAACCACAAACTCTCCATCTTTAAAATAGGAAATATGCCCAGTTTCTTCGCTTACGGCCAAAGCCACAGCATCGGTTTTTTCGGTAACTCCAATGGCGGCCCGGTGACGTAAACCAAAGCGCTGCGGAATATTTTTGTCGTTATTTACAGGCAGAATAACCCTTGTAGCTTTTACCACGTTATTGCTGATGATAATGGCGCCATCGTGCAACGGACTGTTCTTAAAAAAGATACTTTCAATGATGGGTTGGGTGACTTTTATATTCATCTCGTCGCCCGATTCCGATAGGAAATCCAAATTGTTATTGCGTTCAAAAACAATAAGCGCGCCGGTTTTAGACATGCTCATTTTGTTACAGGCCGAAACCACCGCATCTACATCGGTTTCTATTTCCTGAACAGTTTTTAAAAATTTGAATTGCTGCATGAATTTTTTCCGACGGTTGAAATTGGTCGAACCCACCATGAGCAAAAACTTTCGTATTTCTGGTTGAAAAACCACAATCAATGCGATAATCCCCACTTGCATAAAACCACCAAAAATGCCGGTGAGCAGTTCCATTTCAAGAAAATCGGTCAGTTTCCAAACCAGATAAATAATGATGATGCCTATGAAAATATTAATGGCCACGGTGCCCTTTACCAGTTTGTAAACATAGTAGAGCAGGAGGGCTACCAAAATAACATCGATGATGTCTACTACAGAAAGATCAAGAATATCTTTAAAAATTTCCAAGGGCAATGGGTTTTGGTAAATTTAGTAATTTATGGTTAATTTGAAATGAGTTCTTCTTTCGATATTAAATTTCCTTTTTCCTCCAGTGTCTTTAGGAATGATTTAAAAGTAATATAATCTTGAAATGGCAAGTTTTTATCAAATGAAACATAAATTGAATCTTTCCTTAACTCGAAATCGAAATTGTTATAGTTTTTTAATAAATCTTTCCAGTCCGTTGTGGCGTGATTTCCATCGGACTGATGAATACTTATAGACTCTTTGGAATCAAAATCTATCGCTGTTGAATATAAAATTGAAACAGAATCTTCCTCAGAATTAATGGTTTCCTCATTAGGAGTTTTATATTTCACTTCGGTAAACTCAATAAACCCTAAATTGTTTCGACTGGTATCGTTGCAGGTAAAATAGTTTTTGGCGTTTTCGTTTTTGTGCATTTTAGCGTTTCGCCTTTTGTCCTGTAAATATTTTATATGCGGAATGGCCTGTTTTAAAGTCAGTCGTTTATCAACATTCACTAGCCAATTAGTAGTGCCAATTAGGTTTTTTCGGTTGAACTCTACACTGTCTTTTTGGGTTTCGTCGTAAAACAAATAGGCTGCTGATATGTCGTGTATTTCGGTGATTTCAGAATGGTCGATTTCTGGTAATTGGATGGTTTTTTCGGTTCCACAGGCAAAAATTAATAAAGATGTCGCCAATAAAATATATTTCATAACTTCTAACTTCTAACTTCTAACTTCTAACTTCTAACTTTTCAACCAACTTAATACATTCCATAGCCTCTTTTACATCATGCACCCTTAAAATGGAAGCGCCTTTTTGCAGCGCAACGGTATTTAAAACCGATGTGCCATTTAAGGCTTCGTTGGCCGTTGAACCTAAGCTTTTATAAATCATTGATTTTCTTGAAATGCCCACAAGCAAAGGTTTTTCAATTATTTTGAAAAGCTCCAATTGGTCCATCAATTCAAAATTCTGCTCCAAAGTTTTAGCAAATCCAAAACCGGGATCAACGATAATATCTTTTATGCCCAATGCCTGGGCGGCGTGTATTCTTTCAGAAAAATAAAAAAGAATATCCTTCGTAAGATTATTGTATTCTGTTTGCTGTTGCATGGTTTTTGGCGTGCCGCGCATGTGCATCATAATATAAGGTACGTGCAAGCTGGCAACGGTTGGTAGCATCTGTTCGTCCAATTTTCCCGCTGAAATATCATTAATCAGTGCCGCGCCAGCATCAATACATTGCTTGGCTACTTCACTTCTAAATGTGTCAATAGAGAGCAGTGTTTCCGGAAATTCCTTTAAAATAATTCCAATAATGGGGAGTATGCGCTTGAGTTCGGTGGCTTCATCTACATGATCGGCATTGGGGCGCGAGCTGTAAGCACCAACATCAATAAACGTAGCACCTTTGGTAAGCATGAGTTCCACATGGCTTAAAATATCGCTTTCGTTTTTGTGTTTTCCGCCATCGTAGAACGAATCGGGTGTGAGGTTTAAAATCCCCATCACTTTCGGCGATGATAAATCAATGAGCTGTCCTTTGCAGTTAATGGTCATGTTTTGGTTTCGGGTTTCAAGTTTCAGGTTCAAAATTCAAAGTTCAAAGTTTTGGGTTTTAGGTCTCTAATCTTTGAAATTAGTTGTTGGTTTTTGGAATTTTCGCCTCAAAGGTATTAACATAATCTTAAACTCTGGTTTGAGTTTTGAACTTTAAACTATTTAAGCGAAATTTACGCAAAATAAAACAGATACATGCAAAATACCTCACAACAGTACGATGCCGTAATCGATACTTGCAAAAGTTTATTTGAAAAGAAAATGAGCGATTATGGCAGTGCTTGGCGCATATTGCGATTACCTTCGTTAACCGATCAAATTTTTATAAAAGCACAGCGCATAAGAAGCCTTCAGGAAAACGAAGTTAGAAAAGTAGATGAAGGCGAGGCGAGTGAGTTTATTGGCATTATCAACTACTGTATCATGGCTTTGATTCAGTTGGAAAAGGGTGTGGCAGAACAGCCTGATATGAGCACCGAGGAAGCTGTTGAACTGTACACTGAAAAGATAGCCGAAACCAAACAACTCATGGAAAACAAAAACCACGATTACGGCGAGGCTTGGCGCGATATGAGGGTAAGCAGTTTAACTGATTTGATTTTGCAGAAACTATTGCGCGTTAAATCTATTGAAAACAATAAAGGAAAAACCCAAGTAAGTGAAGGCGTTGATGCCAATTATCAGGATATGATTAATTATTCGGTGTTTGCGTTGATTCACCTCAATGAAAAATAGCTAGAATTTAGTTGTGTCACACTGAGCGCAGTCGAAGTGTAAAGCGGCATTCGCCAATAAAAATTAATTAAGAATATAAAAGGCTTCTTTCCTTCCAAGAATATAAAAAAAAGCATGAAAGTACTCGTAAGTTTAAGCAGAATACTGGTCGGAATCCTATTCATTATTTCCGGGTTTATAAAACTGAACGACCCACTGGGGTTTTCGTATAAATTACAGGAATATTTTAGTCCAGATGTTTTGAATATGCCGTTTTTGGAGCCCTATGCACTGATTATTTCGGTGTTGGTGGTGGTTTTTGAAGTCGTTTTGGGCGTATTTTTAATCATTGGTTACAAACCCAAATTTACTGTTTGGAGCTTGTTGGCTATGATTGTGTTTTTTACGTTTTTAACCTTCTATTCGGCCTATTTCGATAAGGTAAAAGATTGCGGTTGCTTTGGCGATGCGCTTAAGCTCACCCCTTGGGAAAGCTTCACAAAAGACGTGGTACTGCTCATTTTTATCCTCATTTTATTTTTCGGAGTAAAGTACATAAAACCCGTGTTTGGAAAGTTGCAAACCACCGTTTTCGCCCTTTTGGGCTTTATTTTAAGTTTGTGGTTTGCTTACTATGTTTTGATGCATTTGCCGGCTATCGATTTCCGTGCTTATAAAATAGGAAATAATATAAAGGAGGGCATGGAAATTCCGGAAGATGCCCCAAAACCTGTTATTGAATACACTTGGAAATTCAACGTAAACGGTGAAGAACAAACGTTCGTTACCAACGGCTCATACCCTTCGGTGGAAGGTGATTTTGTTGGGGTGGATACCAAAGTTATCAAGGAGGGCTACACGCCACCGGTGGTTGATTTTTCGATTGAAAGTGAAGATGAAGATTTAACCGAACATTTTTTAAACGAAGAAAACCTGATTGTGGTGATTTCGTATAGTTTAGAAAAGATTGAACGCGATGGCGCTTTAAAGCTGAAAGCCTTACAGGATAAAGCGATTGAAAATGGTTATGCTGTTATCGGTCTGACAGCCTCGGGCGAAGATGCTAAAGCGTACATTAACAAAACCTACAAATTGGATTTCAATTGGTATTTGTGTGATGAAAAAGCACTGAAAACCGTGGTGCGCTCCAATCCGGGAGTTTTGGAATTGGATGCCGGAACAGTAAAGCAAAAAGTACATTGGAATGATTTGGAGGATTTGAAGTTGCCAAAGGTTGAACGAAAGGAAAAACCAAAAACCATCGAGGAAAATATCGCTTATTTTGTAAACGGCGAAGCCTCTTCAGAAGAAGCAGTTGAGGTTTTGGATTCCACAAAGATTGAAAGCGTTAATGTTATAAAGGATTCCGTTCAACTCAAAGAATTCAATACTGAAAACAATACCAGTTATACCGGAATCATTGAGGTGAAATTAAAAGACGAATAATTTTATTTGATTAGCTATTTCCTAAATAAAACCTTTTACGCACTGCTCACCTTATTCGGAGTGGTAACGGTGATATTCTTTTTGTTCAGTGTGCTTCCGGGCGATCCCGCACAAATGATGATGGGTCAAAACGAAGATAGTGAGCAATTGGCGGCCGTAAAACAAAAATACGGTTTCGATAAGCCCATCGGCACGCAATACCTGTATTATTTAAACGATTTGTCGCCCGTTTCATTCCATTCAAAAAACGAAGACGATTATACGTTTTTAAGAAAAGGAAAATACAGTGCAGCCAAATTGTTTTCCGTTGGAAATACCACAACGGTTATAAAGTGGCCTTATTTACGGGAATCGTTTACCAAGCAGGGCAAGCGGGTGAGCGAAGTTTTGGGGGAGACGTTGCCCAATACCTTTGTTTTGGCGGTGTCGGCCATAACCATAGCCATGATTTTAGGGATGTCCCTAGGCATTGTTTCCGCCTTGTATAAAGATAAATGGCTCGATAAAGCCATACAGGTGTTGAGTACTTTGGGTATGAGCGTACCGTCCTTTTTCAGTGCTATTTTGTTTGCCTGGTTTTTTGGATTTATCCTTCATGAATATACCAACTTGGAAATGACGGGCAGCCTTTACGAGCTCGACGATTTTGGCGAGGCCATGCACATAAAATGGAAAAACCTCATTCTGCCCGCCGTGGTATTGGGAATTCGTCCGTTGGCGGTGGTGATTCAACTCATGAGAAATTCGCTTTTGGAAGTGTTCAACCAAGATTATATCCGAACTGCACGCGCCAAAGGGTTAAGCGAATATCAAATTATAAAAAAGCATGCGGTTAAAAATGCATTAAACCCAGTGGTGACGGCTATTTCAGGGTGGTTTGCCTCCATGTTGGCAGGTGCCGTTTTTGTGGAGTATATTTTCGGGTGGAACGGCCTCGGAAAAGAAATCGTAAACGCACTAAATACCTTAGATTTGCCCGTAATTATGGGTTCGGTGTTAATTATCGCGGTATTGTTTATAATAATCAATATTTTTGTGGACGTTATTTACGTTTGGTTAGATCCGAAGGTAAAATTAGAGTAGAAGATTGTTCCGCGGAAGCGATAAAAAATAAAAGAAAAAGAATGAAACCGACATGTTTAAAATCATCATTTAATACACAGCGGAATGATTATTTTAAACATCAAAGTTTACATGTGACCGTTGAAAAAAAAATAAAAATAAACATATGAAAAAGTTACTTGGTGTTGTGGTGTTGTTTACCATTTTAAGCTGTAAAACGGAGGAACCCACGCAGTTTACGGAAGCTGCGTTAAATGATAATATGATTACTTTAGATGGCTCTTCCATCGCGTTTAAAGACATATTGAAACAATACGAAGGCAAAACCGTTTTTGTTGATGTTTGGGCCTCTTGGTGTGGCGATTGCATAAAAAACATGCCCAAGGTAAAGGCGCTTCAAGAAAAATATACAGACGTGGTTTATCTTTTTTTGTCTTTAGATAGAGGACAAAAATCGTGGAAAAAAGGCATAGAAAAATACAACGTACAGGGTGAGCACTATTTTATCCCCTCGGCTGATGACAGTGCGTTTACCGATTTCGCCGATGTGGGGTGGATTCCGCGTTACATGGTGCTTGGCCCGCAAGGAAATATAAAATTGTTTGAGGCTATTGAGGCTGATGACGCACGTATAAAAGAGAACTTAATTAATAACTAAAATAAAAAATCCTTTTTTGAAAAGGTAACGAGGTAATGAGAAAACAAATAGTAGCCGGAAACTGGAAAATGAACAACGATTTGGCACAAACCGAAACGTTGATTACCGCTTTAAAGTCACAAAAAAATACATCAAACGCTGAGGTGATGATAGCACCAACGGCAACCAACTTGTGGCAGGCATACAATAGTTTGAAAAACTCAAATATTGAAGTAATTGCACAAAACATGCACTTTGCAGAAAATGGTGCTTATACAGGCGAAATTAGTGCCAACATGCTAAAGAGCATTGGGATTAACACCGTTATTTTAGGACATAGCGAGCGTCGTGAATATTTTAATGAAACTGACGAACTTTTAGCAAAAAAGGTTGACGCAGCCTTGGCTAAGGGCATGAATGTTATTTTCTGTTTTGGTGAAGAATTGGCCGATAGAAAAGCTGGAAACCAAGAAAAAGTGGTGGAAAGCCAAATTAAAAACGCATTGTTCCATTTAGAAGGTTCAGCGTTTAGAAATATTATTTTAGCTTACGAACCCGTTTGGGCTATTGGTACGGGTGAAACTGCAAGCCCAGACCAAGCACAGGAAATGCATGCGTTTATTAGAAAAACTTTGGCCGATAAATACGGAAGTGATATCGCTGAGTCTGTGTCCATCCTTTACGGAGGAAGTGTTAAACCGAACAATGCTGAAGAGATTTTTTCGAAAACAGATGTTGATGGAGGTTTAATAGGTGGCGCTTCATTAAATGCAGATGACTTTTTTGCCATTGTAAATGCATTTTAAGTAAGAATGTCATTGAGAGCATAACGCGGCAATCTTATTAAAAATAACTAAGTTTTAAGGGTATTCCCTGATTTTTAATAAATCAAGGAATGCCCTTAATTTTTTCCGAATGTTTGAAAGTAACTTGTGAAGGTCTATTAACCAATAAAACTTTTAATCATGAAGCTTTCAAACAAACACCGTAATTTGGTCAATGCCAATCTTTTTGACCTTAAAAAATGTATGATAACATTCACTTTCCTTTTAGGGCTATGCTATATTCTTCCCGCCCAATCGGTTTACGTGGTAGATAATAACCAAGGCTCGGGAGCGGAATTCACGAGTTTACAGGCTGCTATTGATGCAGCGGCGGCAAACGATATCATTTATGTTCAACCATCACCCAACGGTTATGGAAACATAAATATGACCAAGCCAATTACCATTTACGGACTGGGGCACATTCCAGAATTAAATGCGGGACAGTATGCCAGTGTTTCTAACATTTTTTTTAGAAGTGCCAATGCGTCTGGATCAAAAATATCAGGGCTTTACATCAATAACATTTATTTGGATAACACAACTTACACCAACCATGATGTGGTGATTACAAACAACAGGGTGGCTTATATAGTGGGGAACAGTACCACCACTCAAGCCAACAACGTCATTATTTCGGGAAACTATATCAGAAATGCTAATTTTAATGCCATTGACCCTTACAATTCCCAAAACTGGATCATTTCAAACAATATTATGGAGCAGCCTAATACAAGTGCTACTTGGAGCTCTTTCAACCGATTTAATTCATCAATCATTTTTAATAACAACATTGTATTGACGCGGCAAAACGGCAACGGAAGCGGGGCTATTCAATTATTTGCTAATTGCAGCGGTACGCAAATCACCAATAATATTTTTCTGTTTAAAGGCACGAGTGTTTCAAACTTCAATTTAGGGTCAAACAACGCATTAAGCTTTCAGAATAACTTAACGTACAATTACAACGGTACTTTAGATGCACTTTCAGGTTCGGGAAATATCGATAATGCCGACCCTCAATTCGTGGCCTTCAACTCGAATGCATCGTTAAATACCACGGCCAACGATTATCACATTCAAACGGGGTCGCCAGCAGAAAACGCTGGGACAGATGGTAACGATTTAGGGGTTTACAATGGCGGTTTTCCGTTTAGTCCGCGAGGCTATCCAACCGAACTTCCTTATTTAACCGATTTTGTGATATTCAATAATATCATTACTCCCGGAAGTACCTTGAATGTTAATATAAAGGCCAATGCCAATCTTAATAATTAAAATCCAGTTATTATGAAAAGGCTTATTTTAATATTAATAATCCTCGTGGCTTTTACAGAGTTGCGGGCGCAGATAAGCGCCGGAGAGTATTTTTTCGATAATGATCCCGGGATAGGAAATGGCATCGCGTTAACACTTTCGGGCAATGAGTTGGATGTGGATTTTAATATCCCGACAACTGGACTTTCAAGCGGCGTGCATAAATTGTATGTACGGGTTTTAGACCAATTGGGAAATTGGAGCTTGTACGATAAAAACGTGTTTTATGTGAATGCCTATAACGAAAATTCGGCAAATATCGCTTCCGCGGAATATTTTTTTGATACCGACCCCGGTGTGGGTAACGGAAAGGCTTTAGCCGTTTCGGGTAATGTGGTTGATCAAGATTTTAGCATAGCAACCACAGGACTTTCAAGCGGTGTGCACAAATTGTACATAAGGTTAGTTAATACTGATGGCGCTTGGAGTCTGTACGATAAAAATGTGTTTTATGTGAGTCCGGACAATGAAAATTCAGCAAATATCGCTTCCGCAGAATATTTTTTTGATACCGATCCGGGAGTTGGCAACGGAACAGCTTTAGCAGTATCGGGCAATATAATTGATCAAAATTTGAGCATACCAACTACTGGGCTTTCAAACGGTATTCATAAATTATATGTTCGAATGGTCAATACCGATGGCACGTGGAGTCTGTACGATAAAAATGTGTTTTATGTGGATCAAGGCCATTCGAATACAGCATTGATTACAGCAGCAGAGTATTTTTTTGATATCGACCCCGGCATTGGAAATGCCACAGCAATTGATTTGGACGACGAGGAAACGATTGACATGGACATGGCCATTGATGTGCCCACCGATTTGCCTGCGGGCGACCATTTTTTGTACATGCGGGTTCAAAATACCAATGGCCAATGGAGTTTATATGCTTTAGGAGAGCTACAAGGCCCATTGTCGACTGTTGAAGAGGAAAAAATAGCATTTAGGTTTTATCCGAACCCCGTAAAAGATGTCGTGTACTTTCAGATACAAAATCAGAGAGCTATCGATTTAAAAGTTATCAATTTAAAAGGTGAAGTAGTGCTTGAAAGAAAATTGAGCAATCATCAAATAGACCTTAGTTTTTTAAGCTCGGGGGTATATTTGTTTTATTTAAAAAATGAAAACGTTCAAGTTTCGAGGACGTTTATAAAACATTAAAAGTTAAACGAAATATCTAATTCATGCGCCTAGGTTAAGAAATGGGCGCTGATTTTCTTAAATTTATTCGGAAAAAAAGTAAGAACGTTGAAATCGGTACTATCAATAGTTGGTCTGTGGTTTGTTTTGGCAAGTGCTTTTGCTCAAAACGAATCGCCCATTGATAGTTTAAAATTCGAATTGACAAAACCACAACCCGATAGTACCCAAGTTAAGATTTTAAATGAGTTGGCTTATTACTATTCGTACAAAAATATCGATACGTCCTTTGTTTATGCCAGGGATGCTTTAAAAAAAGCAAAACGGTTGGGGTTCCACGCTGGGCGGGCAAAAGCCAATTTATATATTGGAAATGCTTTTATGTTCACCAATCAATACGATTCGGCGCGATATTATTTTAATGCGGCTTCCAAAATTTGCGACAAACACAATGTTAAAAAATCGGCTGTGTATAGCTCGCTGGGCATTCTTTACAAAGCAGAGGGGAATTACGAAAAGGCCATTGATACTTATTTTGAGGGCATAGCTTACGATGAAAGTACCAATAACGACTATGGTAAATTCATTAAGCTGATTAATCTCGGGAACGTCTATTCCAAAACCGGAAATTTAAACAAAAGTACAGAGTATGAGTTGCAAGCGTTAAAGTTGGCCAAAACGTCAAAAAATGAAAACATGCAATTCGCCCTCGGCACTTTGTTAAACAATATTGGAGGAGGCTATGCACAATTGAAAGATTACGATAAGGCCTTACAGTATTTTAATGAGTCGTTGGCGGTCAACATCGAAAACCAAAACACCAAGGAAATAGCCAGAAATTACAATAATTTAGGGGTTGTTTACCATGAAAAGGGCGATTTCGAACAGGCTTTACATGTGCTCAAAAAAGCCTTGAAAATCAGGGAAGATTTAAAAGATGAAGACGAGCAGATTGAGACGCAAATGGTTCTGGGCACGGTTTACGGAAAAATGAAAAACGAAACCTTATCGGAATTGCATTTTTCAAAGGCATTGCAAATCGCCCGAAAAATAAACGATAAATCACTGATATCCGAAGTGTACTTGGCCATGAGCGATAGCTATGTGCTTCAAAACAAGCATTCAAGGGCGCTACAAAATTTTAAAAACCACGCTCAGTTTAAAGATAGCGTGTTGTTAGAGAATAATTTAAAGAACATCAGCGAAATTGAAATTAAATATCAAACCGAGAAAAAAGACAAGGCAATTGTTGAACAACAATTAAAACTGCAAAAACAGGAAGCTCAAAACAGCTTCATGCTCGGAACACTTATTTTTTTGGTACTGTTGGCAACCTTACTGTTTTTCCTATTTCAGCAACGCCAAAAACGCAAAAATCAAGAAATATTAACCTTAAAACGCGAGTTCCAAATAAAAACTTTAGAGTCGTTAATCGAAGGTGAAGAAAAAGAACGATTGCGCATTGCCAAAGAGTTGCACGATGGGGTAAACGGCGATCTTTCGGCCATAAAATATAAACTGTCTTCCCTCATGGAAATGAACAATAAGGTGATAAAAGAAACCATTGCTATGATTGACGATTCCTGTAAACAGGTGCGTGCCATTTCGCATAATTTGGTGCCGCCTTCGTTGGAAAGTTTTAATTTAGTGGAGGCCACCCAGGTGTATTGCGATAATTTAAACGAATTGCATTCGGGATTAAAGATTGTTTTTCAGCATTTGGGTGATGCGGTTAACATGCGTAAAAAGGCCGAGATAAATGCCTATCGAATCATTCAGGAGCTGGTGGCCAATAGCTTAAAGCACGCCGAAGCTACCACCATAAACGTACAAATCAGTTCGCACGGCGATACCGTTCAAATTACGGTTGAAGACGATGGAAAAGGGTTTGACAAAAACGAAGTGGACGCTTCTGGAATTGGGTTGAGCAATGTGCAATCCAGAGTGGATTATTTAAAGGCTGAAATTGATTTTATTTCAAACGACAACGGCACCTCTTGTATTATTGACATTGATAAAAAAGACTTCAATGAAAATTAAAATAGCCATAACAGACGATCATCCTTTGGTGCTTAACGGCATCGCGTCGATGCTCGAAGGTACACCCGATATTCAGGTGGTGGGTGCTTATGAAAATGCCAGCCAAACATTAGAAAGTATTGAAAAGGATTCACCTGATATTTTGCTTTTGGATATCAATCTACCTGATGTCAATGGTATTGATTTAAGCAAAAGGTTGCTGAAAGCATACCCAGAACTAAAAATTATAGCATTGACCAATTTTGAGGATTTATCGTATGTAAAGCGAATGTTGAAAAACGGGGTACATGGCTATTTGTTGAAAAATACCGATAAACTTGAATTGATTACAGCCATGAAAACGGTGTTGCAGGGAGAGTTGTTTTTGCCTGAAAACATCCAAAAGCGTTTATTGAGTCAAGCTCCTAAAAAGACGGTAGACAATGGATTGAAACCGAATTTAACACGTCGCGAACACGAAGTGCTTCTGGCTATCTCAGAAGAATTGACCACACAGGAAATTTCAGAAAAACTGTTCATTAGCCCTAAAACCGTTGAAACCCACCGTATGAATATTATGAGCAAACTTGGTGCAAAAAACAGCGTGGGCATCATTAAAATTGCTATTGAAAAGCAGCTGCTTTAACATTTAAGGCTATCTTTGTGCTTTCAAAAAGCAAGCATGTCGAACACCATTTATTTAGGATATTATTTTAAGGTAGAACCTTTGCAACCCGCTGTTGAAATTTTAATAGCGGAATTGGGGTATACAGGTTTTGAGAGTTTTGTTGAAACGGAAGATGGCGTTACGGCCTATATTCAACAAGATGAGTGGAATGAAGCCATTTTGGAGGATGTACAAATTTTGAATTCAGAGGAATTCAAAATCAGTTACACTTTCGAAGAAATAGAGCAGACCAATTGGAACGAAGAGTGGGAGAAAAATTTTAATCCCATTGAAGTGGATGGTATGGTAACGGTACGTGCACCGTTTCATGAGAAAACCGATACTGAATTCGATATAGTTATAGAACCAAAAATGAGTTTTGGCACGGGGCACCACGAAACGACTCATATGATGATTCAACATATTTTGAAAAACGATTTTAAAGATAAATCGGTACTCGATATGGGCTGCGGAACTGGGGTTTTAGCTATTCTAGCCGAAATGAAAGGTGCTAAACCCATTGATGCGGTCGATTATGACAACTGGTGTTACCTTAATAGCTTAGAAAATGTGGAGCGTAATAATTGCGAACACATTACAGTAATTGAAGGTGATGCTTCGGTTTTAAAAAACAAAACATACGACATCATAATAGCCAACATTAACAGAAATATTCTGCTGCAGGATATGGCTGTTTATGTCTCTTGCTTAAATAAAAAAGGGATGTTGTTTTTGAGCGGTTTTTACAATGATGATATCCCGATTATTCAGCAAGCCTGTGAAAATCAGATGTTAAAATTTGATGAAAAATTAGAAAGAAACCAATGGGTTGCCTTAAAATTTTTAAATTAGTGGCATAAAATTACCCCAAAAACGAGTATTATGAGTTCCCAAGAAAAAGTATCAGAGGAATTATTACTGGAAGAAGAGGTCGTTACCCAAAACGAAATCGTGTTGTACAATGACGATGTGAATACGTTCGATCATGTTATCGATACGCTTATTTACGCTTGCGATCACACGCCCGAGCAAGCCGAGCAATGTTCGTTGATTGTACACTACAAAGGAAAATGCACAGTCAAAACCGGGGTTTATGACGATTTAAAACCGCGTTGCTCTATTCTTTTGGAGGCAGGGTTGAGTGCTGAAATTGTTTAGCAACCGTCTTTTCAAAAAAATCAAAATAACTTCTTTTTGCCAAGATGCATTTGTGGTGTTAGTTTTCCGTTTTTTTATTCCGCGTTTTTATGTCGAAAAGTGAATATAGTGGGCAAAAACTAACAAATCCGGTAATTAGGCATATTACGGCAATTACCATTAAAATATAACCCAGCGCGCCATCAATAATACCTGTGTAATAAAGTATTCCCGTGATTATTGAGAGGATAATCCTTAGGACTTTATCTAGAACACCTAGATTTTTTTCCAATATAACTTCAAATTAATTAATCAAGGCAAAGGTAAGATTATTAATGAGTTAAGTGACGCTATTTGATTGAAATGCAAATCTTTTGTTAGTTTCGGAATATAACTAACCGTGTTTTGAATAGTTTGCTTTTTTAACATTATAAAGTTGACGGGCAAACAAAATCTGTGGTAGGTAAATCGGTTTCTTTAATGGCTCCAAATCCACCAGCTATATCTATTAATTTGTCAAAACCTCGCGCCTTTAATATTGAAGTTGCAATTAGCGAACGATATCCCCCAGCACAATGCAAATAATAGGTGCTTTTTTTGTCAATGGTATCCATGTTGTCATTTATAAAGTCTAGAGCAAAATGTTGCACTTGGTCACTTTTTATGTGCTCAGATTTGTATTCGCCATCTTTTCTAACGTCAAGAATATTCACGTTTTTTGTTTTGAATTCGTTTGCAAATTCATTGGCGGTAATTGAATTTACGGTTTCTATGTCTTTGCCAGCGGCTTTCCAAGCCTCCATGCCACCTTCTAAATAGCCAAGGGTATTGTCGTAGCCCACACGCGATAGTCGGGTAACGGCCTCTTCTTCTTTGCCTTCCGGGGTAACAAGCAAAATAGGTTGCTTCAAATCAGTGATTAGAGCGCCAACCCAAGGCGCAAATGAACCATGAAGACCAATAAAAATAGAGTTCGGGATGTGCGCTTTAATAAAATCTTTTTCCTTTCTCACATCAAGCACCAAGGCACTATATTGGTTGGCAACGGTTTCAAAAGTTTCAGGGCTTAAAGGCGTGTTTCCTTTTTCAAGTACAGACTCAAAATTATCGTATCCTAATTTGTTCATCATGGCATTTTTTTCAAAATACTGTGGTGGGGGAGCAATACCCGAAAGCACTTCTTCAATAAATTCTTCCTTGGTCATATCAGCTCTAAGGGCGTAATTTGTTTTTTTCTGTTCGCCCAAAATACCAACCGTTTCTTTGCTTAGGTTTTTGCCACAAGCAGAGCCTGCTCCGTGGGCTGGATAAACAATCACATCATCGGGTAAAGGCATGATTTTGTTACGTAGGGAATCGAACAGCATGCCAGCTAAATCTTCCTTGGTTAAATCGGACTTTATGGCCAAATCGGGTCGGCCCACATCGCCCAAAAACAGGGTGTCACCGGAGAAAATAGCGTGTTCCTTTCCGCTTTCGTCTAGTAAGAGATAGGTTGAAGATTCTAAGGTGTGACCCGGCGTGTGAAGCACTTTTATGGAGATTTTACCCAGTTTGAAAGTCTCATTGTCTTTGGCGGAGTAAATATCGTATTCCGTTTCTGCACCCGGCCCGTAAACAATGGTTGCGCCTGTTTTTTTAGCCAAATCGACATGTCCCGAAACAAAATCCGCATGAAAATGCGTTTCAAAAATGTACTTTATTTTAGCGTTTTCCTTTTTGGCTTTGTCTACATATTGTTGGGTTTCTCGTAAAGGGTCGATAATCGCCACTTCACCGTTAGATTCTATATAATAGGCACCCTGTGCCAAACAACCGGTATATATTTGTTCGATTTTCATCTGTTTAATTTTATTCAAAATTACAAAAGGTATCTTGTACAGTTTGTAACAAGTATTACATACCTAAATTAATTCAATTCTTTGTTTATAATGTAAATGGCCATAATCAAAATGAAAAAGCCGAAACCCTTTTTGAGCTTTTTGCTGCTGATATATTTCGAAAAAAATACCCCTAAAATGATGCCCAAAATAGCAATAGCGGTAAATGAAAGTAAAAATATCCAGTCGATTTCAAGGGTTTGTACATCGCCCAAAAAACCAATCAACGAATTGATGGAAATAATAATAAGTGAGGTGCCCACGGCTTTTTTCATAGGGATTCTCGCCCAAAGTACCAAAGAAGGGACATATAAGAACCCGCCACCAGCGCCTATTAAACCCGTAATAGTTCCAATAATTAAACCTTGGAAAAAGGTTTTGTAGTAGGATTGGTTTTCAGTTTTAAGATTTTTCGATTTTTGTTTTTTTATCATGGAAACCGAAGCCAATAACATGATGATAGCAAAGAAAATCATGATGGCTACATCTTTGGTTAAAGTTGTACTTCCGAAGGAAAAAATAGTATCCGGAATACTGGGCACTATGTAACGACGGGTAGCATATACGGCCACAAACGACGGGAAAGAAAATGCTAGCCCGGTTTTAAAATCGACCAGCCCTTTTTTATGTTTTTGAAAGGTGCCTACCACAGACGAAACACCCACCACAAACAACGAATAAGCTGTCGCAACAATGGGGTTTAGCCCCAAAACATACACCATAACTGGTACGGTTAAAATAGAACCGCCACCTCCAATAAGCCCCAAAACCAAACCGATTAGCAATGCGCCAACGTATCCTAAAATTGGGGTGTAATCCATAGATTAATGGGGCAGTTTGTCTTTTAAAATTCCGTAAATGAATGTGCCCAAAATGGCAGCGCCAATAACGATAAGCATGGTGTAAACGCCTGTGCCAAGAAGAATGTACATGGGGCCAGGGCAAGCACCGATTAAGGCCCATCCCAAACCAAAAATAGAACCCCCAATAATATATCTGGTTATACCGTTATCTTTTTTAGGAACGAAAATATCGGCACCACTAATGCTTTTAACGAATCCTTTTTTTGAAATTTGTAAAAACAGAACTCCGCATGCAATGGCTGTACCGATGATTCCATACATATGAAAGGATTGAAACCTGAACATTTCGTAAATACGGTACCAGGAAACTGCTTCAGATTTTACCAAAACAATACCGAAAAATATTCCAACCAATAAAAATTTTATAAACTTCATCATAACTAAAAGATTAAGGGGAGAATTAAATTGGCCATAATCAGTCCGCCTATAAAAAAGCCAATTACCGCGATTAATGAAGGTTTTTGAAGGCTGCTTAGCCCAGTAATGGCATGGCCCGAAGTACATCCGCCGGCATATCGGGTGCCAAAGCCTACTAAAATACCACCAATAATAAGGATGAGTAATATTTTTGGGGAATTGATAGCTTCCATACTAAACATTTCATCGGGAACCAGTGTAGCTCCTGCGTTTTTAAAACCCATGTTTTGAAGCTCGACAACGGTTTTAGGGTTGAGGTTGGTTTTACTGTCGTTTGATAAATATTGGGTGGCGATAAACCCGCCAATAATAGCGCCTAAAACTACGGTGAGGTTCCAGAGTTGGCTTTTCCAGTTGAACTTAAAAAAGCTTGAAAACTTACCCGCACCACCAATGGCACACAGCGTTCGTAGGTTTGAAGACATGCCGAAAGTTTTTCCGAAGTAGAGCAACAGCGCCATGACTAAGGCTATTAAAGGCCCCGAAACATACCAAGGCCAAGGGTTTAAAATGTGTTCCATGTTTAAATGTTTTTTACAAAATTAAATCTTGGCTTTTTATTGTTTGTAATAAATGTTACTTAGGAAAGTGATGCACAATTAATTTTGACAAATACCTTGGGAAGGTTGCGCTAGGGATTGAGGCTATTGTTGGAGCTCCTGGAACAGAGCGACTGCCGAAAGCCCGACCCAAGCGATGGATGTGGCTGCAGGGAAGGGGGGCGCCCAAATCGATTGATGGTTCCGTTAAAGGATTTCGATTTTACTGCGGCTAAGTTTTATTTTGTTTTCGTTTTCGAGTTGCTTTAGCACTCTTGAAATCACCACTCTGGAGGTATGTAAATCTTCAGCGATGTCTTGGTGCTTTATATTTATGTTTTCTGAACCATTTAGTATGGCTTTGTTTTTTAGGTAGTTGTATAGGCGCTCGTCCATTTTCATAAACGCGATATTGTCGATGGTGTTTAGCATTTCATCGAATCGTATTTGGTAGCTTTGAAGAATAAATTCTCTCCAACTGGCATTATTATGAAACCAAGTTTTCATGTTTTCCACCGGTACCATTATTAAGCTCGAATCTTTTTCGGCAACAGCCCTTATCTTACTTTTTGGAGTGCCTAAGCAACATGTAAGTGACATGGCACAGGTTTCGCCAGCTTCTAGAAAATATATGAGTAATTCGTTGCCATTTTGGTCTTCGCGTAAAATTTTAATGTCGCCAGATAAAATTAAAGGAATGTACTCCAGGGATTGGTTAACATCAATAATGATGTCGTTTTGCTTAAAAGTTTTAAACATCCCTATTTTAGAAATTTCCGATAAGATTTCGGTGTCTAAAATATGCGCAAATTTCTCTTGAAGTAAGTCTTTATCCATGCTCAAAAATAAGAATTAAAAAAGAACTTTTGTTGCAAGGAAACATAATTCTGAAGGAGGTAATTTAGGTGTTAAGGTCTATAATTAGCGAATAAATTAAGTTAAAAAGGGTGTGGTATGTTGCGTTTTTAACTTGACATGCTTTACTTTTATGCCGACCATGGATTCATTAACTCAAATTGTATTAGGTGCTGCTGTAGGAGAAGCGGTTTTAGGAAAGAAAGTAGGGAATAAAGCTATGCTTTATGGCGCTATTGCGGGTACCATTCCTGATTTTGACGTGTTTGCTTCGCATTTTACAGATACGGTAACAGCGCTTTCCATACACCGCGGTTTTACGCATTCGGTGGTGTTTTCGGTGTTATTTGCCCCCATTTTCGGGTGGTTGGTTTCTCGTATCGAAAGGCATAAATCCTTTAAAGATTGGTCGTGGTTGTTTTTTTGGGCGTTCATAACGCACCCAATATTAGATACCCACACTACTTGGGGTACACAATTGTTATGGCCTTTAGATTTGCGCCTGGCCTTTAAGACCATATTTGTTATCGATCCGCTTTACACCCTGCCGTTTTTAGCCTGTTTGGTGTTGGCTATGTTTCAGAATAAAACATCGCATAAACGACGATTTTATAATAACTTGGGCTTAACACTTAGTACAGCTTACTTAGTCCTGACTTTTTTGTTCAAACACATGGCTATTAGTGCGTTCGAGGAGGCGTTAATAAACCAGAATATTGATTATGATAACATAGATGTTAGGCCATCGCCATTAAATACGGTGCTGTGGAGCGCCAACGTAGACACTAAGGATGCTTATTTACTGGCCAATTATTCTTTTTTTGACACGCAGCCCATTTTGTTTGTAAACCATCAAAAAAATCATGATTTATTGGGAAGCCTTGCTGAAAATGAAAAAGTACAGCGTATGATTGCCATTTCTGAGGAATGGTTTACCATAACGGAAAACGAAGGAGATTTATATTTTAACGATTTGAGGTTCGGACTTTTGGGATTGAACCTGAATTCTGAAAACTTCGTATTTCAGTATAGGATTGACGTAGAAGATGGTGATAAGGTGAGTTTTGTAGAAATGCCAAAAACAAACCGTGATGCTAAAAAACTATTGGCAGAACTATGGAAACGCATTAAGGGAAATTGAAACATGCTTAAAACCTTATACCTCACCTAAAACTTAGTGGATTTGCATTTTGGTTATAAGTGAGTTGCAAAATGTTAATGAGTTCTGTTCTAGTCTACTATAAATGACCGTTCGAGTTTTTCAAATTATTTTAAAATAAGATTTGTTTTTGTTTTAATAAAAAATGTATATTTGCAACCGCAAAAACGGCCACGTGGCGCAACTGAATAGCGCACTTGATTACGGCTCAAGAGGTTCCAGGTTTGAATCCTGGCGTGGTCACTTCCTTAAAACCCCAGCAATGCTGGGGTTTTTTGTTTTCTGTCCGAAAAATAAAAATTTAAAAACATTGGTTTTTGGTGTCAAAAAGTGGTAAAATTGTATCAAAAGTGTATGTGAAATGTATGCAATTTGAAAGCTTCAGTTTTTTTATTCACATCACAAAGAAAGATAAAAAACGGCTATCCGATGTGTGTGGCGCTTTATGATTCGAATAGAAAAAAATTAGCTAAACTCTTCATGGTTAAAGCAAAATATTCCACATTCTTCATTAGTGCATAACTTTTATGCCAAACTTAAATGGTTTTGTTTTTTCAGCAAGACTGTATTGGTAAATTAGTTGGAAGGAAAGCATTTGAAAACTAACTGGGAAAACTATTTAAAAACATTATAATTACAGGAAGCTGTTTTGTAAATCAAATGAAACAGGGTACCCACTTGTTTATAACTAATTAGAATTAAATAAAGACATCAATCGATTTTTGTTCAGTGTAAATTTTCACTAAGGGTTCGGTAAGATAAAGAGGTGAAGAAATAAAAAAATAACAGAAGTTTAACTATTATTAGTTAAATTTGAGGACAGATCTTGGTGGTATAAAAAATCTAAGTATATAGAGAGTACTATGTGAAGTACTGTGGAGTTCTTTCCGTTTAGGGGTGTATGTCATCAAAAAGTACTTTTCGCCCCCTTTTAGGTATAATTTAACTCATCATTTACAGTAAATTGCATTTGTAATTTTTAAAACCTTAAGCCTTTTGATTTATGGAAACAGTGATGGACGCAATTAACTATATAGACATTAACAAGAATTCGAGGGTGCCAATGTACCAACAAATTGTTGATTCGATAATCAATAATATATCCAATGGCAACATTGTTCTAAATGAGAAGCTACCTTCTATCAATACCATTAGTGAGGATTTTTATTTATCCCGTGATACAGTTGAAAAAGCATACGGTATATTAAAAGAGAGAAATATAATAGTATCAATACCTAGAAGGGGGTATTATGTGTCTAAAATAGAGACCACGCACAAGTTGAAAATTCTGTTTCTTGTAAACAAACTGAGTTCGTATAAAATGAAAATGTACAATTCATTTCTCGATAGAATAGGGCTCAACTCAAAAATAGATTTAGTGGTTTATCATTGTGATGAATTTTTCTTTTTAAATACCCTAAAAAATAACAAGGCTGGGTATGATTATTATGTTATTATGCCCCATTTCAAAACAGAAACATTACAGCACACTAGCTATACAGATGCGGTTATCAAAGCCATAAACACCATACCAAAAAGCAAATTGATGATTTTAGATAATTTGATGCCTCCGTTTACAGACGGTATTGGGGCTGTTTATCAAGAATTTGACAAAGATATTTACGAAGCGTTGAATGATGGCATGTCTAAAATATCTAAGTATAAAAAAATGGTTTTAATTTATCCGGAAAATTCTGTTTACCCGTTTCCAAGAAGGATTTTACATGGTTTCAGAAAGTTCTGTTTAGAGAATGAAATTGATTATGAAATTCTGGGCGAAGTGTGTGACGATATGGTATTTAAGAAAGGAGATCTGTTTATAACCATTGAGGAATCCGATTTGGTTGATTTGGTTAATCAGATAAGAGAAAATGAACTCAAGATGGGAGATGAAGTAGGGGTGATCTCATACAATGACACACCGCTTAAGCAGTTGTTGGGAATAGCTGTAGTATCTACAGATTTTAGAATAATGGGTGAAATGGCGGCGCAAATGATTTTGAGTGGCGAAAATAGTAAAATTAAAGTTCCTTTTTATTTTATAGATAGAGCTTCCGTGTAATTTAAATATTAAATTAAAGATATATTTTTAAAGTATTAGAACAGGTATTTATGGATAAAAGAAATAAAGTTATCTAGTTTATCTCGCTTGGGGAAACAAAAACTTTGGTTAACTTTACTTGACCTTTAAAATACCATTAATTAAACAGTACTTTTTAAATATGCAAAAGTATTTTGCAATACTCTTTATTTTTTGTTTTGTAACCTTTGGGGCCTCTCAAAATGATGTTTATAAGTTTAAGCATTTAACGGCAGCCGATGGTTTATCACAGAACACAATAATAGATATCAACCAGGATTATTTAGGTCAAATTTGGATTGCTACAAGAGATGGGCTTAATAAATATGACGGGACAGAGTATACAATTTACAGACACAGCAAAAATGATTCTCTCTCAATAAGCAACAATGATGTACTTTGCATAGAAAATGGCAGTGATGGTTTCATGTGGGTGGGCACTTACTCTGGTTTAAATAAGTACGACCCCCGGAATGATACCTTTGAGACTTTTCTGAAAAGCGAACAAAACACTTCACTTGTAAGCAACATCATTTGGACAGTTAAGGAGCTGTCAAATAAAGAAATCTGGGTGGGCACCCCCTCGGGGCTTGCTGTGTACGATGTCTCTGAAGATTCTTTTAAAAATTTTTTAGTTACCGGTCAAGTACTCGTCATTTTTGAAACAAAAAATGGTTCAATTTTTTTAGGAACCAATAATGGGTTGGTAAAGCTACTTCATAAAGATAAAAAGGAATACAAATTTAAGTTGTTGGAGGGTACAGAAGGGATTGTAATACAAGATATTGAAGAAAGCCCAAGTGGAAAACTCCTTTTGGGGACTCGAACCCAAAATATTTTGCTCTATGATGCTCATGACAATTCGTTAACGCCTTATCTTCATGATTCTCAACTCAAGGAAGTAGATAGAAATGTTAGGGAACTGCAATTTGATGATATTGGAAATTTATGGGCAGGCACCTATCGAGGTGTTCAAATAATAGATCAAAATAAAAATTTATTACCTCTTTATAGTGATATAAATGATGATGAATCTATTAGTGGTAATTTTATAAAAAGTATATTCAAAGATAAAAAGGGGGCTATCTGGATAGGCACCTATTATGGAGGCATTAATATTTGGGATGTGTCAAATATCAATTTTATAAATATTACTCAAAAATCAGGTAGGAAAGGATTAGGGTTCAAGGCGGTAAGTACTATAGTGAATTATAATGATAAAGTGTTTTTTGGTACAGAAGGGGGAGGGGTTTCCATATTAAACACTAAAGATAAATCCTTTGAATACTTAACATCGAAAAATACACCTAGCTTAAAGAGCGATAATGTTAAATCCTTGTTTTTGTCTGGAAATGAGAACCTTTGGATAGGCACTTTTGAAGATGGACTGGCTTTGTATAACTTGAAAGATAAAAAAACAATAAATAATATCTTACCAAAAGAGTTACTTGATTACACCCAGAACATAGGTATAAGCTCAATAAGCGAAGATTTGAACAAGAATATATTAATTGGAACCAAGGGAAAAGGTTTAATAAAATACAATCCAATAAATAAATCTTTTAGTGTTATAAACGAAGGTTTAGCCATTAACATTGTAAAATCAATACATGTAGATTCTAAAAATAATATATGGGTAAACACGCTAAGGGGAATTAATTCTATTAGTCCAGAAGGGGCAATAAGCCACTATTTTTATGATTTAAATACAAAAATGGGCTTAAGTGCCACTACTGTTTTTGAAGATTCTAATGGTACAATATGGGTGGGAACCGAGTTTGACGGACTTTTTAGGTTTGTTGATGGAGAGTTTGTTTCGGTAGATTTAAAAATTGAAGATGATGCTTCTATTATTGGGGTAAGAAGCATAGTTGAAGACGATAACGGTAATTTATGGCTCGGCACAACAAATCAGGGTATAGTATGTTTTAACCGCCCAGAGAACAGCATTATTGAACACTATACCAAAAAGGATGGTTTGGTGGGTAATCAATTTAACAATAACGCTAGTTTGCGCATAGGAGATTCGCAGTTTGTGTTTGGCGGACAATCTGGAGTGTCTTATTTCAATTCCAAGAAAATAGTAAAAAACCAATATGCACCACAAGTGCTGATTACAGATTTTAAAATAAAAAATAAATCTGTTGGCGTAAATAGTAGTGATGGCGTGCTAAACCAAACAATTACCTTTACGGATAATCTAGAACTTTCGCATGGCCAAGGAAATTTCAGTATTACGTTTTCAATGCCCAACTTTATCAATTCAAGTAGAAACAGGTACTTATATCGTTTGAAAGGGCTAGAGGAAGAGTGGATAGAAACTACAGGGAACACCGCAACTTACACTATTCAAACCCCAGGGAATTATACCTTCGAAGTAAAAGGTATAAATAATGATGGCTTTTCCAATAAAGAACCAACACGATTAAATGTTTATGTAAGTCCTGCCCCTTGGCGATCTTGGTGGGCCTTTTTACTTTATGGATTACTTATTTTTTGTGTGCTCTATTATTTAATGAATATATTAAAATCAAGAACAAAGTTGAAACACCAATTGGCTTTAGAGCAAATCGAAGCAAAGCAAGCTAAAGATGTGAATAAAGCTAAATTAGAATTTTTCACCAATATCTCCCATGAGTTTCGAACGCCACTCACCTTGATTTTGGGGCCGTTAAATCAAATATTGGATAATTACAGAGGAAGCAGTTCCATGTACAAAAAGCTAAAAGTAATAGAAAGTAGCGCCAACCATTTGCTTCAGTTAATAAACCGGTTGATGGATTTCAGAAAACTTGAAAACAACTTGATGAAATTAGAGGCAGCAGAAGGCAATGTGGTAAAATTTTTGAGAGAAATTTATTTGTCTTTCACGGAATACGCTAAAAATGGAAATTACGATTATACTTTTGAGACCACATCTGATGATATACAGGTTTACTACGATCGCTATAAACTGGAGCGGGTATTTTACAACCTTATTTCAAATGCCTTCAGGTACACACCGAAAGGAGGAAAAATAGCATTGAGAGTTATTGAAGAGACCGATAAAATTTGTATTCGGGTTGAAGATTCGGGTGTTGGTATAGCCGAAGAATATAAAGATAAAATTTTTGAACGGTTTTTTGAGCTATCAATCAACAGAAAACCTGATAATAACTATAACAAGGGCACGGGGATAGGGCTTTCCATTGTGAAAAATATCGTAGACCTGCACAAAGGACAAATTAAGGTTTTTGATAACGAGGCTGGTTCAGGTTCCGTCTTTTCAGTTGAACTTCCATTAGGAAAAGAACATTTGGAGGATACTGAAATTATACAAGATTTTAAATTTTCTGATGATTTATCGCAATACGTTACGCAATTGGATGACGAACAAGTTTTACTTGAAAAAGATGTACTTGAACGAAAACATGTTGATGAGAAACCCACTATTTTAATTGTTGAAGATAATAAACAACTAAGAAAGTTTATACTGGACATTCTCATAAAAGAATATAACGTTTTAGAAGCAGAAAATGGTAAGGTTGCCTACAAATTGGCCATAGCAGAACAGATTGATCTTGTGGTAAGCGACGTGGTTATGCCAAAGATGACCGGTACAGAACTTTGTTCTTTAATTAAAGAAGATATTAGGACAAGCCACATTCCAGTAATTTTGTTAACCTCAAGATCATCCTTGATTTTCAAAATGGACGGATTGGAAAGTGGTGCGGACGATTACATCAGTAAGCCATTTAACGTTAAAGAATTTAGGCTTAGGATAAAAAATGTTTTGGCGACTATTTTACGCTTAAAGGAAAAGATAAATTCTAATGAAGTTCTTCAGCCCGATGATATTGTGCTATCTTCAATAGATGAAAAGTTATACAAAAAAGCATTGTCCATTGTTGAAGATAATATAAGTAACGAACAATTTGACATCCCGTTTTTTTGTGAAGAATTAGGCGTAAGCAGAACAGTGCTTTTTAAAAAAATAAAAGCGTGGACTGGTTTCTCTCCAAAAGATTTTATTCAACATATCCGATTGAAAAGGGGGGCTCAGTATTTAGAGCAAGGCAAACTCAATATTTCCCAAATCAGTTATAATCTTGGATTTAAAAATCCAAAATACTTCAGTAAATGTTTCAGGAAAAAATTCGGTAAAACTCCAACTGAATATATTAAAACCTTTTCAGATTACTAATAATTAGAGAGGTTTTGTTGGTTTTCTTCAAATTTAGCTAAGCCTACTTGTTAGTTATTTGTTTATCACTGTCCAAAAGTATTATCTCCTCCCTTTTGTGGACATATTTACTCCTGCTATTTGTTAATTTTGAAACACTGTAGCGAGTAATAGGTTGTTTCGCAATCTTTTTTGTGATTATAAAACGAATTAATTAAGCGAATGAAAAACAAGAAAACAAGTTTCTTGGAATTAACCATAATTCTTATTATGGTGTTGTTTTCTTTAATGATTATTTATTTTGCTGATTAGTTTTTTGAAAAAAATAAAGAAGTTTAATGGTGACGACGGTTTCTGGTCCATAAATGAACGAAAAAGATGCACTTTGTTTAGTAAAGCATCACAAAACAGGACAGAGGTTGTAATCTAAAACATTAACATTGTAATTATAACAAAATGATAGGTTTAAAAGTAGTTGATTGAGTTAGTCGTTGGAGTTTAGTTTAGTTTAAAGGGCCCTCTGTTTAAAAATATAGAGGGCTTTTATTTCGTCTAGCAATTGTTTCAAATTCAAACATCCAAAATAAAAATACAGATAATGAAAATTGTTAAAAATATTCAATTAAGTTTGGTTCTCACAATAATAACAGTATTGGGCTTGTACTCCTGTAAAAATGAGGCTAACAAAATTCCTTGGAAACAATTAATAACAGATAGCTCTCTGCAAGGTTGGAATATCAAAGGCGGTGAAGCAACCTATAAAAATGAAAATGGTATTATAATAGGAACTACTGCGGCCAATACACCCAATACGTTTTTAACTACAGATAAAATGTATGATGATTTTATTTTGGAGATTGAGTTTAATGCTGATTCGGTAATGAATTCCGGAATACAAATTCGAAGTAATAGTTATCCGTATTATGAAAATGGCCGTGTACATGGTTATCAAGTAGAAATAGATCCTTCAAAACGGTCGTGGAGTGGAGGTATTTACGATGAGGGTAGGCGGAAATGGCTCAATACACTAGAGCACAATAAAGATGCGCAAAAAGCATTTAAGCAAAACGACTGGAACCATTATAGAATAGAGGCCATAGGAGATACTATTAAAACATGGGTAAACAATGTGCCTGCGGCCTATTTGATTGATGATAAAACGGCATCAGGGTTTATAGGGTTGCAAGTGCACTCCATAGGGAAAAGTAAAGAAAAACTGGGTAAGCAAGTAAAATGGAGAAATGCTAAAATATTAACTAAAAACCTGTCTCAATATTCCAGAACATCACCGCTAAAACCTGTTATAACTAAAAACAACCTGACGGTGCTTGAGGAGAAAAATGGCTGGATAATGCTTTGGGATGGAAAAACCACCAAGGGCTGGCGAGGAGCTAAACTTGATGGATTTCCGGAAAAGGGCTGGTCTATTGAAAACGGTGAGTTGATAGTGGCCGATACTGGTGGAGCAGAATCTGCCGCAGGTGGAGATATTGTAACGGAAGACTCTTATAGCGATTTCGAATTAAAGGTAGATTTTAAACTAACGCCAGGAGCCAACAGCGGTATAAAATATTATGTAGATACCGAAATTAACAAAGGTCCTGGTTCGTCCATAGGCTTGGAATATCAAATATTGGATGACAATTTACATCCTGATGCAAAGTTGGGTTCGCATGAGGGGAGCAGAACGGTAGCTTCGCTTTACGATTTAATTCAGGCCGATCCTAATAAGCCTATAAATCCGATCGGTGAGTGGAACACGGCGCACATAAAATCGATTAATAATCATGTAGAACATTGGTTAAATGGAGTAAAGGTGTTGGAGTACGACCGAGGAAGCGATGCGTTTTTAAAACTGGTGTCTGAAAGTAAATACGAAAAATGGCCAAACTTTGGTATGTTGGAGAAAGGACAAATTTTGTTGCAGGATCACGGAGATAAAGTGGCGTTTAGAAATATTAAAATTCGTGTGCCAAAGAAGAAATAATTATGGATAACAAAAGAAGGGATTTTTTAAAGAAAGCTACATTGGCAACAGCAGGAATAACCATAGGCAGTGGTGTAAATGCCATGACGGCACAAAGTTATAATAATGTAATTGGTGCCAATGACCGGATAAATGTGGCTATTCAGGGTTTAGGAAGACGATATGGAGCTTTTATAGATGGGATAATTACTAAACAGAGTAATGCCCGTATAAGTTACTTATGTGATGTGATGCCTAGTCAAATGGATAAGGCACTTAAAAAGGTGGGTGAAAAAATCAACTACAAGCCAAGCTTAGAGGAAGATATCCGTAAGATACTGGGCGATAAAGAGGTTGATGCCGTTTTTATGGCTACCCCAGATCACTGGCACACCCCCGGAGCTATAATGGCTATGAAAGCGGGTAAACATGTTTATCTAGAAAAACCATGTAGCCATAACCCTCACGAAAATGAGCTGGTTGTTGCTGCACAAAAAAAATATAATAAAGTAGTGCAGATGGGGAATCAACAACGCTCCTCTGCGCAGAGTATAAAAGTCATAAAGGAAATCCATGATGGAAAAATAGGTGAGGCTTACAAAGCCATTGCGTTTTACGCAAATGCTAGGGGGAAGGTAACTTTACCGGTAAAGGCAACACCTCCCAATGGTTTGAATTGGGATTTGTTCCAAGGGCCTTCTCCCCGAAAAGATTATACCCACGATACATGGAATTATAACTGGCATTGGTACGGATGGGATTTCGGAACAGCAGAAATGGGAAACAATGCAACGCACGAGTTGGATATAGCACGTTGGGCATTGAACGTAAACTATCCAAAACATGTCGAGGCTTTGGGGTGGAAAAACCACTTTCAAGACGACGGTTGGGAAATGTATGATGAAATGTTGGCCACATACACTTTCGAAAAAGACAAGGTAATCCAATGGGACGGTGTGAGTAGAAATTCATACAAGAAATACGGTAAAGGCAGAGGCACCATCATAATGGGAACGGAGGGCTCTGCAATGATTGACCGAAGCGGATATGAACTTTTCGATAGACGTGGAGAAAAAATAGATGAATGGAAGTCTGGTAGCACAGAAGGCGGAGTCGCTTTGGGTGGTGGCGGAAACCTGTCAACCATGCATACCGTCAACTTTTTCAACGCGATTAGAGGTAAGGAAGCCTTAACCTCTCCCATCGAAATTGGTGCTATGTCACAAATGTTAACCCACTATGCAAATATCTCGTATAGGGTAAATAAAGGTTTTGAGGTTGATGAACAAACAGGTAGAATTTACGATAAGGAAGCCATGAAGTTATGGTCAAGACAGTATGAACCAGGTTGGGAACCAAAACTATAAAATTTGAAAAGACGATTATTTATACAAAAAGCAGGAATAGCTTCGGCAGCAATTGCCAGCTCATCATTGTTGTACGGTAATGTGTTCTCTGGTAGCGGTGCTAATAATATACTTAATATTGGGGTTATTGGTACAGGTGCTAGAGGCGGAGGACTCACTTCTATTATCAACTCAATAGATGGAATTAGCGTTGTGGCTTCTTGCGATGTTTTGCCATTTAGATTAGAAAATGGCCTGTCGAGAGCAGACTCCCAGAGTATGGGATACACTGATTATCGCAAATTATTGGAGGATAAAAACGTTGATGCTGTAATTGTGGCCACGCCATTCAGTACACATTCAAAAATAGCTTGTGATGCCCTTGATGCAGGAAAGCATGTGTATTGCGAAAAAACCTTGGCCATGGGGTATAGCGGGATTAATACTTTGGTCGAAAAAGTAAATCAATCCAATTTAATATTTCAAACAGGGCACCAATACCATAGTTCTCGGCTTTATACCCACGTACATGAGTTGATAAAAAATGGTTTGGTTGGTAAAATACAAGCTTTCGAGTGTCAATGGAACCGACATGGTAATTGGAGGCGGCCCGTACCAAAGCCAGAATATGAAGAGGCCGTAAACTGGAGAATGTATAAAGAGTTTTCGGGTGGTTTAACGGCTGAGTTGTGTTCGCATCAAATCGATTTTGTGAATTGGGTTTTAAATGAAGTGCCAAGTCAGGTTTTTGGTACCGGAGGTATTGATTACTGGAAGGATGGGAGGGAAACCTTTGACAATGTACACCTAATCTATTCATATCCAAGTGGTGTTAAAGCAAAATTTACCTGTTTAACAGGTAATGCCAATAATGGTTACCAAATAAAGGTATTAGGTGATAAAGGCACGATAGTTATAGATACCAAAAAAGCATGGTTTTATCCTGAAGGAAAGAAAAATAAGATAGTTACGGACGTTGATGGCGTTAGCGGTGCCACAAATTCATGGGATGAAGAAAAAGGCTATTCCTTGAATGTAGAGCACTTAAACCCGAGTGAACAAGCCCTATTGGATTTTAAAAAAGCAATCGATAACCAAAAACAACCTAAATCAAATATTAATACAGGTGCAAATACAGCGGTTTGTGTCCAGATGGGACTTGATGCCCTATACGAAAATAAAGTGGTCGAGTGGCCTGCCGAATTTCATAAAATATTAAGTTATAAACTAAACTAAGATATGTATAAAAACATTTTTTTAATTACAGTAATAAGTGTATTGGCTAGTTTGAATGTAGCCAAAGCTCAAAATAGTAATAGTGATAAACCAAATATCATTTTTATACTTACCGATGATCAACGGTTTGATGCTATTGGTTATGCCGGAAATAAATATGTTGATACTCCAGAGATGGATAACTTGGCTCAGTCGGGGGCGTATTTTCATAGTGCTGTTGTTACTACTCCTATCTGCGCTGCGAGTAGGGCAAGCATATTAACAGGGCTTCACGAGAGGTCACACAATTTCAATTTCCAAACAGGGAACGTTCGTGAGGAGTATATGGCAAATTCATATCCGAAGCTTTTAAAGGATAATGGTTACTATACTGGTTTTTACGGTAAGTATGGTGTGCGTTATAACGATTTAGATAAGCAATTTGATGAGCATGATGACTATGACCGCAATAACAGGTTTAAAGATAGACGAGGTTATTACTATAAGACTATAGATAAAGATACCGTTCACTTAACGAGGTATACCGGGCAACAGGCACTCGATTTTATTGAAAAGAATGCTAAAAATGAAAAACCATTTTGTTTGTCATTAAGCTTTAGCGCGCCTCATGCCCATGACGGTGCACCCGAACAATACTTTTGGCAAAATACCACCGACAATCTTTTGCAAAATACCACTATTCCTGGTCCAGAATTAGGAGAGGATAAGTATTTTGAAGCACAGCCAAAGGCCGTTAGAGATGGGTTTAATAGATTGCGCTGGACTTGGCGTTACGATACTCCTGAAAAGTACCAACACAGTTTAAAAGGCTATTACAGAATGATTTCAGGAATAGACTTGGAAATCAAAAAAATTAGGGAGAAGCTAAAAGAAAAGGGAGTAGATAAAAACACGGTTATCATTTTAATGGGTGATAACGGCTACTTTTTAGGCGAACGTCAATTGGCCGGAAAGTGGTTAATGTACGACAACTCGGTGCGTGTACCGTTAATCGTTTTTGATCCCCGAGTAAATAAGCATCAAGATATAACCGATATGGCACTTAATATTGATGTGCCATCAACCATAGCCGATTTAGCAGGAATAAAGGCTCCGGAATCTTGGCAGGGTAAAAGTTTAATGCCCATTGTAAAGCAAGAAACAAATACCATGGGTAGAGATACAATTCTTATAGAGCATTTATGGGATTTTGAAAACATTCCGCCAAGTGAGGGGGTACGCACCGAAGAATGGAAATATTTCCGTTATGTAAACGATAAAACCATTGAAGAGCTTTATAACCTCAAGAAAGATCCAAAAGAAGTTAATAACTTAATCGGGAAGAAAAAATATCAAAAAGTAGCAGATAAGCTTCGTGCAAAACTTGATGAACTAATAGCTGAAAATAGTAATGAATACAGAGCCGCACCAACCGATTTGACAGTTGAGTTGATAAGAGAGCCAGAAACAGAAGTTGAGGTATTCGATTTGAAACCAGAGTTTGGTTGGACGGTGCCTTTAGGTTCAACATTTCAATCGGCTTACCAGATATTGGTCGCATCAAACCAAGCCAGTATCAATGCTAATAACGGTAACGTTTGGGATAGCGGCCAAGTACGCTCATCTCAATCTACAGATGTAGAATACCAAGGTAACGCTTTAGAAATAGGCAAAACCTATTATTGGAAAGTTAGAATTTGGGACGAAGAAAATCGACTGGTTGATTATTCAAAAGCTCAAAAATTTACTACGGGAAAAAGTGATAGCTATATCATTTCTACCGAAAATAAATTTGTTACGGATAAAATAAAACCAACAAAATTTGAAAATAGAAATGGCGTATATTTTATCGATTTTGGTAAAGCCGCTTTTGCCACTATGGATTTTACTTACCATGCGGAAACCCCACATACTTTAACCGTAAGAGTTGGCGAAATGGTTGACGATAAAGGAAACGTTAACAGAACGCCTCCAGCCAAAAGTAACATACGCTACCAAGAATTAAAGATTAACGTAAAGCCTGGCAAAACCTCGTACAGAATTCCTGTTCAAACAGATGAAAGAAATACAAGGCCTAATATGGCCATTCCGTTGCCAGATGGTTTCCCGCCTCTAGTGCCGTTTAGGTATGCCGAAATTGAAGGCACTCAGTCGGAAATCAAATTAAGCGATGTTGAGCAACTGGCATTTCGTACCTATTGGGATGACAAAGCCAGTAATTTTGAAAGTGATAACGATATATTGAATCAAGTTTGGGATTTATGTAAATACTCCATAAAGGCAACAACCTTCAATGGTTTGTATGTTGATGGTGACAGAGAGCGTATTCCTTACGAAGCAGACGCCTACCTAAACCAGCTAAGTCATTATACCACCGACAGGGAGTATGCCATGGCAAGAAGAACCATTGAGTATTTTATGCAAAACCCCACATGGCCAACTGAGTGGCAACAACATGTGCCCCTTCTCATCTATGCAGATTATATGTACACTGGGAACATCGAGCTTATTGAGCGCTATTATGAAGCTTTAAAACATAAGTCGCTTTATGAACTTTCCAATGAAGATGGGCTTATTACTTCTACTAAAGTAGATGCCGAATTTATGAAAAAGTTAGGTTTTCCTGAAGGTTACAAAAAGCCGTTAACCGATATTGTAGATTGGCCCTCAAAGAATTTTGCAGGAAGTAAAACTAAAGGAGAACGCGATGGTTTTGTTTTCATGCCTTACAGTACCGTAATAAACTCGTTCTTCTATGAAAACATGAAAATCATGGCAGAATTTGCTCAGCTCTTAGGAAAAACGCAAGAAGCATTAGACTTTGAATATCGTGCAGCCAAAGCCAAAAAAGCGGTTAACGAGCAAATGTTTGATAAGGAACGAGGAATATATGTAGATGGTATTGGTACAGACCATGCTTCATTGCATGCCAATATGATGCCATTAGCCTTTGGTTTGGTGCCTAAGGAACATTTTGACTCTGTTGTAGATTACGTAAAATCCAGAGGCTTAGCCTGTAGTGTTTACGGAGCACAATTTTTAATGGATGGTTTATATAATGCAGGAGAAGAAGATTATGCACTTGAGTTATTAACGAGTAAAGCAAAAAGAAGTTGGTACAATATGATTAGGGTAGGTTCAACGATTACCTTAGAGGCTTGGGATTATGAGTATAAAGTGAACTTAGATTGGAATCATGCTTGGGGCGCAGCACCTGCTAATATAATACCAAGAGGATTATGGGGTATAAAGCCAAAAACTCCAGGGTTTGGTATTGCTACAATAAAACCACAAATGGGTAAGCTGAAGTCCAGTGAAATAGTTGTACCAACAGTACGCGGATCTATAAAAGCAAAGTACACTCATAATGGGCCAAGGTTGCAAACTTATGAAATTGAAATTCCAGGAAATATGGTTGGCGAATTTTCACTAAATGACTTAGGAGGTAAAGACCTAATCTATAATGGTGAAAAAGTACCATCTGCTTTTAAATATATAAGATTGTCACCAGGTAAACACACTATTCAGCTTAAAATTAATTCATTTTAAAGAAGAATGAATAAATAATTATAAGGCCAGTAAAAGATTATGTTTTTACTGGCTTTTTTGTAAGTCTTCTAAAGCAATAAGGACAAATAATTAAAATAAAATTAGAAAAATGAAAAAGAGTTACTTTGTATTGTTTTTGTTATTAGTGTTTTGTTCTTTAGTTGAAGCTCAAAAGGAATTAGTTGCCACATTAGACAGTTCAACTAGAGTGTCTGGTGATGGTGAAGGCGGTTTGTATTTTGCAGGAACTAGGAATGTAAACTATAGGTTTTCTCCAAGAATAACACCACATGGCGATTGTGTAGATGTTGTTAACGGTTATGCCTTTGTTACTTGGTACAAAGGAGGTATGGATGCACGAAATTTAATGTTGTCAAGAAAGAATTTGAATGTACCAAATTCCAATTGGGTTACTATTGAATTTCCGCACCAACATGTAGGACAAGGCGGTGAACTTCTAAATGGTACAGGTATACGTGGCGATTCTCATAATACAGCTGCTATTGGCGTAAGTACAATTGATAATACCATTCATATATTATATGACATGCATGCGTATAGGTCATCTTCATTGCCCAATCATTTCTTTAATTATTCAGTTTCAAAATCAAACATGGCTTTTGTACCTGATAATGAGTTTACTTTGGATATTTTTAATCCTAAGCGAAATTATTTAAAATCCGGAGAGGACTATGAGCGTATGACTTACCCGATGATCCACAGAGCTGATAATGGAAGTTTAATTGCGAGATACAGGCAAGGTGGTTCAGGTAATGGCGATATACTTTTAGCACATTATGATGGTAGTGTGTGGAGTGATAATTGGTTATTTCATGAAGGTACGCTTGCGTTACCTAATAGAAACAATATGTATGGTGGTGAGCGCTTTTTAAACGGCAAATTTTATTCTGGTTTTTCTATACGATACTCCACTAATAGTGATACAAATACTAGTAATGGGTATATGTTAAATAGCGGATTATATTATGCATACACCAACGGAATTCCTGCAAACGCATCTACACCTTGGTTTGATGTAAATGATACTTCTATTGCTTTACCAATCAGAAATAATATTAATCCTAATTCAGATCCGGTTCAAATAGCACAACCAGGAGATGATTATGGGACAGTTTCATTGCCTCGTTCGTCTTCCGATCCAGCGTGGACAGTTACTGAAAATGGTGCGATTCATTTTGTGCAACGTGTTGATAATAGAAATGTACACTATTACAAGTTGGCTACTGATATTAATTTTTCTAGCAATGTAGATGGGCTCATCCCAAATCCACAAGTTCGTGGGGAAATTTATAGCTATAAAAATCATGTGTTTATGGTAGAGCTTATAGCAGGAAAGGTCAATATAAAAACAACATTAGAAGGTGCAAGTGATTGGGAAATAGTATATACTGGAACAGAGTCTTTAAATTTCGCTCATTTTGATGCTTTCGTTACTGGTAATAAACTATATGTTTATCTCATGGAAGATACAGGGAACAATACACCAGGAGTTGGAGATAAGCGCCCATTGTATTTTCAGGAATTTACATTATCAGAAACTAATGCCCCAGTTTTAATAGCATTAGAAGCTGAAGATTATACAACAGCTAGTACTGACATAAATATAGGGTCGAGTACTTCGGCATCAGGAGGAGAATATATAGACGCTTTTGCTTCAAATCAGTTTATAGAACATAAATTTCAAGTTGCCACTGCTGGTACTTATGATTTTATTCTTTTTGCAGCAAATAGAAATAGAGATGATTCCATCATGGATATTGAAATAAACGGAACTTTATACGACGATGTTTTAATTACAAGGACCTTTGACTGGAATATATATTTAGAGACAAGAATTCCAAATATTACTTTAAATCAAGGTGAAAACACAGTAAGGCTTACGCAACGAAGATCATTATCAAGCGAACCTGATAAAATTGAGTTTGAGTTGAAGACAGCTTTAAGTGCAAACGACTTTAATATCCCAAAAGTATTGGTTTATCCTAATCCTAGCAAAGGTGTTTTCAACGTTAAATCTAATAGTCAAAACTTTAAGTATAACTTATTTAATATTCAAGGTCAAGTTATTCAAAGTGGAAGTGTTTCTGAAAACAAAGTAGACTTTTCAAACCAAACTCAAGGGATTTATTTTTTAGAATTATCCAACGAAAATAGTAAGCTAGTTAAAAAAATAGTTGTTGATTAAGTCAATATAAAATGAATAAACTTCTTAATTTTCTATTCTTCTTTCTCCTAATTCTCAGTTCTTGTCAACAACAAAAGGTTGCTAAAATTGATGGTCAATTAAAAAAGTGGCACAGAATTGTGCTTAATTTTAAAGGTCCGGAAACTAGTGAAATGGATGCTAACAATCCATTTTTGAACTATCGCTTGGATGTAACGTTCAAAAATGGTGAAAACACATTTGTTATCCCAGGGTTTTATGCTGCCGATGGCAATGCTGCCAATACAAGTGCAGATAAAGGAGATATTTGGCAGGTCCGTTTTACGCCCAATGCTATTGGGGAATGGACCTATAACGTTTCTTTTAAGGAAGGAGAAAATGTTGCCATTGCAGAAGATGTGTCCAATGCCTCAAATGCCGGTTTTGTGGATGGGCAAACGGGTAGTTTTACCATTACAGAATCTGATAAAACGGGTGTTGACAATAGGGCTAAAGGAAAGTTGCAGTATGTTGGTGAATCATATCTCAAGTTTGCGGACAGCCAAAAATATTTTATAAAATTGGGAGTGGATGCTCCCGAGAATTTACTCGCCTATACTGATTTTGATGTGTCTACCAATGCACTCGGTTTTCAAAAAGCATGGGAGCCACATGCTAAAGATTTTGATGATATTGCCGCTCCATACCTATGGCAAGAAACCAAAGGAAAGAACCTTATGGGAGCTATCAACTATTTGGCAAGTGAGGAATTAAATGTATTTTCTTTTTTAACCTTTAATGTTGATGGAGACGACCGAAATATTTTCCCTCATTTATTAAAAGTCCCGATTGAAGATTACGAAACTTACGCCAGTGTAAAGAAAAATAAAGAAGCGTGGGAAAGCATGTTCCACAAAACACGGTTTGATGTTTCTAAACTAGACCAATGGGAGCGCATATTTGAATATGCTGAAACCAAAGGCATGTTTTTACATTTTAAAACCCACGAAACTGAAACCGACCATTTAATGGATAAGGGCGTTTTTGGTACAGAAGGTAAATTGTATTACCGCGAGCTTATTGCACGTTTTGGGCACCATTTGTCATTGAACTGGAATTTAGGAGAAGAAAATAATCAACCTACTGAGGAAGTCCTAAAAGTAGCGGACTACGTTTCAAAATTAGATGCTTATAAGAGTCATTTGGTTTTGCATACCTTCCCAAATAAGGACGATAGGTACTACGATTTTATTGGAGACAAATCACCCTTAACGGGAGCGTCTTTGCAACTTAGTCATCCAGATTTTAATGATGTTCATGGAAGGGTTTTAAAATGGAGGGAAAAATCGGACGCCACAGGTAAAAAGTGGGCTTTGGCCGTTGATGAACCGGGAAAAGCAAATATTGCATTATTACCCGACGATGAAGATCCAGAACATAATTATGCCAGAGGAAGGGTTATGTACGGTACGCTGATGGCAGGTGGTTATGGGGTTGAATGGTATTTTGGCTATGCCAGTCCTAATTCCGATTTAACATGTCAGGATTTTAGAAGTCGCGACTTGTTTTGGGATCAAAACAGATATGCTTTGCATTTTTTCAATAATTATATCCCGTTTTGGAAAATGGAACCGAGTGATGATTTAGTAATTTCCGAAGAAATATCATATTGTTTAGCCAAGGAAGGGGAGGTTTATGCTATTTATACAGAAGCGAATGCAGGTGAAATAAACCTAGATTTAGGAGCCTCTACTAACTCATATAAAATAAAATGGTTTGACCCAAGGAAGGGCGGTGATTTGCAAGAAGGCAGGATTTCTTCGGTCAAGGGCCCGGGAATAGTTGAATTAGGAGAGCCACCGTCAGAAATTGATAAAGATTGGATGGTTTTAGTGAGTACGGATTCCATTTGAGCTAATTGGGTCAAAATGGTTTGTTCGTTCAATGTAAAGTGATTTTTTCTTTTTCGCTAGCAATTACCGCACAGTACAGGACAGGTCTACAGATTTCAAATTTTATCTTTAACATTATTTTTAAAAATTGAATTTAGGACCTCTGCCCTCGGGCATAAGTAGAGGTTTTAGTCAATGAATTTATCAATTTACATTATTTAAAATCAGACAAAACATCATCTCAAGTGCAAAATGCTACTTTAAGCGAGATAACTTGTAATTATATGACTATAAGAAATATCAATTGGGGGATTATAGGTTGTGGCGATGTTGCGGAAATTAAAAGTGGTCCTGCTTTTCAAAAGGTACAGAACTCGTCTTTAATAAGTGTCATGCGTCGAAATGAGGAAAAAGTAAAGGATTTTGCCGCGCGGCATCATGTACCAAATTATACTACGAGTGCTTCAGAGTTAATTAACGATAAAAAGGTGAATGCTGTGTATATAGCAACTCCGCCTTCTTCACACTTAAACTATACAAAACAAGCCATTCAAGCCGGTAAAAATGTGTACTTAGAAAAGCCCATGGTACTAAATAGTAAGGAGGCCGATGAGCTTTTAGGAATAGTGAACCAAAGCAATGTAAAGGTTACCGTAGCGCATTATCGTAGAAATTTACCTTTGTTTATCAAGGTTAAGGAATTGTTAGAAGCCAATGCAATTGGTAAAGTATCTTCGGCAGAAATTGATATTGCACAATCTCAAAACGCCAATTTAATAGCCAAAACCGATGAAAATTGGCGGATAAATCCTGAAGTTTCGGGTGGTGGTTATTTTCATGATATAGCACCACACCAAATAGATTTAATGTATCATTATTTTGGTGAAGTTGCCAAAATAAACAAAGGGTATATTGATAATAATATCTCAACAGGTGATGTTGTTAGGGGTGAATTGGCATTTAAAAATGGTGTTCATTTTAAAGGTAGTTGGGATTTCGCTGCTTCTAAAGACAGGGATAGATGTATTATTACTGGAGAAAAAGGCACTATTTCGTTTTCTTTTTACAGTGATGAAATTAGTGTTGAAACTAGTGATAAAACGGAAACTTTTAAGTTCGAAAGTCCTAAACACGTGCAGCAACCTATGATAGAGAAGGTGGTTGGCTACTTTTTAGGAGAAAACGAAAATCCATGCTCCGTAGAAGAGGCCGCAGTAGTTACAAAAATTATGGATACCTTTTGTGGAATTGAATAATTTGAAAAGAAATATTAAAATATCAAACGGAATTGTAGGAGTAATGCTATTAGTTATTACAACTGCATTTACTCAAAATCCTATTGTACCGAACGTAGGGTTAAACGATCCTCATATTCATATATTCAACGATACTGCTTACGTTTATGCTTCGCATGATAAATCTATAGACAATGATAAATTTATTATGGAAGATTGGTGGGTGTGGTCCTCGCCTGATTTGGTTAACTGGACCAAACGCAGTGTTTTAAGACCCAAAGACACCTATATTGGAAAAGAATTTTCAAGATGTTGGGCTACCGATGCGGCCTATAGAAATGGGAACTATTATTTTTATTTTTCCGAAGGTAACGAACAAACAGGGGTGGTAGTTGGAGAAACACCAGTAGGCCCTTGGAAGGATGTTTTAGGTAAACCACTATTGTCCTCAGATTTAACACCTACACATGAATACGATATGGCCATTTTTGAAGACAATGGTGAACATTATATCATATTTGGTGTATGGGATTATTATATAGCTAAACTAAATGAGGATATGATAAGTTTAGCAGAATCACCAAAGAAAATTGAAATAAATAACCCACGAGGGCCCTATAATCCCTATGGAGACAACAAAAAAATGCCAACAGACGATAAGCCTTTTGTACATAAATATAACGGCAAGTATTATTTATCATGGGGTTGTTTTTATGCTATGGCTGATAATCTTTATGGACCGTATGATTATAAAGATTCTGTGATAAAGGAATCTAGTTTTGCAGAAGGTTTTGAGGCGCCCACATGGCCTAACGGGTTTTTACAAGGGCGTCATGGGTCTTTCTTTGAATGGCATAACCAATGGTATTATATTTATTGTGATGTTAGTCAAACAGGAAATCGTTATTTTAGGGATAGTTTTATAAGTTATATTCATTATAAGGACGATGGCGAAATGGCGGCCATAAGAGTTGATGGTATTGGAGTAGGTAATTATGATGCCGATATGAGTATTGAGGCAGAGGATTATTTTAAAGCCGAAGACATCAAAAAAGTTGAAAACACGTTAGGAGGATTTTCTATTCAACCATTAAAAGATAACAGTTATGTGATTTACCCTAATGTGAAAGGGTTGGATGATAAAACAGTGTTGGAGTTAGAAGTTTTATCAAGCGAGGCTAGTATAATTGAATTAAGAGAATCCAATGCAGATGGTAAATTATTAGCAATCCTAGAAATACCTAAAAATGATATTTATACCTTTCAAAAAAGACAATTTGATATAAAAAATTTAAACGATGTAAACTCAATTTGCTTTGTGTTTAAAAATAATCATCAAACCTTAGCAATAAATCGATTTACATTCAATAACTAAAACTATACAAACATTACAAACTAATGAGAAAATTACTTTTTTTAGCGTTATTGGCAGTTTTTGTTTCATGTGAAAAGGGAGACTCAAATTCCAAAGATTACAAAGATGCTTCGTTGTCAATAGAGGAACGTGTAGAAGCACTATTACCAAAGTTGTCCATTGAAGAGAAGGTGGCACAAATGCGAATTTTTCATGCCAATATTGGTACAAAACCTGATGCTAATGGCAACTTAAAATTGTCAAAAAAAGTTATAGAAAAATTAAAGTTGGGCATTGCAGGAATTAAAAACCCCGGTGAGCATATTGATGCCGTTGCCGCCGCAAAAATGAACAACGAACTTCAAAAATACATCATTGAAAATAACCGTTGGGGTATTCCAGCGTTATTCGTAACAGAGTCATACAACGGTGTTGATGCAGAGGGATGTACTCGATTTGGACGCCCAATGACATCTGCAGCATCTTTTAACCCAGAATTGGTGCAGCGCCAATGGGATGTTGTGGGTAGAGAAGCAAGACTACGAGGGATGCACATGTGCCATTCACCCGAAGCAGATTTAGTGCGCGACCCTCGTTTTGGTCGTATGAGTGAGGCCTTTGGTGAAGACACATATTTAACCACGCAAATGGTAAAAAACGCTGTTATTGGTGTACAAGGTAATTACGAAGGCTTAGGTAATGGTACCCATATTGGTGCAGTAACTAAACATTTTGCAGCTTACGGACAAGTGTTAGGTGGCTCTAACTTTGCAGCTATTGAAATTTCTCCTAGAACATTAATTGATGAAATATATCCGCCCTTTGAAGCTGCGGTTAAGGAAGCTAAAACTTTAGGTATAATGGCATCACATGGTGATATAAATGGCGTGGCGTCTCATGGTAATCCAGAGTTGCTTACAGGTGTTTTAAGAGACCAATGGGGATTTGAAGGTTATGTAGTTTCAGACTCAAATGATATAGCCCGTTTATTTTATTTTATGAATGTTGCCGAATCTCCAGAAGCTGCTGCACAAATGGGACTAGAGGCTGGAATTGATATCGATTTATATGCAGAAGATTCTTATGCCTATCTTCCTGAAATGGTAAAGAAAAATCCAGAACTTGAAAAACTAATTGACAGATCTGTAAGACGTGTTTTAAGAACAAAATTCATTTTAGGGCTTTTTGATAATCCTTACATTAATATCGAAGATGTAGAGAAAGGAAACAGAGCAGAATCGTCTTTAGAATTAGCAAAAGAATCAGATTTAGAGTCTATTATTCTTCTAAAAAATGAAGCTAAAACGTTGCCACTTGATGCTAAAAAACCTACTAAAATTGCGCTTTTAGGTCCTCTTGTTACAGAAAATACCAAAGCTATGTTTGAATCTGTGGCAGACGACAATATTAAATTTGTTGCAGAAAAAGGGTTTCATTTAACAGATGAAAAAGGTGGTGAACCAAAACTGTTGCCAAGAGATGGAAAAGCCTTAGATAAATTGGTATCCATTGCTAGAAGTTCTGATGTTATTGTTTTATTTATGGGAGGGGATGAGTTTACCTCAAAAGAAGCGTTCTTTACGCATGCCTTAGGTGATAGAGCCACCATAGATCCGGTAGGACCACAAGACGAATTGATTGAGCGTGTAAAGGCCTTGGGTAAACCAGTTATTGTGGTATTAAAGCATAGAAGAACACTTTCTATTAATGCCATTGCGGAGCATGCTGATGCTATTCTGGATACTTGGGATTTAAGCGAGTTTGGGGACGAATCTACTGCAAGAATTATTTTCGGCGAGGTGTCTCCATCAGGTAAATCGCCTGTAACCATCCCAAGGTCTATTGGGCAAATACCGTTTCATTATAGTATGAAGGAAATCAATTATAAGAAAGAATACTTATTTCTTGGTAAAGGACCATTGTATCCGTTTGGCCATGGTTTAAGCTATGGTGATTTTGAATATTCAGATATTTCAATTTCTAACGGAGAAATTACACCAGATACTGAACTTGAGGTAAGTGTTAAGGTTACCAACAACGGAAGTATGAAAGCCAAGGAAGTGATTCAAATGTATATTAAAGACGAAATAGGGTCTGTTACAAGACCTGATAAAGAGCTCAAAGGATTCCAAAAGATAGAATTTAATGCAGGAGAAAGTAAAACGGTTTCATTCAAAATAACGCCTAAAATGCTCGAGTTCACTCGTCTAGACATGCAAAAGGGACTAGAAGCTGGAGATTACACCGTGATGCTTGGCACCTCTTCAAAAGATTATTTAGAAACTAAATTTAAACTTGTAAAATAAAAACATCATGAGTAAATCCATTGTAACACTAATAGCGGTTATGCTACTGTTCAACTGTTCCACTGCACAAAAAGTAGCAGAAGTACAGTCTATAAATAAGGAGGAGGTAAAGACCTCAATGATTAAGGCTCTGGAATGGCAAGAAGCTCACCCTATTTTTGCCCTAGCACCAACAGATTGGACGGCAGGAGCTTATTACGTAGGGGTTGCAAGAGCCCACAAGACCACCAAAGATATGATGTACATGGCGGCTCTAAAAAATCAAGCCTATTGGAACAATTGGCAAACCTATACGCGTCTGCACCATGCTGATGATGTGGCTATTTCATATAGTTATATATATATTGATAGGAATGAAAATAGGAAAAATTTTGTAGACTTAGAGCCTACGAAAAAGTTCTTAGATGCGCATTTGTACGAAGACGATAATTGGAAAGCAGGAACTGATAAAAGTGAATACGGCAGAACCATTCTTTGGTGGTGGTGCGATGCTCTTTTTATGGTGCCTCCTGTACTTAATTTATATGCCAAACATACCAATCAGCCCAAATATCTGGATGAGATGCATAAATTCTACATGCAAACTTACAATCAATTATACGATGAGGAAGAGCAGTTGTTTGCTAGAGATATGCGTTTTGTTTGGGAGGGTAATGACAACCCTACTAAAGAGCCTAATGGTAAAAAAGTATTTTGGTCTAGAGGAAATGGATGGGTAATTGCAGGTTTAGCTTTAATATTAGATGACATGCCAGCGGATTATGAGCACCGTCCATTTTACGAAAAACTATACAAGGAAATTGCCGAAAAAATATTAAAAATTCAGCCAGAGGATGGGTTGTGGCGTACAAGCTTATTGTGCCCAGAAACTTACGATCACGGCGAGGTAAGTGGTAGTGGTTTCCACACTTTTGCATTGACGTGGGGCATCAACAATGGTTTGGTAGATAAAAAACATACGCCGGCAGTTAAAAAAGCATGGAATGCCATAGCAAAATGCCAGCATGAAGATGGTCGCGTAGGTTGGGTACAAAACATTGGAGCTTTCCCAGAGCCGGCATCTGCAGATAGTTGGCAGAATTTTGGCACCGGGGCCTTTTTATTAGCGGGTAGCGAAATCTTAAAATTAGACTAAACCCAAAAATAACACTCAAAAAAGGATATTAATTTAATTACTATCCTTTTTTCTTTTCAATTCATATTATGAAACTTGTTCAAGCCTTTTTATTTGCATTTGTCTGTTTGGTGGGATGTCATTCAAAAGATAAATCACAAACAACGGTCAGTGAGGAGGCCACCTTAAGCCTTCCTGATAGACCAAATATTTTGTGGTTGGTAACCGAAGATATGGGACCGTACATACCGTCGTTTGGAGATTCTACTGTAGTAACACCAAATTTAAGTAAACTAGCTAGTGAAGGCGTTATTTATCCCAATTTATATTCCACCTCAGGGGTTTGTGCACCAAGTAGGGCCGCCATTGCAACGGGGATGTACCCATCAAGTATTGGTGCCAATCACATGCGCACAGACTCTTACACCGAGGTAACAGGCTTGCCAAAATACGAAGCTGTAACGCCTCCCGAAGTAAAAATGTTGAGTGAATGGTTACGCATACAAGGCTATTATTGCACCAACAATTATAAAACGGATTATCAGTTTAAAGAGCCCGTTACGGCCTGGGATGAAAGCAGTCCTTATGCACACTGGCGCAATAGAGAAGATAATCAACCATTTTTTGCCGTGTTTAATTTTACCGAAACCCACGAGTCTGGCTTATTTGAACCTTATGGCTTTAGGCAAATAGAAACCAGACATTACCATTCTGGGGATAGAAGTTACAGTTGGAAGAATAAAGGGGCGAATCACGCCAAAAATCGTACAGATGAAGATGCAACAAAACAGCATTTACCAAAAGATACCGAATTTACAATACCGCCATATCTTCCCGATACTGATTTAGTAAAGCGGGATATGTGGAAGCTTTATAATAATGTAGCTGAAATGGATAGCCAAGTAGGTGCCATACTCAAACAGTTGGAGGAAGATGGATTGCTGGAAAATACAATTATCTGCTTCTATGGAGATCACGGAGGGCCGTTGCCCCGGGAAAAACGTTTAATTTATGATTCTGGTTTAAATACCCCAATGATTATTCGGTTTCCAAATAAGTTAAAGGCGGGTACAAAAGATGAGCAACTAATAAGTTTTGTAGATTTTGCACCTACCTTATTGTCCATAATAGGAGAAGCTCCCAAACCATACATGCAAGGTCAAGCCTTTTTAGGAAAACATAAAGCCGAAGAACGTCAATACATTCACGCCGCCGCCGACAGGTTTGATGGCTTTACCGATGCAATACGAGCAGTAAGAGATAGTAGATTCAAATACATCCGTAATTACAGACCTGAACAAGGGTATTATTTGCCTGTGGAGTATCGCGAAAAAATACCAACCATGCAGGAGTTATTAAGACTAAAGGCAGAAGGTAAATTAAACGATATCCAGATGCAGTGGTTTAGGGAGCAAAAACCCAAAGTAGAATTATTTGACTGTGCAGTTGATCCCTACGAACTGAACAATCTGGCAGACCAACCAGAATATCAGGAAAAGTTGGACGAACTCAGTGCTGAAATGGATCGATGGATGAGTGAAATTGGGGACGAACCAAATCTTGACGAGGCTAAATTAGTTGAAAAACTATGGTCTGGTAAAGACACCAAGCCCGTAACATCTCACCCCATTATTACAGCTAAAGATGGTTTGGTGCAAGTAACTTGTGAAACCGAAGGTGCTTCCATTGGCTATAAAATAATGGGTCAGGACGGCAACACACCACAATCGTGGGAAGTCTATCAGGAGCCGGTTCAACTGCCCAAAGGAACTAAATTACTGGTTCAAACGCATCGTATCGGTTTTGAACCAAGCGATGTTGTTGAGTTTAACTAAGATAATATTTAAGAAATAGACTAAACTAAATGAAAAAACTACTATCACTACTATTATTGCTATCTTCTTTGTGGAATTATGCGCAACAAATACGGCACATAGAAACCATAAATGAAGCTTGGCATTTTTATAAAGGAAGTTTAGAGCAACCTTTTGATAATGATGAGACTATTGTTTGGGAAAATGTAACGATTCCACATTCATGGAATACGGAAGATATTTTAGATGATGAAGATGGCTATTATCGTGGGGAGGGCTGGTATAAAAAGACTTTAAATATTCCAGAGATTTACGAGAATCAGCAGGTATTTTTATTATTTGAAGCGGCCAATCAAGTAACCTCTCTTTACGTAAATGGCAAAGCCGTAGGTGAAGATCATATCGGTGGCTATACCACATTTGCAAGAGATATTACCGCTTCGTTACAACCGGGTAAAAATGAAATCACTGTAAAAGTAGATAATGCCCATAACGACGAAATTATTCCACAATCGGCTGACTTTTCGTTTTATGGAGGCATATATCGCGATGTACATTTAATTATTACAAAACCTGTACACTTTGAAGTGGCCAATTTAGGAGCGAACCCCATTTTTATAAGAACACCAGAGGTTTCGGAAGCCTCGGCAAAAGTTTCGGTACAGTCTAAGTTGGTACGACCGAAAAAAGGAACCTATTACGTGAAGCAGTCTTTGTATGATGCTAGTAATAATTTAGTAAATCAGGTAAAAACTAAATCTTCTTTCGGAAAAGATGTATCCAGCGAATTTTCAATTTCAAATCCGAATTTATGGTCGCCAGAAAGCCCGTATCTGTACAAGCTGGTTTCAGAAATTGTAGATAAAAAAGGTGAGGTTTACGATAGAATTGAAAATCCAGTGGGCTTTAGATGGTTTAGTTTTGATGCTAATAAGGGCTTTTTTATTAACGGCAAACAAACCAAATTAATAGGGACATGTCGTCATCAGGATTTTTTGGGAAAGGCCAATGCGGTAAGTGATGAAATTCACCGTAACGATATGAAATTGCTTAAAGATATGGGATCCAATTTTTTACGCATTGCCCATTACCCACAAGACCCCGCTATTTTAGAAATGTGCAATAAAATGGGTTTTGTGGCAACACTAGAAATCCCTTTTGTGGATAAGGCGGCGGCCAATGAATCCGGAAAACAGAACAGTATTAAAATGCTTAGAGAGGCTATTCGTTTTAATTATAATAACCCATCTATTGTAGCTTGGAATTTAGGAAACGAAACTACGATGCAAGCCCCGGATAAGTTAGGGGAAGATTACACAAAACATTTTATAGAGACGCATAAAGCTTTAGCTAAAACGATAAAAGAAGAAGATGAAACACGCTATTCATACACCGTGTTCTTCAGGGAACCGGCGTATCAGGATAAACTAGGTATTCGGGTAACCGAACTGGTGGGCTATAATAAATACTATGGTTGGTATAGGGATGAACTGGAGCAAATAGATGAAATCTTACGCGATTTAGTGAAACGAACACTGGCCTTTAATCCTGATAAACCCTTAATTTTAAGTGAATACGGGGGAGGTGCGGACCCAAGATTAAGAACCTACAACCCCACCCGATTTGATTTTAGTGTAGAGTACCAATTTTTGTTACATAAAGCTTATATGAAGGCTATTTTGGATATACCCGAAATTGTTGGGGCGAATGTCTGGAATTACGCCGATTTTCAGGTAGAACACAGAATAGATGCTGTGCCCCATATTAATAATAAAGGTATTGTATCGGCCTCGAGGGAAAAGAAAGACGCCTATTATTTATATCAAGCGCTTTTAAAGAAAACACCCTTTTTAGCTATTGCCTCAAAGGGATGGAATAAGCGCTCCGGTGTTGAAGATAATGAAGGGGCTAATGTAGCCACCCAACCCATAACTGTGGTTGGAAATGGAGCGGAGGTCGAATTATTTATCAACGGCACTTCTCTAGGAAAACAAACATTTGATTTTGCCACGGTAACGTTTAATGTGCCTTTTACACATGGGCAAAATTTAATTGAAGTGGTCTCAGAAAAAGATGGAAAAACGCTTAAGGACTTTGCTATTGTTGATTTTACCCTTCAGCCTAAAAATTTGAAAAGTGAAACCAATCCATTCCAAGAAATAGCCATTAATGTGGGTTCATATTGCTATTTTATTGAAACCGATAATGTAGATTATTTATGGATGCCCGATAAACCTTATGAAGAGGGTGGATTTGGGTATGTTGGGGGCGATTTTTTAAGGTTCAAAAGTAAACGAAGGAATAATATTGGTACCAATGTGAGTGTTAAGGGCACTGAGAACGACCCGATTTATCAAACCCAACGTATCGGTATTGAAGCCTATAAATTTGACGTGCCTGACGGAACGTATGAGTTGTCCCTACTGTTAGCTGAACTCAAATCTAAAGGTGAAAATGTGATGACTATCGCTGTAAATGGAAAACCAATTTGGAAGGATTTGAATGTGAAAGAACAGTTTGGGGACGATCGGAGTGTTTCTAAACGTTTTTTAATTACTGTTGAGGACGATAAGGGTTTAACTGTTGACTTTAAGGCCGAAAAAGGGGAAACCCGATTGAGTGGAATAAAGCTGAGAAAGGTAAATTAATTTGGAGACTAAAACTTCTAGATTTCCAATAGATTTAAACCTTGTCGATCATTTAATGCTTAATCAGTAAATTATATTGAGTTAATAAAAATTACAAATGAAAAGTCTTTCTGTATTAAGCATTTTTGCAATTTTATTTTTTACTTGTCAATCGAAACTTGAAAAAAATAAAACTGCTCAAAACACGATTAGCCTTGAACAACTAGGTCAAGGTTTTAATAATCCCGAAAAGCAGTTTCGCCCCGAAACTTGGTTTCACCTTAACGGGAATAATATATCTAAAGAGGGTTTGACCTTAGATTTAGAGGCCATAAAAGAAGCCGGTTTGCAAGGCATTCATTTATTTAATAAAGCAGGAAGACCTTACCCAGGTGTAGACCCAATAAAGATTCTCTCGCCCGAATGGGAAGATATGATTCGTCATGCGGCTGACGAATGCCAACGTTTAGGTTTAAAGTTTACCATGCAAAATTGCCCAGGCTGGTCTATGACTGGTGGGCCATGGGTGCCTGTTGAGGAGGCGCAACGTGAAGTTGTTGAAACTACATATCACATTTCCGGAGGAAAAACTTTCGATGAAATATTAGAAATAGATTCCTTATATCATACAGCAGATTTTGATTATAAAGATATTCAAGTTTTAGCTTTTCCAACGGTTGAAGGCGATGATTCAAAGCCTTTTACCCCTTCAAAGATTGAAACCAATAATACTGTAGTGCCTTGGGAGGATATGTTCAACCCAAATTCAAAAATTATCGTTACTCGAAAAACGACGCGTTTAGACAAACCTATTGAAGCATATCGTTCAAAAGGGATATCAAAAGTAAATAATCAAAATACTTGGGTGAAAACAAGTTTTGATGCACCTGTTACTTTAAGAACCATTACCTTCCCGCAAACGCGACACATGATTATGGGTACAGAATACCCCGTTATAGATGTTGATGTTAAAGTAGAAGCATTAATTGATAATAAACGCGTAAAGATTGCAACCTTAAATATTCCAGATGCAAATTGGAATGACCGACGAAAACACCTCACGTTAACCATTCCTGAAACTACTGCAAAAGAGTTCATTTTTACGTTTGAAGGCAGCCATAGTATTGCTCCAGAATTTATTCGATTAAATTCTAATCCAAGGTTGCATAATCACGAAGCAAAAGCCGCCAAAGTGTTACGCCGTTTAGAGAAAGATGTAGAGATTGATTATGCTGAAAATACCATAATAAATACAGAATCTATTGTTAATCTAACCGATAATATGTCTGCCAATGGAAAATTAACATGGGATATTCCAGAAGGCAATTGGACCATTGTTCGTTTTGGGCATATCAATATGCGTTTAACCAACAAGCCAGCAGTTCCCGAGGCAACAGGTTGGGAGTCGAGCAAACTCGATAAAGTAGCTATTGAAAACCATTTGAGAAATGGAATGATTGGTAACTTAATAAAAGACGGTGGCCCCATAGGCGATGGAAAATTGCATGGCTTATTAATTGATAGCTGGGAGAGCCATGTGCCAACTTGGACAATGAATTCTGAAGATATGTTCAAAGAATTTGAAACCAGACGTGGCTACAGTATGAAAAAATACCTGCCAGCAACTATGGGGTACATTGTGGATAACAAAAAAGCGACAACAAAGTTTTTAAGGGATTTAAGGCAAACGATGGATGAAGTTTTTATAGACAATTTCTTCAAGCATTTTGCAACCGTAGCACACGATATGGGAGCCGAAGTTTACACCGAAGGAGCTGGAGGGGAAGTACTGCCTGTAGACCCTATGAGATATTATGGAGTGAGTGATATTCCTATGACGGAGTTTTGGTATCCTAGTGCACCGTCAGCTCAAAATGAGTATGCCAAACCCATTTACAATGCGGCCTCGGCCACCCATTTATACAACAAACTCATGTTGGCTGCCGAGGCTTGCACACAAGTTGGTGTAAAGTGGAATGAACATCCGTTTTCTGTTAAATATTTAATTGATTATAATTTTACCAAAGGTGTAAATCACTTGGTGTTCCACACGTTTTCGCATACACCGCAAAAAAAGGTGTATCCAGGGTCAAGCTTTGGAGGTAATATTGGATTTCCTTTGGTTAGAGAACAAACATGGTGGCCATACATGAAGGATTGGACTGATTATTTAACAAGAAACCAGTATTTACTACAGCAAGGCGAATATGTGGCAGATGTACTGTGGTATTATGGCGACCATTATGAGCGTCCGCCGTTTGATTTAGATGCATTCCCCAAAGGCTATCGTTTTGATTACTTAAATGCTGAAATTCTTCAAGAAAAGCTAAGTGTGGAAAACGGTAAAATTCATGTGGAAAACGGAGGTGATTACAGAGTTATTAAACTTAGGGATTCTGAAAATATGTTGCTTTCAACGGCTAGAAAACTAAAAGAACTGGTTGAAAATGGGGCAGTTATTTTAGGAAATAAACCTAAAGACTCACCTAGTTTAATGGATAATGACAATGAGGTAAAAGAGTTACTTGCCATTGCAGACACAATGTGGGATGATACAGAGAGCGGCGTAAAACAAGTTGGTAAAGGAAAAGTATATTGGGGTAAAACCTTGGAAGAGGTTTTGCAAGAAGAACAAATTGAAAAAGACGTAATTGTACCCGGTGCCTTAAATATCAACTGGATACATCGTGAAACACAAGATGCCGATATTTATTTTGTGGCTTCAAAGGAAAATAAGCCTATTAATGTTGCTTTAAGTTTCCGAGTGGCAGACCGAACCCCTAAAATATGGGACGCTTTCACTGGGCATCAACAAAATGCCAAAATTTGGAAAAAGCTTAAAGATAGAACTAATGTAGCATTATCTTTACCTTCAAATGGGAGTGCTGTTATTGTGTTTTCAAAAGAGAATAATCAAGCCCTAGCTTCAAAAGTAACTAAAGGTGGTCTTACAATTTTAGATACGGAAACGGGTTGGTTCAAAAGACTTTCAGAAGAAAACCATGTTCAAATAGCTTTTCAAAATGAAGACTTTTTAGCCACAACTTCAGGTGAATATGTGTTTCATCAAAAAGAAAACACCTTAGCAAAAACCATAGCAGTTAAAGAAACACCACTTCAAAATAATTGGATTTTAACTTTTGAGGATGGTTGGGATACCCCGAAAACTCTAAGTGTTTCAGAATTAAAATCGTTAACAAAATTTGATGACGAGGCCATAAAACACTATTCAGGCACCACTATATATTCCAAAACTGTAAACCTTGAGGGGCTGGGGAGGCATACCATTCTAGATTTAGGCGAGGTCGCCAATATTGCAGAACTCTGGTGCAATGGAAAAAAAGTGGGGGTAAAATGGGCGCCACCGTTTCAGTTTGATGTTAGCGATTTTGTGAAAAAAGGAGAAAATATACTTGAAATTAAAGTAACCAACACTTGGCGCAACCAACTTATTTTTGATAATTCACGACCCAAAGACCAAAAGAAAACGTGGACTACGGCTGGGCCCAAAACAGACGAAACTGAATTGGAGCGTTCAGGTTTAGTAGGAAAGGTTACTATAAAAACTATTTCGCATTAATAATTTCAAAATGTAACCCGTTGTGCATTTTGAAAAAAAATCGTCAATTCGAGCGGATTTTTCGATTGAAATGAGAAAAATTTGTATCGAGAATTAAAATTTTAGCAACCAAAAGTTCTCGATACGATTTTTCTTGTCTCAAAATCATTCAAATTGACGTTCAAACTAAATTTTATGCTCAAAATGCACAACGGGTAAAATGTATATTTTTTATAAGGTATACAGGACAGAACAGGACATAATTTGTAAGTAAATACTTTTTATTTGTGTAAGTCTTTACGATGTATCATTAGGCGTCTCTCACAAAAAGTAACATAGAATATAAAAATACCTATGGTTAGAGAGAAAATTGCTTCGTTCTTTAGTCTCGCTTCGGGTTGTAGCCCAACAGCGATGGGAGTTGCACTGGCACCATCCTGCGTCGCAACAGGCCTATACTATGTTTCTGTAGGACTAGCTTGTGATGATATTTAAAAATGATAGGTATGAAAAATTTTTGGATAAAGTACCCGATTATATACTTGCTCTTATTCTGCTTATTAGCAGGATTCGCAGGAGTTGATACTGGTATTATGATTAAAAATGGGTTTCCTGAACAGAAAGGGATTTTGTATTTAAAAATATTTCAAATAGTTACCGGTTTTATTGTCTCTTTCTGTTTTTTATTTACTTATGTGAAAATTAAAAACAAAAAAGAGAATCATTAAAAATAAATTGGTATAACACGAGTCATGATAAAAAATGAAAATAGACGAATAAGGATTATGGTTATAATTATGGGAATTCTATTTGTTAGAAGTTTATTTTTATTTATAGAAAAAGGAGTTCCGAACGAGTTTGATAGTTGGAAATTTTATGCATCCCTTTTAGGAGCTATAGGCTTTTTAGGTCTTTTTATTTTTTCCATTAAACAAATCATTAATAAATAATGACTTTATAAATAACTATCGTAAAAAAATAGCAGTTAAGGGCTAAACTAAAAAGTTTGTCCTTTGCTGCTGTTTTTATATTTTTTTAACTGAAAATAGTAGAATTTCTATTTGATAACATACGGAATTTAAGTATTAAAAACATTATAAACCAACTCACTATCTACCAACTTATTTTTGATAATTCACGACCCAAAGACCAAAAGAAAACGTGGACTACGGCTGGGCCCAAAACAAACGAAACTGAATTGGAGCGTTCTGGTTTAGTAGGGCCTGTGAGACTGAGGTTGGTAGATTGATTTAATTTACCTCATTCTTTTTTTTTTTTTTTTCATTTAGAAGAGAACACCCAACCATATAGGGCAGGATAGTTATTTACATTGTGTTTTAGATATTTATATCTAATAATATCAACTAAACTTTACCACAATAATGCATAACATATCTCAGAGAGTCCTTTGCATTCTTTTTTTGGATGGTGTTTCTATTTCATATAACATATGGAATGGATTGCCTTCCCTTTAATTTGCTTCAGGTAACATAACCAAGCTCAGGTTTTATATAGGCCCTCATGGTAAAGTTATGAGCACCTAATAATAAATCGGCAAGTAAACATACCAACTAAATATTACAAACTAAACTTATTATGAAAACAGCTTTACAACTAAAAGTATTTAGGAACTACAAACTATTTTTATTGTTCCTATTGGTGGCTAATGCATTCACAAAAGAATTATCGGCACAAGTCACTTTTTTAGAAAATACAAAAATTACCGACGAAGCGTTTTATTTCTGGAAACCAGATGACCCAAAACCGTATCACTACGGAGCCAGTATAAACCCACATGGTAATTGTATGAAAGTAACGAACGGTTATGTGTTTTACACTTGGTATCGCGGTGGGTGGGCAGACCGTACATTAATGGTATCTCGCAAAAAGATTGGTGAGGGCAATTGGGTGCATGTAGAGCTGCCAGCAAAGTTGAGTTTGGTTGGCGGAAAGGGCGATACCCATTTAACCACCAATATTGGCATTTGCCCCATCGACGGCACGGTGCACCTTATGTTCGATCACCATAACGAAGATTTGAATTACATTAGGTCTAAAAAGAACATTGCATTTGGCCCAGATGAAGATTTTATTGCAGACAACTTTCTTCCACAGCAAAATTATTTAATCCCTGGAAAAAAAGTAACCGGTGTTACCTATCCAGATTTATTCAATAATGATCAAGGCGAGATGTATTTTGAACGCCGATTGGGGTCTGCTGTTGGTGGAGACATTGTAATGACCTATTACAATGGCGATACATGGTCGGAAGAAGTTATCATTATTAAAGGAAGAGGTAACGAAGTAACCCAAGGCGAACGCAACTTCTGCTATGGGAGTGCTAATTTTATAAACGGGAAATTTTATTATTCATACTCACCGCGCTGGGCCGAATCTCCCACAAGGTTAAACGAAGGCGTTTACGTGATGGAATTGGGTGCCCGTATGGACAGTAAGGCAACAACTTTAGATGGAAAAAGTTATGACTTACCAATAATCGATCATGAGCCATTTTTTATAGCCGACCCTCGAAGTGTGCCAACAACAGAAGGTTGGGCAGGAGGGCCACAGTTGGCGATTTCTCCTAAAAATGATATTTATACTTATATAAATCCTAAAGGAACAAGCCCTTATAATTATCTAAGAAAACAAAACGAAACAGAGTTTACAGAAGATAGAAACAAAGGCTCTTTAGGAGTGTTTTATGGAAATCGAATGTATAAATTCAACTTAACCGGAGGCGATTTTATTGTAACAAGTGCCTTGGCCGGCACGTATAATTGGCGGGAAGATTTTAGAACTACTATAGGTGTAAACGATAGAAAGAGCATTACAGTCATGGATGACGGAGTAATTGCTGTAGTATTTAGTGAGGCCGTAAATAGCGATACCGTGCCAATTCATTGTTTTGTGTTCCAGTTACAAAAAGAAGAATACACAGCACAAACCATCAGTTTCGATACCTTAGCAGAAAAAACAGAAGGGGATTCTAATTTTACATTAAATGGAACGGCAAGTTCTGGATTACCCGTATCTTATGTGTCTTCAAACCCAAATATAGCACGTATTGTTAATGGCAATGAAGTGCAAATTATGGGGGTAGGATCTTGCGAAATTATTGCAAGCCAAAAAGGTGATGGCACTTATGATGAAGCACCAGAGATACCACAAACTTTAGTGGTTAATGCAAACACATCAAAGTTAAACCAAACTATCGATTTCACTTTAGCCACAACGACTCATACTTGGGGAAATCCAGACGAAACTTTAAATGCTACTTCCAGTTCTGGTTTGCCAGTACAGTACGAAAGCACGAATACTGATGTGGCTGAAATAGTAAATGGCAATAAGTTACATGTAAAGCGTGCTGGTACAGCTACAATAAATGCCATACAGTTTGGTGACGAAACGTATAATGCGGCACCAATTGTGGGGCACGAACTTACAGTTCCAATACGTCAACAGGAAATTATTTTTCAGGATATTCCCGAAGTAACTTCTGGAGATCCAGCATTTAGTCTGGTTGCAACCAGTAATAATCCAGATGCCAATTTAAGGTTCTTATGCCCAAATAATCAAATCGCCGTAGTGTGGGATGACCAAGTACGGCAGATTTTGGGAGCAGGTAGTGCAACGATAACGGTTTCAGAAAATGGAAACGATTATTTTACTTCCGCACAAGCATCAAAAACCCTTACTGTAAACCCTAAAACACATCAAGTTCCATCAACTATAGAAGCAGAGTATTATACTTCTAAAAGTGGGGTAAATGTTACCAGATGGAGTAATACGGTATTTTATCTAAACTCTTGGGGAGCTAATGATTTTGCAGAGTATACTATAAACGTTCCTGAAGATGGAGAATATGATGTTGAAGTATTTGCTGCATCACCTGGAGCCACAAAAAAACTAAAAATAGTCAAAGGAACAACCATTCTCGCTTCAATATCACTTACCAAAACCCCCAATTTAACAAATTTTAAAGGGACTAAAGCGACCATTTCACTTCAAAAAGGTGTTCAAAACATTAAAGTTGTAGGTGAAGTAGGAGGTTTTAATTACGATAAAATGAAAATATCTGGGAGTACTGGTGGCAGTACTGGAGGTGATGGCGAAGGCGTTTATCAACTGGTTAATGTAGCTACCGGAAAATATCTAGGAACTAATTCCACTGCTGGTCAACCAGTGATAATGCACGATACTGGAGATGGAAATGATACAAAATGGGAGTTTATAAAAACCACTCGAGACGGTATAGATTACTATAATATTGATAGCCGTATTAATGGTATTTTACGTGCTACTGGAGAAGGTTTTTCAGCGGGACCATATTTAACTGTTAGCACGGGTAAAGCGCCGCCAGCAGCAGATACTGATAAAATATGGACAGTACACTATAACGAAGTAGATGATACTTTTAGGTTTGAAGCTAGAAACTACGGAAGGTTTCTATATCATCAAACCGATGACAAGTGCTATAACCTTGAAGCGAATGCAGATGATGATAGAGGTAAATGGCGAATAGAAGGCACAGGGGGACCGTTGCTAAGTGCCAAAAACAAAGACTTCATGGTTTCTTCTTTAAGAGTATATCCTAATCCTACAGAAGATAAGTTCACTATAACGTTTGAAAATTTTGGAGATGAAAAGCATATAGAAATATATAATCTCTTGGGTGAACGAGTATACAGTAACACCTTATCAAATAATTCAATAGAAATACAAAGCCAGTCTATATTAGAATCTGGGATGTATCATGTTAAAGTATTTTCAGAAGATAACAGAGTGTATCATTCTAAGTTGATTGTAAAATAATCAGTGTAAAAATCAGCATAGAAAATTTACAATAACATATCATATTACCGAAACTAGTTTGCTTCTATTTCAAGGAAGTGTAAAATCTAGATTTAGTGTTTGGATTTTTTTACTTAGTTAAATAAAAATAGTTTTGGTCTCTATTTATTTTTTGTTAAACCATGATAATACAGGATAGAGGTTTAAGAGGCTGTTATTAAATTAGTAGAATGACTATGCGTCATATAAATTGTAACTTAATATAGCTATGAAAAAAATTACAATTAAATTAATCTTGTTTATAAGTCTAACTCTTTCTTCTTATATGGTATCCTCTCAAGTAACGGCGCCTGATGAAGATATAAGTTCAGACTTAAGCTGTACACCTGAATACACGAATGCAACCAGAACGTCTTCAGATTTACCAAATCCTGTTAACGTTGGAATGATAGATGATAGAAGTTGTTACGCAGATTATTCAGAAAGCAGTGTTTACGGAAAAACTTGGGGCGTATATAATATCACCTTTAATTCCAATCATTTAGATACGAGTTTGCAACCTAGAATCGAGAGGTCGTTAAGCCGATCCCAAGAAACAGGTGTGGGTAGCTATGCAAAGTTCTCAGGAACATTTAGGATTCTTGAAGTTGGTGATACCTCGGGTACTGGTGGTGATGGTACCTATATTGCGCAAGCCAAAGGAAAACATACCGGAGGTGGTGGTTCGCCAGACCCGGCAATTTGCTTGTATTTGGCAAAACCTGTTTATGGTACAGGCACAAATGCTGGTAAACAGGTGTCATTCGATATTTATGCCGAGCGTATTCTGTTTCGTGGAGGAGAAGGCAGTGGAAGGGAAATCGTGTTTTTAAAGAACGTTCTTAAAGATGCCGAAACGAGCTTTGAGTTGGAAGTGGGTTTTGCGCAAGACCCAAGTGATGCCTCGAAGAAAATTCATTATTGTAATGCGAAAATTGGGGGTACAGATTTCAATTGGAATATTCCTGGACCCGAAAGAGGTACAGAATCTGGTATTAGATATGGTGCTTATAGAGTCAAAGGAGGTAGAGCTCAAATTAGATGGGCAAATACTACCTACCAAAAGGAAGAAGTTGCAGATAACAGCAGCCCTGGTTTAACCGGTGAGGTATACAGTTTAAAAAACGTGGCAACAGGGAAATTTTTAACCGATGCCGGTGCTGGAGCAACACCCGTTACCATGAGTGATTCAAATGAAGCAGAAAACACGCGTTGGAACTTTGTTGAAAGTGGCGCTTTTTATAACATCGATAGTGAGAGCTACGGCATCTTGAGAGCCACAGGTTCTGGGTTTTCTGGAGGAGCCTATGCGGTTGTTAGTACCGCCAAAGCCCCTCCAGCAAGTGATGGTGATAAAGTATGGACCGTACATTATAACGAATCAGACAACACTTATAGGTTAGAAGCCGGTAGCAGTGGAAGGTTTATATACCACGAAGTAGGAGGTAACGTTACTAATATAGAAGCTCTTGCTACTGATGATAGAAGTAAATGGCAACTCATTGCGGAAAGCTTAAGTCTTGGTGATACCAACTTTTCATCATCTTTAAAAGTATTTCCCAATCCAACAAACGGTGAGTTTTCTGTTACACTGAGTAATTCAAGCAAAGTAAGCGTTAAGTTGTATAATATTTTAGGTGAGTTGGTTTTAGATGAAACTATCAGTAATGGAAAAATGTTAATCCGCAATGATAAAAATCTTCAATCTGGCTTATATTTATTAAAAGTATTTGGAGACGATAATAGGGAGTACCATTCTAAACTCGTTATACGCTAAATGAAAAGACGCAATTTTATACAATTATCAACCTTGGCAGGTGTGGGGCTTACACTACCAATTTCAGGGCTTTTTAATTCATGTGAAAACCATTCAGAACATTCATTGGAATTTAAAAACCTGATTTCTAGTTTATTAGATGAATGGTGTGAAGGTATGTTGAAGCAACAAATATTTGAGCCATCTAATTTAGAACTGCATGGTGCTTTAGATTGTCCGTCATGCGAACATATACACGGACGCTGTATGGATGCGGTGTATCCGTTTTTGTATATGGCAGATAAAACTGGCGATGAAAAGTATATAAAAGGAGCTAAATTAGTGATGCTTTGGGCTGAAAACAATGTGTCTCAAGAAGATGGTAGTTGGACGGTGATTACTAACCCTAAATCATGGAAGGGGATAACCGTATTTGGTGCCATTGCTTTGGCCGAAGCATTACATTATCATGGTCATGTTTTAGATGAAGAAACTCATATATCTTGGATGACGCGTCTTGAAAAAGCAGGACAGTATATACACGATACCTTTACAATTGATTTTACAAATATCAATTACCCAGGTACGGCAGTCTATGGTTTAGATTTAATAGGAGATGTTTTAAAAAGAGATGACTTTAAGGAAAAGAGTAAAGCATTGGCGTCAGAAGTAAAATCGTATTTCACAGCTAATGAAGGATTGTTGTTTGGTGAATGTAAAAAGAGTTCCAGTAAACTAAGTGAAAAAGGTCTGCATGGTGTAGATTTGGGATATAACGTAGAGGAAACTTTAAATAGTTTGGTGATGTATGCTTTGAAACATAACGATGAGGAGTTAATACAAATATTAACCAAATCTTTAAATAGTCACCTAGAATTTATGATGCCAGATGGTGGTTGGGACAACAGCTGGGGTAACCGCATGTACAAATGGACCTATTGGGGTAGTAGAACTTGTGATGGCAGTCAACCAGCATTCGGTATGATGGCGCACATCAATCCCGCTTTTGGAACAGCCGCTGTAAAAAACACAGAGCTTTTAAAACAATGTACATCAGATGGTCTAATTCATGGCGGACCGCATTACGTGTCTGCAGGTATTTTACCCTGTATTCACCATACCTTTACACATGCAAAACCTTTAACAGCGCTTTTAGACCATTGGGAGCATCTTCCTGAAATAAATACAAACACAGAGTTGCCGAGAGCCACTGCAGACGGTGTAACACATTTTAAAGATTTAGATGTGTACTTATTTGCCAGAGGTGATTGGAGGGGAACGGTAAGTGCTTATGATGCCGAATACCATTACAAAGAAGATTTTAGGCAAGCGTCAGGTGGTAGTTTAGGTATTTTGTATCACAATAAAGTTGGTTTAATCTGTGCCGCAAGTATGGCAAAATATGAAATGGTTGAAAAGAATAACCAACAAGTACAACCAGGAAAGGACATTTGCTTAACGCCGCGTATAGAAACTTTTAAAGATGAGGTTTGGTATACCAATTTATACGATTTACCTGCTACTGTAGCCACAAAAGATACAGATGGTATTGTAGATTTGGTTGCCGATGTAAAATTGAAAAATGGAGATAGAGAATTAGTAGAAGGAACTGCAAACGATTTTGATATTACCTATAGATGCAGCGCCAATGGAACAACTATTTTGGCTAAAACGAATCAAGAAATTACTTCTCCTACAGCTTTTGTATTGCCAATTGTTTCATCAAATAATGAAGTAGTAACAACGGTGAGTGACACTGAAATTACAGTTCAAAAACCAGAAGGCTTAGTTACAATAAAGGCAAACGCACCGATTAAAATCAAAGCTCTTGAAGGCAAAAGAACTTTTAACATGGTGCCTGGGGTAGAAGCACTGCCTTTTGAAGTATTCTTTAATGAAGCAAAGCTTATAGAAGTTAGTATTTCTGTGGGGTAATTTGAACTTGGTGTTTAGTCTTGGTATAAGGGTACTGTAGAAGTTGTTGTCTTTACTTAGGCATAAAATTTAAGACTGTTTGTTACAAAATATCTTAGAAACCATGAAAAACGATATTTAAAGCCCAGAATTTTGGAACAGCTTACAGTATATCGAGGTACAGAGTGGCTAAAATTATGATGGAATTGGGGCAGTCAAATATATAAGGGAGTTAAAGGCTGCGACAGATTCCAATCACAATTATCCTGTTTTCAAAAACCTACTGAACAGAGACTTTAACCTCATTAGGTCAAACGAAGCTTGGGTCAGGGATATTACATACATCCAGACAAAGACCACCCAAGGTTGGCTATACCTAACGACCATGATTGATTTGTTTGACGGGTAAGTAATTCTGTGGTCATTGACCACAGGCCTGCATGTTACCTAAATGTTGTGCCGACATGTAAAATAAAATGGCCACTGGTAAATAAAATATAAGTAACAATTCGATTTTTGATTCAGACCTTGGGATTACAGTACGCCTCAAAAACATTTAGGGCATTTATTAAATCCACCCGTTGGTAGTCCAATCCATTAACAGAAGGGGGATTGTTGGGGCACATTCAGAAAATAGCATCATTAATTATATTTTGGTGCTATTTTTTGTTTTCAATACTTCCCTTTGACAGTTTTCCTTTGGCTAGCGATAAAAAAGAAAATTAAATACACAAAAGGCATGTGTTTTTTTAACGTCACGGCGCACGTTCCCCATTAATGGAAATCACTTTTTTTTAAGCGACTTGCTTTGGGGCGTTTTGCATTCGCCTTCCCATTTCTAAGGCATTGGCAGTATGTATGCCAAAGAAGACCCATAACATTTCATTTGGTTTTGTTTTCGCCTTGATTTCTTTGAGGTGGCAATGTTCCTTTTCTTTACCAAAACTACCTTCTAATCGTGAAGCTCTTTCTTTTGTTATGGCTGCTTTTAGCCTGTTTCCACCTTGGTGGTCTTTCGGTAATTTTCCCTTGCGCTTAAAATCGGTCTTTATCTGGTGCTTGGTTACAAAACTTCGGTTCTTGTTGGTGGCGTCTATCTGTAATTTATTGACCTTGGCTCCAAACTCCACGGGTTTTGTTTCTTTACCTCTTACTATAGGGCGCAGGTAATCTTTGGATATGCTTACAATGCGGTCTTTTATCTTTTGGCCTGTTTTAAAATAGCTGCTTTGTTGCTCGTACACTTGTTTTACAGTGACTACTCTGCGGTAATATTGGGCAGTAAAATCAATATTGTTATGTTTTTGTAATTGAGACTCAAAATCTGTTCCATGAGCTTCCTGTCCGAACAGCCTGCATAGTGTTTTAAAAACATTGGGGCTAAACGACCGCGTGGACCGAACAACATGCTGTTGCCCAATTTTTGTTCTTTGACCTTAAATTGTAAAACTAAATCATCCCAAGGAATCGCTTGATGGATTTTTCCGAGATTGCCCTCTAAAAAGCGCGCGTAGAAAAGGTCATAATCTTCACTGGGGGGAAAAAGGGAAAGACGACCTTGTAGGTCAGAAATTCTTTGTATTTCCATTTTAATAGAAACTGAAAACCCCGTTTTCGACCCTTTTTGGCCGTTTTCGGGGGTTATTTATACCTCTATATACAACAAAACCCTCATGTTTACAAGGGTTTTTGTGTTTTGTGAAGGTGCCTGTTGGGATAATTCAGGTGCTGAGTGCCTATTCAAAATATTAAAGGGCGAGCTTGTTTATTGTGATGGTTTTAAAACTACAGAACTGGCAAAGACAGCTTTTTTGAGAACATGTAGTACAACTGGAGGCGATTACAATCGTATTTGTGATATAAAACCCTATTATGAAAGTAGAAACTAAATTTTACCAATTTTAAATTTGGCATAGACCTCAAAAAAATCAAAAATTAATTTTTACAGCTTTCTTGTTTTTCAATGAAAAAGTTAATCATATTACATCTCAACTTTTTCATGTGTAGTATTACTCCATCTAATTTGAGCTCTACCTCCTTTGACTCTATAAGCACCATATCTAATTTTTGATTGCGTTCCTCTTTCAGGGGAAGGAATATCCCAATTAAATGCTTCGTCACCAATTATCGCATTACAATAGTGTATCTTTTTAGCAGAATCGCTAGGGTCCACTTTAAAACCAACCTCTAACTCAAAAGAAGTTATTTCGTTTTTATTAACCCTTTTTAATAGAACAACCTCTCTACCATTACCTTCTCCACCACGTTCCAAGATACGTTCTGCATATATATCGAATGCTATTTGCTTGTCTGCATTTTCACCAGTGCCATAAATGGGTTTAGCTAAATATAAGCAAATTGCTGGGTCTGCAGAACCGCCACCACCAGTATGCTGACCTTTGGCTTGTGCAATGTATGTGCCATCTTGACTAAAAGAGCCTGCATCACCCACTTCAAGAATTCTAAAGTCTCCTGTAAATTTAACAAATGACCCTACGTTAGAGTTAGCAATGGGTAATGAGCGTTCCATTCGAGGTTGTAAAGTGGTATCAAATTTGTTTGAACCGTCAGTTATATTGTATATTCCCCATGTAACACCATCAATAACAGTTTCTTTATAATTCGCATAACAAGTCCTGTCGTCAATAGTTCCTACATTAACAGGGTTTGGTAAATCGTTTGATGTTCTTGTAGCATTTTCACCGTCCGGGTTACATATCGTGAAAGAACCTGTATCTTCATCAATAGCAACAACTGAATCTGAATCTGAATCTGAATCTGTACTGTCATCAAATACTAATATGTCTTCAGAGAGCCCAAGCCCATCTTTTGTACAAGAAAATACGGATACAAAAACAACTAATGCTACAATCGATAATGGTCTGTAAATAAGATATACTTTTTTCATAAAAAATGTTTTTTTACAAAAATATATTATTAATTTAAAGGTGTTGTCCTGTTTTATCCTGATTGGAAGATTTTCTGATTATTTAGGGCCCTATGATTGCTATACGGTTACAAAAAGCGAAATTGAACTTTGGTGTTTTTTTGAGACTTCTTATTGTCAATGTACGAATATCTAAAATTATAATGAGTTGACAGTTTCAGTATGATATAGTAGGATGTTTATAATACATATTACTTGTCAGCATGTCAATTATCCCTTAGTTTTCGATCGTTGATTTTTTTCCCTATGGTTGAGTTTTCGAAGAGTGAAAGCAAGATGCAGTAAGAGTCATAATAAAAAGAAAGTATGGCGATATATACTATTTCATCTTAAAAACAAATATTTCAAGTTTAATTGCACTAATGACAGTATTTCTTGAAAATTAAGGGTTTAGATTTAATTTATTGTCTCTTGTTTTGTATTGTTTGAGTTTATCATGACAATACAGGACAGGCCATCAATTTTTAGTTTGTACTTTAGAAACTTCAAATTTAAACTAAACAATATGATATTAAGAACTACCTTGAAAATTGTGTGTGGAAGAGCCATGCTCAATATGCAATGACCAAAGCTTAACTGTCCTGAAAATGATTTTGTGGTTAAGTTCTGAAAAATAAAATTTCAAGACTATCTTAATTCCAACAAAATAAAAAGCTAGGATTTTTTGACTAATAATTTTCTTAACAGATGTAAGGGGGCAAACTTTATAATTTTTAATCATCAATGATATTTTACTGCAAGTTACCTGGAAAAAGTCGATAATTTCAGAGTTTTATAGGATATTTACTTAACCTTTAAATGCTTAATAGAGTTATAGAGTATTTAAGTATACTAAATATGTTTTCATTGAAATCCTTTGCTTTCGTATAATCAACAGAAATCGGGACTTTTAAACCACTTTTGCGTACAGATGCACCCCTTAGGTTGCTTAATTTTGAGGAGTAAAGAAGTGCTCATGGATTGCGTATTGTAAAAAGCCCTTACAACACAGGACAGATTTAAGATATTTTAACAATTACATTTGTAAAACTAATTTATGAACTAAATTTATGAAATTAAAAATGAAACAAAAGCTAACGCCAGACATTAGGCGAATTTTAATTGCAGCTGGTTTGATAATATGCTGTATGGCTATGACAAATGCCCAGACGGTTGAAGGGACTGTGAGTGCTGACGGATTTCCATTGCCTGGGGCTACAGTTATAGTAAAAGGTACCACTAAGGGGGCAGTCACTGATTTTGACGGAAAATATAGCATCGAAGCTGGAGGAGCAAGTGTTTTGCAGTTTTCATATGTTGGATATCAAGCTAAAGAAGTTCCTGTTAATGGGAGAACAACTATAAATGTTGTTCTAGAGGAAGACATAGCAAGTCTAGATGAAGTAATAGTAGTAGGTTACGGTACTCAGAAAAAAGAGAGTGTAGTTGCGGCAATTGTTCAAGTAAAAGGAGAGGATTTGATGGAAAGAGCAGCTGGTATTTCTAATATTGAAGAGGCATTGCAGGGTAATTTGCCTGGGGTTACTGCCATACAGGGTAGTGGTACTCCTGGGGCATCTAATACGAGAATTACCATTCGAGGAAATAGTTCAATTAATGGTGATGGCGGCCCTCTAATACTTGTAGATGGGGTTAAGAGACAAATGTCAGACATTGATATGAACGACGTTGAAAACCTATCTGTATTAAAGGATGCTTCTGCAACAGCAGTTTTTGGTGTTGAGGGAGCCAATGGTGTGATTTTGATTACAACCAAAAGAGGGCAAACTGGTAAAGCGGAGTTGTCGTTAAATGTGAATTCAACAATTAAATTTGTTTCTCAATTACCTACAAAGCTAGATTCCTATGATGCAATACAGCAAGTTAATAGCGCTATTTTAAGAGGGGTAGCTGTGGCTCCAGCTTCATGGAATAATTATACCCCGGGGGCCATTCTAGAAAGATATCGCAACCCATCAAGTTTAGAGGAAAGTTTTGCTTATCCTAATGTAGATTGGGAGGATGAACTCTTAAAAGATTATGCACAAGATTATAGGATTAATTTATCGGTACGTGGTGGTAATAAAACGGCCAAATATTTTGGTAGTTTAGCATATCAAACTGTCGAAGATATTTTTGACGGAGGTAAATATGACAACGGTAGAGGATATGTAGGTGAATTCAGTTATGAGCGATTTAACTACAGAAGTAATATTGATTTTAATATTACAAAAACCACAGAGTTGTCTGTAAATCTTTCCGGTTACTTAGGGATCAGAGAAGAACCAGCCAGAATAGGTAATGTAACAAATGGAATTTACTTTATTCCACCAAACCTTTTCCAACCTATATATCCAGATGGTTATTATGGTGATGATCAAAATGTTGATATTTTTAGGAACTCACTTCGAAGTTTGTCGGCTACAGGATATGATACCTATACGAACTTTCAAGTAAATACAGATTTTATATTGAAACAAAATTTAGATTTTATAACAGATGGTTTGTCGTTTAAAGGACGATTTTCTCTTGATAACAATATGCGGAGTGAGCAGTCTTTAAACGATGGAGGTTCTCTTATAAAACGATACACTATTGATGGTGAAGAGGTTTTAGATGGTAATCCAACTGGTGTGAATCAATTTGATTATGTTCAAGCACCATGGACTTTAACGCCTTCACAAGTAGAAGATACCAGTACTAGTACTGGTAGAGCACGACAGTTGGTTTATGATTTTTCTTTAAATTATAATAGAACATTTGCCGACAAGCATAACTTTACAGCTCTGTTTCTAGTAAGAAGACAGGAAAGTGCTACAGGTAGCCAGTTCCCGAGAAGACGTGAGGATTGGGTAGGAAGGGTTACTTATGACTACGATTCACGATACTTTTTCGATATAAACGGCGCGTACAATGGTTCCGAAAAATTTGGTCCAGGTTATCGTTTTGATCTTTTCCCTTCAGTAGCCTTAGGATGGACGCCTTCTAACGAAGCTTTTTTGGAAGATGCTGATTGGTTGACTAAATTGAAGTTAAGAGGGTCTTACGGGCTTGTTGGAGATGACAATTCAGGTGGGAGATTCAAGTATTTAAGCCAATGGGCTAGTGGTAATTCTTCATATTTAGTACCAAGCAATTTTACTGGGGGAAAATCTCCTTATACTTGGTATAGAGAGTCGATTGTTGGCAATCCCGATCTTCAATGGGAAACTGCTGTTAAATATAATATAGGTGCAGAATTCTCTATATTTAATGGTTTGTTATCAGGTGAAATGGATTATTTTGCAGAAAACCGCGACGATATTGTTATTCTTGGTAGAAACCGTAATGTGCCTGATTGGTTTGGGCAAACACCTCCCGATTTTAATAGAGGAAAAACAGAGGTAAAAGGTTTCGAGGTCGTTCTTGCATCTACATACACATTCGATAATGGTTTAAATGTTTTTGGTAATTTCAACTTTACACAGTCAAAAGGTTTAGTTGTATTAGAAGACGACCCATTATTCTTACAAGAACATTTGCGTAAGGCCGGGTATGCAATAAATCAACAAAGAACTCCCATTCCTGCAGGAATATTAACGAGCTGGGATGATGTCTATATGTCAACACCTCAAACTTTAAATCAGAGCCTAACTCGAGTAGGGTATTATGATGTTGTTGATTTTGACGGTGATGGTATTTTTAACGGTGATTTTGATAGAGCGCCTTTTGGCTATCCAGAGAGTCCTTTAAGAACTTGGGCGGCTACATTAGGGGCGAGTTACAAAGGTTGGACTGTCTCAGCACAATTGTATGGAACGCAAAATGCGAACAGACGTTTTGCAAACAATACGTTTGCACAAGGAACACCTTTAATTTTTACGCAAGATTTAGATTATTGGACTGTAGATACGCCTAGCAACACAGATACTCAACCAGCAGTGGGTGTCGCGGGTGATACCAACCCTAGAGATGCTTGGTTAGACGGCTCATTAACAAGATTGAAAGCCGTAAGCCTATCTTATGACGTGCCAAGTAAAACATGCGAAAAGCTAGGTCTTAAGAAATTGAACCTTTTTGTGAATGGTAATAACTTGTTTTTATGGTCTAACTTACCAGATGATCGAGAGTTTAATAATGATAGTAGTGCTGAATCCAGAGGAGATTATCCTACCTTAAAAAGAATCAACTTTGGTTTTAATATGAATTTTTAAAAAAAAAAAATAATGAAAAACTATAAAATAATATTAGGAGTATTTTTGGGGCTGATGTTCTTCTTTTCCTGCGAAGACTACTTGGATATAGCTCCTGAATCAGTATTGGATGAAGAAGAAGTTTTTTCAACTTTTAAGAACGCACAAGGTTTTGTTGAAGAAATGTACACCTTGGTGGTTCCTTATGAAAGAGGATCGCACACCTTTCAAGATTTCTTATATGGAGACGATACGTTTACAAGTAGATCTTTTAAAGCAGGTTGGAAAATTGATGAAGGAAGTTTAAATGACCTAGGAAGCTATAGTTACTTATATAATTGGCAAAATAATAGTTTTGATAGTCCGGCAATTAATATTAATAACCAATTTGCCAGTAGAAGACCAGGTGTTTGGGATGGTAGTCTGCGAGGAATTCGTAAAGCTAATATTGTAATTGATAATGTTGAAAATAAAGGCTTAATGGTAAATGCCACTCAAGACGAAAGAGATGTTATATTAGGGCAAGCTTATTTTTTTAGAGCATTTTTCCATAATGAGATAATGAAATTTTGGGGGCGTTTTCCTCATATAACGGAAGTGTACGCTGGAGAAATATCCATACCACGGCCAGAAACTTATAAAGAATGTGCTTTAGCAGTCAATGAAGATTATAAGAAAGCCATCGAGTTATTGCCAGTAAATTGGGACGACGAGCCTTATGGGCAACGAACATTAGGAGAGAATAAAATGAGGGTTACTAAGGGTGCGGCCTATGCTTTTCAGGGTAAAAATTTGCTTTTGGCGGCAAGCCCATTAATGCATTTTAACAATCAACCGGGTATAAACACTTATGAGTATGATACCGAATTATGTGATATGGCTGTTGATGCTTTTTCAGGGATTCTTAAATTAGCCGACCAAGGACGTTATCGTTTAGCAACTACATTGGAAGAATTAGAAGAAGTGTTTTGGAAATCACCAGCACCAAGAACTTTGCCGGGGAGTACAGAGTTTATATTTTCAGCTACTGGAAGTAATAACAGAGATATCCTAGCTTTTACGTTGGCAGGAGTCCCTAGATCTGTACATAACGCACTTTCAGAAACTGTTGATCCAACACATAATTTTATTCACAATAATTTTGGAATGGCTAATGGTCTTTCAACAGAACACCCAAATAGTGGTTATGATCCATTAAACCCTTTTGACAATCGTGACCCACGTTTTTACAAATGGCATATTATTGATGGACAAGTGTTATCTCCAAGTGCTACTGGATCTAATAAAGCAAGGCACGAATTTGCTCAACTTTGGTATGTGAGTCAGGCCGATAAAGGCTTTCATAGAGACAATACCATTGATACCAGAGAAAGTGCTCTAAACAATAAAACGGGGTATATGCAAGCAAAGTTTTATCCGATAATCAATGGAGAGTTTGCTAGTCAATGGAATGGGCCTCTTAATACATATGTTGGTGCGCTATTGCACATGAGACTAACGGATGTTTACTTAATGTACGCAGAGGCATTACATGCTTCTAAAGGAGCAACCTCAGCACCAGCTTCTTACCCGTCGTTAACGGCTGAGGGAGCTATTAATAAATTCCGTGATAGAGCTGGTGTGCCTCACGTCCTCCCAAGTATTGTATCTAATAGAAATAGTTTTATGGATGAGCTTAGAAGAGAAAGAGCTGTAGAATTAAGCTATGAAGCACATAGATGGGTAGATATTCGTCGTTGGGGAGTAGCACATTTAGATAGATATAAAATAAAATATGGTTTAAATTTCCCTGAAGATCATTCTAGTTTTGCGCCAGTAATTCTTAAAGAAAGAGTATGTGAATACCCTAAACACTATTGGGTGCCATTTGAGCCTTCTCAAACGCAAATTTACGAGGGCTTCCCTCAGAACCCAGGATGGTAATCTTGTACAAATTCGTTTTAATTAATATAAAGAAAAAAATGAAGATAAATAAATTATATAGGTTGTTTACTCTAGCTTGTTTAATGTTGTTTTGCTTAAGCAATATTGCAACAGCACAAACAAAAGGTAAAAAGGTATCAGCAACCGTGGTCGATGAACAAGGGAATCCACTAAGTGATGTTAATGTTTTTGGATCTAAAGGCGTTCGAACGTCAACAGATGTTAATGGAAAATTTCTAATTGCCATAGATGATGATGAGTCTTTAGTAATACAAAAAAAGGGTTATGAATCGGAACTCATTAATGAGGCTGATTTCACTAAAAACATTACTTTAGTAAAATCTCCATTCTTGGCGACTGAAGATGACGAAATTAAGATGGGTGTTACTACCAAAGATCGCCGTGAAATTGTAGGAGCGGTTTCAACAATAAACACAAGAGACCGTTTAACCTATGACAATACCCAATGGGTAAGGAATTACATTAACGGCCTAACCTTAGGGGTAAGAGGCTCCGATAATGTGAGAGGTTTAGGGAACGCCGTTTTTGTTATTGATGGTGTAATTGGCCGTGACCCAAATATTTTGAATATGGAAGAGGTTGAGCAGATAACGGTTCTTAAAGACGCTAATGCGGTGGCATTATATGGTAGTCAAGGTAGAAATGGTGTTATTGTGATTAACACCAAGCGCGGAAAAATAAATAAAAAAGAAATTAACGTTAATGTACGTACTGGAATTAGTGTGCCAATAGCCTTGCCTAACTATTTGAGTTCAGCTGCCTACATGCAACTTTTTAATGAAGCAAGAAATAATGATGGATTAGATAATTTTTATGATTCAGCACTTATTCAAAATTTTAGGTCAGGTTCAAACAAATACAAATATCCTGATGTAGATTTATATTCAAGTGAATATGTGCAACCTTTTATTAGTACTACAAGTATTATATCTGAGTTTTCTGGTGGAAATGATAAAAATCAGTACTACGTTAATGTTGGATGGAATCGTAACGAAGACTGGGTAAATATAAATGATGATATCAATGCAGGCACGAACCGTTTTAATCTAAGGGGTAATATAGATTTTAAAATAAACGATTGGATTACAAGTAGTCTTGATGGTATCGCAGTTATTAGCTCAAATAAGGGTTCTAGGGCTAATTTGTTAAGTGCGGGTACAACTTTAAAGCCTAATGCTTATTCACCATTCTTACCTGCAAATTTAGTAGATACAAGTGATGAAACAGTTGCAGGTCAATTACAGGCAGCTAGTTTATTTAATGGAATGCTTTTGGGAACTTCGCAAGAACTGCAACTAGACGCACCTATTGCCTTGGCAATAGCGGGTGGGTATCGAAATACTGTGTTTCGTTCTACACAGTTTAATAACTCACTTAATTTTGATTTAAGCAAAATAACAAAAGGCTTATCTGCTAAAACTTATTTAAGTTTTGATTTTTATGATTCTTATAACTTATCAATAAATAATCAATTTAAAACCTATGCACCAGAATGGAATGGAGATAGAATAGCAAATTTTGGTAGAGTTGATCATGATAATGATCCTTTAACACCTGATATAACAGATGATTCTCGAATTTATGGAGAGGACTTGAAAGATCTAACAGAAAATGTTAGTACTAATGGATTTGTATCCCGATTTGGTTTCTATGGATTGGTAAATTATCAGAAAAATATCGATCAGAACAACTCTATAAACACGACCTTTTTAGGATATTATAATTCGGAAAAGAGTAACAATGTAATCCAAACTAATATAGATTCCCACTTAGGGTTGCAAATGACTTATGATTTCAAGAAAAAAGTGTTTGTTGATTTTACTGCTGCCTATACACATTCTATTAAATTACCTGAAGGTAATAGAAACGGTTTAGCACCAACATTTGGTTTAGCATATATTTTAAGTGAAGAGCCGTTTTTAAAAGATAGTAAATTTATAAACTATTTGAAGTTAAAAGCTACAGGAGGCATTATAAAATCAGATCAGGGTATTACAGCTCTTAATGATAATGGGACTGTTGATAATGGTGCTAGCAATTACTATTTATATGATGAAAATTATTCCCGAGGAGGTAATTTTGTTTGGGCAGATGGGTCTAGTAACTCTAGACAAGTCCTATCACAAGGTGCAAATCCTAACCTAGGCTTTGAAGAACGAATAGATTTCAATTTAGGTTTTGAAACTTATTTAATGAATTCACTTTGGATAGAAGCTAATTATTTTAGAACAGAACTTGACAAACAATTAACATTCTTGCAAGATCAATATCCTTCTTTTTATAACGCGTTTAGGCCATATGATAATTTCAATAACAATTTATATACTGGTTTTGAATTGGGGATAAATTTCAATAAAACCATTAACGATTTTAAAGTTGGTATAGGAGCCAATATTTTGTATAGTCAAACAGAAGCATTAAAACGCTCTGAAACAAACGAGTTTGATTACCAAAATAGAGTAGGAAAAGAGCTTTCTACAATTTTTGGATTGGTTGATGGAGGCTTTTATTCTGAGGCTGATTTTGATGCAAGCGGTAATTTAAATGCTGGTTTGCCAGTACCTCAATTTGGCGAGGTGCAACCTGGTGATATAAAATACCTAGATCAAAACGGTGATGATATTATTGATAATGATGACAATGTAGCTATAGGACAGACTAGTAGCCCTTTTACTTATGGTGTAAACCTAAACTTAAAGTATAAAGCATTTAATCTGTTTATACTTGGAACGGGACAAACAGGGGGCGATGCTAACAAGTTAAGTAATAGTTTTAACAATTATTATGAAGCTAACGGAAACAACAAATACTCTGAAGTAGCTATAGGACGTTGGACACCAGCAACGGCCAGTACAGCAACATACCCAAGATTATCTTCACAGAGTAATCAAAACAACTTTAAAACATCCACCTTTTGGTTGTACAACAACAATTTCTTTGAGATTACCCGTGCTCAGTTAACTTATGAATTTACTGATGATTTATGTAATAGATTAGGTTTGGATGATTTTAGTTTAAATATTCAAGGAACTAATCTTTTTGAAGTCGCTAAGAACAGAGATATTCGTCAATTAACTATTGGCGGTACGCCTCAAGCTAGAGCGTATACCCTTGGTTTAAGAATGTCATTTTAATACAATAAAAATATAGAGAAATAAAATGAAAAATTTAATAAAATATATATTAATTGTGTTGGTATTCACAGGCATGATTGCTTGCGATACCTTTGAGCCTATCGATGAGAATAGACCAGACTTTGATTTTGTAAATTCAAACCCTGCAGCTGCAGAAGGCATTTTGTTAAATGCATATACAGGTTTGGTAGATCAGTATTCCTTTTCTGAAGCTGCAACTGATGATGCTGTTAATAATCAATTGACTAACGGTTATAAAAGAATCGCGAAAGGTGAGTTAACAGCTCAATTTAACCCAGCTGCCCGATGGAATAATTATGAACAGGTACTTTGGGTAAATAAATTTTTACAAATTGTTAACGCGGGAGAAATAGCTTGGAGTTTAGATGAGGTGACAAACAATTTATTTAATGACCGCTTGAAAGGTGAAGCATTAGCGCTAAGAGCATTGCATCATTTTTATGTGCTTCAGGCACATGCAGGAAAAAATGCTTCTGGAGAGTTGTTAGGTATTCCGTATTTCACTGAGTTTATTGAAGCTGATGGTAATTTTAATGTACCCCGTTTGTCATTTGAGGCTACTGTTCAAGCCATTATGAAAGACTTTGACGATGCATTAGAGTTGTTGCCAACAGACTATAGTGAGAGTCCAAGTGATGACAAATATGACGGTATAGATATTAATGTTTACAGAAGGGTAAATGGTGCTCAAAATAATTTACGTATATCAGGTAGAATTGTAAGAGCCTTAAAAGCGCGTTTAGCTCTTTTTGCAGCAAGTCCAGCATTTTTAAATGGCCAAGGAAATTACTATGAAATTGCAGCAGAAAACGCAGCTTCTGTTTTAGAAACTATAGGAGGAGTTTCTGGTTTAGATCCAAATGGTATTGAGTTTTATACATCAGATGATAACATAAAGAGTATAGAATCCCTTTGGCGCGGTTCTATTGGTGGTAATAGCTCAACTTATGAAGAAAGAATGTTTCCACCTTCTGTAAATGGTAGAGGGGAAATTAATCCAACACATAATTTTGTAATGGCATTCCCAATGATGGACGGAACTCCTGCCATTCAAGCTAATGGCTTTGATCCACAAAATCCGTATGCTAATAGAGACCCGAGGCTGGATAAATATGTAGTTCTTAATGGATCTTCTTTTGGTGGCGGAACTATCAATACTGGTCTTGGCGGAGGAATAAATAGGTTAGATTCTATTCCTGAACGATCTACAACTACTGGATATTACCTTAAAAAATTATTACAACCAGATGTTAGAATCAATAGTGACGGAACTAAAAGTGGAAAACCACATGCTGATGTGTACTTTAGATACACAGAATTATTTTTAATTTTAGCAGAAGCCGCTAATGAAATTGGAGGGCCTGACCATCAGGTTAAGGGAATGTCTGCGCGTAGTATTATAACAGCAATTCGTGAAAGAGCCGGTATTTCGCCAGATAACTACATAGGGTCTATTACTACTAAAGAAGCTATGAGAGAACTTATTAGAAATGAACGACGTATAGAGCTAAGTTTTGAAGGACACAGGTTCTGGGACCTTAGAAGATGGGGAGTGTCACTAAATGAAACAGCAAAAGGTTATTTTTATGATGGAAGTAATTATGTGGAGTTACCATCCATTGAAAGAAGAGACTTTAAATCTATTTATATGCCAATCCCAAATGCTGAGACTTTAAAGTTTCCTGAACTTGAGCAAAATAATGGCTGGTAGGGTAATTGTGTAAATTAAAAGAATAAAAAAATATTAAACATGAAAATAAAATATTTAATAATATGCGCAATAGCCTTTAGTTTAATGGCTTGCGAAAATCAGGAAAATGAGTTTGACGATTTTGGCTCAACTTCAGTATATTTTCCATTTCAAACCCCTGTAAGAACATTAATTCAAGGGAAGTATGATTTAGGTTTTAATGAGAATGATAATAATGGGCGATTTGAAATTGGTGTTATTATGTCGGGAGTTTATAACAATGATAAAAACCGAAGAGTACATTTTGAGTTAGCTCCCGATTTGGTAGATGCTGCTACTTTAGGATTAGATACTGTAAATGTGAAGGTGTTACCAGCGTCTTACTATACTATTGAACAGGAAAGCCCCGTGACAATTCCTTCCGGTTCTACGAAGGGGCGTATCCCGGTGCAGCTTTCAGATGCTTTTTTTGATGACCCACAATCATTTGCGGAGTTTGGTGAAGTACATTATGTAATTCCATTAAGAATTACAGATTATGAAGAATTAGATTCGCTTTTAACAGGTGTGCCGGCTGATGGCGTTACTGACCCTATAAAGATTAAAGCAGATGATTGGCAAACACAACCTAAAGACTATACACTTTTTGGTATCAAGTTTATGAATAAATATCAAGGTATCTATTTAAGGCGCGGTGAAGATGAAGCTGTAGGGTCTAACGAATCGGTTACGGTTTATGAAAATGGAGATCCAACAGAAATAGTGTCAGAGACCATTGAGGGGTCCACCGTTTATAGATCTGAGTTTGTTGTCCGTGATGAATTGCTCCCTGTATCAACTGCAGGAAGAAATAAAGCGATTACTACAATTGATGTTAGAAGACCAGGTGTTGCTACAAATAGTAAGTTGTCTTTACTATTGACATTTAACGATAATGAAGAAATTACGGTTTCTAATGCTGATCCAAGTAGTACCGTTACTGTAACTGGCTCAGGAAAATTTGTTGAAGATGGTGATGAATGGGGAGGAAAAAGCCGAGACGTAATTTACTTAGATTTTCAATACCGTGAGCAAGAAGTTGAAGTTACTGAAGATCGTTTTTTTGGTTCGTTAATTTCAACAACAACAGCAACATTTGATTTATTGCATACAGTAAAAGATACTCTAGTAATAAGAGACAGGGATGTTAAGTTTGAAGAGTTTACTTTGGAATTGACTACAGAATAATAGGTAATAGTTTAGAGTTTATTTTTACTTGTTATAAAAAGCGGGAGCGACTAATTGCTCCCGTTTTTTATTATTCCTTTTTTTCATAAACTCTATATTGTCCAGGAGTCATTCCTGTTTTGCTTTTAAATAGTCGGTTAAAATAATAGTCAGATTCAAACCCCAATTCAAACGCAATTTCTTTTTGGGATCTATCGGTGTTTAAAAGCAATTCTTTGGATTTTTCAATTTTCAGCAATAAAAAATATTGTAGAGGGGAAATACCGGTTTGTTTTTTAAAGTCTACTCTGAATTTTGAATAGCTAATTCCTATGTGGATTGCTATATCGTGTAGTTGTATGGTTTTGTTGATGTTCTTGTACATAATGCTTTTTGCTTTGGAAATCATGGAGTTGAGGTTCTCGATGTTGTTGCCGCCCGATTTGATATTGTAAAGTTCTGCCATAAGTTGCAAGCAAATACCAGAAGCCAATCTTTGGTAACCATAAGGTTCTTCGTCAAATAATTTGAATAAGGCATTGAAATGATTTAATATGGAAGATTTATTGCATTTTGAAATTATAGGTTCACTAGCACTAAAAAAACCATTGGATAGAAATTGAGAAGCTATTTTTCCAGAGAACCCCACCCAACGTTCGGTCCAGCCTATGCTTTTTTTAGGCTTATATCGGTGCCAAACCCCTGGAAATAATAAAAAAATGTCACCGTCAGAAACATTTATTTCTCCAGTAGTTTCACTTTCAAATACACCTTTTCCTTTTGTAATAAAAACAAGATGAAATTCATTTAAAACGCGCCCCTTTTCCCAAGTAAAAACATACTGGTCAGGGTGGTCTCTAGATGGATATCCAGAGTGTTTTTCTATAACATTTCGTCCAATATTGTTTATGTGAAACCCCCATAATTTATCAATATTTGTTGTAATTAGGTATTTCCGAAACTTATTCTTCATATCATTTTGTGCAACTAATATATCAATTTGTCAATTGTTTTTAACAATAAAATAAAAGAAATTTACATCATCTAGATTAGAATAATCGTAGGCATACAGGTTTCAGCATGATGCATTTGTAAAAGTGTTTTTCTAATTTATCGATCATACTAACTAAACTAAACTAAACTAAACTTTCTAAAAAATGAAAATTACACCTATTACCACTAGGTTTTCATCACTCGTCATAATTATTACATTTTTTTCATTGGTGGCGTGCAAACCTTCTTCAATTACTATTGAAGAATTGAAGTGCGAATACCGAACTAATCCTTTAGGCATTGACAATACAGCCCCAAGATTTAGTTGGATTATGGTGGACGCTGAGAAATCCCGTGGTCAAAAACAAACCGCTTACCAAATTTTAGTCGCTAGTAGTTTAGAACAATTAAATGCTGATACAGGAGATCTATGGGATTCTGGAAAAATAACATCCAATCAATCAGTTAATGTGAAGTTTGATGGAAATACTTTAGAATCAGGAAAGCACTATTTCTGGAAGGTGAAGATTTGGGATGCGAATGGTTTCGAGTCTAATTGGAGCGAGATAACTCATTTTTCAATGGGATTATTGAACCCAGAAGATTGGAAAGGCGAATGGATTTATAAAAAAGACCAAAACAAAAAAGACCATAATTGGTATAGAAAAAATGTGTCTTTAGATAAAACACCGCAATCTGCATTTATTTATATAGCGTCTTTTGGATATCATGAATTGTACGTGAATGGAAAGAAAGTGGGTGATGAGGTGATGAATCCAGTAAATTCCTTTTTCAAAAAACGCTTACCGTATCTAACTTATGATATTAAGGATTATTTAAAGAAAGGTGATAACGTCATCGGAATTTGGCATGCGGCAGGTTGGGCAAGATGGGGACGTGTAAAAGATTATTTCGATCCGCCTTTTGTATTTAAAGCTCAGGCTAATATTGATTTAGGTGAAGACAGGATGACCATAGTTTCAGATGCCTCATGGAAATGCAAAAAAAGCTACAGTTCTTACAATAGTTCATGGGATATATTAGATTTTGGCGGTGAAATTATTGATGAACGTTTACGTGAAGACGATTGGAATACTGCTGAATACGATGATAGTAATTGGGCAAATGCCGTTGTTTTTGATGAAACAGAAATGCAGGATGTTGCATTAGCTGATATTAATTTAGGGCCAAAAGGGGCTATAAGAGCACCAAGCACAGATGCTAATCCGCCTACAAGTAAAATTACAGCGACCTTAAGTGCACAAATGGTAGAGCCACAAGTGAAGTTTAAGGAAGTAAAACCTATTGGAGTCGCTAAAAATGAAGAAGGCAATTATGTGATTGATATGGGCGAAAACTACACCGGTTATTTCGAAATGAACCTTTATAATGGTAAAGCGGGCGATACCGTTACTTTTGAAATTGCCGACCATAAAGAGGTGTCCACATCATGGGAACAGCGCAGTAAATATATTTATGATAAAACCGGCAAAGGCCATTTTACCAATCGATTCAATTTGGCGGGAGGACGTTTTGTAACCATTTATGGTATTAATTATAAACCAGAATTAAAAGATATTAAAGGCTATGTTATTACCAATAATCGCAAACAAATAAGTCAGTTTGAAAGCTCAAGCGAGTTACTAAATAAGATTTACCAAGTGAATCTGAATACCTACATCGCTAATACGATAGATGGTATTTTGGTAGATTGCCCACACCGCGAACGACGAGGTTGGGGAGAAGTGACCGTTGCCGCTATGTACGGTGACGCTCTACCTAATTTTGAAAGTGGCGCCTACATGATGCAATATGCGCAATTGATGCAAGATACTCAGGCCGAAGACGGTAAAATGAGAGCAGTTATAAATGGCGACGATTTTGAGTTTTTAATGTGGATGGCCAACAGCCCAATAACCATTTGGGAAACCTACCGTATGTTGGGCGATAAGCAACTATTGGAAAATCACTACCCAACATTAAAAAAATGGATGCACTGGTTATATGAACATTCTAATTTTGATACCCAAGATGCTTTAAGAATTGGTGAACGAGGTACTTTAGAATTCCCAGGATTGGGCGATTGGTGTACACCACGAGGTAATTTTTGGACGTCTAGTAACTCTCCAGAATCAGAACATTTCAATAATTGTGTGTATGCTTTTATGCTCAAATCAGCATTCGAAATAGCCAAGACTTTAGATAAAACGGACGATGTAAAACTGTTTTCTGACCGTTTGGAAGTACAGCGAAAAGCAACACATCAAAAGATATACGATGCCCAAACTGGGAAATATGGTGAAGGGCATCAAGTAAATCAGGCTTTCGCTTTACTTTCAGGCGTTACTCCCGAGTCAGAACAACAAAAAGTTTACGATAATTTGGTGGACCAAGTTTTATATAAATTCCCATATTACGATACTGGTAGTTCGGGTCAGGCTCTTTACACCCGCTATTTTATAGAGCATGGGGAGCGTATGGATTTAATTTATGAACTGTTAAAAGACAAACGTCATCCTAGTTACGGCTACTTTTTGGAACAAGGTAAAACCGTGTGGCCAGAGCGTTGGTCGGCTATTGGTAACAGTCAAATCCATACTTGCTATACTGGCATTGGAGGGTATTTTATTAAAGGCTTTGCTGGTATTCGTCCAGATGCCGAAAACCCTGGGATGCAACAATTTGTGGTTAAACCGGCTCCTGTGGACGATTTGTCTTTTGCAAACACTAGCTACAAATCCATGTATGGTACCATTGTTTCTAATTGGAATAAAAGTGCTGAAGGTGCAGCCTTTCATATTGAAATTCCAGTCAATACATCTGCAAAAATTTACATTCCGGCAAACCAAAAAGAAGATGTCTTAGAGGGTGGAACCATCGCTGAAAAATCGAAAGGCATAAAGTATATGGGGACCGAGAAAAGTAATGCGGTTGGAAATTATGCGATTTTTGAAGTTGAATCGGGTGTTTATGATTTCAAAGTAACTGAGTTGCCAAAAGTAATTTACCCAGACCCTCTAAACAAACCTGATAATTTAGCATTAATAGGACGAATGAATGCGTCTTCAATGACAATTGATTCTGAAAAATTACCGCTTTTTGAGGCGTTTAGAGCAAACGATGAAAGCCTAGAAACATACTGGAAATCTGCTTCTACAACCAACGAATGGCTGGAAGTAGAGTGGTTTAAACCACAGACCTTTAATAAAATTGTAGTTAGCGAGAACGGATTAAACATTACAAACTATCAGTTACAATTTTGGGATGGTTCGCAATGGAAAGGTATTACCAATGGGACTTTATGTGGAGCAAATAAAGTACATGAGTTTGATGAGGTAACGTCAAATAAATGCCGACTTTTTATAAACCAAGCTAAAACCAAAGTGGGGATTTCAGAAATTCAGGTTTTCAATACAATAAAATAATTTAAAAAGATACGATGAGTTTAAAATACAGATTGATAATAACGCTTTTCACATTAGTTGGTTTAGTAAGTTGTGAAAAGGAAGAAACGGTAAAAAAACCAAATATTATATATGTGTGCGCCGACCAATGGCGCGCATCTTCAGTTGGTTTTGGTGGGGATAAAACAGTAAAAACACCAAATATCGACAAGTTAGCTGATGCAGGTCTTAATTTTACCAACTGTGTTTCTGTAGACCCAGTTTGTACTCCTTATAGAGCGGCTTTAATGACAGGGAAATATCCAACATCTACTGGTATGTTTTTAAACGATTTGTATTTGCCATCAGATGAATTGTGTATGGGAGAAATTTATCAACAAGCAGGGTATAACACAGCATATATTGGCAAATGGCATTTAGATGGTCATGGTCGCAAAGGTTATATTCCGCCAGAGCGTCGTCAAGGTTGGGAGTATTGGAAAGGTGCAGAATGCGACCACCATAACCCTCGTTCACATTACTACACAGGGAATTCAAACGAAATACAATATTGGGAAGGCTTTGATGTGTTTGCACAAACTGCAGATGCGCAAAATTACATCCAAGAACATGCGAAAGATGACAACCCTTTTGTTTTAATGCTGTCTTATGGGCCTCCGCATCCTGCTTCTCCACCGGCACCAAAAGAATATAGAGACATGTATCCGTTAGGTGATATTGAGTTATTACCCAATGTGCCTGAGGAATATCATGATGAAGCACGTGCAGCATTGCAAAATTATTATGCGCTTGGTTCGGCTGTAGACAGCAGTGTAGGAGAATTAATCCAAACTATAAAGGCAGCAGGTATAGAAGATAACACTATTCTGGTATTTACCTCAGACCATGGTGGAATGATTCGCTCTCATAGTTTACCAGTAGTATGGAAACAAGTACATTGGGATGAATCTGCCAGAGTACCTTTTTTAATGTATTATCCAGGTTTGAAGGAGCATACATCAAGACAAGTAAAAACACCTATTAATACCCCGGATATTTTACCAACCCTATTAGGGCTTTCTGGTATAAGCATTCCAAAAACCATCGAAGGAGAAGATGTTTCCGCTATGCTTAAAGAAGGTAGTGAAATTGAAGGACGCTCTTCTCTTTACATGTCCGTGGCGCCAATTGTAGGGCAAGGAGACGCCTATCGTGCCATTAGAACAGACCGTTATTCATATACACGTTTGGTAGATGGCACACGTTTGCTTTTTGATATTATAGACGACCCTTATGAAATGAATAACCTTATCGGTAATATAGAATTTGAAGACATAAGCAATACATTAGAAAAGAAATTGCAAGAGCATCTGGAGAAGATTGGAGATACTTTTGAAGCACCTGCACATTATATTGAAAAATGGGGTTATGTACTGGGAGACAAAGATGAAATACCATACAAAGGAGAAACAATTGTTCAGTCTCCAAAGCCAATAAATTAATAATAAATTCATATTATTTAGTTAAACTATGATGCAACATAAAAAGAAAGCAACACTACTTTTTTTAGTGTTTACCGTGTTTTTCCTTTGCGTAAATGCCAACAAAAATCTATTCAGAAGTGATTCTGACGAGAAAGGGAACGTAATTGCCGATACTGTAAATTGGGGCAGCGCCAAATGGATTGGCTATACCAAAGACCATCGTCCTGAAGAATGGGCAGCTAGAGATTTAGTAAGTAACCAGCCACCTATGAATATTAATACTTGGGAGCCCACGGAAGAAGATTTGAAAGTAACCAGACGCAAAACCCATCCTTCTGTGCTTCTAAGAAAATCATTTTCAGTAACTAAAGAAGTAGCATCAGCAGAAGTAGCCATTTGTGGATTAGGACTTTATGAGCTGTATTTAAATGGTAAAAAAGTAGGCGATCGTGTGCTCGACCCTGCCCAAACCTCATACGATAAGCGGGCTTTTTATGTGCGTCATGATATTACAGAAGCGATTAGTAAAAACAACGGTTTAGGGGTAATGTTGGGTAATGGGTTTTATGGTCAAAATATGGCGTTTTGGCCAGGGCTAGCTTATGGAAAACCACGTGCAATTATGGTATTAAATATCCTCTACAAAGACGGGACTAAAGAACAAATTATTACCGATGAAAGTTGGAAAGCACATAGTAGCCCTATACTTTTTGATAATATTTACTTAGGTGAAACTTATGATGCACGAGCTGATTTGAACGATTGGAGCACCTTTAATTTTGATGATACCTCATGGGAAACTTCAGAAATAATGAAAGCACCAACGCATAATTTATTGGAGCAGGATTTAGAGCCCATGCGAAAGATTAGAACAGTTAAACCTATAGCTGTATGGAAAGCAGAAAATGGTTGGATTTTAGACATGGGACAAAACATGACGGGTTGGTTGGCAATTTCTGTAAAAGAAAAAGCAGGTACTGTTGTAAAAATGCGTTTTGCTGAACATCTCATGCCCGATAAACAAAATATAGACCCTGCATCTACTGGAATTCACGTAACTGGAAATACCCAAACCGATGTATATATCTGTAAGGGCAATGGGACTGAAACTTGGGAACCCCGTTTTACCTATCATGCCTTTCGATATGTTCAAATTGAAGGCTTAAGTAAAGAACCAGATTTAAGTCAATTTACAGGTTGGTTGGTTCGAACAGATGCAGAACGTATAGGGACTTTTAAATGTTCAGACCCACTAATAAATAAGTTTTATGAGGTGTCTATGTGGACTATCGAAGACAATATTCAAGGATTATTAAGTGATTGTCCGCACCGAGAACGTTGTGCGTGGATGGGAGATGCTTATGTGGTGGCTGAAGCCGCTAGTTTTAATTTTGATTTAAAACGCTTGTGGCAAAAAACATCTTCAGATATGGAAACAGTTTTGGGTGTGTCTAAAGCACATTTTAAAGACCCCTTTCCTTATGATTTGCGAGCGCCGTCTAATATTTCCGTTGGAAAACGCCTCTGTTTACAAGCGCGACCGGATTGGGGAGCAGCCACAATTATGGTTCCATGGTTTTCGTACGTATACTATGGAGATACAGCCATCATTGAAGGCGCTTGGGATATGATGGAAGGCTGGATGGCTTACCTAGACGAAAAGGTACAAGAAGATGGGATTATTAATGGCGGATTTGGAGATTGGTGCCCTCCTGGAGGTAACCCAGAAATGGATACAGCACCGGCATTAACGTCAACAGCTTTGTATTATCAATCTTTAATATCTATGGAAAAAATGGCATTAGTGTTGGATAAAAAAGAAGCTGCCAATAGTTATGCTGAAAAAGCGAAAATGGTAAAAATCGCTTTTAATCAAACTTTTTTTAATGCAGAAACGAAGTCATATCGTTCCCAAACGGGTAATGCATTTGCATTGTATTCTGGTTTGGTTCCTGAAGGTTTGGAGCAGTTGGTTGCCGATAATTTGGCAAGCCTTATCATGAAAGATAAAAATGGACATTACAGTACAGGTATTTTTGGGCATCGTCCGTTATACAGCGTATTGAACGATTACGGGCATGATGCTGTGACAAAGCACTTATGGAGTATTACCGATTATCCGAGTTTGGGATTTATGACCGAGGAGCACGATTTAACCGTATGGCCAGAGGGTGTTAGCAATTGGGATAAAACGGAGCGGTATTATCGACATTCGTTTAACCACCCAATGCAAAGTGGTTTTGCAGCAGCTTTTCATGAAAGTTTAGGTGGTATCAGACCTAATGCAGATTATCCTGGGTTTAAACAGTTCTATTTAAAACCAACGTTTCTTGAAGGTGTAGATTGGGTAGAAGTAACTCATAAATCACCACAGGGTATGATAGAAAGTTCTTGGAAAAAAGAGGGTAAAGAAATAGTTTGGACCATTTCAGTACCTGAGAATTCTGAAGCTCATGTTCAGTTGCCAAACTATCCAAAAGAACTAATCAAATTAAATAATACATCAGTTGTTGCCAATGATTTTCAATTGTCATCAGGCAAACATATCATACTAATATCAGACTCAAAATAAAAAAACAAAGTTTTAAAATGAAGTATCTAAGGAATTTTGGAACATGTTTATTCATAACATTGGTTATTAGTCTGTTAAATTGTTGTAAAACCAAACCTTCCGAAGTAAAGGTAACGGAGCTGAAATGTGAATATAAATCGAACCCTTTAGGAATTGATAATGCCTCACCAAGGTTAAGCTGGAAATTACTAGAGGATTTACAAACAAGAGGACAAAAACAAACTGCTTATCAAATATTAGTGTCAAGTACTTTAGAACATTTGGAAAGCAATAATGCTGATGTTTGGGATTCTGGAAAAGTAGAAACCAACCAATCAGTAAATGCCAATTATCAAGGAAAAGCATTAGAATCGGCGAAACAATACTTCTGGAAGGTAAAAATTTGGGATAAAGATGAAGTCGCTTCAAACTGGAGCGAACCCGCTACATTTTCAATGGGCTTATTAAACCAATCTGACTGGAAAGGGGACTGGATTATGAAACCAGACCAAGAAAAGACAGACCATAATTGGTACAGAAAGAATTTTGAATTAAAGGATGCTCCTTCCTCAGCATTTGTGTTTGTGGGCTCTTTCGGTTATCACGAATTGTATGTTAACGGTGAAAAAATCACGGATAATGTGTTGAATCCGGTGTCTTCATACATGAAAAAAAGGATTCCGTACCTAACTTATGATGTGTCAGATAAATTACAAAAAGGCGATAACGTCATTGCTATATGGCATGCTGCGGGTTGGTCAAGATGGCGACGCATTAGGGAATACCGAAGCATTCCTTTTGTTTTTAAGGCTCAAGCTGAAATTGTTGTTGGAGACCAGAATATCACTCTAAAAACAGATACCTCATGGAAAACTAAAAAAAGCCATTCTGAATATTATGGTGATTGGGATATTCTACGTTTTGGAGGAGAAACTATTGATGATAGAAAACGAGAAGACGATTGGAACACTGCTGAGTATGACGATACGGATTGGATAAATGCAACCGTTTATAATCACGAAGAACTGAACGCTAAAATTCCAGAAGGGAATAATATTAGTTTTGCTTTGAATAGTAGAAAAAATAGGGAAGTACGTGCTTTGTATAGTCCAATTAAAGCTGAGTTAAGCACGCAAATAGTAGAACCTCAAGTTAAATTTGAAGAAATAAAGCCAATCGCTATTAGAAGAAACAAAGACGGGACCTATCGAATAGATATGGGGAGAAATTACACTGGATTTTTCGAAATGAAGTTACAAAATGGAGTGGAAGGCGATTCCATACTTTTTGAAATAAGTGACCAAAAAGAGGTGGTGATGAATTGGAAGCAAAAAAGTAAATACATTTTTGGAAAGTCTGGAAAGGGCACATTTACCAATCGTTTTAACGTAGCCGGAGGTCGGTATATTACGGTTTATGGTTTAAAGTATGAGCCAAGGGTGTATCACGCAAAAGGTTATGTGGTAACTAATGATAGAAAGCAAATAAGCCAATTTAAATCTTCCGATTCGTTGTTGAATCGAATTTACAAAGTAAATCTCGATACGTATTTAGCAAATACAATGGATGGTATTTTGGTTGATTGTCCACATCGCGAACGTCGTGGTTGGGGAGAAGTAACGGTAGCTGCAATGTATGGTGACGCTTTACCTAATTTTGAAAGTGGCGCTTACATGGACCAATATTTACAATATACCAGAGATGCGCAACTTGCCGATGGGAAAATACGTGCTGTAATTAATGAGGAAGACCGTCCATTTTTAATGTGGAAAGCTAATAGTCCTTTAACTGTTTGGGAGACCTATCGTATGTTGGGTGATAAAAAGGTACTAGAAGATAATTATGAATCCATGCAAAAATGGATGCATTGGTTATATGAGCATTCAAACTACGAATCTAATGGACCGTTAAAAGCTGGCAAACAAGGGGCAAGGGAGTTTCCTGGCCTTGGTGATTGGTGTACACCACGAGGCAATTTTTGGACTAGTAGTAATTCACCAGAAGCGCTTCATTTTAATAACACTCTCTATGCTTTCATGCTCGATAATGCAGTAAAAATTGCCAAGGCGTTAGGAAAAGATGATGATGCTAAAATGTACCAAGACAGGTTAAAAGTGCAACAACTAGCAACCCATGGGTTATACTATGATGAAACAACTGGTAGGTATGGTAATGGGCAACAAGTTAACCAAGCGTTCGCATTATTAACAGGGGTAACTCCTGAAGAAGAAATCGAAAAAGTAACCTCCCAATTGGAAAATAATGTGTTATACGATTTTCCATACTACGATACAGGAAGTTCAGGACAGGCGCTTTACACGCGTTATTTTATTGAATCGGGAGAACGTATGGATTTGATTTACGAGTTGTTAAAAGACAAACATCACCCAAGTTATGGTTACTTTTTAGAGCAAGGACATACCACATGGCCAGAGCGTTGGTCTGCTGTTGGTAATAGTCAAATACATACCTGTTATACCGGTATTGGTGGTTATTTTATCAAAGGTTTTGGTGGCATTCGTCCCAATCCAGAACAACCAGGCATGCAACATATGCTCATTAAACCTGTAATTGTTGGCGATTTAAAATTTGCAAATACTGAATATAAATCTATGTATGGTAATGTGGTAGTAAATTGGGAAAAACAGGATAACGATGCTTCATTTCATATTGAAATTCCAGCAAATACTTCGGCTAAAGTCTATTTACCAGCAAATGATAAAAATGATATTTATGAAGGTGAACAACTAGCTGAAAAATCTGAAGGCATTGAATATGTTGGTTCAGAAAAAAACAAAGCTGTTGGTAATTACATCATATACAATGTAGCCTCTGGAATTTATGATTTTAAAGTGAATACCTTACCAAAAACAGAATTTCCAGACCCGATACATTCACCCAGCAACTTAGCATCAATTGCAAGAATGAATGCCTCATCCATGTTTATTGAAACCGAAAAATTACCTGGTTTTGAAGCCTTCAAAGCTAATGATGACAATGAAGAAACTAGATGGCTCGCCAATGGTAATACAAACCAATATTTAGAGATAGAATGGGTAAAGTCTCAAACATTTAGCAAAGTGCTCATTGATGAATACGGACATAATATTTCAAAATATACCATTGAATATTTTCAAAATGATGAATGGGTTATTTTGACTAACGGCTCTAAATGTGGAGCGAATAAAGAGCATGTTTTTGATGAGGTAACTTCCAATAAGTGTAGGGTATTTATTGAAGCAGCAGATAAAGCCCCCTCAATTAAAGAAATTAAAATTTTTAAATAAATAGTAACAGATGAAAGTAGGATTATTTGGTATCGGTTTAGATACGTATTGGCCGCAGTTTGAAGGTTTATTAGAACGATTAGAAGGCTATCAGCAGCAAATTGCAGATAAAATGGAAGGCTTTGGTGCCGAGGTGATAAATGTTGGTTTGGTAGATGCGCCTCAAGTAGCACGAGATAAAGCAGAAATTCTAAAAAAGGAAGATGTTGATATCTTGTTTTTATACGTGTCTACGTATGCATTATCCTCAACTGTATTGCCAGTAGTTCAAAAATTAAAATGTCCAACTATCATTTTAAATATTCAACCTGTGGCTGCGATTGATTATGAGAGTTTTAATAAACTTGGAGACCGAGGCGTAATGACAGGTGAATGGCTTGCGCATTGTCAGGCATGTTCGGTGCCAGAATTAGCTAATGTATTTAACCGTTCGGGAATAGATTATGAGTTTGTTACGGGATATTTAGACGAACCAGCCGTTTGGGATGATATTCAAGATTGGATTGATGCTGCCAAAGTCGCTAAAGTTATGGCTAATAATCGCTTGGGTGTTTTAGGGCATTATTACTGTGGTATGTTAGATGTGTATGCGGACTTGACAAAACAATCTGCAGCTTTTGGTACACACATTGAAATTGTAGAAATGTGTGAAGTTAAAAAATACCGCGATGCTGTGACTGAGCAAGAGGTTGAAGAAAAAATCACTGAATTTAGAAACACTTTTGAAGTCATTGATGCCTGTGAACAATCCGAATTGGTCCGTGCTGCAAAAACTTCAATAGCTTTAGATAAATTGGTTGAAAACCATAATTTGGGCTCTATGGCCTATTATTATGAAGGCGAAACAGCCAACGAATATGAAAATATTGTTACCTCTGTTATCGCAGGAAATACACTTCTAACAGGTAAAAATGTGCCTGTGGCTGGTGAATATGAAGTTAAAAATGCCCAAGCCATGAAAATTATGGATGCGTTTGGGGTTGGCGGTTCGTTCTCAGAGTTCTATGCTATGGATTTTAATGATGACATCGTCATGTTAGGACACGATGGTCCTGCACATTTTGCCATTGCTGAAGGAAAAGTGCAATTAGTTCCGCTTCCTGTTTATCATGGTAAACCAGGAAAAGGCTTATCTATTCAAATGACGGTGCAACATGGTCCAGTGACCTTGTTATCTGTGGTAGAAGGTAAAGACGATGTGTTTTTGTTAGTTGCAGAAGGCGAATCTGTTGAAGGGCCAGTGCTTCATATTGGTAATACCAACAGCCGTTATCGTTTTTCTATTGGTGCTAGAGCATTTATGAACGAATGGTCTAAACAAGGGCCTTCTCACCATTGTGCCATAGGTGTAGGGCACATAGCGAATAAGATTGAGAAGTTAGGGAATTTATTGAACCTAAGAGTGGTTAGAATTTGTTGAAAATTTAGTTTAAACCATGATATTACAGGATAATTAAAAGCTAATCTTTGGTTAATTTTCCATTCTAAAAAAAAATCAAAAGTTTTTAATCCTAAATTAGTAATGTCAACACTACTTAAAACAATACAATTTCTAAAACAATCAATTGCATTTTTGTTAGTAATACTTTGCACATCAGCTTTTGATAATACTTCAAATTGGGGTAGTGCACAATGGATTTGGCAAGAAGAAGCTGGACCTACCAATACTTGGGTGGCCTTTAGAAAGGAATTCAACCTTAAAGACATTCCTGAAAACGCTCTGGCAAATATTGCTGTAGATACTAAATACTGGCTTTGGGTTAATGGGGAAATGGTCTTGTTTGAAGGTGGTTTAGCACGAGGAGCTGCACCAGACACCAATTATTACGATGAGGTCAATTTAAAATCCTATCTAAAGGAAGGAAAAAACACCATTGCTATTTTAGTGTGGTATTGGGGCAGAACCCGAAAAGTACATGATGATAGTGGTAAAGGAGGTTTATTGTTTTATACGGATTTAGGACAACAAGTTTTAGAATCTGATACAACTTGGAAAATCAAAGTTCACCCTGCTTACGATCCGAAAAGCGCTGGAGGAGGAGGTAGTGCCAACCGAGTCAATGCATACAATGTAAAATTTGATGCCCAAAAAAGTTTAGGTGATTGGACAGATAATGCTTGGTACACGAACAATTATGATGATGGAAACTGGGAAAAACCATCTGTAAAAGGTGTTGCCAACGGTAAACCTTGGGGAACTTTAGTGAAAAGAGCCATTCCACAATGGAATGATAGAGGTTTAGTAGATTATAACTCATTATCCTTAGGGAAAACTAAGGAAAAAATTATAGAATTACCCTTTACAAACACAACAGATTCTGTCGTTGTGATACATGCTAAATTACCTTTCAACCAGCAAATAACACCTTATATAAAATTAAATAGTGAAGCGGGAAAAACGGTTGTTGCAGATATGGACAATCCCTTCAATATGCTAAAGGGAACCTACATTACCAAATCTGGTGTTCAGGAATTTGAAAGTTATTCCTGGATTAATGGTCATTTTGTGGAATATTCAATTCCTCCAGGGGTAGAAGTGCTAGAACTAAAATACAGATGGACAGGTGTTGGAGAAATGACAGGTCATTTTGATACAAGTGATCCTTATTTTTCACGTCTGTGGTGGATGGCTCGAAACACGCTATATGTTTGCGCAAGAAATAGTTATATGGATTGTCCCGATAGAGAACGTGGTTTATGGATTGGTGATGTAGCAGACCAGACAGGAGCAGTTTTTTATACTTTGGATGAACCTGGGCGTTTGTTACTAAAAAAAGGAATCGATAATACCATTGCGTATCGAAGTGGTGATACCATTCAGGGGTTAGCACCTGGATTTGGAGCATATAGAGGAAAAAGTAGTGAGTTAACAGGGCAGAGTTTGCAATATATAGATCAAGGTATTTGGCAATACTACTACAATACAGGAGACAAAGCCACACTTGAAAATGCATATCCTGCTGTTGTGAGTTATTTAAAACTATGGTCTATGCAACCTAATGGATTGCCACAACATAGAAAAGGTTATGCCAATTGGGTAGATTGGGGAATAGATACAGACCCTGTCGCAACAAACGTAGTTCTTTATTATATGGCATTAAAGTCAGCCAAAAAAATGGCAATGGCTTTAGGAGAAACCAAAGATATTGCTTGGTACGATTCACGTATCAACAGTATTAAAAGTAATTTCGAAAAGGAATATTGGCAAGGAAATCGTTATGGTTCTAAAAATAAATTAATTGAAGAGCGTGTAAGTGCATTGGCTATTCTTAGTGGTTTAGCTAAAGAGGAACACCATACTATTTTAGTTGATAGCGTTCTAGTTCCTGTAAAAAAGTCAAGTCCACACATGGAATGGATAGCAGAAGAAGCGATTATGATTACTGGTCAATATGATAAAGGTTTGCAACGTATGAAAGACCGTTATCAAGAACAAGTAAACATGAAGTGGTTGACAACACTTTATGAAAAATACCAACCAAAATTAAGAGGTACGTATAATCACGCTTGGAATGCGCCTAATTACGTGTTGTCTAGATATATTGCAGGTATAAAGGCAACTGATGTGGCTTGGTCTTCATACGAAGTAAAACCAAATTTAGCTCACATGACTTCTGTAAAACAGATTGTACCTTCGGTACAAGGAGATATTACTGTAGAAGTTAATAAAACAGCAAACAACTATCAACTAGATTTAATTTCTCCAGAAAAAACTACAGCCACAGTTTACATTCCTAAAGAAGAGAAAGAAATTGCAAAAATTTTGGTAAATGGTAAAAATGTTTGGAGAAAAAATAAGTTGAAAAAGCAAATAGAAGGATTTGATTTTAAAAGTGAAGATGATGAATTTTTAGTTTTTCAGATTAAACCTGGTACATGGCAGTTGACAGCTTCTTATAAATAACTGACAAAAAAACTTTCTTATGAATACAAAAAAACAACTTATCTTTTTATTTAGTGCAGTGCTACTATCAATTACAGCAATAGCACAAAACAATCAAAAAAATAAAGAACAACTACTAAACACAGATAAAGAACCAAAACTAAAAAGTAAAAAATTCAAATCGTTGTTTGATGGAGAAACTTTAAACGGATGGTCACCAAAGCAAGGAACAATGAAATTTGAAGTTGTAAACGGCGAAATTGTAGGAGTCTGTAGTGCAGGCCCAAGTACTTTTTTATGTACCGATAAAGAGTATAAAGATTTTATTTTTACTTGTGAAATGAAATGGGAAGTGGACGGCAATTCAGGCGTACAAATTCGTTCAAGAATTAGAAAAGACCCCAATAGAAACACCGTAATTGGTCCACAAGCCGAAATGGAAGATTTGGCTAAAAATGGCCGTGGTTGGTCAGGTGGTATTTATGGTCAAAACTGTGGAGGTTGGTTTTATCCTTTAAAAGCGCCTGAACATGAACCCTTAAAAAATGCTATTGATCGCAGTGGTTGGAATCGATTGACTATTAAAGTAGTAGGGAATGTTTTTAAAACTTGGGTAAACGGTATTCCGGCCGCATATTGGGTTGATGAAAAGAATGAATTTCCTAAAGGGTTTATCGGACTTCAGGTGCACGGCGGAAAACAAGGCATTATTCATTGGAGAAATTTAAAAATTAGAGAACTTTAAAATTGAGTTGGAGTCAATTTATTTCAAATAAAAACAAGGTTTATGAAGAAATCAGTGATTTTATTTCTTGGGTTGGTTTGCTTAATTCAGCTCTCTGCTTCTGCTCAACGTAATTTCTTAACAAAATCTTGTACACTCGAAGAGCTCAAAGAAATGCTGGTGATGGATCAGCAATGGGTCAATTATCCCGCTTATACAAATCGGGAAGCGTGGAATAAATTACTTGGTAATCATAAGGAAGCCTTAGTTAGTCATGGTGAAGACTATTTAAATTATGAGTGGCAAGTAGTTAGGGCAACCGATTATCTCGATTATTCCAGAACGGGTAATCGCGATACCATGCAAGATCCATATTTTGATAATCAGGATGCGCTTAGTGCACTACTTCTAGCGGAATTGGCCGAAGGAAAAGGACGGTTTTTAGATCAGATTATTGATGGTGTATTTGTGAATTGCGAGATGACTAGTTGGGTGTTATCGGCACATTTTAAAATTTCAGCCAAGGAAGTTAAAAACCATTTCCCCGATATAAACGAAAACTTGATTGGCTTGTATTCTTCGCAAACCGGGGCTATGTTATCATGGGCATATTATTTCCTGAATAAGGAGTTTGATAAAGTCAATCCACTTATTTCAGAACGTATTCAATTTGAGGTGAAAAAGCGTATTCTAGAACCTTATATGAATATGAATTATTGGTGGACAGCACTTCCGCCTTATGCCAAAAACAAACCAAAAGTAAACAACTGGAATCCGTGGTGTAATGCTAATGTGTTGCAATGTTTTATGTTGATGGAAAATGATAAGGATAAATTGGCTGAAGCTGTGTATCGTTCCATGCAATCTGTAGACATGTTTATCAATGAAGATAAAGATGGTGCTTGCGACGAAGGTCCAGGTTATTGGGGTGTTGCCGCAGGAAAAATGTTTGATTATTTGGACTTACTAGAAAAACTTACCTCAGGAAAGGTTTCCATTTTTGACAAACCCGAAATAAAAGCCATGGCAGAATATGTTTATCGAGCTAATGTTGGCAAAGGCTGGGTAGTTAATTTTTCGGATGCATCAGCAAAAGCAAAAGGAAATCCTTATTTTATTTATGCTTTTGGAAAAGCGGTTGCAAGTCGAGATATGATGAGTTTTGCAGCCTATCTAAAGAAACAAAACCAAGAAACCACGATAGCTTACAAAAGAGATATAGATAGAGCCTTGAGAAGTGCAACCATTTCCAAAGCATTAGAAAGTACGACGCCAGTTTTTAAAGTCCCAGAGTATTCGTGGTATCCTAAAACAGAATACTGTTTTATGAGTAATAAAGAAGGACTTTTTTTAGCAGCTAAAGGAGGGTGCAATCAAGAAAACCATAACCATAATGATGTTGGGTCGTTTATGTTTTATGTAAATGCAATACCCTTATTTATTGATACAGGAGTGGGTGCTTACACGGCCAAAACGTTTGGCCCTGATCGTTACAGTATTTGGACCATGCAAAGCAACTATCACAATGTGCCGCTTATTAATGGCGTTGCACAAAGTCCAGGAGCAATTTTTAAAGCTACCAATACACGTTTTAATAAAAACCAAAAAACATTTACTACCGATATTTCTAAAGCATATCCAGAAAATGCAGGAATTACGTCGTGGATACGTACCTATCAATTACAAAAAGATGGTTTAATAATTAAAGATGAATTTGCATTGTCAGAGACATTCAAACCCAATCAGCTTAATTTTATGGCCTGGGGAGAGGTGAATTTGGAAAAACCAGGTGAAATTCTGGTAACTGCCAGGAACGAAATTGTTAAGCTCCTTTACGACGAAAACCAGTTTGAAGCTACCATAGAACCAATAGCGCTTACAGAAAAGAAATTGTCAAAAGTCTGGGGAAATACCATTTATAGGCTCACGCTAAAAGCTAAATCTATGGATATGGTTGGAAAGTATGAATTTGTAATACTAAAAATCTAAAAAAGAACAACTTGATTATGAAAAAAAGAATGCGTGTAGTCGTTTTATTGAGTGTGAATTTATTGATATGTTTTACAACTCATGCTCAAAAGCACACTGTTAACGTAAAAGGAAGAGGTTTGAATCCAATGCCTGTATTAGATAATTGGGGTGGAAAAAGAGCTGGTGGCACCCGTGTTTATGCCAACAATTATCACATTATGGAGGGAGGTAAACCTGTGGCAATAACCATGGGTGAGTTCCATCCACAGCGTTACCCTCAAGAGGAATGGGAAAACGCACTGCTTGAAATAAAAGCTGGCGGTATTAATACGATTTCTTTTTACGTATTCTGGTCACTTATAGAAGCCTATCCAGGACAATTTAATTTTTCTGGGAATAACAATATTCGATATTTTCTTGAGCTTTGTCAAAAGCACGGCTTAAAGGCTATTCCTCGTATTGGCCCTTTCAATAATTCCGAGTTTCTGGCTGGTGGACTTCCTCCTTGGATTTATGGAATGCCATATAATGAAAGAAGTAATGACTCTGGTTACTTAGAAGCTGTAAAGAAATATTACGGAGCACTATCTGAGCAAATGAAAGATTTATACTGGCAACAAGGTGGCCCAATTTACTATGTTCAGCTTGAAAATGAATTATCGAATGCACCTGTTTCTTGGGAAACATATTATAAAACTGCTGCAAGTGATGAACATAGAGGTCCTAAAGATGGAGAAGAGTGGACCAAACACTACAACAATTTGAGAGACATTGCTCAAGAAGTGGGTATAAATCCGTTGTATTTTTCAGCTACAGCATGGGGTAAATATCCTGGAGGTTTTCCTGAAGGATTTCTTCCTTTTTTTGGTGGTTATATGTATTTATTTCCTCCAGGCAAAAATAATAGTCCTATCACATCCTTCCGAACTTTTAAACATGTTGGAAAAGTGCCTGTAGGATTTTGTGAGTTGGGTGCAGCAGGAACTCCAGCTCGATTAAACTTTTCTATTTATCCACCAGCTCTAAGTGCAACTACTACTGCCACCACGGCATTGGGCAGTATGGAAACGCTAACCCTTGGTTATTATATGTATCACGGAGGTAGTAATCCTGTAAGCGAGCGTTTTGGCTTTATGGGTAAAACGAATAACATGGCAATGATTTCTTATGATTTCAGAGCGCCATTGAGTGAATTTGGAAAACCTCGTCCCGCATATTATATGCTTCGACCAATTCACCAGTTTTTGCTAAATTATTCAGAAGAATTAGCGAATACACAATTAGTAAAGCAAGATATAGAAGAGAAAAACCTAGATCATGCATGGATGAGATTAAGGGCACGCGCAAATAATAATAGTGGTTTTTTAATTACCTCTTATTATGGAAACGTGAATCACTTTAACGATACAGAAGTTAAAATTGAAGTAACTACAGATGATGGTATTATTCATTTTCCAAGTTCAGATAAAATAGCTGTTAAAAATGGTTTCAATTGTATTTTTCCTTTTAACTTAAATCTTAAAAATGGTGTCAAACTTATTTCGGCAACAGCACAACCAACATCAATTCTAAATACAAATGGTGAACATTACCAGTTTTTTATTTCTCCTTACGATCAGCTAGCGGAGTTTGTTATTGCAACAAAAGGTGCTAAGAGTATTTCTTATAATGGGCAAAATTTTAATGTAAATAAACCAAAGGTAACTATTAAAATAAGTCCTGATAAGAATAAAAAAATAAAAATTGTTTCGGAAAGTGGCAAAATTACCAATCTTGTCTTGCTGTCTAATGATGATGCAGAACATTCTATAGAGACAAATTTCAATGGGCAAAAGTATTTGCTCATTTCCAATCAAGATATTATTAGTACAAATTCTTCTATTTCACTATCAAAGTGTAAAACAAATGACTTTTCTTTTTTATCATTTCCACAGATAAAAGGTGTTTCCATAAAAGGGAAATCGGTTAAACCTAAAAAGAAAGGTCTTTTTACGGAATATAATATTTCGTTACCAAAAAAAAATGTGGCTCTAGATATTGTTAAAATTAATGATGTAAAAACTTCCCTTTTCTTAAAGCCTGAAGTGTTTGAAGAATTAAATGATGTTTATATAAGTTTTAATTTTAGTGGAGATATTTGCCGACTTTTTGATTTGAAAGATGGTACTATGATTGGAGATGAATTTGGTGGTTTTTGGCAAATAGGTTTAAAACGTTTTAAAGATCAGTTGGCTAATGATGGGCTCATGTTGCGAACAACTGCAGGTGCCGTAACTAAGAAAGTTACAACAGATGACGGTATGCTTCTTGATGAAAAAGCCACTGCAAAACAGAATAAAGTACGTATTGGCGAAATAATTGTTGAGCCAGAATATAAGGTGACTTTTGATATAAAAAACTAAAAAAATATTTTGAATAGTAATAAGAATTTATAATGAAAAAAATAGTAAATATTTTATTGATTGGTTTAGTATTCGTTACTACCCAAGCCCAAAGCAAGGACAACCAAAAAATGAATGTCGTATTTATTTTGGCCGACGATTTGGGTTGGGCAGATGTAACACTTTACGGCAAAACAAAGTTATATGAAACACCTAATTTAGAACGTTTAGCTGCACGTGGTGTCACTTTTAATCGTGCTTATGCTGCAAGTCCATTATGCTCACCTACAAGAGCAAGTATTTTAACAGGACAAACACCCGCAAGAACAGGAATTACTTCTCCTGCGGCACATCTACCTAAAATACAGTTAAAAGCCTCAAGACCTCCAAAATCAGACCCTGGTTCTAAATCTATAGCCTGTACACCGGTAACCAGATTAGATACCATAATTCCAACGCTCGGTAAACTATTAAAAGCAGATGGTTACAACACCGCTCATTTCGGGAAATGGCATTTGGGCAAAGAACCATATACGCCTATACAGCATGGTTTTGATGTTGATATTCCGCATTGGCATGGACCAGGCCCTGCAGGTAGTTTTGTAGCACCATGGAAATACCCAAATTTTAAAGCGAATTATGAAAATGAGCACATTGAAGATAGAATGGCAGATGAAGCCATTAACTGGTTACGTTCTATAGATTTAAATGAGCCATTTTTTATGAATTACTGGCAATTTTCGGTACATGCCCCTTTTGATGCTAAAGAAAGTTTAATAAAATATTACCAGTCTAAAATAGATTTTACAGACTTACAACATTCGCCAACCTACGCAGCTATGGTACATTCTTTAGACCAAGCAGTTGGGAGACTTTTAGATGAAATTGATAGGTTAGGCATTAGTGATAGAACCGCCATTGTATTTTTTAGTGATAATGGAGGAAACATGTATAATGGAATTCGTGAAACAACGCAATCAGGAGAAGAATTTATTACAGAACCAACCAGTAACCGTCCTTTAAGAGGTGGTAAAGCTACGATTTATGAAGGCGGAACAAGAGTGCCTTGCATCGTGGCTTGGCCAAAATTAACAGCACCTGGATCTAGATCAGATGTTATGATTCAATCAACCGATTTTTACCCAACAATATTGAATCAGTTAGGCATTAAATTACCTAAAAAACATAACATTGATGGTGTTGATATTGCCAACGCCTTAAAAGGAGAAGATCAGGATAGGGGACCAATAATCACGTTCTTTCCTGATCAGCCTAAAATACCAGATTGGTTGCCGCCATCGGTTTCAGTTCATGAAGGTGAATGGAAGCTCATAAGAGTGTTTCATAACGGACAGGATTTTGCACACCAATATTTCTTATACAATTTAAAGCAAGATATTGGGGAGGTACATAATCTTGCCGCAAAGTATCCCGAAAAAGTAAAACAATTAGATGCTATTATTGAAGCCCATTTAAAGGATGCCAACACAGTGGTGCCAATTCCAAATCCAACATTCGACCCAGAAAAATATCATCCAGAAGATATAGGAATTCAAAAAGGAGGTTTGCGTGTGGCAAAAAGAATTGATAGGACTAAAAAATAGAAAATGCGTTCACTATTTTATTTTCTGGTAATTATGTTTTTTGGTTTAGGTATGCCACAGTCGCATGCCCAATCCAATCGCGATACCATTTACCCGATTTTTCAATTTCCAAAACACAAAATGCCGCGAATAGATGGCGACTTTTCCGATTGGAATCTGGTTCCAGATACGTATGCCATAGGTTTAGACCAAATGAAAGAATCTATTAATGGTATTGGCTTTAATCTTGATGCAAACGATTTGGATATCAGTGTTAAAGTGGGATGGGTAAAAGACCTGAACCGATTATATTTTTACGTTGAGGTTTTTGATGATTTCTGGGAATTTGAACAACTCGATATTAGACAAGATATTTTTGAATTGGTAGTTGATGCCGATGTTTCTGGTGGTAATTTCATAAAAAAATGGAACGCAAACAAAAAACATATTCCTATTGAAGAATTACATTTTAGAGGTCATGGGGCGCATGCACAGAACTACCACGTTTTTATGCCTGCCGTAAATAAGGACTGGGCCATGGTTTGGGGTAATACGCCTTGGATTAAAGACTTCCCTTATGCCAATGCTGCCTATCAACATAATTTAGAACAAGGAAAATCCGGAACACTTAAAATGGAATTTTGGATTACGCCATTCGATTATGCCGCCATTGAAGGTATCGACCGTTCTGCGGTTTCAAAACTAAAAGAAAATGAAATTATTGCTTTATCATGGTGTGTTTTGGATTATGATGACGAAAATAAGGAAAGAAAGGATTTTATAAACCTAGCACATAATATTAAAATGATTCATGATGGCGATTTTATGAATCATTTTAGGTTGATGCCTTTAATAAGCGAATTGAAGCCAGAATTGCAGGCCAATTGGTCTTTTGTTGAGGTAGATAGAGACAGGCGTGTTTTCGCTTTTAAAGATGAGTCTGTTGGTGACGTTGAAAAGTGGACTTGGGATTTTGGAGATGGAACTACATCTAGTGAACAAAATCCGGTGCATCAATACAATATAGGAGACCATTGGACGGTGGTGCTTACTGTTGAAAATAAAGATGGCAAATCCATACGCTCTAAAGTTTGGGATGTGGTTACAAAATAGGTTGAAATAGTTTTTTATGCTTAAAAATGAAAACTATCAATCTGAGAAATAAAAATCAGCAACAAAACCACAGCTATTTATATTAGGGGGGGGAACGAAAGACAAGGCTCTATACAAGCAGTAAGAAAAAAAAATTGGAAAGTTGTAAAGTTTGACCAGAAACCTGTGGACCTTTACAACCTAAATCAGGATATAAGCGAGCAAAATAATATTGTAAGAACAGCATCCTGAAAAAACCAAAGAACTATTATATTTAATCAATAATTCTAGAACAGAACATCTAGAGTTTCCTTTGATAAAAAAGACGCTTAAAAAATAATCATTTGCATCACCTAAATATGAGAATACATCTAATACTATTCACTCTTTTGAGTACCTTGATTAGCTCTTGTAATAGCAAATCAAATCGAAAGCAAAATACCAAACCCAATATCGTTATCATTAATGTAGATGATATGGGTTGGCGAGATGTAGGTTTTATGGGAAGTGAGTATTACGAAACACCAAATATTGATGCGCTTTCTGCTCAAGGTATGGTATTTACAAATGGCTATGCCGCATCAGCGAATTGTGCGCCGAGTAGAGCCTGTTTAATGACAGGGTTATGGACACCACGTCATGGTATTTACACGGTTAATTCTTCTGAAAGAGGACAATCGAGAGACCGAAAACTTATTCCAACACCAAATACAACCATATTAGCACCAACTCATGCAATCATTCCTAAGGTTTTAAAAAAGAATGGTTATAAAACCTGTCATGCAGGGAAATGGCACTTGAGTCACAACCCCTTAGAATATGGGTTTGATGTGAATATTGGAGGAAGTCATGCAGGAGCTCCAAGAAGCTATAATCCTCCCTACAAAAATGTAAAACTGGAGAAAGGAAAAAGCGAATATTTAACCGATTTGATAATGGAAAACACATTGAAATTTGTAGATACAATTTCATCTCCCTTTTTTCTCTATTATTCGCCTTATGCAGTACACACGCCCATAATGCCAGTAGATAGTTTGTTACCTAAATACAAAAATAAAGCGTCTTGGAATGGTCAAGGAAATTCAAATTACGCAACTATGGTGGATAATTTAGATAGAAATATTGGGTTGCTCATCAAAGTACTAAAAGACAAAAATCTTTTTGATAATACTTTGATTGTATTTACCTCAGATAATGGTGGTTTGTATGGTATTACTAAACAAAAACCCTTGCGAGCAGGAAAGGGCAGTTATTATGAGGGTGGTATTAGAGAGCCGTTTTTCTTTGTCTTAAACGATAGAATTAAACCAAATGTTAAGAGTGAAGTACCCATATCTAACTTAGATGTATTTCCAACAATTTTGAAATATGCTGGAGTGAAAAATTCTAGTTTAGCTTTAGATGGTAATAATCTATCTTCAATTTTAGAAGGAAATGAAGACAAGTTAGAGCGTTCCTTATTTTGGCATTTTCCTATCTATCTTCAGGCTTATTATAAAAACGATAATGAAAATAGAGACCCTTTATTTAGAACACGCCCAGGTTCTGTAATACGAAAAGGCGATTGGAAATTGCATTATTATTTTGAAGACGATGGTATAGAATTGTACAATTTAGCTGAAGATATTGGAGAATTAAATAATCTGGCATCTGCAAAATCAAGTAAAAAAGAAGAATTATTAGGCGATTTAAAAAGCTGGTGGAAAACAACCAATGCTCCAATACCTATTGAATTAAATCCAGAGTATATCAACGAAAAATAACCCTATTTAAAATTTAACTGAAAAATGAAGTTTTTATCAAACTATAACACACGTATTTTATCAATTATTTTGATGATATTACCATCAATAATTACCGCACAAAAATTAATCTATAAAGACGCTTCTCTACCAATTGAAGAAAGAGTAAGTGATTTATTGAGTAGAATGACCGTTGAAGAAAAAGTTGGTCAAATGTTAATGTTTGGAGCTCATAGGATTACAAAAAAAGGTACAGATGGAGCCTTGGTTATAACCCAATGGGGTAAACCACATTTATCAAACAGTTTAGGTGGTATAAAATTTCCTTTTCAAGAAGAATCTCCTGAAGAATCTGCAAGACTAAATAATAAACTTCAAAAAAAGATTATAGAATCAAATCGATTTGGAATTCCTACGTTATTTGTTGGAGAAGCCTACAATGGTGTAGATGCTAAAGGATGTACTGTTTTTGGTCGCCCACTTAATTTAGCAACTTCTTGGAATTTAGAACTTACCAATGATGTTTGGAGTGTTATTGGGCGCGAATCTCGTTTAAGAGGATGGCATATGGTACATTCACCAGTTGGAGATATTGCCAGAGACCCTCGTTTTGGAAGAATGAGTGAAGGTTATGGAGAAGATACTTATTTAACTACAGAAATGTTAGTCGCAGCAGTAAAGGGTGTGCAGGGTAGTTATGATAAAAGCGCTCCTAATACGACACATATTGGCGCCGTTGTGAAGCATTTTGCTGGGTATAGCCAAGTGGTTGGTGGTCGTAATTTTGCTGCTGTAGAGGTTTCTCCTCGTGTTTTACGAGATGAATTATTACCTCCTTTTAAAGCGGCAGTTCAAAGAGGGCATGCTTTAGCCATAATGCCATCTCATGGAGATATTAATGGAGTAGCGAGTCATGGAAACCCATGGCTGTTAACAGAATTGTTACGTAATCAGTGGGGGTTTAATGGTTATGTGGTTTCCGATGCTTATGATGTTGGGCGTTTAAACTTTCTAATGAAGGTAGCAGAAAATAAGGAAGAAGCTGTAAAACTTGGTTTAAAAGCAGGAGTGGATTTAGATTTATATAGTGAAGACGTATATGTACTCCTTCCAGAAATGGTGAAAAAGGATCCAAGTTTACTGCCTTATATTGATAGGGCAGCAGCAAATATGTTACGCACAAAATTTATTTTAGGACTTTTTGACAATCCATATATAGATGCTAATGAAACAAAGAAAGAAGTGCGTTCTAAAACTAACCTGTTGTTAGCTAAAAAGATGGATCAAGAGTCTTTGGTTTTATTAAAAAACGAGAATGATATATTACCTCTAAGTAAAAAAACACCTCGTAAAATAGCTTTAATTGGTCCTCTTTTAGGTGAAGAAACAGTAAGTGCTTTTAATAAAATAGCTGGTAAAAAAGTTTCTTTTGTTGCAGAAAAAGGATATGAATTAACAAACAGAAATACGAAACATCCTGAGTTAACACCAAGAAATGACAAAGCTCTTGATAAAATGGTAAATCTTGCTAAAGATGCCGATATTTCCATACTTTTTGTTGGAGGAGATCGTTTTACAGCCCAAGAAGCAACCTTTTTTAAATGGGTTATTGGAGATCGTGCCACAATTGAACCTGTTGGGGAACAAAATGAGTTAATTCAAAGAGTAAAAGCTTTAGGCAAACCTGTTATTGTGGTGTTAAAACACCGAAGAACGTTGGCATTTAACGTTATAAATGAAAATGCTGATGCTGTTTTAGATTGTTGGGAAATGACAGAATTTGGCGATGAGTTAATCGCAAAAGCATTGTTTGGAGAGTTTTCTCCTTCAGGGAAGTTACCTGTAACGGTGCCACGTACAATTGGTCAAATTCCTTACCATTATAGTATGAAAGAAATTAGTTTCTTTAAAGATTATTTATTTTTAGAATCTGGACCATTATATCCTTTTGGTTTTGGATTGAGTTATACCAAGTTCGCATATTCGGAACCTAAATTATCAAGTGATGTTTTAGAAAGAGATGGAATCATAAAAGTAAGTGTAAATGTTACCAATACAGGAAAAGTTACGGCTAAAGAAGTGGTGCAAATGTATGTTAAAGATATGTTTGGTTCGGTATTGCGACCTGATAAAGAGCTAAAAGGTTTTGAAAAAATTGAATTAAAACCAAATGAAACAAAAACGGTTGAGTTTACAATTAGACCAGAAATGTTAGTTTTTACAGGAATAGAAATGAAGCCTGTTTTAGAGGCTGGAGATTATGAAGTTATGATTGGTACGTCTTCTCAAGAATATAAGAAAACATCATTTCGATTAAAATAACAGCATTCAAAATAGAATTAGGATTTAAATTAAAAAAAGATGCAAGCAATATTAGGAGTATTATTTCATTCGTTAGGAGGTATAGCAGCAGGTAGCTTTTACATGCCTTACAACAAAGTAAAAGGTTGGTCTTGGGAAACCTATTGGATGGTAGGAGGCGTAATGTCTTGGCTCATTGTGCCGCCAATAGCTGCTTATTTAACAGTTCCGGGTTTTTTAGAAATTATTACTGCTAGCCCTAGTACAATTATTGGTTTTACTTTTTTAATGGGACTGCTATGGGGTGTAGGAGGATTGTCTTATGGTTTGGGGGTGCGTTATTTGGGCATGTCTTTAGGGAACTCTGTTGTACTTGGTTTTTGCTCAGTTTTTGGAGCATTAGTGCCTTCAATATATTATAATTTTAATCCTGAAGCAGGTAAAACTACGTTTACAGAGATGTTAGCTTCATCAGGTGGAAGAGTAGTTTTATTGGGGGTTTTGGTTTGTTTACTAGGTATTATTCTTTCTGGTAAAGCAGGCATGATGAAAGAAGGAGAACTTTCTGAGGAGGAAAAAAAGAAAAGTGTTCTAGAATTTAATTTAGTAAAAGGGCTGATTGTGGCTACACTTTCTGGAATACTAAGTGCATTTTTTAGCTTTGGGATTGAGGCAGGAAAACCACTAGCAGATGCAGCAGTTGCCGCAGGTTATGACCATTTGTATGCAAACAACGTTACTTTTGTTGTAATTCTTTGGGGCGGTTTGGTAACAAATTTCATCTGGACAACTTATTTAAGTATTAAAAATAAGGCCTATAAAGACTTTACAAACAAGCAAACACCAATTTCTAAAAATTTACTATTTTCTGCTTTAGCAGGAACTATATGGTTTTTGCAATTCTTCTTTTATGGTATGGGAGAGAGCAAATTGGGTAGTGGTGCTAGTTCTTGGATTTTACATATGTCCACCATTATTTTAACAGCGAACCTTTGGGGTATCTATAGAAAGGAATGGAAAGGTGTTGCTAAAAAGACTAAACTAACAATAACAGCAGGTATTGTTGTAATTTTACTTTCAGTTGTTTTAGTAGGAATTGGTAACTCTATATAATTTTACCAAATGGATATTACTCTCCTTATTGAAGAGATTTTTTTGAATAAATTAAATGTAGAATAATGAAAAATCAAAGATTAAAATATTACTTATTAGTTTTAGTAACTATAATCATGTGCTCATGTAAAAATAAATCACTCGAAGAAAAGAGTGTAACTCAAAAACCCAACCTGCTCTTCATTTTTGCAGACCAATACAGGCAAGCATCACTAGGATTTTTAAACGAAGACCCTGTGTACACACCCAACATAGACCAATTAGCAAAAGAAGGTGTGTTTTTTAGTGAAGCAGTAGCAAACAACCCTTTATGTAGTCCGTATAGAGCTATGTTAATGACAGGACGTTATTCACTCTCAAATGGTGTCGTAGAAAATTGTAATTCCCAAAGAACGGCCTTGGGTAACTATTTAAAGAAGAGTGAAGTTTGTATTTCAGATGTTTTGGCAACCAATGGTTATAGTGCTGGTTATGTAGGGAAATGGCATTTAGATGGTCCAGAACCTACACCACCAGATGTAAAACGCGTTTGGGATGCTTGGTGTCCTCCAGATAGAAGGCATGGCTTCTCTTTTTGGTATGCGTATGGCACTCACAATAGGCATAATGCACCTTATTATTGGACTACAAATGCTAAAGAAGATGAAAAAACATACATCAAAAAATGGTCTGCAGAACACGAGGCTGATGTTATTATGGATTATTTAGATAACACTGAGAATCAGCGAAAAAGTAAAGAGCCATTTGCCTTGTTTTGGTCTATTAATCCACCACATACACCGTTCAAGCAAGTGCCAGAACGGTACCAAAAACGTTATGAAGGGCTAGATTATAAGGAGGTTTTAAATCGCCCAAATGTTCAATTTACTGATAATTATGAATTAAAACGAGGAGACCATGGTGTAGAAAAACGATTAAATGAAGCTACAGATTATTTTGCATCTGTAAATGGGGTTGATGACCAAATAGGTCGTGTTATCAAAAAATTAAAGGAGAAAGGTTTATATGACAATACTATTATTGTGTTTTCTTCAGACCATGGAGAAATGTTAGGAAGCCAAGGGTTGATGCATAAAAATGTATGGTTTAAAGAGGCTTATAGGATTCCTTTAATTGTTCATTATCCGAAAAAAATAAAACCAAAAACTGAAGATTTGTTGATTTCTGTTCCAGATTATATGCCAACACTTTTGGGGTTAATGGATTTAAAGACTGAAATCCCTAAAGCGGTTGAAGGTATTGATTATTCTAATCTGTTTTTCGATAAAGAAGTGATACGCCCAGAAAAACAGTTGTATTTTGCTGGTAAAAGTTTTGCGTCTAAAGGTGATGCCAGAGGCTTCAGGACTAAAGACTATACCTTTGCTGTGGTAAAACATGAAAATGGCGATAAGTTTCATTATCTCTATCATGATGCTGAAGACCCATATCAAATGACCAATATTTGGGGTAAAAATCCTGAGCTAGACCAAAAAATGGAAACAGAATTAGCTGAATTGCTAACCTCGATGAATGACCCTTGGTAAACTAAATTAGCACAAATGAAAACAAACCGTCGAAATTTTATAAAAGGTATCTCTAGTGTTGGATTATTCAGTTTGTCCTATCCTTTATTATCATCTTGTATCAGTGATAAAAACGTATTGACTGAGAAAATCACAAAAATTGAATTTTACCAATACAACATCAATATTCCACGTTATTTTTCTTTTGGTACGTGGCTGAATCGTCAGCATATATTTATGAAAATTAATGCAGGCGATTATTATGGTTGGTCCGAAATTCCTGCTTCAAGAAATAATCCAGATGTAGATTTAAGTCCATGGGTACAATATGTAAAACAATTTAAAGGATTAAGTGTTTTAGAAGCACAAAAGTTGTTGCAATCGCAACAAGTAAAGGGTTCTAAAATATCTTTTAAATATTTAGAGTTGATGGATATGGGCTTGCTTGATTTGGCGGGTCGTTTGCAAAATAAGCCTTCAATTGAATTGTTAGGTTTGCATCAAAAAGAAGCAGTTCCTGGCTTGTATTGCATTCTCCATAAGGATGAAGATAAAGTACGTGAAGAAGCCCAAAAAAGTCTAAAACAAAACCTTGGACATCATATGAAATTCAAAATGTATGGAGATGTTGAGGTTGATTTAAAATTACTTCGAATTATTCGCGAGGTTCTAGGAAAAGATGCTGTTGTGATTTCAGATGTCAATAAAGGGTATAAAAAATGGAAATCGCTAGAAGAATTGGCTGAGATTATGAATACTTTTAAAGAGAATGGACTTAATGCCATTGAAGACCCAGCACCATTAACCACAGATCAATGGATTGCGCTTCAAAACATGACTGGAAATTTAGATTTAATTCCAGATGCACCCATGCGACCTGCTTGGGTTGGAGCAGATAAATTACAAAAAGGCATGGGGCGCATTATAAACTTGCATCCATCAACCATGGGAAGTTTTTACCATACAGCCTTGTTGGTAAAAGAGGTGCAAGCTATTGGCGCAAAAGTGATGATTGGAGATGATAGTTTGGTGGGGCCTGCATGTACCGCGTGGCAACAAATAGCCATTGGAGCTGGAGCCAATTGGGTTGAGGCGATAGAAAAGGAAGAAGACTCCAAACTTTACTTAGAATGCGTTCAATCTTCGGCCACAAAAAAGCGTAATAATGGCTATTATGAGCTTAACCCAAAACCAGGTTTTGGATTGGAATTGGACGAAAAAAGACTAAAAACAGTTTGTAGTTCTTATATAGTGGTATAAAAGGAAAATATGTTCTTCCTTAAACAATGCTGAAACTTTATCAATTTAGATAACCTTTTTTAAGTACTTGGTTTTTTTGTTAGAAATTAACTGAAATGGATTCACAGTAAATGATATTTATTGAAATGAAAATACCTATCCTACTAAAATGTACTTTATTAGTCTTTATAAACCTTAACATATGTGGAGCTCAGGTGAAGTTGTTTACTGATTTTACAAATGAAAAATCAAGGAAATTGCCTGTTCATGATATATGGAGTGTTGCCAATAGAATTAGTCCAACAGCGGGTTCAAATGTTCGTGAAGGATTAAAAATGAACATCGTAAGGATGATTGGTGGTATTAAAAAAGACGTTAACGGAGTTCCTCAAAAAGATTTGGATTTCGACCCATGTTTATATGATTCAATCAATAACGTTTATGTTTACAGGTGGGAGCCTCTTATTGAAAGATTAGATAAGCTCATAAATTCGCATACAGAAATTTTTCAAATTGCTTTAGACCAACCACCATGGGCTTTTCAGCATGGTTATACATTTATTCCAAATGAAGAAAGAGATAGTATTAACTTTCGCGAACATGAAAAAATGTCAAAATATGGTAACTCGCTTCCTCCAGCTAATAAACAGGCCTACCATGATTTTATAAAGGCATTAATGATTAAATTGGTTGAAACCTATGGAAAAGAGAAGGTTCTGTCATGGCGTTTTAGAGTAGGCTCAGAAATAGAAACTCCAGAACATTGGTACGGTACCAAACAGGATTTTATTGAGCATTTTGCAAATACTGAAAGTGCCGTAAGATCTGTTTTGCCAGAGGCAGTAATAGGTTTGCATACCAGAGAGCCTGGGTTTTTAAAAAAAGGGAAAAAGTTAAATTATAAGGGAGAACCTTTTGCTTCTTTTATAGAAGATTTAATAGATTATAATTACGCTAATAACATTAAGTGTGACTTTTGGGGGCTTTCAAACTATATAACAATTGATGACACTGAAGATAGAGATATGCGAAGTAAGTACTCCGAGATTTTCGCACCTCTTATTAATAATCCGAAATGGAACCCAGAGACTACAATAGACCTCATGGAATATAGTACGGTAACAACAATGAATGGAGCTGATGATAGGGGTGTTCTGGTTACCTGTGAAACCTCACATAGAGACATTTTAGAGTTGGCTTACTCCAATATGTTTTACAAGAATAGAGACAAAGGTTTAAGGTTTATTTACAGGTGGTCCAACGGAATTGGAAGTGAAGATCCTGCGGGCATTAAAGAGTTGAAAAATATGTTGGGTTTGATTCGTTATGAAACTAGTGTAATTGGAAACCCAAATACTTCTACCAACGAATTGGATGCTATTTTTGCAAGAAATGCCACGAAAAATGAGTATGATGTTTTAGTTTACAATTATAATAGTAATTCACTTGACTATAGAAAAAGCGAACCAATAGTTGTTTCCTTTATTACAGATTTACCAGTAGGAACGAAGCTGTATTACAGAAGTAAAATCTACGGCGAAGCGAACAACAAGCTTCAAAATTTTTTAGTTAGTAACTCAAATTTTGTGAAAAGTGATTTTGACAATAAAGGAGCTCCGCATCGTACTTTAACGCGTGAAGGCTATAGAGCCTACAAAAAATATAAAAATCCAAATCCTAGTGTGTTTACAGAATGGAGAAGTGTAATTACTACGGCAAGAAAAGATGGTAAAGCTGGATCTGAAGTTAGCGTGAAAACAGAAATAAGGTCTTTTGCTTTTGAGAAATTAGGGTTTAGGCCCAAAATGTTGTAATGTATTCTACAACGCTGGTATTTGAATGGTATTGGGAATTATATATATCAATATTTGGTGAGTGTCGATTCCCAAAACTCATTTGCTTTTATAGGAACTTCCAATGTTTAGCCTATTTACAGAAAAGAAAGTCAGAGATGAGTCTGAATTGACCATTTACATCCGGCATTGCAGTTGTCTCATTGTCTGTGGTTTTAGTGGGAATTGGTAATTCCTTGTAATTTACGTAGCCGATAAAACAGGACAAGTGTTTAAAAACATAGCTGTAACTTTCAAGTATTATTTTACCCTTAACACTAAATTTATCCTAAATGAGATTAATTAAATTTTCGTTTAAACTTTTTGTATGCCTTTTGTTTGTAGCATGTAAGCAAGAACCACAATTGGTAGAATCGATTTTAAAATTTGAATCGCTAACATGTAATTCAAAAACAAACCCTTCAACCATTGAAAGTGAGCAGCCGTTGTTTTCATGGGTGGTTAATGCCGAAGGGTATAACAAATCGCAGACGGCTTATCATATTTTGGTAGCATCTTCTGAAGATAAGCTAAACGAAAATGAGGCTGATATTTGGGACTCCTCAAAGATTGAAAGTGATAAATCCTCCTTTGTTAAATTTCAAGGAAATTCCTTAGAGCCATTAAAAACCTATTATTGGCAGGTTAAGATTTGGGACGAAAATGGAAACGCTTCCAAATGGTCCGATGTCCAAACTTTTCAAATGGGATTAAAGAGCAAAGCCAATTGGGGCGAGGCCAAATGGATAACCCTAAACAAAGATACCCGAACCTCACCTTATCGCTTTAGGGATTACAAAACCGGAAGTATGGAAGAAGCCCAAGCGGTAGAAGGCTTTGCGGCAAGTTATTTTAGAAAGGAATTAGAATTCGATAAAACCATAAAAAATGCACAAGCTTACATTTGCGGATTAGGCTATTATGAACTGTACTTAAACGGAAAAAAAGTGGGCGACCACGTGTTGGATCCCGCGCCATCAAATTACGATAAGCAGGCTTATTATGTGCATTACGATATCACAGAAACCCTTCAATCTGGAAAAAATGCCTTCGGAATAATTTTGGGCAATGGCTTTTACGGACAAAATATTTCATGGAAACGCGACCCAGAGTCTGAAAGGGATTTGGCCTATGGACCGCCTACGGTGAAATTGCTGGTTAAGGTAGCATATGAAGATGGCACTGAAACCGATTTTTATACCGATGGTTCTTGGAAAGAATCCACTGGTCCCATTGTGTTTAACAATATATACGGAGGCGATACTTACGATGCCCGATACGAAATTAATGGTTGGAATACTTTAGGCTATAACGATAGCGAATGGGGCAATGCGAAAGAAGCTTCTCCAAAAATTACGAACATTAGCGCACAGCAAATTCCGCCAATTAAAAAACTGAAAGAATTTCATCCTCAAAGAGTTTTTAAAGGTACTGATGGCGAATGGATTGTAGATTTTGGTCAAAATATAGCGGGTTGGGTTAAGTTAAATGTAAAAGAAAAAGAAGGTCAGTTTATTGAAATTATAACTACCGAGGCCTTGCTTACCAACGGAAATGATATTTATCAAGGTTCTACTGGAGGCGGTGCCAACGGTATGCCACAAATTTATGAGTACATCTGTAAAGGAGATGGTTTGGAATCTTGGGAACCCAAGTTTAGTTACCACGGGTTTCGTTATGCCAAAATAAAAGGGGTGTCTAGAAAACCTGATGCCGACATGATTAAAGCTGTTTTGGTGGCTACCGATATTCAGGAAACAGGTAGTTTTGAATGTTCTGATGAATTGTTCAATAACATGCATAGCATTAGCAAATGGACAATTGTTGATAATATTCACGGTATTCCAGAAGATTGTCCGCATCGCGAAAAATGCGGTTGGTTGGGCGATGCTCATGCGTTTTGCGAATACGCCTTGTACAATTACGATATGTACGATTTCTATAAGAAATATATGGAAGATATCCGCACCCAAATGCGACCTACAAAAGGCTACAATAATCCAGAAATAAAATATCAGGTGCCTACTATGATTGCGCCTGGAAAACGCACGTCTACCTATGCGAAAATTGACTGGGGAGTGGCCACCATGTATTTACCATGGTACAATTACAAGTTTTATGGCGATGATGCCATTGTAAAAGAGTATTACCCAGAAATGAAAGAATTGACCAATTTTTACCTCGATTTTAAAGGCGAAAATGGCATTATGCAAGATGGTATGGGCGATTGGTGTCCGCCACGCTGGGATCGAAGAAAAAATCCAAGTGCGATGGAATGCGACCCTATTATTTCTGCCAATGCTTATTTTTACGATGTGTTGGGTATTATGGAGCGCTTTGCAAAAATGAACGAAGATGCTGATTTTGAAGCAAAAATGAAACAAGAAAAAGAGGCTTTAAAAGAAGCGTTTAACAGAGAATTTTTGGTTGAAGTTTCAGGTACAAAACACAAATGGTATCAAAGCCAAACCGCTATGGTACAAGCCTTGCAATTCGGTATGGTTCCAGATGATGAAATTGAAGCTGTGGTTAATGGCTTGGCTTACGATATTGTTGAGGTTAAGGGAGGTCATCATTCAACGGGTATTCATGGTAACCGATACATTTACACGGTATTGTCTAAATACGGAAAGGCAGATTTAGCATACAATATTTTAACCACTCCAGATTTTCCTAGCCAAACGTATGTGATGAATTCTGGCTTCACTACATGGCCAGAACGTCAGTTTGAATGGGAAAAGATGGAAGGCCCTAGCAATTCATTGAACCACCCGATGCACAGTGGTTTTGCTGCTTACTTTTTTGAGTCTTTAGGCGGAATAAAATCTGCTGAAAATGAGGTGGGCTATAAGCAGATTATTGTTGACCCTGAGTTTCCTTCTGCAATTACCCACACAAAAGTGAGTGTGCCTTCGCCTTATGGAGCTATTAAAAACGACTGGTCAATAAATGAAGGTATATTAACCATGAACCTTGAAGTGCCCTTTAATACTAAAGCTAAACTCGTTTTAAGTCAGAATGAATTGGAAACCCTTAAAGTCAATGGAAAATCTTTTGACGATTTTCAAAAAGAAGGTCGTTCTGAAATTGTAGGGACTACAAATGTACTTTTGGGCTCAGGAGATTATAATATTGAATATAAAAAGTTATAAAGTGAACGATTTATACCTTTTAACCTGAAACAAGAGTAACCAACTAATTTAGAGATAAACAACATTAAAATTATTTCTGAACGATAAAAAAAACGGATGAAAAGCTTAAAGAAATCATTATATGGTTTTATAGCCTTGGCTTTCTTGGCTTGTAAAAACAAACCCTCGGATGCAACTTCCTCTCAAAAAAAACCTAATATATTATTCATTTTGGTAGATGATTTAGGCTACCATGATTTGGGAGTAACGGGAAGTGAATTTTACGAAACCCCCAATGTAGATAAGTTGGCCAACGAGGGTGTCATATTTACCAATGGCTATGCAGCAAGCAGGGTTTGCAGTCCTTCAAGAGCAAGTATCATGACCGGTAAATTCACAGCACGGCATGGCATAACAGATTGGATAGGAGCCAAAACAGGAGAAGACTGGCACAGCCGACAAAGGCACGATAAGTTATTGCCAGCTGATTATGTACATGAGCTACCTCACAAAGACATAACCATAGCCGAAGCGTTCAGGTCGAACGGCTACAAAACGTTTTTTGCAGGAAAATGGCATTTGGGCGGCCAAGGTTCTTTACCTGAAGACCATGGGTTCGATATCAATATAGCAGGGATTGATGCAGGAAGTCCAAGAGGTGGTTTTTTTTCACCATGGAACAATCCTAGGCTAAAAAATAAGCATAAGGGAGAAAACTTAACAATGCGATTGGCAGAGGAAACAGCCCATTTTATTTCCAAACATAAAGATTCTGCATTTTTCGCTTTTCTTTCGTTTTATGCCGTACATGCGCCCATACAAACTACTGAGGATAAATGGCGAAAATACCGTGATAAGGCCGATAGTTTAGGAATAGCCAAAAAGGGTTACGACATGGAGCGTGTATTGCCAATAAGAACAGTTCAGGATAACCCTGTTTATGGTGGTTTGGTTGAAACTATGGACGACGCAGTTGGGGTGGTTTTAAAGGCTTTAAAAGACAACGGTATAGATGATAACACTATTGTCGTTTTTACTTCCGACAATGGGGGGGTGGCTTCTGGTGATAATTACGCAACAAGTAACCTGCCCTTAAGAGGCGGAAAAGGTTACCAATGGGAAGGAGGCATTAAAGAGCCGTTTTTTATAAAAGCACCGGGATTAAAGAATAGTATAAAAACAACAGAAGAGCCTGTGGTAAGTACCGATTTATATCCTACACTGTTAGATTTGGCTAATTTGCCTTTAAGAAAAGAGCAGCATTTAGATGGGGTAAGTTTAAAACCGTTGCTTGAAGGAAAAAGTATGGATATGGATAGACCATTATATTGGCACTATCCACATTATGGCAATCAAGGAGGAGAGCCTGCTTCAATAATACAAAAAGACGGTTGGAAACTTATACACTACTGGGAGGATGGGCATCAAGAACTATATCAATTGCCTTCAGCAGAGCATGATAGCTTAAATTTGGTTAACGTGTACCCCGACAAAGCCAAAATTCTCAGTAAACAGCTTATGGAATGGCTGCAGAGTGTAGGGGCCAAATACCCTATTAAGGATTCAGAGTTTAATCCAGTCAAAGCCCAACAGCGCTATTTAAACACAGTTAATAAGAAGTGGCCTTCGTTGGAACAACAGCGTTTAGAAGTGTTGGGTGAAAACTTCGTGCCAAATGAAACTTGGTGGAAAAGTAAAGTGCTTATCAAAGATTGACAGTATTGACCAGTTGTCAGTAAATGGAAAAACAACCTTGACTACCCAAAAATTCAAATGAATAAAAAAGCTGATAAACCAACCATGAAATTAGATTTGGTAGCCTACACAGTTTTACTGGTTGAATATATTCCTTAATTAACCCTAAATAATAGTTAAGGCTACCATGAGATACAGTTTTTTCTTTTAGGGTTCACTTAAACTTGTTCTTGTTTAGGTTATTGGCTGAGCACATTTTTATAAACTGAACCCTACAAAACAGGACAGGCAAGTATACTACGCTCCTTAAATTTAAAAAATATAAATCAACAAACTAAATATTTATGAATTTAAAAACTAAACTAGAACCACTTTCAGGTTACATGAAAACTTGGATGTGTGCGGTTTTGATTATGTCGTGTATAGCCATGGCAAAAGCTCAAACCGTATCGGGCACAGTTGTTGCTGATGGGCAGCCATTGCCGGGAGCAGCTGTAATTATTAAAGGAACATCTAAGGGTACAACAACCGATTTTGACGGTAACTTTACCATTGAAGCAGGGCCTCAGGCTGTGTTGTCCATTTCCTATGTAGGGTATTCTACTAAAGAGGTTACCGTGGGCAACCAAACACAAATTAACGTTACCTTAGTTGAAGACAATAAACTTGATGAAGTAGTTGTAATTGGATACGGTACGCAACGAAAATCAGATTTAACAGGGTCGGTGTCTTCAGTGAGTTCAGAAGATTTAACCGCTGTGCCAGTTTCTAGGGTGGATCAAGCCTTACAGGGTAGGGCCTCTGGGGTGCAGGTGACTCAAGTAAACGGTGCTCCAGGTGCTGGGACAGTTATAAGGGTAAGAGGGGGAAACTCCATAACAGGTAGTAATGAGCCGCTATGGGTTATAGATGGTATTGTAGTTGGTACTAACTTTAACTTAAACAACATTAATAGTAATGATATCAAATCTATTGAAATCTTAAAGGATGCTTCTTCTATTGCCATCTATGGATCTAGAGGAGCAAATGGTGTGGTGTTGGTAACTACTAAAAATGGTAAAGGTGCAGGAGCAGGTAAGCCAGAAGTAAGTGTAAATCTTTACACAAGTTTACAAAGCGTTCCAGAATTACCAGATATGCTTTCTCAGAGGGAGCAAATAGAGTATACTAACGAAAGTGCTAGATTTAGAGGGGTAACAGAACCGTTTCCAAACGATCCATCAACTTACCCAGATAATGATTGGTTTGATCTTTTAATGCGTACTGCACCAATACATAGTGCAGATGTTTCTATTTCAGGAGCAACAGATAACGTAAACTACTATAATTCTTTGAGTTATTTTAATCAAGAAGGTATCATAAGAAGCTCTGGTATTGAAAAATTTATTTTTAGGTCTAATTTAGACTATAAATTAAGTGAAAAAATAAAGGCAGGTTTTAGAGTGAATTATTCTAGAATTAAGCAAGATAATGGTGTTGTTGGTTTTGGAGATGCTTTTGGTACACTTCCCTCACAGCCTATATTTAATGATGATGGATCTTATAATGGATTTAATGAAGTTGTTGGAGCTCCATTTAATAACCCTTTAGCTGCTATAGATTTGAATACAAATGAGACGTATAGCAATAATTTGTTAGCAACAGTATACTTAGAGTATAGCCCAATAGAGAATTTAATTATTCGTTCAACTTTTAGTCCAGAAATCAACAATTCTAAGCAAAATAGATTTTTTTCCAGTCAATCACCAAGTAATCTTGCAATAGATGTACTTAATGGAGGTTTTGCAAGTGTAGAAACAATAGCTACTAATGGTTGGAATAATGAAAATACAATCCAGTACCAATTCGATGTAAATGAAGATCATAGTATAACAACACTTGCTGGAGCTTCTTTTCAAAAAGTAGAGACAGAAACAACTTTTGCAGAAGCCTTAGGTATTTATAGTGATGCTACTGGTTTTAATAATTTAGGGTTTTCTAATCCTGCTAGGTCTCTAGTTTCTAGTGATTTTAGTGGATTCCAAATTGCCTCTTTTTTCGGAAGGATAAACTACGCTTTTAAAGATAAATACCTATTAACTTTAGTAGGTAGAACAGATGGTAGTTCTCGTTTTGCTCCAGGAAATAAATATGAGTTTTATCCTTCTATAGCAGGTGCTTGGAAAATTTCAGAAGAGTCTTTTATGCAAAATCAAAATGTGTTTCAAGATTTGAAATTAAGAGCAAGTTGGGGTAAATCTGGTAATCAGGCCATTGAAGAGTATAGAACATTAAGTGCCTTAACAGAGGCTAATACAACTTTTGGAGGATCTGAAATACCAGGAATAACAATTGGTAGACCTGCCAACCCTAATTTAAAATGGGAAACCACAAGTTCTTTTGATATTGCTTTAGAAGCTTCACTTTTTGGAGGGAAAGTATTTACAGAGCTAAATTATTATTATAAGAAAACAGAAGATTTGTTATTAGATGTAACAATTCCTAGACAATCAGGTTTCTCAAGTCAATTACAAAATATTGGATCTTTGGAGAATAAAGGTTGGGAGTTATTGATAAATTCAACTAACATAAATAAAGGAGACTTTACTTGGGGGTCTACAGTAACATTATCTGCTAACAGAAACAAAATATTAGATTTAGGAGATGTAGATTTTATCGATGTTACCGTTGATGAGATTTTAGGTTCTGGTAATACACGTTTAATCGTTGGTCAACCTGTTCCAGTATATACAGGTGTTAGATATTTAGGAACTTGGAAAAGCCAAGAAGAAATTGATGCATCAGGTTTTCTTGATAACGCCATTGTGGGAGGTGCAAGATTTGAAGATATAAGTGGACCAAATGGAGTACCAGACGGTAGAATTTCACAAGATGATTATGTGGTGCTAGGAGATCCAACTCCAGACTTAATATTTGGATTTGAAAACAATTTTTCTTACAAAAATTGGGATTTATCATTTTACTTTCAAGGAACTACAGGAAATGAAGTATTCAATTTAACCATGCGTAATAATTATTTTAACCGAGGCGAAACCACTAAATATGCTGATTTAGCTGACCGCTGGATAGAAGGTGTTAATGAAACATCTGATATTCCAAGAGCTGGACAAGATACTGTAACAGGTACACCTCCAAACTCTGAATACGTGGAAGATGGTTCGCACATACGTCTTAAAACATTAAGGTTAGCTTACAATGTACCGGTTAAAGATTGGGGATTAGATGGGATTAAGAATGCCTCTATTTATTTTTCAGGAAATAATTTATTATTATTCTCTGATTTTAGATTGATTGATCCCGAAGCCAGTAGGTTTGGGAGAGATGGAATTGGTAATATAGCCCAAGGGTATCATAATGGTTCATATCCAAACCCACGTGTTATAACACTTGGCCTTAACGTAACATTTTAAAAAAAAATAGATATGAAAACAAAGAATATATTTTTATACATCTTCATGATTATCTCATGTTTTTCATGTGAGAAGTTTTTAGAAGAAGACCCGAGAGCCATTATCTTATCAGATACATTTTTAGCATCTAAAAGTGAGGTTGAGGCATTTAGAACAGGATATTATGCTATTTTAAAGAATAATTCTATTTACGGACAAGTTGGATTAGATGTATTTTATGATAACGGAGCCGATATTATAGAGCCTAATAGACAAGCTGGTTTCTTTGAACCAATGGGAAACTATTCCCTTACCGAAGCATCAGCAGATGTATCCACTCAAAAAATGAGTGTATCTGACACTTGGAAAGATTTATATAGAGTAATAAAAAATGTAAATATTTTAATTAATAGAGTTTCTGTTAATGAGGTGATTTCAGAAGAAGATAAAACAGATTTTATTGCAGATGCTAGATTTGTTAGAGCATTATGTTATTGGCATATTACTAACCTTTGGGGTGATGCACCATATTATACTGAAGAACTTGCACTTGAAGAAGCTGTTGTCTTAGGAAGAACAGATGAAGCAATAATAATAGAAGGTATCTTAGATGATTTAGAATTTGCACAAGCAAATCTAAAAGATGAATATACTGGTGATGCTGCTGGAAGAGCTTCAAAGTGGGCCGCTGCATTAATTGAGGCAAAAATTCTTATGCAGCAGCAAAAATGGCAAGAAGGTCTGGATAAATGTCTAGAGATTATTAATCAATCGCCACATGCATTACTACCAACTTATGCTGAGGTTTTTGACCCAAATAATGAATATAATGCAGAAATTATTTGGTCGTTAGATTTTGCCAAAGACATTATAGGCCAGTTCGAACTTGGTGTTCAAGATGCTGATGGGAACTTACCTAATTTTGCAAGAGATTCCAATGGAAACTGGAGACCAAGTATGTTTAATCCGCGTTTAAGGGATGAACCTAAAAATGCTGAAGATTTAGAACCTTTGAAGGCTGCTTTAGCTGCTAATGGAGAGTCGTTTAATGGTACTGGTTTACAAATAGCATCAAAAGATTTTGCTGAAAAGTTTCCTATGAATGATTTAAGAAGGCCTCTAAATGTTAATGATATGTATGAAGGTATTCAACTAAATCATACCTATATGCCAAAGTTTATGAATTTGAACTTGGCAACGTCACCACGTTTCAACCATTCTGACAACCGATTAGTATTCCGTATGGCTGATGTGCATTTGATGGCTGCTGAATGTGAGAATGAGCGTCCTGGTGGTAATCCAAATGATGCTTTCGAGTATATTAGGCAAATTAGAGAACGTGCTTATGCTACCGTTCCAGAAGCTGAAGCAATTTTAGGCTTAAGTCAGCAACAATTTAGAGAAGCAATCTATGACGAGCGTAAATGGGAATTAGCTGGTGAGGCTTGGAGAAGATATGATTTAATTCGATGGGGTATTTTGTTTGATGTAGTGGAAAATTTAGAATATCGTTTCTGGGACCCAGCAAACAATATTCAACCTTGGCATGTTAAATTGCCAATTCCATTGCAAGAAATTATAAATAATCCAGCATTATTGGAATCGGATCCAACCAATAACGGATATAGATAATAGTGTTTGTTAAAGTCAGTTACTTGTATTAAGGTCGAAATAATTTTATTTCGGCCTTAATGCTTATTACATATAATAAAGTTTTTACCTGTTAAATGATCCTAAAAAAACAAGTTATAAAGTTTGTAATTATAGCCTTTATCTTGCCGTTGGCCTTAAAAGCCCAGATTAAGCATGGTTTAAGGGATGGGCAAGGTAGGCATATAATACCTAGGGGCTTCGTGGTTAATACTAACGACCATAAAGGTGAAGTGTTTTTTAATAGCGACGACTATGCCCGTATGGTTAGAATGGGGGCGAACTATCAAGTTATACGTTTAGAACTTGGTAAACTCAGTGAATTTCCAGGAGGAAAGCTAGAGCCCAATTATTTAAAAAAACTAGATACCCTTGTTGCTTTAGGGAGAAATCATGGTATAAAAACTGTTTTCAAAATGACGGTTTATGGTATCAAAAAATTTGTATGGGAGGAGTTTTGGTTGAATAAAAATAACGAGTATGATACCTATATTGATGCTTGGAAAGTCATTTGGAAGCGCTATGCAAATAATAATGCTGTGGTAGGATATGATGTGGTGAACGAACCGCGAAAACTTACTATGGATATTTCATATAATAAACTCACCGAAAAATACCTGATTCCGTTGTATCAAAAAATTATTGATGAAAGCCAAAAGATTGATGCGAATAAAAAAATACTCATCCAATCTATATTTATGAATAAAGGCGAAGCCATTGATAATAACCAGTATGCCGAAATTACTGCTCCTATAAAACGTGAAAATGTGATTTTTGCTCCCCATATATATCAAGATAACATAGATTTAGTAAAACCTGTAATGGATCGGTTCGATAAAGAGTCTGATTTGTTAAATGCTCCAATACTTATAGGCGAATGGGGCTTTCCTACATTTGCAAAAACAGATACTTTAATTAGTGGTAGGTTGGGGCAATTAAAATACAGAGAACTCTACATTAAAACGGCAGAGGTTTTCGACCAAATGGGTGTAGGGTCAATAAAGGCATGGTTTTTGGGAAATCGAAGTATGCAAAACTTCCTCCCGGGCGGTCCTTCTACTTGGGCTATTTTTAGTGATAGTACTGATGCTGGAACGGTAGAACGTAAGTATATAACCGATGTTATTGCTAGACCATACCCGCAGGTTATAGCCGGAACGATAGAAAATTTTATGTTCAATCATGCCACTCGAACACTAAACTTGAATGTTGAAACCGATAATAGCAAAGGAGCGTCTACTATTTTCGTGGGAGCCAACAGGCATTATCCGGATGGTTTTTCGGTTATTGTAAACGATGATTTGGTGTTGTACTATAACCCATTGAAAAATGTAGGTTTAGAAACCTATAAATGTCCTGAAAACGCAAGTCCAACAGATTTTATTTGGGATGTTCATACCCAAAAATTAACAGTTCTAAAGTGGCCTCAGGATAAGGCCAACTTACAAGTAAAAATAGTTCCTGGAATTCGAAATTTTGAATAATTAATATATAAAGTCCAATGAAAAAGTTATGGTTAGCCGGTTTGATGTTTGCTGCATTGATAAATGTTTATGCACAAACAGATAGCGAACAATTAAAAACAAAAAAAGAGGCAGAGATAGAAAAAAAGGTAGCTGCATTATTAAGCCAAATGACCTTAGAGGAGAAAATTGCCGAAATGACGCAAGATGCTCCTGCCAATGAGCGATTGGGTATTCCTGTTATGAAATACGGTGAAGCATTGCACGGCTTATGGCTTGTTCTTGATTATTATGGTAATACAACAGTTTATCCACAAGCGGTAGCTTGTGCTTCAACTTGGGAGCCTGAGCTCATAAAAAAAATGGCGTCTCAAACAGCACTGGAGGCTCGCGCTTTAGGGGTTACCCATTGTTACTCTCCTAATTTAGATGTTTACGCAGGAGATGCGCGTTATGGTCGTGTTGAAGAATCTTATGGAGAGGACCCTTATTTGGTTTCGCGAATGGGGGTAGCCTTTATTGAAGGATTGCAGGGTACAGGAGAGGAACAATTTGATGAAAATCATGTTATTGCAACGGCAAAACATTTTGTTGGATACCCCGAAAACCGTCGTGGTATAAATGGCGGGTTCAGCGATATGTCTGAGCGTCGCTTACGAGAGGTTTACCTTCCTCCATTCGAGGCCGCAGTAAAGGAAGCAGGCGTAGGCTGTGTGATGCCAGGTCATCAAGATTTTAACGGCGTGCCTTGTCATATGAATACCTGGTTGTTAAAGGATATTTTAAGAGACGAGCTAGGTTTTGATGGTTTTATAGTTTCTGATAATAACGATGTTGGCAGACTGGAAACCATGCATTTTATTGCTGAAAACAGAACTGAAGCCGCTATCTTAGGATTAAAAGCAGGGGTTGATATGGACTTAGTAATTGGGAAAAACGTTGATCTGGCAACGTATCATACCAATATTTTGAAGGATACCGTAATGCAAGACCCTTCATTGGTAAAATACATAGACAAAGCCGTATCACGTAACTTAACCGCGAAATATAAATTAGGCCTATTCGATATAGAGCCTAAAGAGATTGACACGGAAACTGTAGAAGCTGGTAACGATGAACATCGTGAGTTTGCATTGGAAATTGCAGAAAAATCTATTATCATGTTAAAGAATGATAACAATCTCTTACCGCTTGATGTATCAAAAATAAAATCTTTGGCCGTTATTGGGCCCAACGCCCACGAAGAAAGACCTGAAAAAGGAACCTATAAACTATTAGGAGGTTATTCTGGATTGCCACCATATTATGTTTCGGTATTAGATGGATTAAAGAAAAAAGTGGGCGATAACGTAAAGATAAACTACGCCAAAGGCTGTGATATCGATAGTTTTTCAAAAGAAGGATTTCCTGAGGCTATATCTGCAGCAAAAAAATCGGATGCTGTTGTTTTAGTCGTGGGTAGTTCTCATAAAACTTGTGGAGAAGGTGGCGATCGTGCCGATCTTGATTTATACGGTGTCCAAAATGAGTTGGTGGAAGCCATTCATAAAACAGGAAAACCTGTAATTGTGGTTTTAATTAATGGTCGCCCATTGAGCATAAATTATATCGCTGAAAAGATACCATCAGTACTTGAAACGTGGTATGGAGGCATGAGAGCTGGCGATGCGGTTGCCAATGTACTTTTTGGCGATGTGAATCCGGGTGGTAAACTAACCATGTCTTTTCCTCGCGATGTAGGCCAAGTGCCTGTAACGTATTTGGAGCGTCCGGACTTTATTGGGTCTGGAAAAGGGCAATACCGATTTAGTGATAAATCACCTTTGTTTCCATTTGGCTATGGCTTAAGCTACACCTCTTTTCAATACGGTGAACCGACGCTTGAAAATGCTGTTATCAATGCTGGCGAAGCAACAACGGTTTCAATTGAAGTGACCAATACAGGAGAAGTAGAAGGCGATGAGGTTGTACAAATGTACGTACGTGACGATTTTGCTTCAGTAGGCCGCTATCTCAAACTGTTAAAAGGCTTTGAACGCATTACATTAAAGCCCGGTGAAACAAAAACGGTTAGATTTAAATTAGGTTTTGATGAGCTAAATATCTTGAACCAAGATATGAAGAAGGTCGTTGAACCAGGAACTTTTACAATATCGGTTGGGGCGTCTTCTAAAGCAGAGGATTTAAAAACAGTTTTGTTGACTGTAAAATAACAACCTCATGAAAGAAAGAAAAGGTGCTGCTTTACTATTGTTGTTACCATGGTTAGGTTTAATGTTGAATGCGCAAACATTTAATTTAAACCAACCCATAGTTTCCCAAGACCTTGTTTTTGAAGAAAAAAATGGACTTGTAGCTGTTGAAGCAGAGTATTTTTACCAACAAACCCATGCCGAAATTAGGCAATGGTACCGAACAACAAAAGACAGTATAGCTGTTGTGGGGCGGGACGAAGATGCTAATCATTATCTAAATGCCAGTAACAGTAGCTACATCGAAATACTGCCAGATACCCGGGTAGCGCATTCCGATAAGTTAGTTCAGGGAGAAAATTTTTCCAATGAACCCGGTCAAATGGCAGTAGTGAGCTATAAGATTAAATTCAATTCTCCAGGCCGTTATTATGTGTGGGTACGCGCCATGAGCACAGGGAGTGAAGATAATGGTCTTCACGTTGGTCTTAACGGGGTTTGGCCAAAACATGGGCAACGCATGCAGTGGTGTAAAGGGAAAAAATATTGGATGTGGGAAAGCAAGCAACGTACCAAAGAAGAGCACTGTGGTGTGCCATATGCGATTTATTTAGATGTCCCAGAGCCCGGTATTCATGATGTGCAATTTAGCATGCGGGAAGATGGATTTGAGTTCGATAAGTTTGTGTTAACCTCCAATGTTAATTATGTTCCTATTGATAAGGGGCCAAATATGGCATTGGCTGAAGGCAGCTTGCCTAGTTCGTATAATTCCAAAACGGAACTATCATATTTTAATACCATTGCCCGAAAACTTCCGGAAAACAAATTTATAGCTTCACAGGAGTTTCCTATTGATGGAACCAACTTTTACAAGAACGGTAAAAATTGGTTGGCAATAAATCCAGAGAAATACAAACAGGCAAGGACATCAAAAACCTTTGATTTTGAAAGCGGTAAATATGATGTCATTTTTGTTGGTGTTGGTGAAAACGATGGGCGTTCAACGTTTCGCATTTTAATTAATAACAAAGAGTTAGGAACTTATAAGCCGCCCTTAACCCATATGCTTTGGGAAGAAGGAAAAGCATTCAATGGTTTTTGGAACAATGTAAAGCTTAAAACGGGCGATAAAATTACCGTTGAAGTCCATGTGGCTACAGATGGTAATGAATGGACCCGTGGGCGTTGGGCGGGTTTTGTTTTTGCACCTGTGGGCCATGGGAAAGCCTTACAAGAGGCGCCATCAACATACATTTTTGAGAAATAGAACAAAAAGAATTAAAAAAAATAGAAATGAATAAATTAACCTTACTATTACTTACTACCTTAACAACTACTTTGGTAACAGCCCAAGCGATTATTAAACCACCTAAAGGACGCATAGCCATAGTAGCAGATGGCAACTCTCCCGATCCAGATGATTTGGGCGGTACAGCTATTTCTATAGCACTGCTTCGAGCCGCTGGATTAGAAGATAGACTGGTACATTATTCACATAGTTGCGATTTGGTGCGTGTAAATCGAATATCGGAAGCAGCCGAATACGAAAGACATGCCATGATGCAAACGGCCTGTGATGGAACTGCCAGACGTTGGGGAGGTTTTGAAAACCTAACTTTTTTTGATGCCAAATGGCAGCTTGATGAAACGATTAAGGATTTATGCGAAGCCATAAACGCTTCTTCAGAAAACGATCCGCTTTGGATCATTGAAGCGGGCGAGCCCGATATTATTGGTTTTGCCCTAGATGCTACGCCAAAAGAAAAACATCAATTTATAAAAGTTGTAACCCACCACCCGGCAAATGATGATGCTGGCGATTTTTATACTTGGCAGGATATTTTGGATTTTGGCGTAGAAGAAGTGCGTATACCCGACCAAAACATTAATTTAAAGGTTGACGAAGCAGAATGGGACTGGGCAAAAATACACCCAGACCATCGTATGCAATTTGTATGGCTAATGGGTAAAATGGCAGAGATTGATGATGTGGTAAAATTTCAAAAAGGAAAATGGGATTGCTCAGATGCAGGAATGGTACTTTACTGGATGACCGGAGCTACAAATGGAGGTTTAAAGCAAGGCTCAGTAGAACAGGTAAAAGCTATTATGGAAAAGTACATAGCTAATAACCCTTAAAGTTTGAAGAGAGGTTTGCTAGCGATTCTAAGCTTAGAATGTAATCGAGATGATGGTTAAACTAAATTTTATATTGAAATAACTGGCGGTAATAGATTCAATGTTTACCCCGACAAAACAGGACAGAAACATTTTTGTAATGAATTAAGTTTATGAAATCTAACTTGATAACAGTTTAGATTAAATAATTATTAACTAATTAAAACTATTTTATTTATGAAAAAAATTACTTTAAAAATTAGTGTATTCTTACTATTTTTTATGTTTGCACTTCAAGTACAAGCTCAACCATGTCCTGAGCTATATCAAGAAGCTGGTGTTTATAAGATTGCTACTTGTGGGTTGACTCCAGAACTTTACATGACCATTAATGGAGGTACAGGCCAGTTAGAGTGGGCTGCCGAAATAACATCCTCACCAGCTGATGCAACACAACTTTGGACTATACAAGAGCATAGAGAGCCATCTTCAGGTGGTTATGTAGAAATTACAGCAGACCTCTCTGGTCTTGGTGCTGGTCCTTTTACCATGGTTGTAGATCAAGCAAGTTTTAATGGGGGAACCCCAGCAGATGATCAAATTAGAATTACAGCTAGACCTGGTCTTCCAATAAGTGATACAGGTGATGTAAACTACGGTTATGACCAGTTTCAAAGAAGAAAAGCGACAGGTTGGTCAGGTGCTGGAAATAATGCGTTGTTCGCGAAACCACCAGGACAAGGAAATTTAAGATATGGTTTGGTCCCAACTGCTGCAGGAGAGGATGTTATTTTTTGGGATGGTGCGGATCCTAATAATGTTCCACTTTCAATTAACGCACTACGATTAATCTTTGTTTCTACATTAAGTACTACAGACTTTGATACAAGTTCAATTTTTGTTTCTAACCCAGTTAACAATGAATTAAGTGTTAAAGGGCTTGCTGCCAATGTAAACCACCTTTCTGTGTTTTCTTTACTCGGTAAGGAAGTTTTGAGTAGAGATATTAACTCAGAATCAGTAAATATTGATGTTAGTTCTTTAACTAGTGGAATGTATTTAGTTAAACTGAGTAGCGATAAAGGTTCTTTCACTAAAAAGTTTGTGAAGCAATAACAGCTTTCATACATAATATTATTTCTTTCTAAAACATTCTGTCTTGAATAAAGATGGAATGTTTTTTTTACTAATAAATAATTAAACTGCCATACATGCAAAGATTAGCATTTAAAATGAAATTGAATAAAGATCAAAAGGAAGCCTATAAAAAAAGGCATGATCAAATTTGGCCAGAGTTAAAGCAACTGCTTAAAGAAAGTGGTGTGAGTGAATACTCTATTTTCTTAGATGAAGAAACTAGTACACTTTTTGCGTTTCAAAAGGTATCTGGTAAAGGAGGCTCCCAAGATTTGGCTAATAATGAAATAGTAAAAAAATGGTGGGATTTTATGGCAGATATCATGGAGGTAAATCCAGATAATTCACCAGTATCGATACCTCTAGAAGAAGTATTTTACTTAGAGTGACACTGCGATATTATACTAAAATGGGGTTTGACCCCTGCAAAGCAGTATATAGATTTCATGGTATCACTTTACTTTTATAAGTCAACTAAAAACATTAAACTGCTTAAAAATGAAAAAGAACTACATTAGTGGTATAATTGGAGCGTTTAAACCGCTTCAATTATACCTTTTTTTATTATGTGCGTTTTGTTCTCGTGCACAAGTCGTTCTCGAGAATGAAATAAAGATTACCAATTTTGGGTTGCATTTCGATGGAAGCAAGGTAAATGGTGGTGCATCAAATACTGGAGACAATGCACCCTACGATTACTTTTTTGGTCGCAATATTTCTGCTCATGGCGATGCTGTAAAGTCTTTTGGGAATTACGTGTTTTTGACTTGGTATCGGGGTGGGAAGGCAGACCGCCATTTAATGCTTTCACGCTACAATAAAGTAACAGGTGTTGTTGCTACTATTGAATTTCCACATAGGCACACCGGGTATCAAAACCAGTATTGGATTGGCGAATCACATAATACATGCGCCGTTGGTATAAGCCCTAAAGACGGAACCATCCATATGTTATACGATATGCATGCCTATAGCGCATCTAGGCCATCTAATGGAAGTTTAGCCAATGATTATTTTAGATATTCCTATTCGGTTCCAAATGCTGCAACCGTGTCAGATAATGAATTTACATTGGGCCTATTTGTTAAAGACAACGGAGTGGATGGAGATTACAAACATTTGCGAACACCAGGAAGCGTGGCGCAATCTGAATTTGTAGCATTGACCTATCCTAGCTTTTTTCTGAATGACCAAGGAGATCTTCTGTTTTTTATGCGAGAAGGCGGAAATAACAATGGCATGTATAAATTTAGCAAGTATGATGCAACGTCTGGAACTTGGGGGGATTTTATCGATTTTAATAGATTAAATGCTAAAAGTCAACCAGGTATAACATACAACTGGGGGTTATATGGTGATATTAAATATGTAAATGGAAAAATACGTATAGGTTTTCAACGTAGATTATCCAATAATGATGATAAATATCAATATCAAAACGGAATTTATTATGCCTACTCAGATGATCCAAGTGGTGCAACTGGTTGGAAAAATTATAAAGGAGAGTCTTTTGCACTACCTCTAAATGATGCGGATTTTATAAAAGTTATGGAACCCGGAGATTATGTGGCAACAACGCAAACAAGCAAAGTGCATATAGTAGGTGATTTTGATTGGACTGTAACCGCCAATGGAGATGTACATTTTATAAGCCGAGTGAAAGACAATGAAAACAATGTAACGAAGTATTTGCACACGTATCAACCGTCAGGAGAGGGAGATTTTATTACCTCAGAAGATTTTTCTGGAGGTTCAGCGTTGTACACATCTGGTAATGATGTATATATGATAGGCCTGCAGAATGGAAGGGTTTTTGTGGAAAAAACCGAAGGAGGCACTAATAACTTTACAAGAATATACGAAGCAACATCGGGCAAAACATTTGACCATGGCGTGGTACATATTGATGATGGTAAGGTTTACTATTATTTAATGGAAAACAAAACGGGCAATGCCCAACCTCTATACTTGCAAATTATTGATTTAGATATTGAGCCCACAGACCCAACATTACCTAATAATTTTACCATTGAAGCTATTGGAGAAACTTGCACGGGGATGGACAATGGAAAATTGGTTATAAATGGTGCGGCGTCCCATGAATATGTAGCCACAATTGATGGTGTGGATTATGAATTTACAAAAAGCAAAACCATAGAAAGTTTAGCTCCAGGTATTTATAGTTTGTGTATTGATGTTGTTGGGAAAAATTTTCAGCACTGTTACCAAGTAGAAATAGTCGAAGCCGAGTCACTCAGTGCAAAAATAAGTGTAAAGAGCAAACAATCGGCAGAAATAAATGTAGCTTCCGGAACGGCTCCCTACACAGTTATTAAGAATGGAGAAGCTGTTTTACAAACCAATCAAACTACCTTTTCCGTAGATGTTCGGGATGGTGATCTAATTCAAATAAAGAGTAATGAAGCTTGCCAAGGAGAAATGTCAAAAACGATAAATCTGTTTGATAGTGTTAAGGCCTATCCAAACCCGTCCAGCGGTATATTTGAACTAAATATACCTAGTGGCATAGATCAAGTAGATTTAGCGGTATATAATATTCATTCTCAGATGATAAGTGCAAGCACGATTAAGGTGAACGCTGGAAAAGTGAGATTGGATATAGCTAACAAACCCAACGGCATATACTTCGTAAAAATAAACTCAAAAAAGCCAAAATTTATTAAACTAATTAAAAAATAGCATGAAATGAGCCATAACAATTAAGTTGATACCAACCGAAATGTTTAATGGCAAATTGCATCTGACCAATTAAAAACAAATAAAATAAACAGATGAAAAAGTCATATTTATATTTAACCGCGATTTTGTTTACCAGTATTATTTTATCCTGCAGCAGCGGCGGTAACGATGATAATTCGGGTTCAGGTAACGAGACCGAAAACACAGCGCCCACTGTACCAGTGCAGGTTTACCCATTGAGCAACACGTTGTGCATCGACAACAACGTGGTCTTCGAATGGGATACATCAACAGATAAAGAGGGCGATGCGGTAAGCTATCAGGTAGAGGTATCTGAAAAGAGCGATTTTTCAACACTGGCACACGATGTTTCCAGTTCATCGACTTCACGAGTGCTCACTCTAGAAAAAGGGAAGTCTTATTATTGGAGGCTCAAAGCGAAAGATACTAAAGGGGATGAGAGTGCTTATTCTTCTGCCAATCAATTTTTAACCGAAGGAGACGGAGTTTCCAACCATTTGCCCTTTGCTCCAGAATTAGTGTCTCCTGCATTAAATTCAGAAATAGATGGTACGAGTTCCATATTAAGTTGGACAGCCAGTGATGTAGATGGAGATACCCTAAGCTATGATGTGTATTTAGATACTAACAGCGATTTAACAACAAAAGTATCAGAAGATCAATCAGGAACTACTTATGAAGCTACAGGGCTAACCGCGGCATCTACCTATTATTTCAAGATAGTAGCTAAAGATGGTAACGGAGGCGTTACCATTGGACAGGTTTGGAGTTTTACTACGAAATAATTAAATAGATGTTATTTGTACGATATACTAATAGTGGAATTAAATTTATACTAATAAAGGTTTCTTTTTTGAAAAATTGCTTAGGCGTTTTTATTTTACTAGATGTTTATGTTAGTGCTCAAAACACAGAAGCCCTTCATGGATTGACTTTGCAGAGAAAAAGTTAACTGGGAATCTATCCGAAGCAATCTTAAATGATTTCTCTTATACAGGATACCATTTTTCAGAAAAAGAATTACCGGATGTCTCTAATTGGAATACGATAAGCGTAACCGATTATGGAGCAATTCCAGATGATACTGGTTATGACGATGCAGGAATTCAGGCGGCTATTGATGCCGCTGAGGCTAGTAATCAACCAACCGTTGCTTTTTTTCCGGCAGGCAGGTGTATCGTTTCCGGTGAAACCACAAAAACAAAACCTATTACGATTAGTGGGAGCAATATTGTTTTAAAAGGAGCTGGAAAGGGAACTGGAGGAATTGAGATATATGCCGACAAATTCAACGAAAATAAGTTCGGTAGTGGTGCTGCCCATTACCGGTTTATGTTCATACTTTCTAATACGGAGTCCAGCGATATTACTCAAGTTACTTTAGAAATAAAGAAAGGTGATTTTGAAATTCAGGTGGCAAGTACGGCGAATTTAGTCGTAGGGCAATATGTAGATTTGTACCAAAGAACTACGGCTAATTTCGGTTACAGAGGTTGTGTGCACCATTACCGTGTCTTAACAAAAACAATTTTAAAGATAGAACAGGACAGAGTTGTGGTAAAAATAATGCACATTGCCCTTTTAAATTGTTTAATATTTCATTTAACCCATAAACACGGCTTTAAAGCGTTTTTGTATACTATTTAATTTATTATGAAAAAGTTTAAATTACTTTTTGCAGCTTATTTTGTTTTAAGTTTTTTTCTGTACTCATGCGATGAACAAACGGTAGGGGCTCCAGTTTCTTTAACACTTTCTGAGGGCTTCAAAAATCCTTTGGGTTTTTACACTGCCAAACCATCCTTTTCGTGGCAACTTCCTGTTGCTAATGATATCAAGTCGCAATCTGCATATCAAATTATAGTAGCTTCCAGTGAAGAATTATTGCCAAATAATCCTGATTTGTGGGATTCTAAAAAACAAGAAAGTTCACAGTCCAGCTTTGTAAAATACGAGGGAGTCGATTTAAAATCCCGTCAAAAAGTGTATTGGCAGGTTAGATTTTGGAATCAAGATGGTATCCCATCAGCATGGAGTGAAATTAATTCCTTTGAATTAGGATTGTTAAATAACTCTGACTGGAAAGCAAAATGGGCTGGTTTGGATACTGCAAAAGATAGCATAAAAGGGGTACATGATTTTTTAATGCACAGGCCTCAATATTTGCGAAAAGGGTTCGATTTGCCATCAGATATAGCATCAGCAAGATTATACATTACCTCGAAAGGCGTTTTTGATGTGCATTTGAACGGAAAAGATGTTAGTGATGATGTGTTAACACCGGGCTGGACACCCTATAACAAACGTTTTGAAACACTAACCTATGATGTAACCGATATGTTATCTTCAGGAAAAAACGCAATTGCTGTAGAATTGGCATCTGGTTGGCATTCAGGAAGAATTACCAGAGGAACAGCTATTTATGACTTTTTAGCATCTCCAAAAGTGTTATGCCAGTTAGAAATCACTTTAAAAGATGGTTCAAAGAAAACCATTATTTCGGATGAAACTTGGAAAGGCACAACAAATGGGCCAATACGATTAGCAGGTCTGTTCGATGGAGAAGTATATGATGCCAATTTGGAAATGCCCAATTGGACAATGAATACGTTTGATGATGCCTCTTGGAAAAATACAGAAATAGAACCCATAGCTGATACTGTAACCTTAGAACCAAAACGTCATGAAACTGTAAAAACAATGACAGTTATTGAGGATGCAGAAATTGTATCGTCCACAACATCTTCTGTAATTTTCAATTTGAAACAGAATATGGTTGGTGTGCCAAAAGTAACAGTGCCAATGAAAAAAGGCGATACTTTAAAGATTCGCTTTTCAGAAATGTTATTGTCTGATGGTACGTTTTATACAACAAATTACCGCTCAGCAAAATCAACAGATTATTATATCGCATCAAAAGATGGTCTTATCGAGTACACGCCAAAATTCACCTTTCACGGATTTCAATATTTAGAATTGTCAGGATTTGATACCTCGGCAACTCCAAATTCAACTTGGGTAAAAGGATTGGTGCAACATTCTAATTTTGAAAAAAATGGAACGTTTACATCATCACATGATAAATTAAATCAACTGCAAAAAAACATCACTTGGGGTTTAAGAGACAACCTTTTAGATATACCAACCGATTGCCCGCAACGTGATGAGCGTTTGGGTTGGACTGGTGATGCGCAAGTGATTTCGCCAACAGCCATGTTTAATTTTAAAGGGCATGCGTTTTGGACAGCATGGTTGCAAAGTATGCGCGAAACCCAATCTGAACACGATAATGGTTTAGTACCATTTGTTATCCCTGATATATTGCAAAGAAATAGTGCCAGTTCTGGGTGGGGCGATGCCTGTGTTATTATTCCTTGGGATATTTACAATATCACAGGGGATACATCAGTTTTGGAAGAGAATTATGATATGGGAAAAAAATGGGTTGGTTACTATCAATCTAAATCAAAAGATTTTATTCCCAATATTTACTCCTATACAGATTGGTTACAGCCTTACCCATCAAAATCTGGAAAAGAAGGTAATAAAGGCGATACACCAAGATTATTTGTAAATACAGCGTATTTTGCCCATTCGGCGCACTTGGTTTCGAAAATGGCGGGAGTTCTTGGTAAAACTAAAGACGAAAAAAAATACAAGGACTTATATAAAGAAATCGCTCTAGCTTTTGAAAACAAGTTTTTTGATACTAACGGAAAATTTATAAATGAAAAACAAACCCAAACTAGCTATTTATTAGCCATATATTTTGATTTGCTTCAACCAGCAACCAAAGTAAAAGCGCAACAGCATTTATTAGAAGAAATTAAAAAAGCAGACAATCATTTAGGAACTGGATTTTTAGGAACGCCCATTTTGCCTAAGGTGTTGGATGATATGGGAGAAATTGATTTGATGTATGAAATTCTGTTTAAGGAAACCTATCCATCTTGGTTTTACTCCATAAATCAAGGCGCTACCACCATGTGGGAACGCTGGAACAGTTATAGTATAGAAGGAGGCTATAATAAACAACCAATGAATAGTTTAAACCATTACGCCTACGGGGCTATTGGACAATGGATGTACGAACGTATTGCAGGTATTGCACCTTTAGCACCGGGTTATAAAAAAATAAAAATTGCACCTGTGCCCAATGTAAATTTCTTAACATCGACATCGGCCAGCGTAAATACACCTTACGGCAAAGCATCATCTTCTTGGGAAGTAAAGGACAATCTGTTTAATTTAGAGGTAATAATTCCTCCTAACACATCAGCTGAAATTCACCTTCCATATACTTCTAAAAACGAAACCCAAAAACTAAAAAACGTAGGTGCAGGTACCCATAAATTTCAAACGAAACTAAATTAAAATCTAATGAATATTCAATCCAGACAAAAGGCATTTTTACTAACCCTTTTAAGTATTGTTTTTTTAAGTTTTATTTCTTGTGAAGAAAAGAAAACCATAGAAAAAGCAAACGATTTAACGGTTTCTGAAGGGTTTAAAAATCCTTTAGGTTTTTATGATGCTACTCCAACATTTTCTTGGAAACTGCCAGTTGCTGAAGGTGTTAAACATCAGTCAGCCTACCACATTGTGGTGGCCTCCAGTGAAGACTTGTTGCCCGATAATGCCGATTTATGGGATTCTGGTAAACAAATGACAGACCAGTCTGTTTGGGTAAAATATGAGGGCAAACCGCTACAGTCTCGCCAAAAAGTATATTGGCAGGTAAAGTATTGGAATCAAGATGAAGATGTTTCAGCGTGGAGTGCTATAAATCATTTTGAATTAGGATTACTGAATAACAATGATTGGAAAGCAAAGTGGATTGGTTTAGATACTAAAAAAGAAAAAGTATTAGGAAGTCAAGATAATATTATTCATCGTCCGCAATATTTAAGAAAAGGTTTTGAGCTATCTAACGATGTGGAATCTGCAAGATTATATTTAACAGCAAAAGGGGTTTTTGATGTTGCCATTAATGGGGAAGATGTAAGTGATGATGTTATGCCTCCCGGATACACACCTTACAAAGAACGCATAGAAACCATTACTTATGATGTTGGCGATTTAATTGAATCAGGTCAGAATACTATTGGAGTAGAATTAGCTTCAGGTTGGCATTCTAGTAGATTAGGATGGAAAAAAGAATTGTGGGTTGATACAGAAACGCCTAAAATATTATGTCAGCTAGAGTTAACAATGAAAGATGGTTCTAAAGAAGTAATTGTATCTGATGAAAGTTGGAAAGCTACAACCAACGGCCCAATAAGACTTTCAGAAATTTATGATGGCGAAACTTACGATGCTAATTTAGAAATGCCTAATTGGACAACCAATAATTTTAGTGATAAAAATTGGGAAACGGTTAATACATTTCCTGTAACAGATGCTATTCGTTTAGAACCAAAAAGACACACTACTGTAAAATCTAAAATTGAATTAAAAGCGAAGGAAGTTGTAGAAAAAGATGGTGCTTTTATTTTCGATTTTCAGCAAAATATGGTTGGTGTACCATTGCTTAAAGTGCCAATGAAAAAGGGGGAGATACTTAAAATTCGTTTTGCAGAAAAGTTGTCTCCAGATGGTTCGTTTTATACAAAAAACTATAGAACAGCTTTGTCCACAAACTATTATACAGCATCAAAAGATGGCGTTATAGAGTGGATGCCAAAATTTACATTTCATGGATTTCAGTATGTGGAACTAAGCGGATTTGATACCTCAAAAACCCCATCAACTGATTGGGTAACAGGTTTGGTGCAGTATTCAGATTTTGAAGAAAATGGCTCATTTACATCCTCTCACGAAAAATTAAATCAATTACAAAGTAATATTGTTTGGGGCTTAAGAGGAAACTTTTTTGACATCCCCACAGATTGTCCACAACGTGATGAACGCATGGGATGGACTGCTGATGCACAGGTATTTGGTCCAACTTCTATTTTTAATGCCGATGTGTATAAGTTTTGGGCAAGTTGGTTACAAAGTGTTCGTGAATCACAGTATGATAATGGCGGAATTCCTTGGGTAGTGCCAGATGTACTTTTTAACAATAAAGTAAGTGCAGGGTGGGGAGATGCTTGTGCAATAATCCCTTGGGATATATACAACAGAACTGGGGATAAAAGAATTCTTGAAGAAAACTTTGAAACCATGAAGGGTTGGGTAGCATATCATGAGGCTACTACCAAAAATTATATTTCTTCTATGGGATTTTTTGCAGATTGGTTGCAACCGCTTCCTAAAAACGGCAATAATAAAGGGGACACCTCTAAAAGCTTAATTGGAACGGCTTTTTTTGCACATTCAGCTAAATTAACAGCGCAAACTGCTGAGGTATTAGGTAAAAAAGAAGAGCAAGCTAAATATGAGGCTTTATTTAAGACAGTTGCAAATGCTTTTGAAAATAAGTTTTTTGATGAAACGGGAAAAGTAAAAGGCGTTGAAGAAACACAAACCTCATATTTATTAGCATTGGCTTATGATTTATTGTCTGAAGGTAAAAGAGAAAATGCTAAAAAGTATTTATTACAAAAAATTGAGGAAGCCGATAATCATTTAAGAACAGGCTTTTTAGGTACACCACTATTATCACGAGTTTTGGACGAAATGGGGGATACAGATTTAATGTATAAACTACTGTTTAACGAAACCTATCCATCGTGGTTCTATTCCATCAACCAAGGTGCCACAACTATTTGGGAACGTTGGAACAGCTATAGTAAGGCAGAGGGTTTTAACCCTCAAAAAATGAATAGCTTAAATCATTATGCTTACGGAGCGATAGGCGAATGGGTGTATGAACGAATAGGAGGCATTGAACCATTAGAGGCGGGTTATAAAGTCATTCGTATTGCTCCAGAACCTAAAAGTCCATTAACATCAGCATCGGCTGAATTAAATACACCATATGGGAAAGTTGCTTCTTCATGGAAAATTAATGAAGGCACTTTTACTTTAAATGTAACTATTCCACCAAATACAACAGCAAAAGTTATATTACCAGGAACTGCAGAATCGATTGAAGATACAAACGATATAAAAACGATAAGCTCAGACACTGACGATACTGAATTATTGGTACAACCAGGAACCTACACGTTTAAGTCTAAATTATAATGAAACAAGGATTTCAAATAGTTGTTGTTTTGATATTTGGTTTATCCTTGGTAAGCTGTAAAAATGAAAAAAAAGAACAGGGAGCTAATCCAGCGGTTGAAGTAAAATCCTCGGTACACAATGAAGGCAACAATCCTGTAATTCGTCATATTCGAACTGCAGACCCATCGGCTCATATCTGGAACGATGGTAAAGTGTGGATGTACACCTCTCGTGATATGGAGGACGCCACATTTTACGATTCTATGGATGGGTATCGTGCGTTTTCATCAACAGATATGGTAAATTGGATAGACCATGGCGAAGTATTACATTCCAGAGATATTCCTTGGGGTGCAAAAGGCTGGATGTGGGCACCAACTGCCATTTACAAAAACAATAAATACTATTTATTATATCCACATTCTGTAAAAGGTTCAAAAGACGATATGCGATGCGGTGTTGCCGTTAGTGATGTTCCAGAAGGCCCGTTTAAAGACATCGGTTGGATTGAAGGTGTTGAAGGCCAATGGCTAGACCCCTGTGTGTTTGAGGATGATGATGGAAAAGTCTATTTATACTGGGGCGTCAGAACACCTAAAGTTGCACGCTTAAAAGACAATCTTTTAGAGTTAGCGGAAGCACCAAGAACCATTGAATATGGCGCTAAAAATTTCTTTGAAGCCAGTTACATGCACAAACGCAATGGAAAATATTATTTCTCGTATAATACTGGTTTAGGTGGTTTTTATGGGATGGCAGACAATCCTTATGGGCCTTTTGAATACAAAGGTGCTATCAACCCTAAACAAAGACAAGACCATCATTCTATTGTAAACTACAAAGGGCAAGATTACTTTTTTTATCATTGGCAAAATTGGAATGGCGGTTCAAAGTTTAGTAGAAACACTTGTATAGAATATTTGTATTACAATGAAGATGGTACTATACAAGAAATTGTTGCCACAGAGGAAGGCGTGAAAAAAGTAGAATAAAAATATCTAACACCATAAAATGAAAAAAATAGTTTTATTAATCTGTGTTACAATTGCTAACATAAGTTTTATACATTCTCAAGAAAAAGACTCACCAAATATCTTAGTGTTTTACATAGATGATTTAAGAGCAGAATTAGGATGTTACGGAAGTGAAACAGCAATTACTCCGAATATTGATAAGTTGGCATCAGAAGGTATAATGTTTAACAAAGCCTATACCCAACAAGCCATTTGTGCCCCTTCAAGAATGAGCACCTTAACGGGTTTAAGACCCGAAACCTTGGGTATCTATAGCATTTTTACACCTTTACGTAAAGTTCATCAAGAAGTCGTTACGCTTCCGCAATTGTTTAAGCAAAACGGATACAAAACAATTAGCACGGGTAAAGTGTATCATCATTTTGTAGATGATAAAGAAAGTTGGACAGAACTTGTAAAAAGGCCTTCTAATATATATTTAAAACCAGAGAGCCTTGAGGCTATGGCTGGAAAACGTGCCAAAGGTCCAGCTTATGAAGATGCGGACGTAGCTGATGACGGCTATAAAGATGGCATTGTTGCAAACGATGCCATTAGAATGTTGCATCAATATAAGGATGACAAATTTTTAATGTTTGTTGGTTTAATGAAACCGCATTTGCCTTTTAATGCACCAAAAAAATATTGGGATTTGCATGATAAAGGCAAGTTTGAAATTCCATCAAAGGAAAAACCAGAAGGGATGTATCGTTTGGCTTTAAGTAAATGGGGAGAATTAAAAGGATATCACGGTATACCTAAAGAAGACCCTTTAAACGATGACATTACAAGAACTCTAATTCATGGGTATCACGCTTGTGTAAGCTATATGGATGCTCAGGTTGGTAAAGTCATGCAAACGCTTGAAGAATTGGATTTGAAAAAAAGTACTATGATAGTTTTTATGAGCGACCACGGTTATAAAATTGGTGAGTACGGTGCGTGGTGCAAACACTCAAACGTAGAGATTGATGTTCGTGTGCCTTTAATTATCAGTAGGGAAACCAATGATAAAAAACGACAATCAGGAGTCATTTCAAATGCCTTGGTGGAGAATGTCGATATCTTTTCAACACTTATAGATATTTGTGGTTTTGAGGTCCCAAAATCTGACGGGAAAAGTTTAGTGCCCGTTATTGATAATCCTGAAGCATCTTGGGATGAGGTAGCTACAAGCGTTTTTCCTAGAGGAAAAAATATTATGGGGTGTACCGCAACCGACGGGGAGTGGCGATATACCGAATGGCGAGATTCGGTCACCCACGAAATACTAGGCTCAGAGTTATACGAGCATAAAAATAGCTTACTGTCTTTTGAAAACTTATCAGGGCATGAAAAATACCAAGCAGTAGAAAAACGCATGAAGGCCTTGTTGGAATCGCAATTTCCCAGAGATGGAGCGCCTTTTCCACAAAACGATATACCCAGAAAATAATAAACAATTTTAAAAATGTATAAAATGTCAATAAAACATCAACTACAAACTATTTGCAGTATCTTCTTTATAATGGTTTCGGCAACTTGCTTTTCCCAGCGAACGGTGTCAAACTTTAACAACGATTGGCGATTTATTCTAGATGTAGATAAAACAGAGTTTTCACAAAAATCGATGGACGATAGTGCATGGCAGCAATTAGATGTACCCCACGATTGGTCTTTCGAAAAAGGTGTTAGAAAGGGCGGCGACCAAGGTCAAGGCGGAGGTTATCATGATGGAGGTATAGGCTGGTACCGTAAATACTTTCAAGTTTCAAAAGAAAGCCTTTCAAAAGTAACTTACATCAATTTTGATGGTGTTTACATGAACAGTGAGGTTTGGGTAAATGGTAACCGATTGGGCAAAAGGCCTTATGGGTACATAAGTTTTAGATATAATATTTCGAAATATTTAAAAGCAGGCAAAAATACCATTGCTGTTCGTGTAGATAACAGTTTAGAGCCTTCTGCACGTTGGTACCATCCTTGTGGTATTTATGCGGCAGTTTCTTTAATAGAAGTGAACCCAACGCATTTTAAACCGAATACTATTTTTATAAAAACACCTTCAATTCAAAAAGAAAAAGGAATTGTTACGATTGATGCAGAAATTAATGGAGATATAAATGGCTTAAAATATGATGTTAAACTACTGTCTGCCGATGGTAGTGTTTTATCCAATTATAGCCAAAAACTAAAATCAAATTCACCAAGTGTTGAATTGGAGGTTAAGTCGCCCAAGCTTTGGAGTCCTGAAACGCCAAATATGTATAAAGCCGTCACGAAAATACTGGATGGAAAAAAGGTGATAGATGAAAAAATCACCACATTTGGTTTTAGAACCATAGAATGGAAAACCGAAACGGGCTTTTGGTTAAATGGTGAAAATGTGAAACTAAAAGGGGTTTGTGAGCACTGGGAAGGCGGACCTGTTGGTGGTGCTTGGACCAAGCCCATGTTACGTTGGAAGCTGGAACTACTAAAGGGTATGGGCATAAACGCCATTCGTCCGTCACACAACCCAGCACCTCCTATGTTTTATGATATTTGTGATGAAATTGGATTGTTGGTCATGGATGAAATTTTTGATGGTTGGCATAAAAAAGCACCGCAAGATTACGGAAAACAAGCCTTTGATGAATGGTGGCAAGCAGATGTAAAAGAGTGGATTACAAGAGACCGAAACCACCCCAGTATCTTTGTATGGAGTTTAGGTAACGAAACCCATAGTGATGTGGCCCCAGAATTGGTAGCATTCGGAAAAAGCTTAGATCCAACCCGATTATTTACTTCTGGTGCTGGAAACCCAGAAGATATGGATATTCAGGGCGTTAATGGAGGTTCTGAAACCAAATCGTTTATAGACAGACAAAACGAAAATGAACTAGAAAAACCATTCATTTCTACAGAAGCCCCTCATACTTGGCAAACAAGAGGTTATTATAGAACGCATACTTGGTGGAGAGATAACGAATTGCCAGGTACCTATGAATTGCCAAACTTAACAGAAAAAGAAATTTTCTTCTACGAAGGTTTAAACCCAAAAGACTGGAAGAACAGAAAGCAACGTTTTAATTCCTCATACGATAATGCCACAGTGCGTGTTTCGGCAAGAAAATATTGGGAAGTGATGCGCGATACACCTTGGCATAGTGGGCATTTCCGTTGGACAGGTTTCGATTATTACGGAGAAGCCGGTTTAGTACACGGCGGGTTGCCATTTAACTTGTTTATGGGAGGCGCCATAGATGTAGCTGGTTTTGAAAAAGATTTATACTATTTCTATCAGAGTCAATGGACAGAAGAACCCATGATTCACATGCTACCGCATTGGACGCACCCAAGAATGGAAAAAGGTACCGAAATTCCAGTTTGGGTGTATTCTAATACCGATGAGGTTGAGCTGTTTTTAAACGGAAAATCATTAGGTAAAGATAAACCCGGAACCGTTTGGAACGAAATGCAATGCGAGTGGCTCGTGCCGTACGAAGAAGGTACCATAGAAGCAGTTGGTTACATTGATGGAAAAGAGGTAAACAGAACGTCGTTTTCAACAGCCAAACAACCATCAACTTTACAGAATACAGTAACTAAATTAGAGGCAGAAGGCGATTTTAGAGCGAGTTATATTCTAACTTCAGAAGGAATGGATGCCAATAATAATTTGAATCCTTATGCCGAAAACAGGGTGTACTATAACATCGTTGGTGATGTGGATAAAGTGTCCATGGAAAATGGAAATCCCATAGACCCTACCAGCAGAACAAAAGCCGATTACAGAAGTTTGTTTTTCGGTAAAACCAGATTGTTTTTGGAGGAAGGTCAAAACGCAAAAGAGGCCTCTGTAATTGTAGGTTCAATTCTAGGAGATAAAGCTTTATATGTTTCTGATGAAATTACTATTGATGTGCAATCCGTATGGTTATTTGGAAATAATAACTCCAATGATTTTGAAGTGCTTTATACAATAGATGGCAAAAACCCTGAAACGGATGGTGTGGCTTACACCGAGCCTTTTAAAGTTGAAGACGGTACAACTGTAAAAGCTGTCGTAAAACAAAACGGAGTTCTTGTTTTAACTATGGAAGAAACATTTGGTAAAAACGAAGGGCTTTTCTGGGGAGATGAACATTCTGCTGATATGTGGATTGGTAGAGGTGTTAATATTTCTGCGGAAGATGGTCTTTTAACAGGTTCTGCTAAACCTAGTAGAGATGCACACCGTTTTAAAGGTTCTGGTTTTGTTGATTTTAAAGGAGGCGAAGGCTCAATCACTTGGTATCAAGAAAACGATGGCGAGCGCGGTGATTATAGCATTCGTTTTAGATATATGCACAACAATGAGGGTAAATTATACCCCATGAAATTATACGTCAATGACGAGTATGTGCGAGATATGGAGTTTCCTGCAACTGGCGGTTGGGAAAAAGAATGGAAGTTTGTACCGACCATTATTGTACTGCAATCTGGAGCTAATAATATCAGATTAGAAACCACAGGAGAGAGCGCACCTTACATTGACGAGTTGTTTATAGATTAATCTTAAGTAATAGATATGGGGTTTGTATATGTAATTGCAGTTTTATTGGTTTTAAATATTCTGTTATTTAGGTTTAGTTGTAATAGAAATAGTAAATAAATGAACATTGATTTCAGTTTTAGTATAAAACAGGTGGTGTTACTATTCTGTTTGATTTCAATTTTAACGTCTTGCCAAAACCAGAAAGATAACAGCAATTCAGAAAACAAAGTCAGCCTTGAAGCAGGTTTTGAAAGCCCACCAAACCAAGCTAAAGCTAGAACATGGTGGCATTGGATAAGTGGTAACGTCTCTAAATCTGGAATTACCAAAGATTTAGAAGCTATGAAAGCTGTTGGTATTCAGGAGGCACAATTGTTTAATGTGCATTTAGGTTTTCCACAAGGGCCAGTGAAATATTTAAGTGAGGAATGGTTAGACTTGTTTAAGTTTTCTGCAGAAGAAGCACAACGTTTAGGTTTAGAAATGGCATTTCATAACAGTGCAGGTTGGTCCTCTTCTGGAGGGCCTTGGGTGACTGAAGAACATGCGATGCAAACGGTGGTATCTAGTGAGCTTGCAATTCAAGGCGGAAAAACAATAACCCAAAAATTACCACGACCAGAAACCAAATTCGATTACTATAAAGACATCGCGGTTTTAGCTTTCCCTAAGCCTAAACAAACCATAAAAATTGATGGTTTAGACTATAAAATGCTTTCTGAACGTGTTCGAAATCATTTGTTACCCGATATTAAAGCAATTTCAAAAGAGGCTATTATTCAAAAAGGAACCATTATTAATTTAACTTCAAAACTATCTGAAGATGGGGTGTTAAACTGGGAAGTACCTAAAGGCGATTGGGTTATTTTACGTTTAGGACATACACCAATAGGAACAACCAACAGACCGGCACCACCAGAAGCCAAAGGTTTAGAGGTGGATAAAATGAGTAAAAAAGCCCTAGATGCCTATTGGGAAGCCGGTGTACAACCCATTATTGATAAGTTAGGCGATTTAGTAGGCACAACGGTTAACAATTGTTTAATTGATAGTTATGAAGTAGAAACCACAAATTGGACCACTGGATTCGATACGCAATTTGAAAGTTTAAGAGGTTATGATTTAACGGCATATTTACCAACTTTAGCTGGCTATTATGTGGAAAGTGGAGAAGTTTCAGAACGATTTCTTTGGGATTTTAGAAGAACTATTGGCGACTTAATCGCAGAGAATTATTATGGTCACTTTGCAGACTTATGCCATAAAAATGGACTGAAATTTTCTGTAGAACCCTATTGGGGACCTTTTGATAATATGCAAGTAGGAGCTCAAGGCGATATAGTCATGTGCGAATTTTGGAGTGGTGGTTATCCCTTTTTCGATTCGCCAAAATTTGTATCATCCATAGCACACTTAAACGGTAGCACCATTGTTGGAGCAGAATCTTTTACAGGTATTGGTGGTTGGGACAAGCACCCAGCAAACATAAAATCGATTGGAGATAAAGCTTGGGCAGAGGGAATTACACGATTTATTTTCCATACTTATGTGCATCAACCTTGGGATGTGGCGCCAGGTTTGGCCTTAAGTTATCATGGTTTTGATTTTAACCGATTAAACACCTGGTGGTCGCAAAGTAAGGGTTATATGGATTACGTAGCTCGTTCACAATATTTATTGCAACAAGGTAAAAATGTAGCCGATGTTTTGGTATTTACAGGGGAATCATCACCAAATACAGGGTTTATAAAACCTGAAATCAGAGAAATGGGTTTTGATTATGATTTGATTGGAGCAAATAAATTAAAAGACCTAACCGTTAAAAATGGAGCAATATATTCATCCGTAGGCAATACATATAAGCTTTTGGTCTTACCCGAATCAGACTTTATCAAACCAGAAACTCTTCAAAAAGTAAAAGAATTGGTTTATGGTGGCGCAAAAGTAATTGGTAAAAAACCGGTGCAATCACCAAGTTTAAGCAATTATCCAAATTGTGATAAAGAAGTTGAAACCTATGTTGATGATTTATGGGGAAGTGGTTCGATAAAAGATATGACTATTTCAAAAGCTTTGAGTAATAAAACACCAGATTTTAAAATTGAAAGTAGTGACAATACAGATTTGAGTTTTATACACAGAAAGACAGCTGATGCAGATATCTATTTTATAGCGAATGCTAGAAAAGAAGCCAGAGACATTACAGCGCGTTTTCGAGTTTCAGGAAAGCAACCAGAACTTTGGAACTCAGAAAAAGGCACTACAAAAGATGTGGTAGTTTTTAAAGAAAATGATGATGGAACTACAACAATTCCGTTATCCTTAGGAATGGAAGAATCGGTTTTTATAATCTTTAAAAAGCCTTTGAATATTAATCATTTATTAGAAGTTTCAACAGAACTAGAAACTGCTCAAGTAGAACCACTTTCTAATTTAGAAATTGTAAAAGCTGAATATGGTACCTTTTTGCAAGAAGGCTTAATTGATATTACCGATAGAGTAAATAAAGCTATCAAAAATGGCACTTTAGATTTTAAAATGAGTAGAGCTTTTTGCGATTGCGACCCTGCGATGGGCTATAAAAAAGAGTTCAGAATGGAATACCAAATAGGTGATACCAAAAAGCAGATTTATGCTGAAGAACGTGAGCATATTCATATTGACGCTGGAGATAAATCTCTAAAAGTTTTAAAAGCGGTATTTGGAAAATTTAAAGGAGAAACAACGGGTATTCCTCAGCATTATAAAACTTTTGATGTTACCAAAACGATTAAAAAGATAGTAAATTCTGGAACTTATGATATTTTGGTGACTAATAAATTAATAGGTAATCAAATTCCTGAAGGCGATAAAACTGTTTTAAAAATTAGCTATAAAACTGATGGAGAAGAACGCACTCTATTTATTCCGAAAGGACAGTTTTTAAAATTGTCTAAAGACATATCAAAACCAAAATTAGAATTTAAAAATGATGCCATAAGTTGGACAACACCTTATGCAGGAAAGATAAATTACAAGACATCATCAGGAGGAACAAAAACCGCAGAAGTGACATCCGTTTCAAAGCCTATGGAGTTATCAGGTGCTTGGGAAGTTTCTTTTCCAATAAACTCAGAAGCTTCAAAAAAAGAGACGTTTCCTGATTTGATTTCGTGGACCGATGTGCAAGACGAGTCGATTCAACATTTTTCAGGAACAGCATCTTATAAAAAAGAGTTTGTGTTATCCGAAGAGATGATACAGCCGAATAAAAGTGTAACCTTAGATTTAGGCAGTGTATCCGTTATTGCAGAAGTCATAGTTAACGGCAATAATATTGTATCTTTATGGAAGGCCCCTTTTAGAGTAAATATTGATGAATTTGTGAAAGAAGGGAAGAATACTTTAGAAGTTAAGGTGACCAATTTATGGCCCAATCGATTAATTGGTGACGAAAAACTAAAATTGGATTATCCAAGACAAGGTAAACGCGCAAAACCACTTCCAGATTGGTTATTAAACGAAACAGAACGACCATCTAAAAGAACAACATTTGCCAGTTGGAATCATTATAACCAGAATGATGATTTGCTAAAGTCTGGTCTCCTAGGGCCTGTGAAACTTACATTTTTTGAAACTGTAAAGCTAGAGAACTAATGACTAAATATTTTTATGTAAACCTTTTTATTTGTTTTTGTTTGTTGGGTTGTGTCAATAAAGTCAAAGAACAAAAGACAATTAACGCGGGTAGCCAAATGGTAGATTACTTTGCCGATAATGGTTTTGGTAATGCAGTGGCCATTGTGCAACATCCATCAGGTGTATATCATAAAGGCATTACTTATATAGCTTATCAAGGTGCTTTAGAAGATCCTTATGTAGCGTCTTACAATCATACTACTAAAGAATGGAAAGGTCCGTTCAAAGCGGGAGTTAGTGAAATGGGTAAGGACCCTAATAGAAAGAAAAAAATAGACAATCATGGTAAACCGGCATTGCTTATTGACGATGCAGGATATATTCATATTGCGTTTGGAGGTCATGGTGGAACACCCGATGATGGTAAAAACCCATTAGGAAATCATCACTATGGTAAAAATTTACATGCAGTTTCTAAAAACCCATTAGACATTTCTGAGTGGGAGACATTAGATAACATTTCATTATTTGGAACCTACAGTCAGTTTATAAAAATGGATAATGGCGATATGTATCTGTTTTATCGTCATGGAGCACACAGAAGCAATTGGGTGTATCAAAAATCAACCGATAATGGAAAAACATTTGATGAGCCAGTTTCCTTTTTAAAGCATAAAAGAAGAACTGATATAGAAGCCGAAGATTCTTGGTATCCTTGGCTTTCTAAAGGGAATGGAGACGATATTATTGTAGCATTTGATTATCATATTTGTAGAGACAAAAAAAATGCGCAAGACCCACGAGGTCATATCCCAGAACGACATAATTTATATTATATGGTTTTTGATACAAAAACAGGTGTCTGGAAAAATGTTAAAAACGAACCTTTAGCAATGCCTTTAACCAAAGAAATGGCAGACGAAAAAACTTTGGTTAAGCAAATACCCAATGATTGGACATTTCAAGCTATAGCAGATATAGATTCCAATGGGAATCCTCAAGTTGGTGTAATGGTTGGCCCAGATGTAGGAGCTAAAAGAAGTGGTACTAAGCGCATACAGCATTTTAGATGGGATGGACAAGAGTGGTTACAAGGAAATACCGATAATTTACCGAAAGGGGATGCAGATATTGAAGTGAAATCTACCTCTGAAGTAAGCTTATATTTAGAAAGTCAAACTCCAGCAGATGTTGGAGAAATTAGTAGATGGGATAGTTTTGATGGCGGAAAAACATTTAAAAAGAACTCCGTTTATTTAAGTCGAAAGAATTCCGGTTTTATCATATCTGCGCTTATCGATAATCCACATCCAGATGCTAGAATAGTAGTAGCACAAAAAGAAAAAGGTTCAGATTTTAGAAAAATGTACCTTTTAGGAGATAGTGGTCCAATACAACGTTTACAAACAGAAACTAAAGTTTTAAAAAATAATTAAATAACTGAATAAATAAGCAACAACTATGAATAAATTGAACAAACTGGGTTATATCGTATTATTAGTGATATGTTTTTCCTGTGGAAATAAAACCAAAACATCAGAAGCGAAAGCACAAGCCCCTCAGGAGATAAACCAGACCCCGAATATCGTTTTTATTTTGTCTGACGATCAAGCTTGGACAGACTATAGTTTTATGGGTCATGAGCATATTGATACACCTCGTTTAGACCAGTTCGCTTCAGAAAGCTTAACCTTTACTAGAGGCTATGTGCCAACACCGTTGTGTTCACCATCTTTGGCAACAATCATTACAGGCTTATATCCAAAAGATCATGGTATTTTAGGAAATGATAAGGTCTATGATCGTGGAAATATCCGCGGAAAAGAAAGAGCTGAAGCCTATAAACCCGTTATTTCTGCTTTTGAAAAACAAACCACACTTCCCGATATGTTGAAAGAAAAAGGTTATTTATCGTTTCAAACCGGTAAATGGTGGCATGGTAACCACAAAATTGGAGGTTTTGATTATGGTATGACGCACGGTGACCCAGAACGTGGCGGTCGTCATGGTGATTTTGGTTTGCAAATAGGTAGAAAAGGTTTAGACACCATTAATAGCTATTTAAATTTAGCTGCTGAAAAGAAGAATCCCTTCTTTTTATGGTATGCACCATTCTTGCCACATGCACCTCATAACCCGCCACAACGTTTGTTGGATAAATATTTACCAAAAGCACCTACCGAATATGTTGCTAAATACTGGGCAATGTGTGAGTGGTTTGATGAAACTTGCGGACAGTTGTTTGATATGATTGAAGCCAAAGGACAAATGGAAAACACCTTATTTGTTTATGTGTGCGATAATGGCTGGGTACAAGAACCCAATAAAAGTACATACGTGAAAACCTCAAAAAGAGCGCCTTATGATTTAGGTATTAGAACACCAATTATGTACAAATGGAAAGGTAAAATCACACCAAAAATGGATGATTCTACCATTACAAGTAGTATAGATATGGTGCCAACAGTTTTAGATATTTTGGGTATTGAAAAACCTGCAAATTTACCTGGAGTTAGTGTTTTGGATGAAACAGCATTAACCCAGCGTAAAGGTGTTTTTGGAGAAGTGTATGCGCACGATTTTGATACCATAGAAAATAGTATGTTCTACAACATGGCCATTTTTCCTCCTTACAAAATTATCATTCCAGACCCTGAAAGGAAAAAGAATGAGGTAGTACAACTATTCAATATTGAAGAAGACCCATTTGAGCAAAATAATATTGCAGACGCAAATCCTAATATCGTTGAGGATTTAACCGTAAAAATTACAGCATTTAGAGCGGAATAATTCAAATTGTTTCCAAAATAATATTCAGATGAAGCGTAGAGATTTTATTCAATTATCAACAATAACTGGTGTTGGGTTGTCATTATCAGCGACTAGCTTTTTGAATTCATGTGCCAAAGGTGTAAAAGACATACATTCATCTGAATATAGGACCTTAGTTTTTAATTTATTGAAAGAATGGTGTGATGGCATGATTAAAATTCAAATCATAAATCCATCAGACCCAACAGTACATGGGCAATTTAAATGCCCAACTGGATGGATGCACGGTCGTGTTATCGATGCCGTGTATCCATTTTTTTGTATGGCTAAAATTACTGGCGAACAAAAATATTTAGATGCAGGTATTGCCGTTTTTGAATGGGGTAAAAATGTAACCAAACCCAATGGGGCTTGGACTAACGATGTAGACCCTAAATCCTGGGAAGGCACCACCGTTTTTGCGGCCATTGCATTAGCAGATACTTTAAAATTTCATGGCGATTTAATTGATGAAATCAGAAAAAAACGCTGGTATAAGCGTTTGGAACAGGCTATGGAGTTTGTGTATAACAGGTTTCCTGTGGTAGGTAATTCCAATATCAATTATAGTGCTACTACAATTTATGCTTTGCATTTAATAGGCAACATGCTCAACAATACAAAGTATTTAGAAAGAAGTAAGGATATGGCTAATCAGATTAAAAGCCATTTCTCTGAACCCAATGCTTTACTTTTTGGCGAAATTCAAAATAAAAATAAAAAAGCACTAAGTCCTAAAGGCTTACCGGGTATAGATTTGGGTTACAATATAGAAGAATCTCTTAATAATTTGGTACTATATGCTTTGGAGGCAAAAGATGAGGAGCTTTTGCAAATCCTAAAAAAATCATTAGACTCGCATTTACAATTTATATTACCTGATGGCGGTATAGACAATAGCTTTGGTAACCGTATGTTTAAGTGGACCTATTGGGGCAGTAGAACAAGTGATGGTATGCAATCTGCATTTTCATTTATGGCAGGCGATAATCCAGCCTTGGGAACCGCCACATTCAAGAATACAGAATTGTTAAAGCAGTGTACTAAAGATGGCTTGTTGTACGGCGGACTTAATTATGTGTCGCATGGTGTTGAGGCTAGTGTACATCACACCTTCGCACACGCCAAACCATTGGCTACCATTTTAGACCATTGGGACCATTTACCTAAAATTGATACTTCCACACCGCTTCCGAGAGCAGTAGCCAATGGCGAAACCTATTTTAAGGAGTTAGATGTTTCCCTATTTGGGAAAGGCGATTGGCGAGGAACGGTATCGGCATATGATGCCATTTACAGTACCAGAAATGATGTTAGGCAAGCTACGGGCGCATCGCTTTGTACATTATATCACATGAAAGTTGGGTTATTGTGTACCACAAGTCTGGCGATATATAAACTCTTAGAAGCCCATAATCAACAGGAGCAACCTGGAGAGGATTTTGCACTGACGCCAAGAATAGAAACCTTTAAAGATGATGCTTGGTATACCAATTTATTCGATTTAGAGGCCACTTTTACTTCAAAAGATGAGACGGATAGTTTGGAATACAATGCCAAAGTACAACTAAAAAACGAAGCTTTTGAGGCGGTAACTGAAACAGCTTCAAATTTCAATTTAGACTATACTGCAACTTCTGAAAAATTAGAAATACTTGCGACTACCAATGAGGCTATAAAAACACCAACTGCTTTTGTATTACCAATAGTATCTCCAACAGGAGAAAAAGTAACACAAGTTTCAGAACATGAAATTACTATTGAGAAACCCAACGGCGTAGTAAAAATCACTTCAAGTTCAGTTATAAAAATAAAAGATACACCAAAAGAAAGGCTATTTAATATGGTTCCAGGAGTAGAAGCAGTACCGTTAATCATGCCTTTTGAAGATAAAAAACAAGTTAGAATTACCATTAAAGTTATTTAAAATCACATGAAATATATTGTAAGCATAAGCCTGCTGTTCATTTCAATTTGCGCATTTGCGAATCAACCTTTATTACAGAATAGTTACTTAAGAAATGGACAAAGCTTAAATGGCAGGTGGCATTACATTGTAGATGTTTATGAAACTGGATATTATAACTACAGAATGGAACCACATGATGGTACCGAAAACCCTGGTTCTAGTGCGTACTTTTTAAATAAAAAACCACAAAATAAAACGGATAGGGTAGAGTACGATTTTGATACAGCACCAACTATGGTCGTTCCCGGCGATTGGAATTCACAAGAGGAAAAACTATTTTATTACGAAGGTACAGTTTGGTACAAAAAGTCTTTTAACGTTGAAAATTATGATGCTTCCAAACGTTACTATTTGCATTTTGGAGCGGTTAACTACAAAGCAGATGTGTATTTGAATGGTAAGAAACTAGGTGTTCACGTTGGCGGTTTTACGCCTTTCAATTTTGAAATGACCCATCTTTTAAAAGAAAAAGATAACTTTTTGATTGTAAAGGTTGATAACAAACGTTTTGCGGATGAAGTGCCAACTTTGAGTACAGATTGGTGGAATTACGGGGGTATAACCAGAGATGTTACCATTTATGAATTAGATGACACTTTTATCGAAGATTATAAAATTCAGCTGACTAAAAACAATAACAGAGAAGTTTCTGGATACATTCAATTGAATGGGGATAACAAGGGAAATCAAAGCGTTAGTCTTTCCATCCCAGAATTAAAAATTAATACATCATTTACAACGGATGCTAACGGATTTGTAGCGGTAAAATTTCCTGTGAAACGCGTGTCGTATTGGAGTGACACAAACCCGAAATTATACGATGTAAACATTGCCATTTCAAACGATAAGATATCTGATAAAATTGGTTTTAGAACTATTGAAACTAGTGGGAAGCAAATTTTATTAAATGGTGAAAAAATATTTCTGAAAGGCATTTCCATTCACGAAGAAAACGTCATGCGTGGTGGTAGAGCTTGGTCTATTGAAGATGCTAGGGTACTGCTAGGTTGGGCAAAAGAATTGGGTTGTAATTATGTACGTTTAGCGCACTATCCACATAATGAGAACATGATTCGTTTGGCAGACCAAATGGGTATTTTAGTTTGGGAAGAAATACCGGTGTATTGGACCATTCAATGGACGAATACAGAAACCTACAACAAAGCTGAAACGCAGTTATCAGAATTAATACAACGTGATAAAAACAGAGCCTGTTCCATCATTTGGTCAATGGCCAACGAAACGCCTACATCTAAAGAACGTTTAACTTTTTTAACCAATTTAGCAACTAAGGCTAGAAAATTAGATGACATGCGTTTAATTAGTGCCGCTTTAGAAGACCACGGCAAAAAAGAAAACAAAAACATCATGATTGTAGAAGATGAATTTGCCGAGGTTGTGGATGTGTTGAGTTTCAACCAATACTATGGTTGGTATGGAGGAAATATTGATAATATTAAAAATATCCGTTGGGAAATAGATATTGATAAGCCAGTCATTATTTCAGAATTTGGGGCGGGTGCACTTCAAGGGTATCATGCCGATAACATGACGCGTTGGAGTGAAGAATTTCAGGAATTATTATATGAAGAGACTTTACCAACCTTAGCAAAAATACCAGGAATTAGTGGTATTACACCTTGGACTTTAGTAGATTTTAGGTCACCAAGACGTACCTTAATTCCTTACCAAGATGGATGGAACAGAAAAGGTTTGATATCGGAAACAGGAAACAAGAAAAAGGCATTTTACACCTTGCAATCATTTTATAAAAACATCAAATAAGTTAAAACTTAAACATGAGGAAATTACTCGTTATAACAGCTATTTTTGGTTTATTAATTTGTTCTTGTAAAAGCAAATCATCATCAGAGCAAGTTGCTTCTGAAGTACCTTCAAAACCTAATATATTGTTCATCGCTGTGGATGATTTGAACAATATGATTGGACCAATCGATAACTTTTCAAACGTAAAAACACCAAATTTTGATAGGTTAGCAAAAATGGGGGTGACCTTTACTAATGCTCATGTTCAAGCACCACTTTGCGGGCCTTCGAGAGCCTCAATAATGACAGGGTTAAGGCCTTCCAATACTGGAATTTATGGAATGGCACCTGATAATGAAGTGCGACGGGAAGGAAATCCAGCGACCAAGGATATCACGTTTTTGCCCGAATATTTTGGAAAAAATGGATATCATACCATGGGTATTGGGAAATTGTTTCATATTCATGCGCCAGACAGTGTGTTTCATGAATCTGGTGGTCGTGTTGCAGGTTTTGGGCCATTGCCTAAAAAACGATTTGTTTGGGATGGTTTTGGTAAAGGGATTAAATGCGTACATGGAAAAACAAGTACAGACTGGGGTGCATTTCCTGAAGCTGATAGTTTGATGCCTGACCATGCTTCTGCAAATTGGGCCATTGAACGTTTACAAACAGATTATGACCAACCTTTCTTTTTGGGGGTTGGATTTTTACGCGTGCACGTTCCATTATATGTACCTCAAAAGTGGTTCGATTTATATCCTTTAGAAGACATTGAAACACCACCTTATAAAGCAGATGATTTGGCTGATATTCCCAATGTTGGTTTACAAATTAATGATTTGCCTATGATGCCTACCACAAATTGGGCGATTGAAAGTGGTGAGTGGAAAAAAATTGTACAAGCCTATTTGGCCTGTATTAGTTTTGTAGATAACCAATTAGGGCGTGTTTTAGATGCTTTAGAAAATAGCAAATATGCCGATAATACGGTAATTGTATTATGGTCAGACCACGGGTATCGTCTGGGTGAGAAAGAAACTTTTGCCAAACACGGATTATGGGAAACCGCTACCAAAGCACCATTAATGTTCGCTGGACCAGATTTACCAAAAGGTAAAAAGATTGACGCACCAGTGGAGTTTTTATCCATTTACCCAACGTTATTAGAACTTAGTGATTTACCGGCGTATTCAAGAAATGAAGGTAAAAGTTTAGTATCTATGATGACCAACGATGAAGGTGTTGAAGACGCTTATGCATTAACAACTTATGGTATGAATAACCATGCGGTAAGAACCAATCAGTTTAGATACATTCAATATGAAGATGGTACACAAGAATTGTACGACCACAGTAACGACCCTAACGAGTGGACGAATGTTGCAGGAAAAGAGGAGTACAATGAAAAAATTGAGGAATTAAAACAATTATTACCTACTACGAATGTAAAATGGGATGAAAAATCTAAGTATACATTTCAACCTTATTTTGTGGAGCAGAAGGCGAGAACGAGTGGTGAGTATTAAGATAGGTGTAGTTTAGTCAACTCTAAATTTTAAAATTATAAATTGTAAAAAATAAACCTATTAACATGCTTAAAATCATTAGATATACTTTCATTTTCCTTTTTGTATTGGTGTCCTGTAAAAATGAAAAGAAGCATACTGAAGTTGAAGTAGCTAAAGAAACGAAACCCAAAAACATCTTATTCATCGCAGTTGATGATTTACGTCCAGAATTGAATTTTTACGGTGCCAACCATATCCAATCTCCAAATTTAGATAAATTAGCCAGTGAGAGTTTGGTGTTTAATAGGGCCTATTGTAATGTACCTGTTTGTGGTGCTTCAAGAGCAAGCTTGCTTACGGGTGCAAGACCAACACGTCATCGTTTTATTGATGCTAAAACGGAAAAAGACCATGATTACCCAGAGGCAGTTTCATTGCCCCTGCTTTTAAAACAGAATGGATATAAAACAATATCAACTGGTAAAATATACCACGGAGGCAAAGACGATAATGCCGCTTGGGATTCTAGATGGTTCCCTAAAGGAAATGTTAGAGACTATCAATTAGCTGAAAGTTTAAAGCAAGCAATCGCCACAGGTTATGGGCCGCCTTTTGAAAATATTGATGTAGAAGACGATGCTTATTTCGATGGCAAAATTGCCCAAAAAGGGATAGAAGACTTACAAAAACTAAAAGAAGGAAATCAACCCTTTTTTCTGGCACTTGGTTTTATGAAACCACATCTGCCATTCAATGCTCCGAAAAAATATTGGGATTTGTACGATAGAAGTGCCATTGAACTTCCTGAAAGCTACGTGCAGCCAAAAACGACACCCAAACAGGCCTTTCATAAATTTGGAGAATTACGAAAATACCATAATATCCCTAAAAATGGCGATGTGCCAGAGGAAATGGCTAAAGAATTGATTCATGGCTATTATGCCTGTGTAAGCTATGTGGATGCACAAATTGGTTTGGTTCTGGATGAGTTAAAGCGTTTAGAGTTAGAAGACGATACCATCGTAGTTTTATGGGGCGACCATGGTTGGAATTTAGGTGACCATAAATTATGGTGCAAGCATGTCACTTTTGAAACCGCTTTAAGGACACCGCTCACCATAAAAGTTCCAGGTAAAACCAGTGGGCAACAAACCGATGCTATAACGGAGTACATAGATGTTTATCCTAGTTTAGCGGAATTAGTTGGTTTAGATAGTCCTGAAACCGTTGAAGGACAAAGTTTTGTGCCCATTATAAATGGAGAATCCCCACAAAAGGACTGGGCGGTATCTAAATTTAAAGATATGGTTACCTTAATAAAAGGCGATTTGTTTTATACGGAATGGGTTAAAGATGATGGGATAGCTTATGCCCGTATGTTATTCAACCATAAAACAGACCCTTTAGAATTAGATAACTTAGCTGAAAAGCCAGAATATCAAGATACTGTCAATCAACTTGCTGTGGAGCTAAGAGAAAAATGGGGGAAAGACTTCTTAAGTAAATAGTGTTTATGAAGTGGGATGTATTTTTATTAGTGTTTTTAGTCCTTGTGGTTTCTTGTAAAACAAAAAAGCCTCTTAACGAAAAGATCAGCAATACCCAAGAGGATTGGAAATTGACTTTCCAAGACGATTGTACCAAAGATTGGTCTAAACAATGGACTTTAGATGGCTTGATAGCTACGGTTGAAAACACTGAAGAAGGCATGCATTTTAAAGCAGGTCCTGAAGCCGAGAATGATGCACATCATGCGGTTTTATGGACAAAAGATTCCTATAGTGGAGATATAAAAATTGAGTTTGATTACATAAAAACAGATGACGCCAATAAGTATGTAAATATTCTATATATTCAAGCAACTGGTGACGAAGAAGGTGTTTATGAGAAAGATATTGACAAATGGAAGCACTTACGAGAGATTCCTAAAATGAAGCTGTATTTCGAAAACATGAACGCGTTTCATATCAGTTTTTCAGCTTTTGGAAATAAAGGTGATGGTTTACATTATGTTCGCGCACGTCGCTACCCCAAGCCAGATGATAAACCCTTTAATAGTATTGTAGTTGAACCATCATACGATATGCAGGGTTTATTTGAAAAAGGAAAAACCTATCATATAACCGCCATTAAAACTTCAAAAAAACTAAGTTTTAAAATGGAGCACGAAGGTAAAGAACAATATTTTGAATGGGATATTACCAAAGTAGCTCCAATTTCAGAGGGGCGAATCGGGTTACGGCACATGTACACGCGTTCGGCTATCTACAAGAACTTTAAAGTTTATTCAAAAAAGTAAAATAGAATACAAATTTTTAAACTAATAAATAGAGTAGATGTTAAAGAAGAGTAGAGGATTTAGTATTGTTTTAATATTAATATTTGGGATGCAATTTAGCACATCCCAATCCTTAAAACATCCTGTTATTTGGGTAACTCAAGAAGAAAAACAGCATGTTTTAAATCTTATAGAGGAATACGATTGGGCTAAAACAATGTTCGATGATTTAAAAGCCGTAGTCAACAACAAAGTTAATAGGCACCAAATGACTCCAGAGGCAATATTGTCAGCCATTCCAGAGATTCCAGTCGACGATAACCTAACCGAATTTGAGGCTGTAACCGTTGAAAAACATACGGAAATATTAACAAATGCCTCATACGCAGCAATGCTTTATTTTTTAACCGAAGACAAACAGTATGCTCAGTTTTCAGCAGATATTCTTTGGCATTATGCTGCTATTTTGTCTAAACGAACTCCTGAAACTACTACGATTTGCGGTAATCACTTTTATGATCCACGAACCACCTACGGCCAGTTCGCTTTGGCCTACGATTTTATTTATAATTTTTTACAGGATTCAGAAACTAAAGTTTTTAAAAGTTCAACTAATAAGAGGGAAGAATTTGATAAATCGGTTTTTCAAGAGGCCATTTCGAATATGGTTGGAAACACCTTGCAGGAATACGGTCGACCGGACGAGCATGGCAAGTTTATTTCAAATCACCCGGTTTTAACTGCACCAGGAGTACTTTTTGGTATTCTTTGCGTTGATGATGATAAAGAAAGGGAGCGGCTATTTAACGTGTTTTGGGAAAAGGGTACGGCCCATCAAAATTCGTTTAAGAATACCATTTTGCCCATGTTTGGTAAGCAAGGTGTTTGGCCAGAATCTACTAGTTATAGCTTTATGTCTCCAGTAAGCTTGGTATTAAATGTTATAGATCGGGTATACCCTGAAATGCACGTAACGAAAGGATATAAAAACATTTTTAAAGGGAACTTTTTATTTGACAATTTAAGAATGCCCGATGGCCGTTTTGTACGTTACGGAGATTCTAAAAGAGAGCATGATGGCACTGAAAAATTATATAGATATACGCTTCATTTGGCGCAACGTCGCGGTTATACAAATTTAGAAAAACAAGCCAAAGTAGCGCTAAGGCAAGCCTACAATCGTCGAGGAGGACATCAACCTAAAATAGGAGTTTCAACTTTCAATAATTATGATCCCTTAAAGCTATTTTGGGGCGTACCTGTCCCAGAGGAAATAAATACACAGATAGATTTTAAAACACCAACAGTTTTGGTGGAGCATGCAGGCATCGCTTTACAGCGTAATTATGTCGATTCAAATAACGAATTGTATGGCTTATGTGGTATTATTGGAGGTGCGCATTATGTGCATTCGCATGTAACAGGAATAACTATGGAACTCTATGGTGCGGGCTATGTTATGGCTCCTAATGCAGGCTTGCCGCCTACAGTAAAGGAACGAAGAATCCCTCTACATGAAAACTATTTTAGACTTTATGCGGGAAACAATACGGTAATCGTTAACGGAACTTCCCATGGTGCCCAGCCCGGGTCGTGGAAAAGTGGGGCGCATGTTTGGCAAAATACTGTTGTGAATATCGCATCAGAACCCAAACATTTGGAAAATCCGATTAGCGAGCATTTTAACTTTGCAACTCAACAGCTAAAAGACACTGTTAATAACTGCATTCAAGAACGTACATTGAGCATAATTCGTACCAGCGATAAAACCGCATATTATTTGGATGTGTTTCGCTCTAAATCTTTAAATGAAAATAAGTTTCACGACTACATTTACCACAATATAGGAGATGCCGTAACACTAGAAAATGATAAAGGAAAAACTTTAAAAACTCATATTACCAATCGCTATCAAACAGATATTGGTGATCCCGTTCAATCACCAGGTTGGCGTTACTTTGAGGGTACGAAAACAACCAAAGCAACCAAGAACGGAGTTAGAGCAAAATTTCACATAAACTTCGATAACCGTTTAATGCACATGTTCGTTCCAAAAGGAACCGAACGAAGTTACACTACGGCTCTAGCCCCAGCAACAAGAGAAGCTAAAAATAGCTATGAAGAAAAAGCAACACAAGTTTTGACCATAAGACAGCAAGGCGAGGCTTGGGAACGGCCTTTTGTAGCTGTTTTTGAACCTTCTGTTAACAAAAAACCGAGTGTGCAAAGTGTAACGCCTTTAATGGATGGAAATGAAGTAGTAGGTGCCACTATAATTTCAAAAGTTGATGATAAAACTATTACGGATTATGTAATTTCTTTAAACAGTTTAGAAGAAAGTTATTCCAATACTAAATTGGGTATAACTTTTAAGGGGCGTTTTGGGGTTGTAAGAGTAGAGGACATTGATAAGAAACAAAGAACAACCCTTTACATTGGTGAAGGTGTTAAGCTGAAATTTAATGATTATAATTTAGTAAGCAACAAAGAAAGAAGGGCGATTGAATTATTTGGGGTATTTTAGCAGGTAATACCATTTATTATGTACTTTTGTAATTTACGAGTAAGTAAAAAAAAAAGAGAGTATTATCATGATGTTTTTTTTGGGAATGATGTAATGGAGTGGTGTTTTGTATATAGCCATTTACGGTAGTTCCCTAATGTTTAAAATACGAATTAAGTTGTAATTTACATATAGTGATTTATAAAATAAAGTTAAAATTCAATGAGTAAAGTAGTAGTATTAACAGGAGCAGGAGGTGTTTTGTGCAGTACAATGGCCAAAGCTTTTGCCCAACAAGGACATAAAATAGCGGTCTTGGACTTGAAGAAAGAATCTGCTGACAAAGTAGCGAATGACATTGTTTCCGAAGGCGGAACAGCTATAGGTATAGCATCCAATGTTTTAGAGGTAGAGTCCTTAAAATTGGCAAAACAAGAGATTAATGAAAAGTTAGGTCTTTGCGATATTTTAATTAACGGTGCAGGAGGGAACCACCCTTTAGGGACTACCACAAATCCACATTTGCTTGAAGAGGATATGGATAATAAAATAGAAGGGTTTAAAACCTTTTTTGATTTGGATCCTGAGGGCATAAAATTTGTTTTCGACTTGAATTTTATTGGTACATTATTGCCAACACAAGTCTTTGCAAAAGATATGGTTGGGCGCACAGGGTGCTCTGTATTAAATATTTCTTCAATGAACGCCTATACGCCTTTAACAAAAATACCAGCTTATAGTGCGGCTAAAGCGGCAGTTTCTAATTTCACCCAATGGTTGGCTGTTCATTTATCTAAAGTAGGAGTGCGGGTTAATGCTTTGGCTCCAGGCTTTTTCTTGACCGAACAAAATAGGGCACTATTAACTAACCCAGACGGAAGCTTAACGCAAAGAGGACAACAAATTATAGATCAAACCCCAATGGGACGCTATGGAAAACCTGAAGATTTAGTAAGTACAACACTGTTTCTTTGCGACGATAATTCCTCGTTTGTTACCGGTGTGGTAATACCGATTGACGGAGGATTTTCTGCGTATAGTGGAGTGTAATTGAATTAATAGTATTATAAATGGAACAAACATGGAGATGGTACGGGCCAAAAGATCCCGTTTCCTTAAGCGATATAAAACAGGCCGGAGCAACAGGTATTGTTTCTGCTTTACATCATGTGCCAAATGGAGAGATTTGGACAATTGATGAAATTCAGAAAAGAAAAAAAACAATAGAAGCACATGGGCTTAGATGGAGTGTGGTGGAAAGTATACCTGTACATGAAAACATTAAAACACGCACAGGTCAATATGAATTCTTTATAGAGAACTATAAAAAAAGTATCGAAAATTTAGCTAGCTGTGGAATTGGAGTGGTATGTTACAATTTTATGCCAGTATTAGATTGGACACGTACAGATTTAGAATTCGAGGTAGAGGATGGTTCTAAAGCATTACGCTTTGATGTTATTGCATTTGCCGCTTTTGAATTGTATTTGCTAAAACGTCCGGGTGCTCAAGATTCCTATTCGGAAGATCAAAAAGCCCAAGCAAAAGCTTATTTAGAAAAGTGCTCTGAGGAGGAAAAGCGAAAATTAATCAATAACATAATAGCGGGACTTCCTGGAGCAGAAGAGGGGTATACTTTAGAACAATTTCAAGGTATTTTGGATACCTACAAAAACATCGATGCCCAGAAATTGCGCGAAAATCTAGTAGACTTTTTAAAAGAAATCATTCCGGTCGCTACAAAAAACAATGTGCTGATGTGTATCCACCCAGATGATCCACCATATCCTATTTTAGGCTTGCCTAGAGTTGTAAGCACTGAAGAAGATTATGCTTATTTGTTTTCTCAAGTTCCTGATAGATCTAATGGTATTACGTACTGTACTGGTTCGTTAGGGGTAAGAGCCGATAACGAATTGGTTAATATTTTTAAAAGGTTTGCTGATAGAGTTCATTTTTTACATCTAAGGAGTACCAAACGAGACGCTAATGGTAATTTTTATGAGGCCAATCATTTGGAAGGGGACGTTGATATGTTCAGCGTTGTAAAAGTAGTAATTCAGGAGGAGGCCAAGCGTGCCGCTGCAGGAGCAAAAGATGCTAAAATACCTATGCGTCCAGACCATGGTCATCAAATGTTGGACGATTTATCTAAAAAGACAAACCCAGGTTATTCTGGTATTGGAAGATTGAGAGGATTGGCGGAATTAAGAGGGCTTGAAATGGGAATAGCGAAATTGTTGATCGATAATAAATAAACATATTTTATTTAAGTCTAAAAGACCACCGTCTTTGACGGTGGTCTTTTTTTAAAGGCTCTGCCATTTTTAGGTTTACCATCTAAAACTTTTTTAAGATGAGTAAATATAGAAAATTAATACATGTGTTATAAAATGTGACTATCATATCGAATTCACGCCCAAATGTGTTTCCGAGTCCAAGAGGCCATGGTAAAATCGCTCGTGAAATATAATTTACAAGTAAGCAGCACTTCAAAGGATGTCATTATTCAAGAAATGAACGTAAAAAAAGACCATGTCATTTAAATAAAAATCAAAGCCTCCGCTTTGAACGGAGGTTTTTTACTTTGTACAGGACCCTTGCCAGTAGAGGAGAAAATAGAGTTGATCCTTTCGGTTTGAACTTTTCCATTCAGCTTTATCGTAACCTATTTCGGAAAGAAAAACCAGATTGTGGATTTTGTTTAGTAAAATAAAAGTCTAAATTTAAAAGTTGCATTTTCGGTTATGTTGTCCCGACGAAAGAGATAATAAAGCAAAAAAACTTAATATATAAAACAAAAAAAACAGTAATTTTTTTGCTGTTTTTTTTGTGTCCATTTTTTGTTGCAAGCACAGATTAAACAGAAATTTGTTACTAAAACTTTATCCTTTAAAGATTTAAATCATTTGTTGTTAAAAATATTTGAATTAGTTACTCAAGTTTGAGCAAAAAAAATATTAGAGGGCTGGGAACAAGCTAGCTCTTTTATTAAAAGTATCTTAAATAGAATGGTGCAGAATTTTAAACATTTATTTTTAAACATTAAACAATTAAAATCAGTGATGATGATTTAAGCAAAATAAGAACCAACTTTTTAAAGGAGCACGAACAGGCTGAAGATAAAAATGGATTCGATATGCAATTGTTGACGAATTATTTTAGATTTAACAAAAATATAAACGCCCCTAAGCATTTTGAAGATATAGTAAAAAATGACCCCAAAAAACATTCAAAATATGGCAGAGAAAGTCCTCACCGATGGAACATCTTATAATATGGAGTTTAAACCTAAACAATAATATATAAACCTACCAAATATGAAGAAGACAGTTGTATTTTGTATGCTTTTAATGGCCTTAGTGGGCAAAGCCCAAATATTGGAGCCAGTAAAATGGGACACATCAGTTGAGAAACTATCGGATTCAGAATTCAACTTAATAACAAAAGCACGAATTCCATCTGGTTTTCACCTGTATTCTCAGAATATATCAGATGGAGGTCCCATACCAACCTCGTTTATTTATGATGACAGTCTAGGTAATTTTAAAATTATTGGAAAGACCCAAGAGGAGGAAGGGCAAACGGTAAACGACCAGGTGTTTGAAATGGAAATTAAGTATTTTGAGAATACGGCCATTTTTAAGCAAAAAATAGAAATTATAGGAGAGGTTCCAAAAATTCGAGCGTTTGTAGAGTACATGATTTGTGATGATACTAGGTGCTCTCCTCCCACTGAAGACGAGTTAGTTTTTCGTATTAGTGGTAGCAGCTCATCAACAGATACGGGAACTTCTGAAAGTACAGAACCCATAGATAATTCGGTAGCTAATAAAATGCTTTACGGAATAACCGCTGATGATATAAACAGGGCAGAAGCCAATTGTGCAGGAGAAAATGTAATGGTTCCGGAGGCCGATAGCAAAACAAAGTCATTATTTAGTATTTTTGGTTTAGGTTTTTTAGGGGGGCTGCTGGCTTTGTTAACTCCTTGTGTGTTCCCAATGATACCACTTACAGTTAGTTTTTTCACAAAAAAGAGTGGCAAGGGTAAATCGGCCGGAATTTCAAAAGCATTGCTTTATGGCTTTTTTATTTTTGCGGTGTACATACTTTTAAGTGTGCCTTTTCATTTATTGGATTCTGTAAATCCAGATATTTTAAATGAAGTATCCACCAACGTTTGGCTTAACATTGTTTTCTTTGCCATATTCGTGTTTTTTGCTTTTTCGTTTTTCGGATATTACGAATTAACCTTACCTGCCAGTTGGATAAATAAAACTTCTAGAGGAGAGGATGCAGGTGGTTTAATAGGCATATTTTTCATGGCATTAACCTTGGCCATTGTATCGTTTTCGTGTACAGGCCCTATATTAGGGTCGCTACTGGCTGGTTCGTTAACTGCAGATGGAGGGGCTTGGCAGCTCACCGCAGGTATGGCTGGTTTTGGAGTGTCTTTGGGCTTGCCTTTCGCTTTATTTGCTATGTTTCCCAATATGATGAACGCTTTGCCGAAATCAGGCGGATGGCTTAATACCACAAAAGTTATTTTAGGTTTTTTAGAGCTTGCATTGGCGTTTAAGTTTTTATCAAATGCCGATTTGGTTCAGCACTGGAATTTGTTAAAAATAGAACCCTTTTTAATTATATGGATTGTTATTTTTGCCGGGTTGGCATTGTATCTCTTCGGAAAAATAAGGTTTCCTCATGATACGCCTATTAGAAAAATGTCTTTGGTAAGATTGGCAGGAGGGGTATTGGTGGCATCTTTTGTTATTTATCTGGCTTCTGGCTTTAGGTTTAATAAAGAAACGAACACCTTTACCTCGTTAACTTTGTTAAGTGGTTTGGCGCCGCCAGTTACTTATAGTTTTATTTATCCTCAAGATTGTCCTAATAATTTAGAGTGCTTTAAGGATTTAAAAACCGGTATCGCTTATGCACAAAAAGTCAATAAACCCATTATGTTGGATTTTACGGGATATGCTTGCGTTAATTGCAGAAAGATGGAAGAACACGTATGGTCTGAAAAGCGCATCGATAATTATTTGCGTAATGATTATGTGCTAATTTCATTATATGTTGATGATAAAAAAGAGTTGCCCCAAGAGCAGCAAATATTGGTAAACCGAATTAATGGAGGGAAAAGAAAATTGGAAAACTACGGACATAAATGGGCCAATTTTCAAACCCAATATTTTCAGACCAACTCACAGCCTTACTATGTGCTTTTAAACCCCGATGGCACTAAAATATTAAATGAACCTGTAGGGTATATGCCCAGCGAAAACGATTATGCTAAATTCTTGGAATGTGGACTCGAGGTTTTTGAAGCACTTTAGAATCAATAAGACTTTAAAATAGCTAGTTGATTTTCATAATGAAAAATAAACTGTCGTTATTAAAAATCAATTTCCAAGCAGTGCAGCTTATCAATAAAAAAGTACTTATCTGTAATATCGGTGATTTCAATAGAAGATCTGGTGCCGCGTAATAAAATAGATTTAATCGGGGAGTTTTGTAATTGCGCAATTTGCGATGTGGATATGCGTCCCTTAAAAGAAAAATTACCACATTCAACACCCCAAGAATGATAAAAGGAAACGGTTTGGTTGTTTTCCAATTTAACCTTTACACTCGAACGATTATGAGACATGTAGCTGGCACAGCCTAAGCTTTCGGATAGATTAAAAAAAATGTTCAATTTTCTGCCATGCCTGTATAATTCTATATTTAAGTTTTTACTAAGCGAATAAGGCTCGGTTTGTATGTTTTTTATTTTGTAAAAGTCGTCGTATTCATTAATCAAGTAATTGCACGAAGTACTTCGGGTAGCTTCTTCGGGAGCAGGTTTGCTGATTTCTTTTGGTTCAACAGTAACTGCGGTTTTTTGTTCTTCTTCAATTTTTAACTGCGTTTCGTGCTCTGCCTTGGCTTTGGAGAGGTATTCCTGACTTTTTAATTTTTGAAGTTTTTTTCTTTCCGCTTCAACCTTCGCAACGGAATCCAGTCGTTGTTTTTCCAATAATGCCAAACGCTTCTGTTCTTCGGCCTTGGCGATGGAATCTCTTTTTCTTTGAGCCGCAATAGCCTTGCGAACAATTTCTTCAATTTTAGCAATGGAATCGGCTCTTTTTTGAGCCAAGAGTTTTAGCCTCTCGGTTTCTTTGATTTTCGCTAGTGAATCCTTTTTCCGTTGGGTAATCAATGCTAATCGCTTTTGCTCTTCAACTTTTGCGATGGAGTCTAATCGTTGTTTTTCGAGAAGTGCCAACCGTTGTTGTGCTTTGATTTCTGCAATGGAATCGGCTCTTCTCTGTGCAAAGAGTTCCAATCTTTGAATCTCTTTGATTTTCGCTAACGAATCCTTTTTCCGTTGGGTAATCAGTGCTAAACGTTTTTGTTCTTCAACTTTTGCGATGGAGTCCAATCTTTGTTTTTCGAGAAGCGCCAATCGTTGTTGTTCTTTGGTTCTGGCAACGGAATCGGCTCGTTTTTGCGCCAAGAGTTTTAGCTTTTCGGTTTCTTTTATTTTGTCTAACGAATCCTTTTTTCGCTGGGCAATCAGTGCTAATCGTTTTTGTTCTTCAGCTTTTGCGATGGAGTCTAATCGTTGTTTTTCGAGCAGCGCCAATCGTTGTTGTTCTTTGATTTTGGCAACGGAATCGGCTCTTTTTTGAGCCAAGAGTTCCAATCTTTCGGTTTCTTTTATTTTGTCTAATGAATCCTTTTTCCACTGGGCAATCAGTGCCAAACGTTTTTGTTTTTCAACTTTTGAGATGGAGTCCAGTCGCTGCTTTTCAAGCAGGGCCAATCGTTGTTGTTCCTTGATTTCTGCAATGGAATCGGCTCTTTTTTGAGCCAAGAGTTTTAGCCTCTCGGTTTCTTTGATTTTCGCTAGTGAATCCTTTTTCCGTTGGGCAATCAATGCTAATCGCTTTTGCTCTTCAACTTTTGTGATGGAGTCTAATCGTTGTTGTTCTTTGATTTCAGCAATGGAATCGGCTCTTTTTTGAGCCAAGAGTTTTAGCCTCTCGGTTTCTTTGATTTTCGCTAGTGAATCCTTTTTCCGTTGGGCAATCAATGCTAATCGCTTTTGCTCTTCAACTTTTGCGATGGAGTCTAATCGTTGTTGTTCTTTGATTTCAGCAATGGAATCGGCTCTTTTTTGAGCCAAGAGTTTTAGCCTCTCGGTTTCTTTGATTTTCGCTAATGAATCCTTTTTTCGTTGCGCAATGAGTGCCAAACGTTTTTGTTTTTCAACTTTTGCGATGGAGTCTAATCGCTGCTTTTCTAGAAGTGCCAACCGTTGTTGTGCTTTGATTTCAGCAATGGAATCGGCGCGTTTTTGGGCCAAGAGTTTCAATCTTTCGGTTTCTTTGATTTTCGCTAATGAATCCTTTTTCCGCTGGGCAATAAGTGCCAAACGTTTCTGTTCTTCTGCTTTTGCAATGGAATCCCCGATTTTTTCAGAGTCTTTAACCAAGTCATTTTCTTTCTGCTTTCTTTCTTCAATGGCCCGTTGTTTGGCTTCGTCTTGAAAAGCATAGTAAAGGTCCATCATGCTCTCGTTAACTTCAAGGTCATCAACCGAAACATAACCTATTTTTCCTTTATGCCTAATTTTGTAAATGTCTTTTCCTAAATATTCAAGAACAATACAAACGTCGTTTTGATTGAATTCGGCAATGGTTTCAGAAAAATCGTTTTGATGTTTAGATAAAAAACCATCCTGATAAAATGTGGTGCGCACCGTTTTATTCTGTGCATTTAAATACGGCACAAAAAACAGCGAACAAATAAAAAGGACTATAATTTTATGCATAGGTTTTAGTAGGATTTGGGCTAATGTAAACATAATGAAACTTAAACATATCAAAGATAACTAATCTAACGTATTTTTGGTAACATACCAGCGCCAACCAATTATGGCCATTTGTAGCTTTGTGGCTTTCGATAAGTCCAATTGTCGTTTTGAATAGCTTGGCAAGATAGCTTTGTTGACTTTTGCCAATAATTTAAAAACTTGTTTCTTCATGTTGCTTTTTCAGTCTTTTTTGAAGACGAAGCAGCATTTAAGTTGCTTTTTTTAAAATGAGCAGAAACCTAAAATGATGCTTGCTGTTACAAAAATAGTAAAACTTATTCTAGACTAAGTTTTACATATTTTAAGTTAAATAATTGAAATGATGTAAAGAATTATTCCAATTAAGAGTTTGGCAAGTGTAATCATATTTTTAGGTTTAAAAGGTTAGTTTACAAACGGTTTTTTGTTTGTGTTTTTTGAAGATATGGGTTTGCCAAACTGTTTGCCAAATGTTTTGATTGAAATCGATGAATTTGAATACTGGTTTGTAAGTGAAAAAATAGTTTTTGTTTTAAAAAGAAATATATTCTCTTTTATTTGGTTTATAAATGAAATAAAATTTGATTCATTTTATGAATTTTGAAATATATCAAGGTCATTTTTACTGCTGGTTTTAAAAGCCAAGGGGCATTTCATTTTCAAAAAGGCGTTTTTTGCCCAATTCATCTTTTTTGGATATTTCAGGAAACAAGTTTCTCTTAATGAATTTGAAACTAAAATTAAGCAAAAACTAAAATTCGTATTCTTAAACAGATTTAGATATTTAGTTTCATTTATATTCGCAAAAAAAAATGTTATGAGTCTGTTATTGGTAATCCTCGGATTTGTTTTATTGGTTGTTGGTGGCGAATTTTTGGTGCGTTCTTCAGTAGCGCTGTCATTTAAGTTTAATATCTCAAAAATGGTTATCGGGATGACGGTAGTTTCTTTTGCCACTTCGGCTCCAGAATTATTGGTGAGTCTTCAGGCAGCTTTATCAGGTTCGCCGGCCATTGCTATAAACAACGTTGTGGGGTCTAATATTGCCAACATAGGTTTGGTTTTAGGCGTAACTGCTATGGTTGGAGCCATAGCGGTAGATTCATCTTTTTACAAGCTTAACTGGCCGGTAATGATGGTATTTTCCATAGCGCTTTATTATTTTTTGTTTAATGACAGCTTGCTTTCAGCGTTTGAAGGCTCCATTCTGTTTATTGGATTGTTGTTATTTTTGGCCATACTTATTAAGAACACCAAAAAATATGCAGCCGCCGAGGAGGTTGACGAAACCTTGGCTATTGTGTCAAATTTCAAAATAATACTTTGGCTGCTTATCGGGGCACTTTCGCTTTATTTTGGTAGTGAATGGCTGGTTGAAGGCTCTAAGGAAATAGCGCGTGCTATCGGTGTAAGCGAGGCCGTAATTGGTGTGTCCTTAATTGCCATTGGTACCAGCGTACCAGAATTGGCGGCTTCGGTTATTGCAGCGGCCAAACAGGAAAAGGCTATTTCATTGGGTAATTTAATTGGCTCTAATATCTTTAATATTGGTTCCGTTTTGGGGTTAACGGCTTTGATAAAGCCCATTCCGGTTACCGAACTGCAAATATTAACTAACGATTTATTCTGGATGCTCGGTTTCGCCGCAGTATTATTACCCATGGTGTTTTTGCCAAAACGCTTGCAAATAAGCAGAGCCAAAGGCTTTGTTTTAGTGTTGGGTTACGGTGTGTTTATGTTTTTAGTGTTTACACTCAAGTAAATTTCAAGTTTGAAAGCCAGAAAGGTTTAGTTTTTTTGAATTTGTTGTTATTTTAGACAGAATTATAGAAACGCTTTAAACGGTACAGTAAATTATAGAGAATGTTTAAAAAAGACCCGCTTCAAATTATTGCGTTTCAAACTTATAGTAGTTTCAATCGTTTATATTTAAGGGGAAGAGCGTTAGAGGATGAAAACATAGACCTCGAAAAGAAAGGAGCGTTTAAATTGCTACTGAATGCGTGGAAAAGATTTGAAACCGATGAAATAAAGAACGCCAAAATTAGGGTAAAGCTCGGCGACGATAAATTTTTCTATACCAAAACAAACCACCGAGGCTATTTTCTTTTGGATGAACGCGTAGAAAACTTAAAAGATTATATAAATGCTGAAGGTTGGGTGAAGTTAGAGTTTTCGTTTGAAGCCCAAAAATTAAAACGAACCATACAGTCCGACAACCGTTTTCCGGGTGAAATGCTTATACCATCCCAAAATAGTTCCTTTGGAGTTATCAGTGATATTGACGATACCATTTTGCATACCGGATTAGTGTCCATTTTAAAATGGCGGGTACTAATCAATACGTTTTTAACATCGGCGGGAAGACGATTGGCTTTAGAGGGTACACCCGAATTTTATCATCTGTTGCACCGCGGAAAAACGGGACGGGAAGCCAACCCCATATTTTATGTAAGTCACAGCCCGTGGAATTTATACCGATATTTGGAATATTTTCTGAAGAAGAATAATTTTCCCAAAGGCCCCATTATTTTGAGAAGTTTTCCGAAGCCCTTTTCAAAAAAGGTAAAAGGGGAGAAGCCCCAAAAACAAAAGGAAATTCTAAATCTTTTAAAAACCTATCCGAAGCTAAAATTCATCTTGATTGGCGATAGCGGCGAGCACGACCCCGATATTTATATGGAAATTGCCAATGCATATACAGAAAATGTCATGGCTATTTATTTACGTACTGTAAACCACAAGTCTAAAATGCAGCGCGTAAAATCATTGTATAAAAACTATACTGTTTCTCCCGTCCTCTTGGTGGAAAATAGTGAGGAAGCCATAGCGCATGCTAAAAAGCATGGTTTTATTGCACCTTAAAAGAGGCCGTTAATTTCGGCATCAATGGTGTTGATTACATATCCTAAATCTTCAGGATTATCAACAAAATTCAAATTATCCACATCAATAATCAGCAGTTTGCCTTTGTCGTAACCATGAATCCATGCCTCGTAGCGTTCGTTTAAACGGCTTAAATAATCAATGCTAATGGAGTTTTCGTAATCACGGCCACGTTTATGGATTTGTGAAACCAAGTTAGGAATGGAGCTACGCAGATAAATCAATACATCTGGCCCCTGAACCAACGATTGCATCAAATCGAAGAGCGAAGAATAGTTTTCAAAATCGCGGTTGGTCATTAACCCCATGGCATGCAGGTTTGGTGCGAAAATATGGGCATCTTCATAAATGGTTCGGTCTTGAATAATGTCCTTGCCACTTTGTCTAATCTGCAATACTTGCCTAAATCGGCTGTTAAGGAAATACACCTGTAAATTAAAACTCCACCGTGCCATTTGGTTGTAAAAATCGTCCAAGTAAGGGTTGTCTACAACGTCTTCCAATTGGGCCTCCCAATTGTAGTGTTTGGCGAGTAGTTTGGTTAGAGTGGTTTTTCCAGCGCCAATGTTTCCGGCAACAGCAATATGCATGGCTTTAAAGGGTTTTTAATTGCAATTTGTAAAGTATTTCGCTGTCGTAAATATACAAGGTTTCGTTGGTTAGTGAAAACCCCTTTATCGATAAATGCGGAATTTTTATTTTCTGTGGGGTAGTACCGTTAGCTTTTAAAAAGAATAGTGTATTATTTTGTTTAAATAATAGATTTTCTCCCGAAATGTCTATGGAAGTGAAATCGGTATTTTCAATTTTTTTGACCAACGAACCAAAATAATTGTAAACGTAAAGGTAGTTTTGGGTAAGCAGCCAACAATAATTGTAATTACTTTTTAAATCTAAAACCTGACTTTGTACGGGTGCCGTTTGGGCTCGGGTGGTTTTGGTTTTATAATCAAAAAGTTCCAGTTTTTGCAGATCTTGATTGAAAATCCAAATGGAATTATCAAAACCCGTAGACACATGACTTATATTTTTATAAGGTGAAATGGAGTTAAAGTCTATTTTGAAAATTTCTGCCAATCGGTTATCCAAAATAATGACTGTGTTGAAGTCTTTATAAAATAGATTGATTTTTAAAGGGTTAAATGCATCGGCAGAGTAAAGTTGCCCCAATTGAAGATTATTGTAAGTTAGGTTTTGTTCAGGTGTTTTTTTGAGAAACACATCTTTTTTTGTGTAATAAATGGTGCCAAAATTATCGACGGTTATTAAACTATCTAATTTAATATCAGTAGATTCTATCAGATTGGCTTCCATGTTTTCCTGGGAAAAGCTGAAAAAAGGCAAAAGGAATATAAAATAAATAAAGTGTTTCATGAACCTCAAAATTACAAAAACCAAGCCGCTGAAGTGCTTACACTAAAATTTATAAAAATAGTATCTTTTTTGTTTGCAGAATAAATAAACAATAATATATTTGCGCTCGGTTTTGGGGAGATACTCAAGCGGCCAACGAGGACAGACTGTAAATCTGTTGTTTTTTAACTTCGCAGGTTCGAATCCTGCTCTCCCCACAAAAGCAAGTTCATTTTGAACTTGCTTTTTTTGTTTGTTCGTATTTTAAGTTTTTGAAAAACAGTGCTTTTGTGTGTTTTATGGCGTGCCAAATACCGTCATGAAATGTTGTTAACAACTCCTCTTTAAATAACTAAAAAACATTTCGGCATTAACTGTTTTAATTTTGTAAATTTGCCTGCGTTTATAAGCGCATCATGACAAGTACAGCAAAATACATCTTCGTAACCGGCGGGGTTACGTCATCACTAGGAAAAGGTATTATAGCCGCATCGTTGGCAAAACTATTACAGGCCCAAGGTTACCGAGTAACCATTCAAAAATTAGACCCTTATATTAATGTCGATCCGGGTACACTTAATCCTTATGAGCATGGCGAATGTTATGTAACGGAAGATGGTGCCGAAACCGATTTGGATTTAGGCCATTACGAGCGCTTTCTTAATCGCCCAACTAGCCAGGCCAATAACGTAACTACAGGGCGTATTTACCAAAGCGTTATCCAAAAAGAGCGTCGAGGCGAGTTCTTAGGAAAAACGGTGCAAGTTGTACCTCATATTACTGATGAAATTAAAGAACGTATCCAAATCCTCGGAAAGTCTGGTAAATACGATATCGTAATTACTGAAATAGGCGGAACCGTAGGTGATATTGAATCGTTACCGTACGTTGAGGCCGTGCGCCAATTGCGTTGGGATTTGGGTGATAATAACGGTGTAGTGATTCATCTTACTTTAGTGCCGTATCTTTCGGCTGCGGGTGAATTAAAAACCAAACCCACTCAACATAGTGTGAAAACCTTGATGGAAAGTGGAGTACAGGCCGATGTTTTGGTATGTAGAACTGAGCATGATTTACCTTCAGATTTAAGAAGAAAATTGGCATTGTTCTGTAACGTAAAGGAAGATGCCGTTATTCAGTCTATCGATGCCTCAACCATTTACGATGTACCTAACTTAATGTTGGAAGAAGGGCTTGATAAAGTGGTGTTAAGAAAGCTGAATTTAGACTGTTCAAAACCAGATATCGCTCAGTGGAACCAGTTTTTAAAGCGTCATAAAAACCCGAAAGACGAAATCACCATAGGGTTGATTGGGAAATATGTAGAGTTGCAGGATTCCTATAAATCGATTTTGGAAGCCTTTATTCACGCGGGTGCTGAAAATGAGGTGAAGGTTAATATTGAGTCGGTACATTCAGAATATATCAATCAAGACAACGCCGAATTAAAACTAGGACATTTAGATGCCGTTTTGGTTGCTCCCGGTTTTGGTGAGCGTGGTATTGAAGGTAAAATTGATGCGGTGAGATATGTACGCGAAAATAATGTGCCGTTTTTAGGTATTTGTTTGGGTATGCAAATGGCCGTTATCGAATTTGCCAGAAACGTATTGGGGATTGAAGGCGCCGATTCGGTTGAAATTAATGCAGAAACCGAAAACCCAGTAATTGCCCTCATGGAAGACCAAAAAACCGTAAAGGATAAAGGAGGCACCATGCGTTTGGGAGCTTGGGCTTGCGATTTAAAAATAGGCAGTAAAGTACGCGACATTTATAAAGCAGAAAGTATTGCCGAGCGCCACAGGCACCGTTACGAATTCAATGGCGATTACAAAGAGCAGTTTGAAGCCGCTGGTATGAAAGCCACTGGATTAAATCCAGATACTGGCTTGGTGGAAATTGTAGAACTGCAGGACCACCCTTGGTTTGTGGGGGTTCAATACCACCCAGAATATAAAAGTACCGTGGCCAACCCACATCCACTTTTTGTGGCTTTTGTAAAGGCTGCCCTTAGTAGCAAGAAAAAAAAGAATGCCACAGTGTCACAAAACAAATAAATGGTTAGTTTTTTGATTTAACACAACGATATTAAAAAAGGCCTGACTGGTTTTCTTAACTGGTCAGGTCTAAACATTAAACAATGGAAGAAAAAAAGTTAGATATCAATTCGATTGTTGGGTTTATCCTAATTTTTGGAATATTAGCCTATATGCTTTGGCAAAACCAACCTACTCCAGAAGAGTTGGAGGCCCAAGAAAAAGCCAAGCAAGAACAAGTTGAAGCGGAGAAAAAGGCCAAAGAACAGCAACAAAATGTAGCAAATACGAATACCGATTTCGTAGTAGGTTCTGGATTGGATTCACTTCAGCAAGTACAGTTACAGAATAAATTGGGCGCTTTTGCTTATTCTGCGATGCAGTCGTCAGAAGGTGAAACTCTGGTTGAAACCGATTTGTTAGCTCTAAAATTTAGTCATAAAGGTGGAGCACTTTCAGAAGTAAAGCTGAAGAAGTTTGTCGATTTCAATGCTGATCCTATTTATTTGGTAAAAGATAACAATGCGGCATTCAATATTAATTTCGGAACGACGGACAGCCGTGTGTTGAATACACAAGATTTACCTTTTGTGCCTTCGGTTACCAAAAATGGTGATTTGACCGTGGTTTCCATGAAATTGAAAGTTTCAGAAACTAAGTTTTTGGAGTACCGTTATGAGCTAAAAGATAACGATTATATGATGGGCTTTACGGTGCGTTCGCAGGGCCTTTCGGATGTTATTAACAGTTCGCAGCAAATTGATTTAGACTGGAAACTGAAAGGTTACCGTCATGCCAAAAGTATTTCGTATGAAAACCGATATACCGATATCCACTATGAATACGAAGATGGTAAGGATGATTATACCGGTGCCCGCGATGCCGATGAAACTATTGAAGAGGTATCATGGATTGGCTACAAACAGCACTTCTTTACTTCTGTTTTATTAACCGATTCGCCTTTTAAGCGTGCGCATTTAACCTCGCAAAATTTGGTGGAGGACGAAGCCATCGATACGGTATATACCAAATTGTTCACTTCAAAAATTCCATTGGAATTGCAGGGTGGTGAGATTAGCCAAAGTATGGATTGGTACTATGGCCCCAGTGATTTTAAAGTGCTGAATGCCTACGATAGAAATTTGGATGAAATTGTGCCATTTGGTTGGGGCATTTTCGGGTGGATAAACCGTTATGTGTTTATGCCATTATTTGCCTTTTTAGGTGGTTTTATGCCTTACGGAATCGCTATTGTGGTGATGACTATTTTGGTAAAAATTTGCCTGTCGTTCGTTCAGTACAAGCAGTTTTTATCCCAGGCCAAGATGAAAATTTTGAAGCCGGAATTGGATGAGATTCGCGAAAAGTACAAAAACAACAAAATGAAGGCGCAACAGGAAACCTTGGCCTTACAAACCAAAGCGGGAGCGAGCCCTATGGCGGGTTGTTTGCCAGCGCTTATTCAGTTGCCGGTGTTTTATGCGCTGTTTCAGTTTTTCCCTTCGGCCTTCGATTTGAGACAAAAAAGTTTCCTTTGGGCAGACGATTTATCATCTTATGATGTTATTGCCAACCTGCCGTTCAATATTCCGTTTTATGGAAACCACGTGAGTTTGTTCCCTATTTTGGCATCCATCGCTATTTTCTTTTATATGCGATTGACCACTGGACAGAATATGCAAACGCAACCACAACAGGAAGGTATGCCCGATATGGCAAAAATGATGAAATACATGATGTACTTCTCGCCAATAATGATGCTGTTCTTCTTTAACAACTATGCTTCAGGTTTGAGTTTGTACTATTTCATTTCAAACTTGATTAGTATCGGAATCATCTTGGTCATCAAGAACTTTATTTTGGATGAGGATAAGATCCATGCTCAAATCCAAGAGAAAAAGAAACAACCTAAAAAACAAAACCGTTTCCAGAAGAAAATGGCTGAAATGATGGAGCAGGCTGAGCAACAAAAGCAGATGCAAAATAAACGGAAATAGTTTTTTATTTAAATTTAAACTGAAAAGCTGTCATAACTTTATATTGGCAGCTTTTTTGTTATATGAAAGTTTCAAATTACACGTTAATAATCTAAAATAAAATCCAGATGAAAGTTATATATACTTTATTAATATCTATAGTTTTTACAGGTATTGCCGTAGCACAAAGTTTCAATCAGTTTGATGACAACGGAAAGCGGCACGGTAAATGGCAAAAAAAGTATGAAGGGACGGATGTACTAAGGTACGAGGGCGAGTTTTTCCACGGAAAGGAAATCGGTTTGTTCAAGTTTTATAAAAATTACAGGAATAAAGCGGTTTTATCGGCTACAAAACAGTTTAATCCAGAAAACGAATTAGCTGAAGTAAAGTTTTTTACTTCTAGTGGGAAATTGGTGAGTGAAGGAAAAATGGATGGGAAAACTTATGTCGGCACTTGGAAATATTATCAAAAAAATAATGAGAACCTTTTAACGTTGGAGCATTATAATGATAAAGGGCAACTGGATGGAGAACGTTTTGTGTATTATCCAAATGAACAAGTGGCCGAAAAACAAAATTATGTAGCGGGAAAACTTCATGGTGAGTCGGTGTGGTATTCTGAAAACAATGTTATTGTAAAATCGTATCACTACGAAAATGGAGAGTTGCACGGACCTGCAAAATTTTTCAATAAAAAGGGCGAGTTGATTTGTGAAGGCAACTACAAAAATTCTGAAAAACATGGGGTTTGGAAATATTACGAAAATGGTAATTTGGCCAAACAAGAAACGTTTTGAACTAAAAAAACTCCTTAAATAATTAAGGAGTTTTTCATTCATAGCACTTTTTTTAACTAACCAACCAAAAATTTTAAAGTGGAGGCAATATAACCTTGTCTATAACATGTACAACGCCATTTGAGGCTTGAATATCAACTAACGATGTAACGATGTTGCTTGTTCTTCCATTAGCATCGGTTAAAGTAAAGGCACTTGCGTCTGCTTGTATATCGCCTCCTAATGTTGTTACGGTTCCTGTGGCTAACTGTGATGATTGTACGTTAGCATTGACAATATGGTGTAGCAAAACTGAATTGACAGTAGAAGTAGGGATGTCTGTAAGAGCACTCACTTCAAGTTCTGTTAGTAAACTTGCAAAGGCATCGTTGGTTGGTGCAAATACGGTAAACGGTCCAGCTTCAGGATTTGACACCGTTTCAATATAAGGTACGGTTGGGGTGCCTGTGTCGGCATAAGCTAATGCATCTACAAGAATCGATAAAGCAGCATTACTAGTAGCAAACGTTGCAATGGTTGGTAAGTCGATAACTTTATCTACAATATGAACAACACCATTTGAAGTCGATACATCTGCCGTGGTTACCGTGGCGCTGCCGTTAAACATTACTCCAGCACTTCCGTCGAAATATATACTTAATTTAGAATTATTTGGTCCGCCGGCCATGGTGTTGGTGTATCCCATAGCTCCGGCTAAATCAGACGACATAATATTGGCATCTGGAATAACATGGTTTAATAAAATTTGAGTTAAAACATCATTTGGTACATCTGCCAAAGAATTAAATCCTTTTTCATTCAAAAAAGCAGTAAAGGCAGCGTTGGTTGGAGCTAATACGGTTCTGTTTCCTTCGGCAGAAAGTGCACCAACTAAATTAGCTTTAACAACGGCATCCACTAAAATGCTTAAATCGGCAACCGATTGGGCAGTTTCTACAATATTCGGCTCTTCGGCTTCTGGTAAAATAACTTTATCGATAACGTGAACGACACCGTTAGTTCCTTGTATATCTACTAAAGAGGTCACAATATTGCTCATTCTTCCATTAGCATCGGTTAAGGTGAATGCATTGGCATCGGCAGTGATGTCTCCGCCTAAGGTAGAAACGGTACCGGAAGTCAACATACTCGATTGAACGTTCGCATTTACAATATGATTTAGTAGTACAGCATCAACGGTTTCGGTGTCAATATCCGTAAGGGCAGAAACATTAAGCTCGGCCAATAAAGACGCGAAAGCATCGTTGGTGGGAGCGAATACAGTAAAAGGTCCCGCTTCTCCGTCAGAAACGGTGTTAATGTATGGCACTGTTGGGTTACCTGTGTCGGCGTAGGCTAAAGCATCAACTAAAATGGATAAGTTTGAATTTGTGGTGGCGAATGTGGCAATAGTAGGTAAATCTATAACTTTATCTACAACGTGTACCACTCCATTTGAGGTTTCAATATCGGCAATTTGTACAGATGACATACCGTTAAAGGTCACACCTGAAGAGCCATCAAAATACAAACTTAGATTGCTGTTATTAGGACCTTCGGCCATAGTATTGGTATAGCCAGAGGTATTGACCAACGAAGCTGAATAGATGTTAGTGTCGGCGATAACGTGATTTAATAAAATTTGAGTTAAAACGTCGTTAGGTACATCAGATAAAGAGTTAAAGCCTTTATCCTGTAAAAACGCTGTAAAAGCGGCATTGGTCGGAGCCAAAACGGTTTTGTTCCCTGAAGCAGAAAGGGCATCTACCAAACCTGCTTGCACTACAGCATCTACTAAAATGCTTAACTGGCTTGAGGTTTGTGCTGTTTGAACAATGTTCAAACTAGGTTGCATGTTGTTGTTGTCGTCGTCATCATTACACGATGTCATGAAGAACATAATCATCACGAAAGATGCGATTTTTGAGATTGTTTTTAAAGTGTTCATAGCTCTTAAATTTTTTTTGTTTAGCAAATATATAAAAAAATTAAACAAAAATATATATTCTGTTTATGTTTTTTTAAAATAAAATAAACATTTTTCCTTTTTAACCCTCCAATCGCCAGCTTTTAATACGTAATAAATAATAGATTTATATGTATCTTTGCAGCTTAAAATTTTGCATATGAAACGGGTAATTATAGGGCTTTCAGGTGGTGTAGATTCTAGTGTGGCGGCATATTTACTTAAAGAACAAGGTTACGAAGTCATTGGGCTGTTTATGAAGAATTGGCACGACGATTCGGTAACTATTTCGAATGAATGCCCTTGGTTAGACGATAGCAACGATGCGATGCTTGTAGCAGAGAAGTTAGGCATCCCCTTCCAAACGGTCGATTTAAGTGAACAATATAAAGAACGTATTGTTGATTATATGTTCCAAGAATATGAAAAGGGAAGAACGCCCAACCCAGATGTGCTTTGCAACCGTGAGATCAAATTCGACGTGTTTATGGATATTGCTCTGGAATTGGGGGCCGATTACGTGGCTACTGGCCACTATTGCAGAAAGGGAACTATTGAAAAAGATGGCCAGAAAACCTATCAGCTTTTAGCTGGGATTGATGGGAATAAAGATCAATCATACTTTTTGTGCCAACTTTCGCAGGAGCAATTAAGTAAATCGTTGTTCCCGATAGGCGAACTCACCAAAACGGAAGTGCGCGAAATCGCTTCGAAATTAGATTTGGTTACCGCTGAAAAGAAAGATTCTCAAGGTCTTTGTTTTATAGGAAAGGTGAAATTGCCCGATTTTCTTCAGCAGCAATTAAAGCCTAAAGAGGGTGTTATTGTTGAAATTCCGAAGGAGCAGGAATTGTATAATGATGTAGAAAGAACCTTTATTTCTGAAGAAGACAAACTGAATTACCTGTCGCGTAAACTGCAGTATAAAAGAGATTACGGAAAAGTGGTGGGTAAACACCAGGGCGCACATTATTTTACTAAAGGGCAACGAAAGGGATTGGCCGTTGGGGGTACGCCCGAGCCTTTGTTTGTGATTGATACCGATGTTGAGGAAAATATTATTTACACGGGGCAAGGTAAAAACCATCCGGGTTTGCTTAAAAAAGCATTGTTTGTAACTAACGAAGAACTGCACTGGGTTCGTGAAGACTTAGCACTTAAAGTTGGTGAAACCATGCAGGTAAAAGCGCGCATACGTTACCGGCAACCATTGGAAGAGGCGACGTTGCACAAGGTTGAAAGCGGACTGTATGTAGAATTTGAAAATTTTCAATCGGCGATTACCGAAGGCCAGTTTGTAGCATGGTATATTGAAGATGAATTAGTTGGGTCGGGAGTTATTTCGTAAATTGTCATCAAAAATACTATGACAAAGGGCCTGATTGTTTTTAGTCTTCTCTTGTTCCAGCTTGTGGCTATGGCTCAAGAGGATGCTTGGGTGTATTTAATCGATAAGGAAAATATAGCCCAAGCTTTAGCAAATCCAGCTTCCATTCTTTCAGAAAAGGCCATCGACCGTAAAAACAGGCACGGCATTGCTATTGATGAACGCGATGTGCCGGTTAATGAAAATTATATTTCCCAAATAAAAGCGGCGCCGGGTATTGCGGTTTTAGCCAAATCGAAATGGATGAATGCGCTGCACGTTCGGGGCAGCCAATCTGATATTGAAAATTTGCAGGATAATTTTTCCTTTGTTGAATCCATAGAGTTTGCCGATAGAAATAAAAATGCTTCCAAAGGTGAAGAGGTTAAGCAAAAGCGTAAAACAGAAACCGTTTTAACGGCGTTTAATTATGGTAAGGCACTCAATCAAATTGAAATGATTAATGGCGACCAGTTGCATCTTTCAGATTACACTGGTACGGGGGTAACCATTGCTGTTCTCGATGGCGGCTTTCCGAATGTAAATACCATGGCGGCTTTACAACGCTTAAGGGACGCAGGTAATCTTAAAGGAGCTTATGATTTTGTAAACAGAGATGATGATGTATATACCAACACAGCCGGTAATCATGGTACTTTGGTACTCAGCACGATGGCTGCATATCTCGAGGGGCAATATGTGGGAACGGCACCTGACGCATCTTATTATTTGTTTACAACCGAGGATGGTACAAGTGAAAATCCCGTTGAAGAAAGTTACTGGGTAGAAGCGGCTGAGCGTGCCGATAGTTTAGGGGTAGATGTGATAAACTCATCACTTGGTTACGGCAAAACCTATGACAATCCGAATTATGCCTACTCACCGTCAGATTTTAACGGAAACACCACTTTTGTTTCACGAGGTGCTAACATCGCTTTTGAAAAAGGTTTGCTGATAGTAAATTCTGCTGGAAATTCAGGAAATAATGGTGTTGGGGCTCCAGCAGATTCTCCTGGCGTATTATCCATTGGGGCGGTAGATGCCAATGGCAATTACGCTTCGTTCAGTTCGGTGGGCAATTCCTTTCAACCTTCTCAAAAACCAGATGTGGTGGCCCAGGGGCAAAACAGTGTTGTTATAAACGAAAACGATGCAATTGGTCCGGCTAACGGCACCTCGTTCAGTTCGCCCATATTGGCTGGTGGTATTGCCTGTTTATGGCAAGCCTTGCCCAACAAAACCAATGTTGAGCTTATGCAATTGATTCGTGAGTCGGCATCACAATTTGAAAATCCGGATAACTTTTTGGGCTACGGTATTCCCAATTTAGAGGTGGCTTTAAGTTCAGCTTTAGAAATAACAGGGCTTTCAAATGAAACGCCCATAAAAATGTTTCCCAACCCGGCTACTAATGAATTGTTTTTCAGCTTCAATAAAAATGCTACTTTTTACGTAGATGTTTTTGATGTGTACGGGAAGCATGTTTTAGCGTTTATATTAACCGATTCAAAATTTAAAGTGAATATTGCGTCATTAACAAATGGTGTTTATTTTGTAAACCTTCAATCATCAAACGAATCAAGAACCTTCAAACTTATAAAAAGGTAAATGCCGAATAAAATAACGGAACTTTTCAATATTAAATATCCCATTGTTCAAGCGGGGATGGTGTGGAACAGTGGTTGGCGGTTGGCTTCGGCGTCGAGCAACTCTGGTATTTTAGGATTAATTGGAGCTGGTTCGATGTATCCGGAAGTGCTGCGCGAACATATTCAAAAATGTAAAAAAGCTACCGATAAACCTTTCGGCGTAAACGTACCCATGCTATATCCAGACATTGAAAAAATTATGGATATCATTGTTGAAGAAGGCGTGAAGATTGTATTTACTTCGGCGGGAAATCCGAAAACTTGGACGGCTTGGCTGCAGGAACGCGGTGTTACAGTGGTGCATGTTGTGAGCAGTGTGAAGTTTGCTCTAAAAGCTCAGCAAGCTGGGGTAGATGCCATTGTAGCTGAAGGTTTTGAAGCTGGCGGGCACAATGGTCGGGACGAAACTACCACATTAACTTTAATTCCCATGGTAAGGGAGCAAGTGGATATTCCATTGATTGCAGCTGGAGGAATTGCGACCGGAAAGGCCATGTTGGCGACAATGGTTTTAGGGGCAGATGGGGTGCAAATAGGAAGTCGGTTTGCTGCTAGCGAAGAGAGTTCGGCGCATATCAACTTCAAACAAGCAGTGGTAAACGCCAAGGAAGGCGACACGCAGCTTACATTAAAAGAGTTGGCGCCTGTTCGGTTAATAAAGAATAAATTTTATAACGATGTTCAGGAGCTATATAAACTATCGCCAACAGTTGAGCAGTTAAAAGCATTGCTGGGGCGAGGGCGAGCCAAAAAGGGCATGTTTGAAGGCAATCTGGAAGAAGGCGAGTTGGAAATTGGCCAAATTTCAGGTCTTATTCACAATATAAAACCGGTGCATCAAATTGTTAAAGAGATTGTAAAGGAGTTTGAGGAGGCCAAGCAAAACGTTGCTCAATTATAATTTTTAATAGGGTGTTAAAGTATTCGTTTCTTCCATTAACTCTTAATAGATTTGTTGGGACTTAAATAGCCTCCATTGAGCGATCAAATTCTAACATACAATAAAATTACTTCGGTTAGCGATATAAAAATCGAACCTTTTGATGTTGCCAAACGTTATACCAAACCCCATAAACATAACAAGTATTTAGAGTTGGTATTTTTTACAAAAGGAAGTGGGTTTCATTATTTAGATGCCCAACCTTTTGAAATAAAACCACCAATTGCTTTTTTAATACATAATGACCAAGTGCATCATTGGAACATAGATTCGGTGCCAGAGGGTTTTGTAATTATTATTAAAGAATCGTTTTTAGAGCGTATAACCGATAATGCTGTTGGTTTTCAATTAAGTCTTCTGAAAGATTTAGAGCTCATTAATATTGATGAAAAAGACCAAGCCCTACCGTTGCTTTTTGAAGCCTTATGCTTTGAAATGAAACAGGATCAAGTAAATCAGGAATTTTTAGAAAGTGCACTAAAGGCGGTATTGTCGAAACTAATAAGTTACTCCAAACACAAAATATCCATAAATAAAACAAGCGTAGAGCATATGTTTTTAGAGTTATTGTCACAAAAACTAAAAAATAATGTGACCTTTTATGCCGAACAATTGCATACCACATCACAAAACTTAAATGCCACCTGCCAAAAATCATTTCAAAAGTCGGCATCCGATGTTATTGCAGAGTTTATTATCAAAGAAGTTAAACGTCAATTGCTCTATACCACAAAAAATATTAGTGATATAGCTTTCGATTTAGGGTTTAAAGACACCTCAAACTTTACCAAATTTTTCAAAAGACATACCGGAATGACACCGTTAAATTTTAAGAAAAACGAATAAACACTAATTACCATTTATTTTTCAAATACACCAAAATAGTTATAAAAGCTATGCTATCTTGCGCTGCAAATAAAAGAAGATAAAAGACAAAAACTATGATTAAAACCAAGTACATTTTATTATTAGCCCTACTATTACATGTCCTTTATTCCTACGGGCAAATAAAAGGTAAAATTGTTGATGAAACCGGTGCAGCTTTAGAGTATGCTACTGCCGCCATTTATAACCAAAAGAAGAGCGCGTTGGTAACTGGGGTGGTAACCGATTTAAACGGAAATTTTACCTTTGAAAACCTTAAAAAAGGCACCTATTACATTGAAGCCTCTTTTATTGGCTATGAGGCGCAAACGGTTAAGGATATTATCATTACAAATACAAACGAAACCATCGATTTGGGTACCTTGCAACTCACTTTAGGTAATGCCCTAAATGAAGTGGTTGTAAATGGAGAGCGTGCTACAGTAGTAAATAAAATTGACCGTCAGGTTTTTGATGCTGAAAAGTTTAAAAGTGCCCAAGGTGGATCGGGCATTGATGTCATTAAAAATTTACCTTCCGTAACCCTTGATGGCCAAGGCGAAATTAGTGTTCGGGGTAGCTCGGGTTTTGTGGTGCTACTCAATAATAAACCGGTGCAAGGTAATGCCAGTTCTTTAATAGCCCAATTGCCAGCTAATGTTATTGAACGGGTTGAGGTCATTACGGCGCCTTCTGCTAAATACGATCCCGAAGGAAAAGCAGGTATTTTAAACATTATAACTAAAAGAGGAGCCGTAAATGGGGCATTCGGACAAATAAATGTTAAAGGCGGTTTACCATCCATTGAAACTTATAACAACGATAAAGCCCATCAACGTTACGGTATCGACGCTACTTACAACATGCGAAATGATAAATGGAACATATCCTTAGGGGCTAGTTATCAGCGTAACGATCTTGGCGGTCGTAGGGAAGGAGATGTTTATACAATTATTGATGATATTAAAACACAATTTCCGTCAACGGGAGAGCGTAGTTTTGATGAAACTAATTATAGCGGACGTTTTACAGTAGATTTTACGCCCGATACCACCAATGTGTTTTCATTAGGGTTTTTCGCTGGAAAACGAAGCAAAGAACGACTGGCAGATATTGTGTATTATGATAACCATGCCGTAGATTTGAATAATGAAAACGACCGATTGTACACGTTTCAATATTTTAATCACAATTTAAGAGAACGAAAAAGTGACTTTGCATTGGGTAGTTTCGATTACGCACACACTTTTAAAAACTCCTCTAAATTATCAACTTCTTTGCTATACGAATACACACTTTTGGGAGGGCCAACCGTTAACCAAAATTTAGGCCATCCAGACAATAGTATTTTGTATCAAGATGAATATAATACCAACGATAATCCGTTGCACGGTGTTAGGCTTCAGGTCGATTACAGCTTTAAGCCATTTAAAGCTGGTGTGCTGGAAGCGGGCTATCAATACAGAAATTTAGATCACACCGGAGATTTTGTATATGAAAGGCGAACCGATTTTAATGACGATTTTACTTTAGTACCCGAGTTTTCAAGTGAAGTGAATTTACAACGTAGTATTCACTCGGTGTATGGTCAGTTTACAGGACATGCAGGAAAGTGGGATTATGCTGCAGGGGCTAGGGTTGAAGCTATGGACAGAACCTTGGAACTTAAAGACAAGGCGGGAGATATAGATGAAACTTATAATTACGACTTTGTAAAGTTATATCCTTCGGCATCTCTTCAATATGCCATAAACGATAAAACAGCTGTGAAAGCAGCCTTTAGTAAGCGTGTAGAGCGTACTACCACTTTTAAGATGAATCCATTTCCAGAGCGAGAGCATTCTGAAACCTTAGAGCAAGGTGATCCAAACCTGAGGCCAGAATTTATCGATTTGTTTGAACTTGGCGTTACTAAAAAGATAAAAGGAGGAAATTCCATTTTTGCGACGGGATATTTTAGAAACGTAAAAAACTTGGTAAACCGAGTAAATACAGTTTATAACGATACTATTTTAAACAGAATATACTCCAATGTTGGTTCGGCGAAAGCTATTGGTGCAGAGTTTGGAGCGCAAATAAAACCAACAAAAAACTGGAGCAACTTTATTGGTGCAAATATTTACAATTATGCTATTGATGGCGAGTTTGATAATCAACCAGTAGATTCAGATGCCACCATTTATTCCATAAATTTAAACTCTACTTACAATTTTTGGGAAAATGCTTCAATTCAATTTACGTTTAATTATTTGTCTGATAGGGTAACTGCTCAAGGTGAAGATTCCAGATATTACTCACCAAATCTAACTTTTCAAAAATCATTCTTAAACGATAGGCTTACCGCAACCCTGCAGTGGCAAAACATCGATATGGGGATGTTGAATACTAATGAACAGCGGATAACTACATTTAGGCCAAACGACTTTTATACGACAACCAATTACATTTACGAAGTAGACATAGTAATGCTTAACCTGTCGTACACCTTTAAAAACGGGAAAAACAAATCGAAATTTATTGATAGTGAATTTGGAAAAAGAGAGTTTTAAATAAAAATCTAGAAATTACAGGGAGGAATTTGTGTTCCTCCCTGTAGTTTCTGAAACCTTAAGCTTTACTTTAAATCCCTAAAAATTAAACTTAACTGTCTCGTATATTGCTATTTAATTAGCTAAAGGACAATGTGAATTTACAAAAAAAAGACGGCATAATAGGCATTCGTGGGCATAAAAATTAACATTTGTTAATTTTTATGCCCACGAATGTGTTAAGTAAAGGAGGTAAAACCGAAGCTTAACTGTTACATTTGCTGCATGAAAATATCAAAATACACCAAAGAATTCAAATACAACTGGCAATTGGCCGCCCCTGTTATGTTGGGGATGTTGGGCCATACGTTTGTTAGTTTTGTTGACAATATAATGGTTGGGCAGTTGGGGACCGCTGAGTTGGCTGCTGTGTCGTTGGGCAATAGTTTTATGTTCATAGCGATGTCTTTAGGTATTGGGTTCTCTACGGCTATTACTCCACTTATTGCGGAGGCCGATGCAGAACAGAATTTTTTAAACGGGAAATCATCTTTTAAGCACGGACTCTTTTTATGTACAGTTTTGGGGATTTTACTGTTTTTAATGGTGTTTTTTTCGAAACCCGTGATGTACTTGATGAAACAGCCTCTTGAGGTGGTCGAACTAGCTATTCCGTATTTGGATTTGGTTGCGGTGTCATTAATTCCGTTGATTATTTTTCAGGCGTTTAAGCAATTTAGCGACGGACTTTCAATGACAAAATACCCCATGTACGCTACTATTTTAGCCAATATCATCAATGTGATTTTGAATTATGTTTTCATCTTCGGAAAATTGGGCATGCCGGAAATGGGCATAGTGGGGGCGGCTTACGGCACTTTAATTTCCAGATTGGTTATGGTAGCACACATCTGGTATCTGTTGGCCAAAAATGATAAATCGAAAAACTATGTTACAAAAATCAAGTTTTTCATTTTAGATAAACTGATGCTGAAAAAAATAACCGATTTGGGCATGCCCAGTGCCATGCAAATGTTTTTTGAAGTGGCCATTTTTACGGCGGCCATTTGGTTGAGTGGGCTTTTGGGTAAAAACCCACAGGCAGCCAACCAAATAGCCTTAAATTTAAGTTCCATGACGTTTATGGTGGCTACTGGTTTAAGCGTTGCTGCCATGGTGCGAGTAGGAAATCAAAAAGGATTAAAAAATTATTTGGAACTCCGCCGCATTGCCCATTCTATTTTTTTGCTTGGTATTATTTTGGCCACGGTGTTTGCTATTTTGTTTTTAGTGTTTCATACCCAATTGCCCAAACTGTATTTAGATTATAACGATGTTGAAAACGCTATCGATAACCGGGAAGTAATGCAAATTGCATCAAAGTTATTGCTCGTTGCCGCCGTTTTTCAAATAAGCGATAGTATTCAAGTGTTGGTTTTAGGGGCGCTCCGCGGACTGCAAGATGTAAAAGTACCTATGGTGCTCGTGTTTGTTTCCTATTGGGTGGTGGGGTTTCCCATTTCGTGGTTTTTAGGAAAAGACAAGGCTTTTGCCAGCATTGGCATTTGGTTTGGACTTCTGGCGGGATTGACCGTGGCAGCAATTTTGTTGTATATTCGGTTTCATTTTCTAACTAAAAAGCTAATTTTGTCCAATAACTAATTTCAAATTATGTCGTTACCCAAGTTCATTTTAGGTGATAATTCCGATTATCCTTCAGCTATTTTTGTTATCCATACCGAATTTCCTAGATTTATCATCAATCTTGAAAATGATGAAGTGGAGTGGTTTGAGGATTTTGATGCCGAAGACCAGAAAGAATTGCAAACCGAAACTGAAAATGCCATTAAGTTGGCTACCGAGTTTTATGATGCTGAAATCGCAAAATACGAAGAGTAGTTTATGATAGAACAACTGATAGAACTTGATAAAGAACTATTCATTTATTTAAACGGACTGGGGGCTGAAAGGTGGGATGACTTTTGGATGTTCTACACCACTAAATTCAATTGGATTCCGTTTTATGTCGTTTTGGTGTATTTGATGTATAAACGATTAAATACTAAAATGTTCGTGCTGACTTTGGTGGTCGTGGCCTTGATGATTTTGTTTACCGATCAAGTTTCCAATCTTTTTAAAGGGTATTTTTTTCAACGCTTAAGGCCCTGCCATGACGAAACGGTGATGTACCTTATGCGATTGGTAAAACCTTATTGTGGTGGGCGTTTTGGGTATTTCTCGGGGCACGCTTCAAACTCTATGGCCGTGGCTGTTTTTACCAGTTTTATGCTAAAATCGAAATACAAATACCTTCCGTATTTAATGGTCGTTTGGGCTTTGGCCATGGGCTACAGCAGAATTTACATTGGCGTACACTTTCCATTGGATGTGATTTCCGGAGCTACTTTTGGTTTGTTTTCGGGTTACATATTTTACAGATTGGATAAGTATTTGCAAAGCAGATTTCAGTTGAAGGAAGAGTAAATGTTTATTCCAAACCGAGTAAATACTCGGCAGCAGCAAATGCCGTAGTTTTGTTTTCTGAAATCAGTTTTAATTGTTTGTCGAGTTCCGTTTTTATGTTCGGTCTTTGGAAAAAACGGGAGTTCAATTGGTTTTCAATCGTTTGTATGAGCCAATATTCGCTTTGCTTGTTTCGTTTTTCTTCGAAATAGCCATTTTTCGTGGTAACTTTTTCATACTCTAAAATCATTTGCCAAATCGCATCGATGCCTTCCCCGTTTATGGCACTGCAAAGTAAAACTTGCGGTTGCCACTGGGAGTCTTTTTCGGGGTAAAGGTTAAGGGCGCGTTTAAATTCGGTTTGGGCCAGTTTTGCAGGTTTTAGGTTGTCGCCATCGGCTTTGTTTATGGCAATGGCATCGGCCATTTCAATAATGCCGCGTTTTATACCCTGAAGTTCGTCACCAGCACCAGAGAGTTTCAATAGCAAAAAGAAATCGACCATACTATGTACGGCAATTTCACTTTGGCCCACGCCAACGGTTTCAATAAGAATAACATCAAAACCAGCGGCTTCGCATAAAATAATGGTTTCGCGGGTAGTTCTGGCCACACCGCCTAAAGATTCGCCAGAGGCTGATGGACGAATAAAGGCATTGTCATTTTTTGCCAATTGTTCCATTCGGGTTTTATCGCCCAAAATACTGCCTTTTGAAATGCTGCTGCTTGGGTCTATGGCCAAAACGGCCACCCGTTTACCGAGGTCGGTGAGGTGTTTTCCCAAGGCTTCAATAAAGGTGCTTTTCCCAACGCCCGGCACGCCCGTAATCCCGATTCGAATCGATTTATTCGCATGGGGCAAACACCCTTGTATAAGGGTTTTAGCTTGGTTGGCGTGTTTTTGGTTTTTGCTCTCAATTAAAGTAATGGCGCGGCCAAGAGCGGTAATATCTTTTTTTAAAATACCCTCAATTAATGTGTCTGAGGCAATTTCGGTTTTGCGATTTTCTTTGTATGATTTTATGGAATTGGCGTTGGTGGTTCCGGAAACTGAAACTCCTTTTTTTTCACTTAAAGCCGATTTGTTTTTTTTTGCCACGAATTATCGAATGTACTCCTAAATTACAAATTTATTTTGATTGAAAAAGTGCGGAGCATGAAGCATGAAGACCGAAAATCTCTTTCAGCGGCTTGGAATTTGGAATTTATGTTTGACCGCAAACTGCGACTGAATGCTGCAAACTTACTTCAACGGTACAGCAACCTTAACATCGTCCCACGCCATGGTTAACGATAAATTGTCGGTAGAATTATCGAAGGCAATGGTAAACTGTTCCACGGAATGATCTAATTCTTGAACGGGCACTTCAACATTCAGTACATCATAGTTGGGGTCCCACATGGGTTGCATTTGCGCGTTTACACCCCACGAATACTGTTTGGAATTGAACATGACCGACCAAGTAGAATCTTTTGGAACCGTCCATAACGTATATTTTCCAGCAGGCAGTTCCATCCCTTTTATCTCTAAAGCCTGGTTGGTCTCAAAGGTGGTCGCTTCGTTGGCTCCTGTTCGCCATACTTGGTTAAAAGGTACCAATCCGCCAAAAATTTCCCGTTCCTTTTTGTAGGGTCGGTTGTAAAACACCTTCATTTTTAAATCGTTCAGTTTAAACTCTACCGTGTCCTTCGGGCTCAATCTGCTATCAAAAATATTTTCAACAAAAGCGGAGTATAAAAATAAACCTAAAGCAATGATAGATAGTAGGATTAACAGGCGTTTTAAAAAGGTGTTCATATAGAGCAAATTAAAGAGGCACAAATATAATTTAAAAGGGATAACTACTAAAATGCAAACGTATATTTATTTAGCTTTGTTATGCACCCTCGAAAAAAATATGGGTTTTTTGCAACACCTTGTTTTTTTTATCGTCTTTAAAGTGAACTAACCGAAACCAGAAGCTCGACAAGCATGTTTCAAGTTGACATTATAGAACAATGTAAACAGAACAACCGTAAAGCACAATTGCAGTTATACAACCAGTACTGCAACGGGATGTATATTGTGGCCAAACGGTTTTTGAAAGATGCCGCCGACGCTGAAGATGCGGTACAGGAAGCCTTCATCAAAGCTTTTGAAAAACTGCACCAATTTGAGGCCGAAGTTACTTTTGGTGCTTGGTTGAAACGCATTGTGGTTAATAAATGTATCGACGTATTAAAATCGAAAAAACATCAACTTGTTGAGTTGAACGAGGTGCACCTTAAAGTAGTCGACACAGCAAAAAACGACAAATGGTTGGTTGAGGATACAGTAACCTTAAACGATGTAAAGGTGGCCATTGGCAAACTGCCCGATAAATACCAGTATGTAGTGATGCTGTATTTAATTGAAGGCTACGACCATCAGGAAATTTCAGAGGTTCTCGGGATTTCTGAAGTGGCGTCGCGAACGCAATTATCGAGAGGCAAAACCAAATTACAAACCCTATTAACACCCCAAAAAAATGGCACAAGATATTAGAGAATTATTCAAAAACGATGCGGTTTCGGGCGAAAGCATGCCAAAAAAGCACCAAGCACGGTTTTTGGAAAAGTTGGACAAAGCCATGCCCGTATCCAAAAAGAAACCCTTTAGCTGGTGGCAACTGGCGGCAAGTATTGTAGTGCTTTTAGGTTTGGGGTTCGGTGCGGTTAAGTTTTTTGAAACCCCTCCCATTCAAAGCGATAATAGTGTGGCAACAACACCAGTAACTGAAACCAAAACATTGGGCGATATTTCACCCGGATTAAAAAAGGTGGAAGATTATTACCTAGCCAGTATCAATTTGGAACTTTCTAAAATTGAATACTCGCCAGAAACGAAGGAACTTTTTGATGGCTATTTATCGCAATTAAATGAATTGGACAAAGAGTACAAACGCCTATCGGTGGAGCTGACCGAATCTGGCCCAAGCGAACTCACTGTTAATGCTCTAATCGATAACCTAAAACTCCGTTTAAATTTACTGTACCGTCTCCGTAATCAAATCAAATCATTAAAAAATTCAAACACCAACGACGTGGTACAATCCATCTAAAACAATCAAAAAAATGAACAGTAAAATCATAAAAATGAACCTTTTTGCCCTGTGCTTCCTTGCAATGGGAAACCTGTGGGCACAAAACAAATTGACCAAAGTGTCGCAGTCCATTAAAGTGGATAAAAATGTGGTCATCGATTTGAATTCGAGCCATTGCAATATTGTGTTCGATACTTGGAACAAAGATGTAGTGGAAATAGAAGCCTACTTAGAAGGCGAAAAACTGAGCGATGAAGCATTGCAAAAAGCCCTTAAATCGTGGAAGGTGGATGTTGATGCCACGCAAAACCAAGTATCAATAAATGCTGCCGGGGGCGGTTCGCCGCACTGGGTGATGCATGCTGATGACGATGTAAAAGTGATTTTAAAGGAACTGAAGTACGAGTTGGCCGAAATGCCCGAAATGGATTTCGACGTGCATGTTGTTGAAGTTCCTGAGATTCCAGAATTGCCCGAAGTACCAGAAATGCCTGAATTACCAGAGTTGCCCGAAGGCATCCACAGTTTTCATTTTGACTATGAAGCCTATAAAAAGGACGGTGAAAAGTATTTGAAAAAATACACCGAACAGTTTGAATCGAAATTCGGAAAGGATTTTGAAGAAAAGATGCAGGCTTGGGGCGAAAAGTTTGGAAAGGAATGGGGCGAGCGCTATGCAGAGCGTATGGAAAGACATGCCGAGCGCATGGAGGCCCAGGCCGAAAGGCACGCCGAACATGCCGAGCGTATAGCAGAAGCTCATCAAGCCAGAATGGAAGCCCATAAAGAACGTGCCAAGGAACACGCCAAAGAGCGGGATAAAAAAGTAATCAAAATTATTGAAGAGAAGTCGAGCATTGACGCCAAGAAAACCATTAAAATTAAAATGCCGAAAAAGGCCAAGTTGAAAGTGAACGTTAGGTACGGCGAAATAGAATTTGCCGCCAATGTTGATAATTTGAAGGCCAATGTATCGCATGCCAAGTTTAAAGCACAACGCATTGATGGGAGTTTAACTTCCATCAATGCTTCCTATTCGCCGGTTTTTGTGTCGCATTGGAATTTAGGTGAACTTAATTTAAATTATGTAAAGCGTGCCGATTTGGAGCATGTAAACCATTTGGTTTTAAATGCGGTGTCTTCAAACGCAGATGTAGGCAAACTTTCGGGCAGTGCGGTAATTGATGGTAATATTGGCGATTTATCTATTGCGGCAATTGATGATACTTTCTATAATTTAAACGTGATTTTACAAAATAGTAATGCGATAATTGCGCTTCCAAAAGTGGAGTGTAATGTGACCTACAAAGGCACACATTCGCAGTTTTCGCACCCTAAAAATAAAACCAAGGGCAGTACTTCTAATTTTTCATCCACGAGTTTAAACAGCGGAAAAAGTATTGTGGTGAATGCCAAGTACAGCGATGTGGTTATGAAATAACATATTGTTATCTGTCATGCCGAACTTGTTTCTGCATCGTTTCCATATTTTTTAATGTACCACTTATTATAATTTTCAACAGTATTCAAACTTCAATTGATATCCTCTCAAAAGTTTTTTTATCAGAACAATCATAACTTAACGGAGCACTTAATTTGATAACTCTTCTTCAGCGTAAATTCTTTCATTAATTGCATCAATAATATATTCAGAAGGAGTTAAATAATCAAACCACAACGTATCTTCATTTTTTCTAAACCACGTTAGTTGTCGTTTGGCAAAGCGTCTAGTATTTTTCTTGATTTCAGAAATGGCAAAATCCAAGCTCCATTGGCCTTCAAAATAATTGAACAGTTCTTTGTAGCCTACGGTGTTCATTGCGTTGAGGTGCCTCTGCGGAAAGAGTGATTTGGCTTCCTCCAATAAACCGTCGTCCATCATCATATCCACACGTTTTTCAATGCGGCTGTAAATGGTTGGCCTTTCGGCGGAAAGTCCAATAGTTATGGTTTTAAAGTTGCGCTTATCTTTTTCTTTGTTCAAAAATGAAGAATAGGGTTGGCCGGTACCGATACAAATCTCCAAAGCACGGATAACACGATGCGGATTGTCAATAGCAATGGTGTTATAAGAAATGGGATCCAAAACTTTTAGTTGTTCCTGTAAATGGGAGAGGCTTTTTTTGTCTAAATCGGTATTCAATGTGTCTCGGATACTCCCGTCAACATCCGGAAAATCATCCAGCCCGTTAACCACTGCATCAACATATAAGCCCGAACCGCCTACCATTACCACTAGGTTGTGTTTTTCGAATAACGCATCCAAACGGGTTATGGCGTCGCGCTCGAAAGCCCCAACGCTATACTGGTCGTGAATGGATTTATGATGGATAAAATGATGCTTGGCGGCACTGAGTTCTTCTGGGGTTGGAGCGGCGGTGCCGATTTGCATTTCCTTGAAAAACTGGCGCGAATCGGCCGATATGATTTCAGTATTAAAATGCTGAGCCAATTTAATACTCAATGCCGTTTTGCCTATGGCCGTAGGGCCAGTAATCGAAATTAAATAGTTACTCATCGTTTAATTTATGGCCACACTTTCTGCAGTATGAAGCGTCTTCCATTATAATATCAGATCCGCAGTTTGCACAAGAGCTGTTTTCCTTGTTGGGCGATTTTCCCCTTGTTGAAGCGTATTCGGCCGAAACGATTCCGGTGGGCACAGCAATTATGCCGTAACCAATAATCATAATAATGGTTGCCAATATTTGCCCAACGGCAGTTTGCGGGGTAATATCGCCAAAACCAACCGTAGTCAGGGTGACGATACACCAATAAATACTTTGTGGAATGCTTTTAAAGCCATTGTCAGGGCCTTCAATTAAATACATCACCGTACCCAGAATGATGGAAATTATAAATACAAAGAATATAAAAATGAAAATTTTAGACCGACTGTTTCTTAAGGCTCTAATAAGTTTATTCGATTCGCCAACATATCGAATTAATTTTAAAATCCTAAATATTCTTAGCAAACGCAAGGCTCTGAAAACAGCTAAAAACTGGGTGTCTAAAATAAAGAATGAAATATATTTTGGAAGGGTTGACAGTAAATCAACGATGCCGTAAAAACTTAAAATGTATTTTTTTGGTTTCTTTACACTTACAATTCTTAAAATGTACTCAATGGTGAACAAAATGGTGATGACCCATTCTGAAATGTTGAAAAAATTATGGTATTTATTATCGAAAGACTCAACACTTTCCAGCATCACGATAATGATACTGTAAATGATGGCCATGAGTAAAACAATGTCGAACAACTTTCCGGTACGGGTATGGGTGCCATATATCACTTCGTGGATTTTGGCTCTCCATTTGCTAAAGTTGCTCGATTTCTCCATAGTGCGCAAAAATACTAAAAGATTTAATTTTCGTTTAAGTGAATAACTTTTAAACGCTTATTTTTTCTGAGGTAACTTTGGATGATGTGCTGCACGTCCCTATTGTTCTGCATTGGGGTGATGATGGATTCCAAAACATCAATATTGTTGATTTGGTAATTCAGGTTGAAATAACCAACACCTTGAAAAACACCGTCTTTAATTAATATGGCGCTGCGTTCGTCCACATCCCGGCCACGGTCAATGATTACCATATTTTTGTTAGAATAGCTGTTTTTGTCAATAAGTTGTTTTACCCTTTGGTTATACGATTCTGGGGATTCTTTTTGTATGCAAGCCCCTTGGCATTCCTTAATATCGTAATTGAAACAACTGGATTTTGTTTTGTACAATCCGGTGAGTTTTTGGCATAGATTAAACTCCTCGACCGCTTTGGTAATAAAGCTTTTTCCGCTTTGTCTGGTGCTAAAGGTGGTGATGGGTTTTTTGCGTCCATCGGCAATATCGATTTTTAAGTTGATATAACCGTTTTCGTCAAGAAAACTATAGAGTGCATGGGTGAAAATGGAACGCCTTAACGCCCGATTGTAAATGGGTCTGTTCTTTTTTATTTCTTCGCTTTCCTTTAAAAGCGCTACCAGTTCGCTGCCTGTAGACTCATAAGTTACCGCCGATACTTTAGATTGAATTTTTTTTGATTTGGCATGTGTGCCCGTAAAATGTTGGTTGATGCGCTTTTTTATGTTGTTGCTCTTCCCGATATAGATGATTTCTCCATCAGCTTTATGAATGTAATACACCCCCGTAGTTGATGGTAAATTTTCAATAATATCGATATGTCGCGGTTCCAGCTGATGTTTTGGGTTCGATTTGATGGATTGCTTAACAATATCTTTTTCGGTGTCTTTGTTCAGAAGCACTTTAAAGAGTTTAACAGTGGCTAGTGCATCGCCCGAAGCTCTATGGCGGTCGGTCACCGGAATGCCCAAAGAGCGGACCAATTTACCCAAACTGTACGAGGGTTGCCCCGGGATTAAATTTTTGGACAACTCGACCGTGCACAACGATTTTCGTTCGTAGTCAAAGCCCAAGCGTTTAAATTCGGTTTTTAAAATCCTGTAATCGAAATTGGCATTGTGGGCCACCAAAATGCAATCGTCGGTAATCTCAACAATGCGCTTGGCTACTTCGTAAAACTTTGGCGCACTGCGTAGCATATTGCTATTTATCCCCGTTAGGTTAACCACAAAGGGCTGTATTTCGCGTTCGGGATTTACCAAACTTATAAATTGATCCACCACCTCATGGCCATCATATTTGTAAATGGCTATTTCGGTAATGCCTTCTTCATTGTACTTTCCGCCAGTGGTTTCTATGTCGAGTATTGCGTAAATAATCTGTGGTTTTAGTGTTAATTTCTTTCCCCAAAAATACTACTTCCAATTCTAACCATATTACTACCGCACTCAATGGCCAACGGGTAATCTCCGCTCATGCCCATACTGATGGTTTTGGGTTGAAAGTTTGGTGCTTCAATGGTTTTTAGTTTCTCAAAAGCTGATTTTAAAGCATTGAATTCCTTTCCGATTTGGGCATCATCATCGGTAAAAGTAGCCATGCCCATAACCCCGGTAATCCGAATGTTTTTTAATTCTGAAAAGTTTTCTGATTTTAAAATCCCTGAAGCATCATCTAAGGTCATGCCAAATTTTGAATCTTCTTCAGCAATTTTTATTTGAAGCAGGCAGTCAATAATGCGTTCGCTTTTTTGTGCCTGTTTATCAATTTCCTTCAGCAATTTATAATTGTCCACTCCATGAATCAGCGATACAAACGGTGCCATATATTTCACCTTGTTCCGTTGCACATGGCCAATCATGTGCCATTCAATGTCTTTTGGAAGAGCCTCGTATTTTTCGGCCATATCCTGAATTTTGTTCTCGCCAAAAACGCGTTGTCCAGCATGGTAGGCTTCCATAATATCGCCAAGCGGTTTGGTTTTTGAAACAGCCACCAATGTAACGTGGTCAGGTAACGAAGATTTTATTTTTTCAAGGTTGTCTTTAATGTTCATATTGGCTAAATATAACTTAAATTTTTAAGATTTTTCGTCTGTTTGATGCTTTTGTGCTGGTTTAGTTTTTAGTTGATTTTGGTGTTTTTCGTTACTGGTAACGGGTCTATTTAGAAACCTAAAATTCATAAACGGTTACCCCACTACTTAATTTGGGTTGAATGAAGGTGCTTTTAGGAGGCATGGTCAAACCTTGGTCGGCAATAGCTTTTATCTCGTTAATGGTCGCGGGTACGAGTCCGAAGCCAACAGCAAATTCTCCGCTATCCACTTTATTTTTAATTTCCGTAAGGCTGTTTTTGCCATGCAGATAATCGATGCGCGAATTGTTCCGTAAATCGGAAATGCCCAAAATAGGCTTTAATACCATTTGGAAAAGTATTTGTGCATCCAGAGCCTCCAACGCATTTTGAAAATTATATTGATTTTCAAGTAGTGAAATAGCATAAAATTCGCCATCAAGATACATGCTGAATTGGTGTTTTTCCGTAGGTTTACAAAGGTCCGTGCCTCGGTTTTCTATTCTGAAATTTAGTTGCAATTGCTCTAAAAATAGATCTTTTGAAAGTCCGTTTAAATCTCTCACCAATCGGTTGAATTCATAAATTTTGAGCTCCGATTCTGCAATAAAAAAGCCCATAAAAAAATTATAGGGTTCGTTTCCTGTGTGGTTTTTGTTTTCCTGCTTTAGACTTTCAGTTAATAAATTTGATGATGCCGATCTGTGGTGGCCATCGGCAATGTAAATGGAATCGATGTTTTTAAATTCTGTTGAAATTTGGCCAATCGTGGCATCACTTTCAATTTTCCAAAGTTTATGGAAATCTCCGTTATCGGTTGAAAACTCAAACTCGGGAGTTGTGTTTTGTGTTTCTGAAATGATACCGGTAATTGAGGTGTTGTCTGCATAGGTTAGCAAAACAGGCTCGGCATTGAATCCCACTGTTTTTAGGTAATCCTTAAACATATTTTCGCGATGCGCAATGGTATCTTCATGCTTTTTAATCACGTTGTTTTTGTAATCTTCGGTGCTGGCGGCCGCAATAATGCCCGAGAATGAAACCCCGTTGCTTTTTCTGATTTTATAAACGTAATAGCTAGCTCTATCGTCTTGTTTAAAAACACCTTGGGCTTTGAACGTCTTGTAATGGTTTTTCACCAAAGTATAGCGCTTTTTCCTTTTGACGGCGTTCTGGTGCTTGTAACTGGGGTTGACAATGTTTAAAAACGAATAGGGATTGGTGCTTAAAATATGCTCCATTTCGGTTGGAGAATAGCTTTGGTACGAACGCGAGGCTACCAATTCAACTTTTTCTGGAGTAGGTTTTACGGCTTTAAATGGGAGTACTTTGGCCATGCTTTTTAGTTGGCAGTAAGCAGTACTCAGTATTCAGTTAATGACTGCCAACTGAGTACTGCCAACTGAGACTATTTAAATTGTTTAGAAACTTTTTCTGCCTTTTTACTTTCGGAATAATCATAAAAACCTTCGCCCGATTTTACGCCCAATTTACCAGCGTTGACCATATTGACCAAAAGGGGACAGGGAGCATATTTCGGATTTTTAAACCCGTTGTACATCACATTCAAAATAGAAAGACAAACGTCCAACCCAATAAAATCGACCAGTTGCAACGGTCCCATAGGGTGTGCCATGCCCAGTTTCATTACGGTATCAATTTCCTCAACGCCAGCCACGCCATTGTACAGGGTTTCAATAGCTTCATTAAGCATGGGCATTAAAATTCGGTTGGCTACAAATCCTGGATAATCGTTTACTTCCACAGGGGTTTTACCCAATTTTTTTGAAAGTGCCATGATGGTTTGGGTCACTTCGTTTGAAGTGTTGTAACCACGGATAACTTCAACCAATTCCATAATCGGTACAGGATTCATAAAATGCATCCCGATAACGCGCTCTGGTTTTGTGGTGGCGGCGGCAATTTGCGTGATGGAAATAGACGAGGTGTTGGTGGCCAAAATAGTGTTTTCACCACAAGTTTCGTCCAGTTCCTTAAAAATACGGAGTTTTAAATTGAGGTTTTCGGTAGCCGCTTCAACCACTAAATCGGCTTTTTGTGTGCCGTTTAAAATTTTGGTAAACGTAGAAATGTTTGCCAAAGTGGCCGTTTTATCGGCTGCGGTAATTTTTTCTTTGGCTACCATTCTATCCAAATTTCTAGAAATGGTGTCCATGCCGCGTTTTAAAGAAGCTTCGCTAACATCAATAAGGTTGATTTTAAATCCATTTTGGGCAAACGTATGTGCAATGCCATTGCCCATGGTGCCTGCGCCAATAACTGCAATGTTTTTCATAGAAGTATTTTTAGTGGTTGGTAGTTATTAGTCAATAGTTGTTAGTTAAGAGTTGATAGTCAGTTGTCTGCATTAGGTTTTTTCCCACGCTTCTTTCTTTATGCTTCCAACTTTATGCTTCACGCTCTCAAAAGCTATCAATAATCTGGTTGGCAACTCTTAGCGCTTCGGTACCATCGTGCAGCGTAACTTCTGGAGCACGGTTGTGTTTTATGGCTTCGGCAAACGATTCCAACTCGTCTAAAATAGAATTGTTTTCGGGTACCGCTGGGTTGTCAAAATAAATTTGTTTTTTTACACCTTCGGCATTTTGGAGGATCATATCGAAATCGCCTGGATGTTCAGGGGCATCCTTCATTTTTACAACCTCACATTTTTTGGTAAGGAAATCCACTGAGATATAGGCATCCTTTTGGAAGAAACGCGCTTTCCGCATTTTTTTAAGTGAAATACGACTCGCCGTTAGATTGGCCACACAGCCGTTTTCAAATTCTAAACGGGCATTGGCAATATCGGGCGTATCGCTGATTACTGCAACCCCACTTGCCGAAATATGCTTGATTTTCGACTTAACGATACTCAAAATAATATCAATATCGTGGATCATTAAATCCAACACCACAGGAACATCGGTGCCCCTTGGGTTAAACTCCGCCAAACGGTGGGTTTCAATAAACATGGGCGATTTAATATCGTCTTTCACTGCTAAATAAGCGGGGTTAAAGCGCTCAACGTGGCCTACTTGTCCGCGTAGGTTATTTTGGGCCAAAAGGCGTCTAATTTCTTCGGCTTCTTCAACGGTATTAGTAATGGGTTTTTCAATAAAAATGTGCTTGCCCTTGGCTATGGCTTGCTTGGCGCAATCAAAATGCGAAAGGGTTGGCGTAACAATATCCACCATATCTACGGCGTCAATTAACGAATCTATTGAATTGAAGAATTTATAGCCAAACTCGGCTTCAATTTTTTTGCCGTGCGCTTCATCGGCATCATAAAAACCAACCAGTTCGTATTTTTCAGATTGTTTAAGGAGTCTTAAATGTATTTTTCCTAAGTGCCCAGCACCAAGTACACCAGCTTTTAGCATAATTTTTATGTTTTCAACAAAAATAAGATAATTAAAACGTCAAAATAAGGAATTCACTTTAATTTTTGACTTCTTAATTTTGAAAGTCAAATTCCGTAAAATTTGCTTTTAGGCTTTAAAATGTTTTGAGTAATTTTATCGATTCTAACACCACCAAAATTGAAAGATACATTTAAGCATAAGGGATTGCGCCAGCAATTGGTTAACGAGTTAAAGCACAAAGGCATAGTTGACAAATCGGTTTTAAATGCCATTAACAACATTCCGCGGCATTTGTTTATGGACTCGGGCTTTTTGCATTATGCTTACGTGGATAAAGCCTTCCCGATTGCGGCCGACCAAACCATTTCGCAGCCTTATACCGTGGCTTTTCAAACGGAATTGCTCCAAATAAAAAAGGGCGATAAAATTTTGGAAATCGGTACGGGCAGCGGCTACCAAACGGCCGTATTGTGCGAAATGGGCGCTAGGGTTTATAGTATTGAACGCCAAAACGAACTGTTTAAAAAAACCAGTAAGTTTTTGCCTAAATTGGGCTACCGGGCCAAAAAACTGATTTTTGGCGATGGTTATATCGGATTGAGAGAAGAAGCGCCTTTTGATGGTATTTTGGTTACTGCCGGTGCCCCTTATGTGCCGACACCGTTGTTGAGCCAACTGAAAATTGGTGGCCGATTGGTGATTCCGGTGGGCGACGACGTACAGGAAATGACCATGTTTACCCGCAAAGGCCCTAAGGAATTCGATAAAGAGGAATTTGGTTCTTTTAGGTTTGTGCCGCTTTTGGAGGATAAGAATTAGGTTTGTTAGCAGTTAGCAGTTAGAATTTAGTCCCGGTAGCTACCGGGATTGGAATTTGACACAATTAAATTTAACGAATCTTCGTTTCAAATCCATCAATACTTTTGGCGTTTTTTTCCTGTTGGTAGGCTTTTATTTTTTCTTTGCCTTGTTTGGTGCTCCAAGCGTTTAGCTGTTCGCGATCTTCTTTAAAATCCATAAATGGAATGGAATATCCGCAGGAGGTTTGCACTAAATCAATATCCATCACGATAATTTGCCTAGAGCCCGTGTTTTCTTCAAACAGGCCGATATGTTGTTGAAATTCGGCATCCCTTTCATGATAAATTTTGGCTTGTCCGTAAAGCCGTAAAATAAGTGGTTTGCCTTCAAATGCGCAGAACATAATGGTCATACGGTCATTCTTTAAAAGGTGTGCTGCCGTTTCGTTGCCGCTTCCTGTTAAATTGAGCCACACCAATTTATTTGGACCCAACACGCGCAACGAATCATAACCTTTGGGAGATACGTTTACTCGGCCATCGGTAGCTGCTGTACCCACAAAAAAGATGTGTTGCTTTTTAATAAATTCTTGGAGTTCGGGCGTAATTTCCGGAAGTTGTTTTCCCATGGTTTGTTGCTTAAGGCAAATATTTTTTTGGAATGGGATTTTCGTCGTTTTCCTGCGCCCACATAATGTTTACAATCCACCAACGCGTACCGTCGTAAAACAACTGAATGCTGTTAACGCCGCGCATAAAAGGTTCTTCGTCTGTTTTGGAATAAAACGCTTCGTAAGTGCTGAAAACGTGCACGATATTACCAAAATGTTCTACTTTTCGGTGGATTTCCTTTTCAATAAAGCCATGTTCCATCATCCATTTTTCAGATGTTTTTTTATAGTCTTTCGGACTTAAATAACGTGTGTCGTAAACAAAATCGTCATTTAAATGTGAAACTACCATTTTAGCTTCTGGCTTAAAAAGATAATGAAATTGTTTCCAATTTCTTTTTTCTTCCTTTTCACCTGAAATAGAACTGTACAGCGCTTTAATGGTTTTGTTTAGGGTGTAAACGGCGGTGGTGTCTAAAATTTTTTCTTCTTGTTCTTCGGTTTTTTCTTCTTTATAGGAATCGTCTTGAGCGTGGATTTGTAAGCCGAGAAAAATGGCGATAAGGAGAGCCAAGGGGTATTTCATGGTTTGTGTTTTATTTGATAGGTTAGTGTTGTCCATGTTCATCAAAAAACAAGCCATAAGTGTTAATTGTAGGCTTTTTTTATGCGATCTAAGTTGCGTTTGTTGTCGCGGTCTTTTATGGTTTCACGCTTGTCGTACAGTTTTTTACCTTTTGCTAGGGCAACAACCAACTTGGCCAATCCATTTTCGTTGATAAATAATCGCAACGGAATAATGGTCAGCCCCGTGTTTTGGACTTCTTTATTAAGCTTTTTCAGCTCCTTTTTATTGAGGAGCAATTTGCGTTCGGCTTTAGGCCTATGGTTATAGTGGGTGCCGTATTTGTATTCTTCAATGGTCATATTTACCACAAACAGCTCGCCACGATCATTAAACTCGCAAAAACTTTCGGCAATAGAAGCTTTACTGTTTCTAATTGATTTAATTTCGGTACCCGACAGAACAATCCCAGCGGTGTATTTGTCCAAAATTTCATATTGAAACTTGGCTTTTTTGTTCTGTATGTTGATGTTTTTTTGCATGACGCACAAAACTACATAATTTCAGTTGAGAAATATATAGTGTGCATTATTAATTTTTCATGGTAAAGCCCAATTTTACCGTAACCTGCCACATATCCACCTTGCCTTCTTTGATATTGCCGCGTGTATCGATAACCTCAAACCACCGTAGGTTTTGTACCGATTTTGAAGCTTTTTTAATGGCGTTTTCAATAGCGTCGTCGCTCGATTTGGCCGAAGTGCCTACAATTTCGATTTTTTTATAAACATGCTCATCCATAATATTTTGGTTTTGATTAATGTGAATCATTAATATACGAAAAAATAGTTTGGGCAGAAAAAATGGGTGCAGATTTTAAATCGAAGCAAAAAAATAGCAGAATGGTTAATCGTTTGAGCAATTTGTTTAAATGGTGGAAAAAAATATGTTAAAATTTCAGTTTATATTTACGATTTAGAGAAAATTATTAAAGTATTTATTGAAAATCAATATTTCAATTTATAAACCTCCCTTTTTTATTGTGCTACCGTAAAACATTCGTATTTTTGATTTTGGTTAAAAAATAAAGAATTTCAAAATAAAAATATGAACTCATATGATGTAGCCGTAATAGGCTCCGGTCCTGGTGGATATGTAGCAGCCATTCGTTGCGCACAATTGGGCATGAAAACTGCCATTATAGAAAAATACTCAACTTTAGGAGGTACTTGTTTAAACGTAGGGTGTATTCCCAGTAAAGCACTGTTGGATTCTTCGCACCATTACGAAGATGCCATAAAACATTTTGAAGAGCACGGTATTGAAATTCCAGGCGATGTTAAGGTTAATTTGGAAAAAATGATTGCCCGTAAGCAAGCGGTGGTGGATCAAACTACCGGCGGTATTGATTTTTTAATGAAGAAAAACAATATTGACGTTTACCAAGGTTTAGGAAGTTTTAAGGACGCTACACATATTACTATTGCAGGAGAGGAAACAACCGAAATTGAAGCAAAAAACACCATTATTGCTACCGGAAGTAAGCCGTCAACTTTGCCATTTATCGAAATTGACAAAGAACGCATCATTACTTCTACCGAAGCTTTAAAACTAAAGGAAATACCAAAACATTTAATCATTATTGGTGGTGGTGTAATCGGTTTGGAGCTTGGCCAAGTATACAAACGTTTGGGTGCCGAGGTTTCTGTGGTTGAGTTTATGGATCGCATTATCCCGACTATGGACGGCGGACTTTCAAAAGAATTGAACAAAGTGTTGAAGAAACAAAAATTCGGCATGAATGTTTCCCATAAAGTAAAATCGGTTGAAAGAAAAGGCGATGAGGTTATTGTAAAAGCCGATAACAAAAAAGGTGAAGAAGTAGAATTTAAAGGCGATTATTGTTTGGTGTCTGTAGGGCGTCGCCCATACACCGATGGGTTGAATGCCGAAGCCGCTGGTGTGAAAGTAAACGACAGAGGGCAAATTGAAGTAAACGATCATTTACAAACATCGGCATCGAATATTTATGCGATTGGCGATGTGGTAAAAGGGGCTATGTTGGCACACAAAGCTGAAGAAGAAGGCGTGTTTGTAGCCGAAACATTAGCGGGACAAAAACCACATATCGATTATAATTTAATTCCGGGTGTCGTTTACACTTGGCCTGAAGTAGCAGCTGTAGGTAAAACCGAAGAGCAGTTAAAAGAGGCTGGCGTGGAATACAAATCAGGGCAATTCCCAATGCGTGCTTTAGGTCGTGCTAGAGCGAGTATGGATATCGACGGATTTGTAAAAGTATTGGCCGATAAAAATACAGATGAAATTTTGGGCGTACACATGGTTGGTGCCCGTGCTGCCGATATGATTGCAGAAGCTGTTGTAGCCATGGAATACAGAGCATCGGCAGAAGATATTTCACGTATGAGCCATGCACATCCAACCTTTACAGAAGCTATTAAAGAAGCGGCGCTTGCTGCAACTGGCGATAGAGCTTTACATATTTAAATCGCTATTCCATATAATTTGGGATTACTATACAGAAGCGGACTTAAAATAAAACAAGTCCGCTTTTTTATTGGCATAAATTTCCATTGGCTATGTGTCTGTCGCCCAATTTCAATGCCTTGTTTTAATAAAAAGGTTTTGCTATCTTACATAACCAAAATCTACTTCACTTAAATACTTAGTTGTTTTTCTCCCCTAGAGCTCGATAATATGCTATATGCATGGTAGCCATCTTTTGTCTTTTTGTAACTATTAAAATTAAAACCTGTGAAAAAGTTAGCATTGTTATTCGTTGTTTTTTGTTTTTTCTTGAAGCCCCATGCACAGGAGGTTTCTCCCATTTTGTTTATTTATGATGCCAGTGGTTCCATGTGGGGCAAGTTGGAAGATAGAACCAAAAAGGAAATCGCAGCCGATGTTTTGGCGGAAACGGTTGGCAATCTTCCCGAAAATCAAAACGTGGGTTTGTTGGCTTACGGGCATCGAAAAAAAGGGGATTGCGACGATATTGAATATCTTGTTGATTTAAAGAACCATTCAAAAGTCAAAATAATAAATGGGGTTAAAGAAATAACCCCTTTAGGAAAAACACCTTTGGCTCGGTCGGCGACAATCGCAATAAATTCACTCAAGGAAAATAAAACCAAGGCGACTATCATTTTAATAACCGACGGTATTGAATCCTGCGATGGCGATATTTGCGATGTGGTTTCAAAAGCTAAATTAGAAGGCATCGAATTTAAGTTGCACATTGTTGGGTTTGGCTTAAAGGAAGGTGAAAAGGAACAGCTAAAATGTGCTGCAAATGCCGGTGATGGGAGCTACCACGATGCGGCCAATGCCAGTGGTTTGCAAGAAGTGTTAACAGAAGCCACTTCCCAAACGGTTGATGACCCAAAAGGGAATTTTTCAATTTATGCCACCAAAAACGAACAACCAGTTGATGCTTGGGTAAGGGCCTATAAAAAAGGAACAAAAGAAGAAGTTGATGCGGGCAGAACGTACAGAGACACTTCGTTTCTCTATTTGCCTCCCGGTAAATACGACCTTCAAATCCAGCCTTTGGAAAACACCAGAATAAAAGGTACTTCGCTTACCGTAGAAAGTATTGAAGGTAGAGTGGGGCATGAAACCGTAAGTTTTGATGGTGGAAAAATAAATATTATCACCCTAAATAACGGCGAAGGTTGGGATTGTACCAGTAAAATTATGACAAAAAGTGGTGAAGTTGTGGGCGGTAGCCGTACGTATGGTCGCCCAAAAATTGTAGAAGTGAATGCTGGTGTTTACGATATCGAGTTGGTGGCACTTAGAATTAAAGGACTTCATACAACTTTTAAAATAGAAGATGTTGAAGTGCAATCGGGAAAAACGGTAGAAGCCAAGCACCAATTTAAAAGTGGTATTGCCTTAATTGGTGCTTCGGGTGGAGGTGCTTTGGTCGATGCTACGGTAAATATCAAGGATAAAAACGCCAACAAAGGGGTGACGGGTGGCCGAACTTACACATCGTCAAATAACAACCCGAAAGAATTTATTTTAAATCCGGGGGTGTACGAGGTTACCCTAAAAGCGCTCACGGAGGGATTTAGAGGGAAAAGTGAAACCTTTACCATGGAGATTAAGCAAGGGGAAACCTTTACTAAAACCATAAACTTTTAACTATGGGGCATAAAATGTTAAAGGGATATAGCTTTCTGTTTTACTTTTTAATGCTCGTTTTTAGCTTCTTTGTAGGTTTGAGTTATGCCGGGCTAGTTAGTGCAGGAAAAAATCAAGGTTTGGCCGGTGGCACCATCGTTTTGGGCTATGGCGTAGTTGCTATGTTCCTTGGACTTTTGCTGGCACTTTTTATCGCCTACAAATTCAAAAGGAAGCTTGTTTTTCGCCTCAATATAGCATTGGCTGTATCAATTGTAGGCTTCTGGGGCTATTTTCACCTTAAGTATTTAGAAAAGCAAAAAGCAAGGGTGTTGGAAAAGCAAAAGATAGAGCAACCCATAATTCCGAAAAAAGAGGTGCCGACAAAACCTGTTTCTTCGGAAGCCGAACCTATGGCAAAACTTTATAAAACCAATTTTCAATCCAACGAAAATGAGTCGGGTTTAGGAATGTTTACTCCAAATTTTTCAGAAAACAACGTGCTTTATTTTTACGGAAATCTCAATTTTGAAAAATCATTGATGGAACACAGTCCCACAGACAGCATCACATTCAAAAAGGCTGAATATGGAGGCTACGAAATAGCTACGGCACCGCCTTGGTTAGTGCCTAACCATTTAAAACTCGATTACGGTTTGCTATATTTTAAAGTGCAATCCGTTACCCAAGAATTTGTCGAGGTTGTGGTAAACACAATAAGTCATAAAACGGCTTATGTCAACAAACATAAAGGCCAAACGTTATATTGGCCTGAGTTTTTGTTGGGTGTGCATAGTGTTGAGTTTTTTAATCCAAATACGTCTTCCGTTTTTGTAAAACCATTTGCCCATGCAAACAGAATAAACATCCTGTACAGTTTTATGAAGCCTTTGCGCATTTTAGATGAATGGATGTTTGTTGCGCTTATTGACGACCATTTTGAGACCGTTGGGAAAGGTTGGATAAAATGGGTTAAAGGAGGAAAGCTCTTGGTGCGTTATTCATTGTTGAGTTAAATATTCAAAGTCAACTGTTTCTCGTTTTTACGTAAATTTTATTTTTTTAATAACTTAAACGATTTTTAAAGGTAATTGGTATTTTGGGTTTTTGTATATTGTTGATTGCCAATTGGTAATATTCGTGTTGTGTGCTGTTTGAATAACATTAGGTTGCCCAAAGCACTCAAAACATAATAAAATTAGGCTTTTATGTCACTTTTTTGTGTGACCATTTAAAAGCAAAGGTGTCTTAATATTTATAAACAACTAATGGCGATTAGCTAAATTTGAAAACCCTCAACGACATTAATAATTTATCAGATGAAGATTTGGTAAAGGCAATTGTTAAAACCAATAACACATTGCTATTTGAAATTTTGTACGATAGATACGCCGGGTTGGTGTTTAACAAGTGTTATGGGTTTTCAAAAGACGAGGATGAAGCCAAAGATTTAGCGCAGGATGTATTTTTAAAGCTCTTTGTTAAGTTGGCGAGTTTCAAAGGAAAATCGAAATTTTCAACTTGGCTGTATGCTTTTACGTATAACCATTGCGTAAATTATGTAACTAGAAATACGGCCAAAAAGTTTGAAAAACAGTCTGTCGATTACAAAGATATTGAAAACCTTTCTGAAGACGATGATGACGATGATGGGTTTGTAAATATGCGTGTCGATAGGTTGAAGGAGGCTTTAGAGCTCATTGCTCCAGAAGAAAAAATGATATTGTTGCTAAAATACCAAGATGGGCTTTCCATTAGGGAAATAGAAAGTGTTTTAGACATAGGAGAAAGTGCGGTGAAAATGCGCATTAAACGAGCAAAAGATAAGTTGTTGAAAGTATATAACGAGAAGTTTAACTAATGGAAAATCCGTTTAAACATATAAATCAGCCGCTTAAGGAAGTTCCAGAAGAACTTAAAGCAAAGGTTATGAGTGATATTGCCATGGCAAAATTGCTTATGGATCTAGCTAAACTATTCTCTTTAGACCCAGCAAAAATTATAGAACAAACCATAAAAAAAAGGAAAGAATAACCAATAACAAAATAACTAAATATGGATAAAATTACAGCTTGGAATGATAGCGTTAAGGCATCGTTGTCGGCTATGACGGCCGAGGTGGCAAAAGTTATTCCCAATATTTTGGGCGCCATAGCTATTATAATAATTGGTTGGTTTTTAACCAAACTTTTGGTTGGTATAGTAAGAAAAGCATTAAAATTTGCCAAAGCCGATAAACTGGACGATAAAATAAACGATATTGAAATTTTTGATGGTAAAAAACTCAATTTCGATGTTATAAAAATTACCACCAAGTTTGTAAAATGGATCATGTATATCATGATACTTATTGTGGTAACCGATATTTTGAACCTTACCATGGTCTCTGCCGAGATACAAAATTTCTTGGGCTATTTGCCCAAGTTATTTTCGGCATTAATCATTTTCACCATCGGTTTGCTATTGGCCAATTTTGTTAAAAAAGCCATCAAGTCTTTCTTTGATTCGATGGATTTATCGGGGGCGAAGTTTATCAGTCAAATTGTGTTTTTTCTACTATTGCTATTTGTGTCGATAACGGCATTAAACCAGGCAGGGGTAGATACCGAAATCATTACTAGCAATGTAACTTTAATTCTTGCCGCTTTTTTACTGGCCTTTGCGTTGGCATTTGGTTTTGGAGCCCAAAGAATTGTGGCCGATCTGTTAAAAACCTTTTATGCCAGAAAGACTTATGAAATAGGACAAGAAATTGAATTTGGAGAAATAAAAGGCGAAGTGGAATCTATTAATAATGTTTCAATAACCTTAAAAACAAAAGAAGGGAAATTAATAGTGCCTATAAATGACATTGTAGAGAGCCAAGTAAGTGTGCGAGATTAACTTTAAGTTAGGGTTAAAATTTGGTTGGTTATTTTTTGTATGCCCAAAAGCTCTCTACTGTTACAGTCCCTTTCCGTTTATTCGGAAAGGGATTTTTTTGTTTAATATTAAAACCTAAATTAGCAAGTCTTAACTATTAAACAAACCAACAAAATCAAACACATGAAACGACTGATTTTTGCTTTTGCAACCGCTATTTTATTAACCGCTTGTTTTAAAAAGGAGGCTTCCGTTAAGGAAGAATCGCATGCTTCAACCAAATTTTTAAACGAAGGCATTTCTAATGAAAGGTTAAGCAGAATAGATTCCATGCTTTCCCAATCAATTGAAGAAAATAAAGTGCCCGGTGCAGTAGCTTTAATTTTCCGAAATGGAAAAATAGTGTACCATAAAGCCTTTGGTTTGGCCGATAATGCTTCGGGAAAAACTTTGGAAAAAGATGCTATTTTTAGGATAGCTTCACAAACAAAAGCCATAACATCAACCGCGGTAATGATGCTTTGGGAAGAGGGTAAGTTTGGATTGGACGAGCCAATTTCAAAATACATTCCTGAGTTTAAAAACGCCACACTTTTAAAGTCGTTTAAGGAAGCCGATTCGTCTTTTACGACAATGCCTGCCGAAAACCACATTACCATTAGGCATTTGTTAACGCACACTTCGGGACTTGGCTACGGTCAAATTGATAGCGATTCACGTTTCAAAAAAATATATGCCAAAGCAGGTGTAACCGATTTGTTCACTACCAAAAACATCAGCATAGAAGAAAGCGTAAAAATACTAGCCAAACTGCCATTACACCATAATCCGGGCGAGCGGTTTACTTATAGCGAAAGCATTGATGTATTAGGGTATTTTATTGAAATTATTTCAGGAATGCCATTAGATGAATTTTTTAAAACCCGGATTTTTCAGCCTCTGGGAATGGAAGATACCCAGTTTTATTTGCCCGAATCTAAATACGATAGATTGGTAACTGTGCAAACTTTTGAAAATGGACAATGGATGAAATATCCAGTAACGTTTTACGATACCGATTATCCTAAAAAGGGTGCAAAACGCTTCTTTTCTGGAGGCGCGGGGCTTACCAGTACCGCATCCGATTATGCCAAGTTTTTAAATATGTATTTAAACGGGGGAGAGTTGAATGGCAAGCGATTGTTAAGTCGCACCACGGTTGAAACGATTTTAACCAATCAAATTCCACATATCTCAGAGGATATTACTGCCGTTCATGGTTTGGCCTTTGGTTTGGTCGATAAGAAAAAGCATGACTTGGGGGGCAGTGGCAGCGAAGGTACTTTTGAATGGGGCGGTTATTTCAATACACAATATTTTGCCGATCCAAAAGAAAACTTAATCGGTATTTTAATGAAACAAACCCAGCGAACAAAAAACGACGACACTTCGACAAAGTTCAGGATTTTGGTAAATGCCGCCTTAGCGGATTGATTTCTATGAACATTATGGTGAGCTACAACATTTTAAAATAGAGGAACTACTGTTTTATCAAATTAGCCCCGTGTTTTTTAGTGTGTTATCAAAATAAATCCAAGAAAAAATCAATTAAATAATACTTTTTCGGCAGCATGATTTATTGCTCGAAATAGCGTATTTTTAATTGAAAGGCCGGAGAATAGTTCTTCGTTGTTTCGCACGTTCATTATAGCAATAATACAACTTCATAATTCACTAACTCACATATCAACATGGTTCAAAAAGGTATCGAAGCAGAGCGTTTAAAAGAAGCAAATACATATAAAACTTGGAAAAAATGGGGGCCATATTTGGCCGATAGGCAATGGGGAACGGTACGTGAGGATTACAGCGAACATGGTACTTCTTGGGAGTTTATAGATCACGACAAGGCGAGAAGCAATGCTTTCAGGTGGGGCGAAGAGGGCATTGCAGGGTTTTGTGATGCCCGTGAGATTTTATGTTTGGCGCCTGCTTTTTGGAATGGCAAGGATAAAATTTTGAAAGAACGTCTCTTTGGTTTGACTAATAACCAAGGGAACCATGGCGAAGATGTCAAGGAATTATATTTCCATCAGGTGAGTTCGCCAACGCATTCCTACTGTAAATTTCTTTACAAATATCCGCAAAACGAATTTCCGTATTCAGATTTGGTGCACAGGAACCAACGAAGTCGCGATGAGTTTGAATATGAACTTTTGGATACTAAAAGTTTCAAAAACAATGCCTATTTCGATTGTTTTGTTGAGTATGCCAAAGCCGATACCAGCGATATTCTGATGAAAATAACCGTGGTGAACAGAGGTGCAAAAAAAGCTAAGGTACACGTGCTTCCGCATCTTTGGTTTCGCAATTTTTGGAAGCATAATACACGGCATACAAGGCCAACGATAAAATCGACTTCCAAACGAAGTGTGATGTCGAGAAGCACCCGAAACGGCCGCTATTATTTATATCACGAAAAAGGGAAGCAACTCTTTTGCGAAAACGAAACCAATAATAAACGCATTTATAATGTTCCTAATGAAGTAAAATACGTTAAGGACGGAATAAATGAGCGCGTAGTAAATAAAAAACGGACAGTCAACCCCGAAAAAAATGGGTCTAAATTTGCAGTTTGGCACAAATTGAAGCTCAAGCCGGGTCAAGAAAAAACGATTAGAATTCGTTTAACCAAAACAAAAATGGACGATCCTTGGGCTGATTTTGATACCATGTTCGAACAACGCATGAAAGAGTGCGAAGCCTTTTACAATGAAACCATCAACAACGATATTCCTGAAACACACCGAGACATTGCCAAAAACGCTTTTGCAGGACTGCTTTGGACCAAACAATTTTATTATAACGATGTGTTCAAGTGGCTTTTTGGAGGCCCCGGAGAAGCAAAACCGCAGCGTTCCAACTTAAGAAATTATAATTGGCAGCACCTTACCAATAGACATATTATTTCGATGCCAGATAAATGGGAATATCCGTGGTATGCCGCGTGGGATTTGGCTTTTCATATGGCGTCTTTTGTTGAGGTAGATCCGTTTTTCGCCAAGGAGCAGCTTCTTTTGGTGCTCAAGGAAAACTACATGCATCCTAACGGACAAATTCCGGCTTACGAGTGGAATTTCAGCGATGTGAATCCTCCCGTGCACTCTTGGGCGGTGTGGCATGTTTACGATAAAGACAAAGCGTACAACGGAAGCGGTGATACGGAGTTTTTGGAAACGGCATTCCAAAAGCTGTTGCTCAATTTTACGTGGTGGGTAAACCAAAAGGACAAAAGTGGTACCGACCTATTTGAAGGTGGGTTTTTGGGCTTGGACAATATTGGGGTTTTCGACCGAAACCACATGCCGCCCGGTATTACCCGAATGCAACAATCTGACGCCACGAGCTGGATGGCCATGTTCGCTTTAAATATGTTGCGCATGTCGCTAGAGCTCTCTAAAACCAATAAAATATATGAAGAGGCTGCCGCTAAGTTTTTCAGGCACTTTTTAAATATCGCTTGGGCGATGCACCATATCGGGAAGAAGGATATTTCGCTTTGGGATGATGAAGACAATTTTTATTATGATGTAGTTGAAATGGCAAGTGGGGCCACCGACCGATTGAAAGTTAGGTCGTTGGTTGGGGTAATCCCCATGTTTGCCGTTGAAATTATGCATAAAGATCTTTTTGAAGAACTGAAGGAGTTTAGGATTAGGGCCAACGAAATAATAAGAACGCGCCCCGATTTGGCGTCATTGATTTCAAATTTAGATGACCCCAACGGCGAAGGCTACTATTTATTCTCCATCATGCGTGCCTTCAGGTTGGAGCACCTTCTTAAACGACTGCTGGACGAAGACGAATTTCTTTCGGATTATGGCATACGTTCGCTTTCAAAATATCATGAAAAACACCCATTCGTTTTTCAGCATCATGGGTACCACCAAATTCAATACGAACCGGGGGAGAGCCGTTCCAATATGTTTGGCGGAAACTCCAATTGGCGTGGCCCCATTTGGATGCCTATAAATTATATGATCATTCAATCGCTACGTAAATATTACAAGTTTTATGGGCCAACGTATCAATATGAATTTCCCACGGGGTCGGGTAACAAACTTAACCTCAATCAGATTGCAAACCAGCTCACCAAAAGGTTGATTAAGCTTTTTGAAGCCAATTCAGACGGGAAGTTTCAATACCATGCTGATGACCCGGATAGTAAGTTTGCCACCGACGAGCATTTTAAAAACTTACATCTATTCTATGAATTTTTTGATGGCGATACCGGCAAAGGTCTCGGTGCCTCGCACCAAACGGGGTGGACCGCTTTAATTGCCAATTTAATTATGGAAATGGATGGGGATTGAAAAGGTAGAATCAGAAAAAGAGGGTTCGTTTACAATATTTTGATTTTTAGTTGTTTGTAGGTTTTTACGTTATCATAATATTAAGTTAACATAAGTATTGGTGTCATGGTACGATTTCTGGTTTGTATCAGGCTAATATTAAAAAAACTTATTTTATGAAAACAAACTTAATTATTGCCTTGCTTTTAGCATGTTCAACCGTTTTTGCTCAAAACACAGACGAAAAGTTTAAAATACCGAAAAACAAATGGGTTTTAGGTGGTTCATTGAATTTTAATTATTCTGATTCAGAACAAAAACCTTTAAGAAATCAAATTGCTGATTCAGAACATAAGAGTACTTCATTGGGTATAAATCCAGATATAGGGTATTCCTTAAATAATAATTTAGTATTAGGATTAAAATCGGGGTTTAGTTTTGGTAATCAAGAATCTTTCAATTCGCTAGGGGATACCCACGAAAATAATTTTGAGAAACTTAGCGTCGCACCATATATTCGACAATATATCCCCTTGGGTTCAAAGCTAGCTTTTAATCTTGAAGGTGGCGCCAGTTTTACTAAACGATGGGAGGACAGCACTAACAATTCCAGTAACGATATTTCAAAAGGAGATTCATCTAGTTTGTTTGTTGGAATAACTCCAGGTTTTAGTTTTACATTGTCTGAGAAGGTTCTTTTATATAGTAATTTGGGTAGTATAGGTTATAACTATAGTGCACGGGAAAGCAGTGACGTTGTAAAATCAGAGAGTAATTTGTTTTCCTTTAATTTATTCACCACAAACCTAAACTTTGGGGTTTTGGTAGTTTTATAAAATAAAATAGCGAAACACCAAAAAAAGGGAATTGACCATTTAATGATCAATTCCCTTTTTATTTTTTTGTTTTGGAACTAGATAGAGAAACTGTTAAAAGCTGAAACTGTCAACTATTTCTTCTTATTTCGTTTATTATAATTCTTATCGCCTCGTGTTTTAGGCTTTTTGTATTTCTTGGAAATTTCCCTGCGGTACGAACCGCCTAAATTAACCTTTTGGTTTTTAGCCTTTTTTTCGTGGAAAGCGGGTCCAGGGGCGTCCTCTTCACTGCGTTTGGTGGGGTTGTTGCGCTCTTTTATTTCTGGGCGTTCCTCTGGGATAAGCTCGGTTGAAATTTCCACTGCTTCGGGCATGTCCAAAACAGGAATTTGCATATCCATCAGCGCCTCAATATTTTCAATGTGCTCCTGTTCTTTATCGGTTGAAAAGGTTACCGATGTGCCTTTGCGCTCGGCACGTCCCGTTCTACCAATGCGGTGCATGTAATTTTCGGGGTATTCGGGTGTGTCAAAATTAATAACATGGCTTACATTGTCAATGTCCAATCCGCGAGCCATCACATCGGTGGCTACCAAAATGCGGTTAACACCTTCCTTGAATTGTTCGATACTGCGCAGACGATAATTCTGTGTTTTGTTGGAATGGATCACGCAAAGCTCTTCCTTAAAATGCTCGTCAAGTTTTTCAAACAAGCGGTCGGCCATACGTTTGTACGCCACAAAAACAATCACTCGGTTGAAGGTTTCGGTGTCATTGAGCAAATGCACCAACAGATTTACTTTCGTATAAAAATTGGGTACTTTATAACGTTGTTGCTCAATATTTTCTAACGGAGTTCCCGATACGGCAATGGAAATGCGCTCCGGACCTCTAAAAAAATCGTTGATCAACAAATCCACATCTTGGGTCATGGTGGCGGAAAACATAATATTTTGGCGTCTTTCCGGAAGGATGTCAAAAATATTGATAAGTTGGTGGCGGAATCCCAAATCGAGCATCACATCCACTTCGTCAATCACCAGTTTCTGAATGGATTTGAGTTGTAATGCGCGGCTAACGGCCAAATCGTATAGCCGTCCTGGAGTGGCCACGATAATATCCAACCCTTGGGCAACAGCTTGTTTTTGTGTGTTGATGTTGGTGCCTCCGTAAACGCCCAACACCCTATTGTTAATGTATTTCGACAATTTTTCAATTTCCTCAACCACTTGAACCACCAATTCGCGCGTGGGCACCAAAACCAAAACCCTTGGGTTGTCCTGTCTTGAAAACTTTAAGTTTCTTAAAATGGGCAACATGTAGGCCAGTGTTTTTCCTGTACCGGTTTGTGCTATTCCTACCACATCTTTACCCGAAGCGACAACATTGAATGCTTCGGCCTGAATGGGCGTTGGCGTGTTGAAACCCAAATCGTCGAGGGCGTTGTAAAGTGGTGTGTTTAAATTGAGGTCGTTAAAAGTCACGCTATTGTAATTTGTTGGCAAAGTTACACTTAAAAACGGGTTTACACTAAATGGCTGTTGTGTATTTTAATGGTGTAGCTTGCCGAAAAGTGGTCTTTGGGCTTTAAATTCAGAATGCCTTCTTTGGTTGTGAACTCCTGATCGGTGTTTTCATTGTCAGCTATGCCCAACCAAGGTTCAATACAAACGTAATCTCCGGTAGGTTTGGCCCAAATGCCTAAGTACGGAAAATCGTGATAGGAAAACGACAAAATATCACCGTGGGTTTTGCTTTTTAAAGTGACGTTTTTCGACTTCAAATCTTTAAAAATAAGTGCGTCTTCGTTAAATAAATCGTGGGTGAGTGGGAGTGTGTTGCTATTATTTAATACAGGTTGTGTATCACCATTTACCAGTCCGTTGTCCAAATTAATAAGATGTCTTGAAGCGGTTTCATGCTGTTCAAATTCCAAAACATAATCGTTGTAATTTTCATCGCTATAAACAGGGCATTTAAAGGCTGGGTGCCCACCAAGAGAAAAACACATGGTTTTGTCGTCGAGATTTTTTACGGTGTGGTTCACTTCAATGGCCGAACCATTTAATGTGTACGATATATAAAATTCAAACTTAAACGGGTAAACTTTAAGAGATTCGTCATTATAAGTGAGCTTAAAAGTAAGATTATCTTCGGTAAGTTTGTGGATTACTATGTTACTGTTATTGCGCACCAACCCGTGTTTGGGCAATTGGTAAGTTTGGCCTTCAAAAGAATAGGTGTTGTCTTTTAAAGCACCAATAATAGGGAATAAATTAGGAGCGAAACTGCCCCAAACATCGGGGTTGGCATCCCACATAAATTCGGTGCCATGTTTTACCGAGGTAACTTTACAAAGTTCGGCACCGGTTTTTTTTACCGATATGCTAAGTAAGTCGTTTTTTATTGAAAACATAATGTTGCGTTTGTATCTTAAAAATACAAAACTTGCAATTTTTTCGGTATTCTTGCTAACTTTACACCATAAATTCTGCTATTGAGAAAAAAACATTTCCATAATCCCGAAAATGTAGAGCGTTTTAAAGAAAAGGCTTTGATTTGGAGCCAACAATTTGACGATGTGGTTTGGTTGGATTCCAATCATTATCAGCAAAACTATTCTAGCTACGACGCTGTTTTGGCAGTCGATGCCTTTACAAGCATAAAAACCGATTACCATAACGCTTTCGATAAACTGAAGGAGTTTCAGGGCTATGTAAACGATTGGATTTTTGGTTATTTATCTTACGATTTAAAAAACGATATCGAGCATTTAAAATCTGAAAACTTCGATGGTTTGGGCTTTCCAGACCTCTTTTTCTTTCAGCCGAAAAAGCTTTTTTTATTTAAGGGTGATAGAGTAGAAATGCAATATTTAGGTTTTGTTGATGATGAATTTCGAGATGATTTATTGGCTATAGCGCAAAGTGAACAGGCTCGAGGAAAAGTGGCTAATCCCATTAAAATTAAACTTCGGATTCATAAGGATGACTATTTTGAAAAAGTTAATACTATTTTAGAGCATATTTATCGTGGTGACATTTATGAAACCAATTTCTGCCAAGAATTTTATGCGGAGAATACGCAAATCAATCCGTTTGAAACTTATCAAAAACTGAACGATATTTCAAAACCACCGTTTGCCGCTTTTTTAAAATTGAATGATAAATACGTGCTGTGCGCCTCACCAGAGCGTTACTTAAAAAAGGAAGGGAGTCAGGTGATTTCGCAACCCATAAAAGGCACAGCGAAGCGTTCGGATAATAAAAATGAAGACCAGAATTTAAAAGAAAATCTGGCCAAAGATAAAAAAGAACGCAGCGAAAATATCATGATTGTTGATTTGGTGCGCAACGACCTGTCTAAAACCGCAAAAAAGGGTAGTGTTAAAGTCGAAGAACTGTGCCAAGTTTATACTTTTGAGCAGGTGCACCAAATGATATCGACGGTGGTTTCGGAAGTTGAAGAAAATACAAACCCAGTTGATATTGTTAAAAGTACGTTCCCGATGGGCAGTATGACGGGCGCACCGAAAATTTCGGCCATGAACATTGCCGAAACTCAAGAAGCAACTAAGCGCGGCGTATATTCCGGGGCTGTCGGCTATTTTTCTCCCGATGGCGATTTCGATTTTAATGTGGTTATCCGCAGTATTTTGTACAACCAAACCGAAAAATACGTGTCCTATTCTGTGGGAGGTGCTATTACGGCCAAAAGCGACCCACTAAAAGAATACGAAGAATGCTTGGTAAAAGCGAAAGCGATGCGCACTGTTTTGGAAAATTAATCCAAATAATTCTTAAACGATTTTACCGAAATTGCTAAAACACGTTCCACCCGTTTGGTTTCAATATTTTTGATTTTGGCAATGTCCTCGTTCGTTAGTCTTCCAAAGACGGAAAGGTCTACAATACTCGACACCCCAAGAGGCAACCAAGTGTAAAATTTGCCTAAAAGCTTTTGGTTGTGGTTCGATTTGAGGTCCTTTATTTCGAAGGCATCAATTACCGATGCGTTATCGTCGTCATATAAAAACAGGTGTTTTAGCTTGTTTTCCTGTTTATACGATATGTCGTTGAGTTCGTCGTTCATTATAAAATCGAAATCCTCATCAACGGTGTATTTTTCTTCCAAAGCGTTCAGTTCATCCGTCAAGATATCGTGGGTGCTCATGGTATTTTTATGGAAGGCTTCCTTGGCAAAAAGTTCGTCCAATTCGCTATCCACAATTTTAAAAAGTTTCAGTTTAATCTCGTTGGTTTCGGCATCAACGTTATAGCCGTTTTCGTAATATTTAGCAATGGCTTCGTCAATAAAATCGTTGGAAGCGTACATGTTTTTCGGAATAATTCCGGTCGATTCAGCGATGTAAAGCCTGTGTTTTACGTAGGCTTTCAAGTGTTGGGTTATTGAAACTACTTTCTTGTTGAAAGCCGTTTGTGTGGCTTTGTCGTTTAGTTCTTTCATTGAGCTCATAACCTGATTTTTAAAAGTTGATTGCTCTTAAAGTTACGAAATTTATGGATCAAAAAAATGACTTTTGTTTGTTGAATGCGATTTAGAGGTGTCTTTTGAAGACTCAAAGTTGTATCTTTGAAAACATGTTAAAACAGCTGAAAACCCATATTGAATCCCATTTGCCTTTTTTGCAAAAATCGAGGCTGCTTATTGCCATTTCTGGCGGAATTGATAGCGTGGTACTGACGCATTTGTGTCATAAATTGAAGCTTAACATTGCACTGGCGCATTGCAATTTTAGCTTACGCGGAAAAGAAAGCGATGCCGATGAAGATTTTGTGGTGTACTTGGCAGATGGTTTGGATTTGGAGGTTTTTGTACAGCGTTTTGATACCGAAGGGTATGCGGAAACCAATAAGCGCTCCATACAAATGGCAGCCCGCGAATTGCGTTACCAATGGTTTGAAGAATTGGCAGAGCAATTAAAGTTCGATTATATATTAACCGCCCACCACGCCGACGATAATCTGGAAACCTTTTTAATCAATTTTACACGCGGTACAGGTTTGGAAGGTTTGACGGGAATACCACAGGTAAACGGAAAGTTTGTGCGTCCGTTATTACCCTTCTCAAGCAACGCTATTGAAAATTTCGCCCAAGAAAACCGCATAAAATGGCGGGACGACAGCAGTAACAAATCGGTAAAGTACCTTCGGAATAAATTGCGCCACGAAGTGGTTCCTATTTTAAAGGAAATCAACCCCAGTTTGTTGCAGAGTTTTCAAACCACTTTAAGCAACTTGCAAGACACTGCGGTGATTGTGGGAGATACAATGGACGCTTTCCTGGAAAAGGCTGCAGAAAAAACGGGTGATAACGAAACCCGTTTCAAAATTTCTGAATTCAAAAAATTAAAGCAGCCCAAAGCCTACCTTTTTGAAACCTTTAAAACCTGCGGTTTTACCGAGTGGAACGATATTGAGCGCCTTTTGGATTCCCAACCGGGAAAACAAGTACTGTCAAATAATTTTAGGTTGATAAAAGACCGGGATTATTTGCTTTTGAGTAAAATTGAAGTCGTTGATGAAAATGAAATTTCCATTTCCGAAGGTGAAAAAAAGGTAAAAACACCAGCCGGTACTCTGTTTTTTGATGAGGCCGATGCGCTTTTCGGAAAGTCTGCAAAAACCATTTTTGTCGATAAGAATAAATTGAAATACCCTTTAAAAATCAGAAAAAAACAAGAAGGCGATGTGTTTTTTCCGTTGGGAATGCAGGGTAAAAAGAAAAAATTGAGCAAATATTTTAAGGATGAAAAGTTTTCATTGCTCGATAAGGAAAACACGTGGCTGCTGTGTTCAGAAAATGAAATTATTTGGGTTATCGGGCAGCGTGCCGACCATAGATTTCGGGTGGACGAGCACAGCAAACAGATTTTAAAAATTGAATTAAATATTACACCGAGCTCCGGCGAAGTGAAAAAATAAAATTATCTCTATTTGAAACTACAAGGCAACATAGTCGATATTCCAAACCGAAACATTTTTAAAGGTGAAATCACTGTTGAAAATGGTAAAATAGTATCTATAATTGAAAAAGAACATTATGTAGAACACTATATTTTGCCGGGTTTCATTGATGCCCATATTCACATTGAAAGCAGTATGCTCGTGCCGAGCGAATTTGCTCGAATAGCGGTGAAGCATGGTACGGTGGCCACGGTTTCCGATCCACACGAAATCGCCAATGTACTTGGCGTACAAGGCGTGGAGTTTATGATTGAAAACGGAAAACAAGTACCATTTAAATTCAACTTTGGTGCGCCATCTTGTGTACCGGCAACCACATTTGAGTCGGCTGGAGCAACTATCGATGCCAATGCGATTAAAACCTTGTTGCAAAATCCCGATATTAAATACTTGGCAGAAATGATGAACTACCCTGGCGTATTGTTCGAGGATGCCGAAGTGATGCAAAAAATAGCTTGGGCAAAGCATTGCAATAAACCTATTGATGGTCATGCCCCAGGAATAGTTGGCAACGATATTTCAAAATACATTGCTGCAGGCATATCGACCGATCACGAGTGCTTCACCAAAGCGGAAGCTTTGGAAAAACTGCAAAAGGGCATGAAAATTTTAATTCGGGAGGGTAGCGCCGCGAAGAATTTTGAAGCGCTCATCGATTTAGTGCCCGAGCATTTCGAGCATATGATGTTTTGTAGCGACGACAAACATCCAGACGATTTAATTTTGGGACACATCAACCAACTTTGTGCCCGTGCGGTCGCCAAAGGCATTGATGTTTTTAAGGTACTTCAAATGGCGTGTGTAAATCCGGTGAACCATTACCATCTCGATGTGGGGCAAATGCAAGTTGGTGATGCTGCCGATTGTATTGTGGTTGAAGATTTAAAAGGTTTCAAAACCCTGCAAACTTTTGTTAACGGCGAATTGGTATTTGATAATGGTGTTTCCAAAATAAAACAGGTTGAGTTTAAAAACCTGAACAACTTTAATTGTAAAAAAAAGCAGGTTTCAGATTTTAAGGTGGATGCTTCCGCTGAAAAAATTAGGGTTATCGAGGCTTTGGAGGGTCAACTTATTACCAATGAAATTGTTGAAAAAGCCACCATCGAAAACGGAAATATCATTTCAAATATAGAAAACGATGTCTTAAAAATGGCAGTAGTCAACCGCTACCGAAACCAGTCCCCAGCCATGGCATTTATCAAGAATTTCGGATTGAAAGCAGGTGCTATAGCCTCTTCAGTGGGGCACGATTCGCACAATATTATTGCGGTAGGCGTTTCAGATGAAGCCATTTGCAAAGCTGTCAATTTAATTATTGAAAACCAGGGTGGTATTTGTGCTGTTTCCGAAAGTACCGAGAAAATGCTTCCGCTCCCCGTGGCAGGAATTATGAGCGCTAACGATGGCGAAACGGTGGCCAAAGCTTACACCGAAATTGATAAGATGGCGAAACAATTGGGCAGTACTTTACATGCCCCGTATATGACCCTTTCGTTTATGGCGTTATTGGTTATTCCGTCGTTAAAGTTAAGCGATAAGGGTTTGTTCAACGGAAAATTATTTCAATTCACTTCTCTGCAAACCGATTGATTATGCCAGTAATTGAAAGTACTTATAAACCATGGTTTCCTTTTAAAAACGGATTTTTTTCTACCGTTTATTCCGGTTTGGTTCGCAGAGCTCCGCTTAAACAAGAACGCGAACGTATTACACTCGGCGATGGTGATTTTTTGGATTTGGATTGGAGCTTTTCCGAAGAAAAAACCTCGAAACTCATTATTTTGCTCCACGGTTTGGAAGGCAACGGCCAACGACCGTACATGACGGGAACAGCCAAACTTTTCAATAAAAACGGGGTAGATGCCGTTTGTGTTAATTTTCGAGGTTGCAGCGGCGAGGATAATTTAATGTTCAGCAGTTACCATTCGGGAGCCACGGCCGATTTGGATGCTGTCATGCACCATGCCATCCAGTCTAAAAACTACTCTGAAATTTACTTGAAAGGCATCAGTTTGGGGGCTAATATTATTTTAAAGTATTTGGGCGAACGCCAAGCTGTTCCAAAGGAAGTCAAGGCTTCGGTAGCGGTTTCCGTACCTTGCTATTTGGCGGGTTCTGCTAAAGCGTTGCATGCTTTTAAAAATAAACTGTACCACGACAGATTCCTAAAACATTTGGTTGAAAAATTAAAGTTAAAACGGGAACGTTTTTCAGAATTATTATCGGAAGAAGATTTGAAGTCTATCAAAACGTTAAGCGATTTCGATTCTGTTTACACCGCCAAAGCCCACGGTTTTAAAAGTGCCCAGCATTATTACGAAACGAGCAGCAGCTTGCAATTCCTTCCACATATTAAAACACCGACTTTAATTATCAATGCGCTGAATGATTCGTTTTTGTCACCCGAATGTTATCCCGTAAAAGAGGCTAAAAACAACTCCAATATATTTTTAGAAATGCCCAAATTTGGCGGACATGCTGGCTTTGTGGGCAGGAAAAATGTATATTATAATGAACAGCGGGCATTGGAGTTTATAAAATCAATTCATTAAATTTTTTCTGGTATAGGGTAAAAATGCACGCCCAAGGTTAAAATGGATTTAGTTAACGCTATGTTAACTTTATAAATTTGACGAAGTGGTGATTAATTTTTTCGTAATTTAAAATCAAAATTTTTATTATGCCGGTATTCAACTTAAACATTAACGACCAATCCTATGCTGTGGATGTGGACGGAGATACCCCAATGCTTTGGGTTTTGCGTGACCATTTAGAACTTTTGGGCACCAAATTTGGATGTGGAATAGGTATGTGCGGTGCCTGTACGGTTCATTTTGACGGGAGTGCGGTGAGAAGCTGCCTGTTAAGGGTTTCTGCCGTGGGCGATTCGAAAATCACAACTATAGAAGGGCTTTCCGAAGAAGGAGACCATCCTGTGCAACAGGCTTGGTTGGAGCATGATGTGCCACAATGCGGGTATTGTCAAGCGGGACAGATTATGAGTGCGGCTTCGTTACTGAAGGAAAACCCAAATCCATCTGACGAGGATATTGATTTGGCCATGAACGGAAATATTTGTCGTTGCGGCACCTACGTGCGGATTAAGCAGGCCATAAAAACGGCATCAAAACTTTAAACTTCAGAAATCATGACAAAAATAAAAACACAATATAATCGTCGTTCGTTTTTGAAGATATCGGCTGCTGCCGGAGGTGGTATGCTCATTGGTTTCAGTTGGCTTACCGGATGTACTTCCGATAAAAAAATAAAAGAACAAATAGCCATTCCCAACGAATGGTTCGAGATAAACGGTTTTATAAAAATTGGAGATACGGGCTTGGTGACTATTTATTCACCCAATCCGGAAATTGGGCAAAATGTACGGACTTCCATGCCCATGATTGTGGCCGAAGAATTGGATGTGGATTGGGCGCATGTAGTGGTGGAGCAAGCGCCTTTAAATGCGGCCATTTATCAAAATCAGTATGCGGGAGGTAGCCAGTCTATCCGTCGCGGATGGGATGCCTTAAGAATGGCGGGAGCTACTGGAAGACGTATGTTGTTGGAAGCTGCAGCCAAAGAATGGCAAGTCTCTGTTTCCGATTTAACGGTTTCAAAAGGCGTAATAAAAGAGAAGAATAGTGGCCGAACAATTGGTTATGGAGAGGTAGCTTCAAAAGCCGTAGGATTAGAGATTCCGGAAGAAGTGGAATTGAAAGCGGTTAAAGATTTTAATATCATATCCAGTAGTAAAAAGAATGTTGACGGAAAGAAAATTGTAACCGGGCAACCGTTGTTCGGATTGGATTTTCAAAGGGAAGGCATGCAATTGGCCATGATTCAGCACCCTCCGGCATTCGGTATGAAATTGAAGGATTTCAATGAGGCCGAAATAAAAAGTATGCCAGGCGTGAAGGATGCGTTTGCTATCGATATTGCAGTTCCCGAACCCGGTTGGTTTGATGAAAAAGGTTTTTTACAATTGATTGCTATTGTGGGCGAATCCACTTGGCAACTCATGAAAGCCAAAAAAGCCCTAAAGGCCAATTGGGAAACGGTTGGCACATTAGAAAGTACGGAAAGCCATAAACAGCAACTTGAAAAAAACTTGAGTTCAGGAAAAGCTAGGGAAAGAAGAAAAGATGGCAACCCCGAATGGGCTTTTGAAAATGCGGCCAAGGTGATTGAACGCACTTATAGTTGTCCGTTTATTGCGCACAATACCATGGAACCCATGAATTTCTTTGCTCATGTTACGGAAAATGAAGTCGAACTGATTGGCCCAACGCAAACGCCGCAAGCCCTAGAAACATCGGTGTCAAAGCTGTTGGATGTGCCCATTGAAAATATTACGGTAAATATGACTCGAATGGGCGGAGGCTTTGGAAGACGACTTTATGTGAATTTTGGTGTTGAGGCTGCAGCTATTTCCAAAAAAGCGGGTACACCAATTAAACTCATTTACACTCGGGAAGATGATATGACGCAAGGAACTTATCGTCCGTCATACAGTTCGAGATATAAAGCAGCACTGGATGAAAACAACAATTTGGTGGCGTTTTCGGTAAAAGGCACGGGGCTACCCGAAAGTCCGTTGTTTCCAGATCGTTTTCCAGCGGGAGCGGTTGATAATTATTTAGCGGAAGATGTCCAGGGAACTACAAATGTAACCACAGGAGCTTGGCGCGCACCGCGATCGAATTTTACGGCTGCGGCCGAACAATCCTTTTTGGACGAAGTGGCTGAATTGGCCGGAAAAGACCCGATTGAATTTCGATTGGAATTGTTCGAACGTGCCATAAAAAATCCCGTTGGTGAAAAAAACGATTACGAAGCCGAACGCTATGCTGGGGTTTTAAAATTGGTGAAGGAAAAATCGAAATGGGGCGAAAGTCAACCCGGAGTATTTCGGGGCGTGGCAGCTTATTTTTGCCACAATACTTATGTCGCCGAAGTGTTCGATATGGTTATGGAAAACAACGAGCCCAAAATTAAAAAGGTGTGGTGTGCGGTAGATTGCGGTATTGTGATAAACCGCGATGCAGCAGAAAATATGATGCAAGGAGCTGTTATTGATGGCGTGGGGCATGCCATGTACAGCCAACTCACGTTTAACGATGGGGCTACCGATCAAATGAATTTTGATACTTACCAACTTATGCGGCATGCGCAGGCGCCAGAAGCAATTGAGGTGTTTTTTGTTGAAAACGAAATAGCACCCACTGGATTGGGCGAACCCGGATTGCCTCCGGCTATTGCTGCTTTGGCCAATGCGCTTTACAAGGCCACGGGAACACGTTATTATAATCAGCCTTTTATGGTGCCTAAACCTGTTGTTGGGTAATACTTTGTTGTAAATATGACCCACGAATTTAAAGACATCGTTATTCGAGCATTTCAAGCTCAAGAAAATCAGTTGAAATCAGTATTGGTCACCGTTGTGGCTTTAGAGGGTTCGTCCTACCGAAGACCGGGCGTGCGCATGTTGGTTTTGGAAAATGGCGATATGGTAGGCGCTGTGAGCGGTGGCTGCGTGGAAAAAGAAATCCTGTTGCAGTCGGAATCTGTTTTTAAAACTGGAAAAGCCAAAATGATGACTTACGATGGTAAGTACAGATTGGGCTGCGAAGGGGTATTGTATATTTTATTGGAGTTGTTTCAGCCTGATTACCGTTTTGAAACAACTTTCAATTCCTGCATTGAACAACGGAAACCCTTTAAAATACAATCGTTTTTCTCCAAAGATTTGGAGTGTGATTTACAAATGGGGTCGGAAGTTATCATAAACAACGATGCTTTTCCCGTTCAGGGAAAACCTTTAGTGAATACTGAAAAGGTATCTATTTTCAGCCAGAATATGCCGCCGTGTTTTAAATTGGTGGTTTTGGGTGCCGAACACGATGCCGTTCAGTTGTGCAAATATGCTTCGTTAACAGGATGGGAGGTGACTGTGGTTTCAGGTTCAAACGAAGCAAAAAGTATTGGTAATTTCCCAGGAGCGCATCAATTTTTTTCTATGTCGCCAGAGGATGTTTCAGCTTTAAATATAGACGGGGAAACCGCCATTGTGCTCATGAGCCATAATTTCGCTAAAGATTTACGGTACTTAGTGGCATTGCAAGCATTTTGTCCAGCGTATATTGGTGTTTTGGGGCCAACCAAACGGCGTGAAGATTTATTATCTCAATTCATTGAATATTGTCCGGAAATAAATTATGACTTTTTAGAGAGCATTCATGGCCCTGCAGGAATCGATATCGGTTCCGAAACACCACAGGAAATCGCTATATCCATCATTTCTGAAATTTTGGCGGTTACCCGAAAACGCGCGGTGATTTCACTCAGTAAAAAATCGGGAAAAATCCATAAAGACCATTATGAATAGCAAGCCTGTTCCCTTAGGGAATATCGTTTTGGTTATCTTGGCTGCGGGGGAATCAAAGCGTATGGGAGAACCGAAACAGTTGCTTCCATGGCAAGGTAAAACGCTAATTGAGCGTACTATTGAAAAGGCATTAGCGATTCATGTTAAAAATGTATTTATCATCTTGGGTGCTAATTACTTTGTGATAAAAAATAAGATTAAAAACTATCCTGTTGAAATCATTGTAAATTCGGAATGGAAGAGTGGTTTGGGGGCGTCAATTTCCCGAGCTGTTTCAGGATTAATGGATGTTGTCCCAAAATTCGATGGTGCAATGTTTATTTTAGCCGACCAGCCTTTTGTGACTAGCAGTTATTTAAAACAGATGCTTACATGTTTTAAACCCAATTCAAAGCAAATTTTGACGACGAAATATAACGATGGGAAGCTAGGTGTGCCGACTATTTTTAATCGCTGTTATTTTGAAGAGTTATCAAATTTGTCAGAAGACAAGGGGGCCAATACCATCATAAAAAAATACGGTAACTTTGTTTTAAGCCTAGATGCCCCGTTTGAAAATATGGACATCGATACCGAAGAAGATTACGAAAGGGCATTAAAAATAATCAGTAAAGAGTAGTTATGAGTTCGTCTCCCCAAGATAAAGCCAAAACACCCGAAACATTTTTAGATTTAAAAGTCACAGAGCCAGAAACCAATAGTGTTGGGTTAGGTGCTATAAAATCGGCCATTGGTCAGGTTTCAAAATATATGAATGCGGCCAATGCCATAAAGCTTTCCGCAAAAATAAATCAAAAAGGCGGGTTTGATTGCCCCGGTTGTGCTTGGCCAGATCCGGACGATGAGCGGTCTTCATTGGGCGAATATTGTGAAAATGGGATAAAAGCCATTGCTGAAGAGGCTCAAAATAAAACCATTGGGGCTGAGTTTTTTGCAAAGCATTCGGTGGATGAATTGGCTAGTTGGACGGATTTTGAAATCGGAAAATCAGGTCGCTTGGCCGAGCCGATGTTTCTGCCGGAAGGCGCATCGCATTATCAGCCCATTCCTTGGGAAGACGCTTTTGCTAAAGTGGCCAACCATTTAAATGCGCTCAATTCACCCGATGAAGCGGTGTTTTACACTTCGGGCAGAACCACCAACGAAGCCGCATTCTTATATCAATTGTTTGTTCGGGAATTCGGGACATCGAATTTGCCCGATTGTTCAAACATGTGTCACGAAGCCAGCGGAAAAGCGCTTTCTGAAACTTTGGGTATTGGAAAGGGCTCGGTGACTTTAGATGACCTGTACAAAGCCGAAGTGGTTATGGTTATTGGTCAAAATCCCGGAACCAACCACCCGAGAATGCTCACGGCATTAGAGAAATGTAAAAAGAACGGTGGTAAAATTATAGCCATAAATCCGTTGCCGGAGGCAGGATTGATAAAGTTCACTAATCCGCAAAGCCCGATAAAAATGCTAACGGGCGGTACTCAAATTGCCGATGTATTTGTGCCCATAAGCATCAATGGCGATGTGGCTTTCATAAAAGCCTTGCTGTTAAAGCTTTTGGAAAAGGAAGAAGAATCGGGAAATGCATTTGATAAAGTATTTATCGAACAACATACCAGCGGATTTGATGTTTTCATTTCAGATTTAAAAACGTATAATTTCGAAGAATGTTTAAAGGCTTCGGGAGTGGCAAAAGAAATTTTTGATGCCGTTTTCGATTTAATATTGAATAACGATAAAATAATTTGTTGTTGGGCCATGGGCTTGACGCAGCACGAAAATGCTGTGGATAATATCCGGGAACTCGTCAATTTACTACTATTAAAAGGAAGCATTGGAAAGGAAGGGGCGGGTACTTGTCCTGTTCGTGGACATAGCAACGTTCAGGGCGATAGAACCGTTGGAATTTGGGAAGCGGCACCACAAGCTTTTTTAGATAAAATTGAAGCCAAATACGGGTTTAAGCCTACCCCGAAACATGGTTATTCGGTGATTGATGCCATTAAGGCTATGTATGAGAACAAAGCCAAGGTGTTTTTCGGCCTGGGTGGTAATTTTATTTCGGCGGTACCAGATACGTATTATTCGGCTCAGGCTTTGGCCAATTGCAATTTAACCGTTCATGTAAGTACAAAGCTTAACCGTTCACATTTGGTAACGGGCAAGGAAGCCTTGATTTTGCCATGTTTGGGGCGTACCGAAAAGGACTACCAAAAAACAGGTTTGCAAATTCAGAGTGTGGAGAATTCCATGGGTGTGGTGTCTTCCACAAAAGGCGTTTTAGAACCTTGTTCGGAAAGTCTTTTAAGCGAAGTGGCCGTGGTTTGTGGGGTAGCGTATGCTACGTTGAAAGAGCGTTCTAAGATAAATTGGTTGAGTTATAAAGACGATTATAATCTAGTGAGAGCCGATATTGCTGAGGTGGTCGATGGATTCGATGATTACAACAACCGCGTAAAACAACCTGCGGGATTTTATTTGCCCAACGGAGCCAGAATTAGAAATTTTAAGACAGAAACGGGTAAGGCACAGTTTTCAATCAATAAATTCCCAACTTGGAAATTGAAGTCAGATGAACTCATAATGATGACCATTCGTAGTCACGATCAATTCAATACCACCATTTACGGTTTGGACGATAGATACCGAGGTGTTTTTAACGAGCGACGCGTTATTTTTATGAACCGAGAAGACATGCGGGAGCGTGGGTTGGAAAATGGACAAATAGTTAATTTGAAATCAGTTTTTAACGGTGTTGCCCGAAAAGTGAATCGTTTTAAAGTAGTTCGGTATGATATTCCTAAAAACTGTTGCGCTACGTATTTCCCGGAAACCAATCCCTTGGTACCGCTAGATAGCTTTGCACATACCGCAAAAACGCCCGCATCCAAGAGTATTGCTATAACTGTTGAGGTTATTTGAGGTTTCGATAAAAACCAATCCTTTTAATTTCCTAAAAAGCAATTATTCTTATTTCTATTTGAGAAAATGGCAATAATCGGGCTGTTTGAAAAAAATCTTCAATAATAGCATAATAAATTACGTATAAATACTTAGTTTTGTGTTTATAAATACGTAGATATGCAAAAAATTATTGTAGTTGGAAACGGTATGGTAGGTTACAAATTTTGTGAAAAGTTTGTAGAGAGACCTGAAAGTAAAAATTTTAAAATTACTGTTTTTGGCGAAGAGCCAAGACCAGCTTATGATAGGGTTCATTTAAGTGAGTTCTTTGAAAACAAAGATGCAAAGGCACTTGAAATGGCACCACGAGAATGGTATGAGGAACATGGTATTGAGTTGGTGACGAACGAGCGCATTAGTGATATTCACCGGTCATCTAAAAAAGTGACTTCTACTACTGATGTTAATTATAAATACGATTACTTGGTATTGGCTACGGGGTCGTCTCCTTTTGTGCCTAATATCGAGGGTATTGAGAAAAAAGGGGTTTTTGTTTACAGAACCATAGAGGACTTAGAAGATATGTTGGCTTATGCTGATAAGATTCAGGAAGGTCGCGAAGAAAAAGTAAAAGCTGCTGTTTTAGGGGGCGGACTCTTAGGTCTGGAAGCTGCCAAAGCGGTTATGGATATGGGCTTTGAGCCTCATGTGGTGGAGTTCGCGCCCAAACTAATGCCAAGACAATTGGATACACGAGGTAGTAAAGTGCTTCAGGAAAAAATCGAGTCTATTGGTATTAACGTCCACCTTTCAAAAGCAACCAATAAAATTTTGGGAGAATCTGCGATTACTGGAATGGAGTTTGGCGAATACGATAAGATTGATGTTGAAATGTTAGTGGTTTCGGCAGGTATTAGGCCAAGGGATGAGTTAGCTAAAACTTGCGGTTTGGAAATGGGTACACGTGGTGGTATTGTGGTGAACAACAAGATGCAAACTTCAGATCCTGAGATTTATGCCATTGGGGAGGTTGCCCTATTTAATCAAATGATTTATGGTTTGGTAGCGCCTGGCTATGATATGGCCGAGGTTGCTGTGAACCAGATTATAGGCAATATTGATGTCGTAATGGAAGACGATATCGACATGTCTACAAAACTGAAACTTATTGGAGTGGATGTGGCCAGTTACGGTGTGCCTTTTATGCCGGTTGAAAAAGGATATTCCATCATTTTCGAAAACAAAACAAAAAATTTATATAAGCGTATTAATGTAAGTCACGACGGAAAAAAACTGTTGGGAGGTATCCTGATTGGTGATGCTAGTGACTATAATATGTTCCATCAAATTTACTTAAACGGATTGCCAATTCCGGAGGATGCAGAAGAATTGGTGATTGGTGCTAGGGGCGAAGGCGGTTCGTCTTTCGGTAGTGTGTTGGATATTCCAGATGTAGCTCAGGTGTGTTCTTGTGAAAGTGTTACCAAAGGCGATATTTGCTGCTCTATTACCGATGGCGATAGCAAAAACTTAAGCGACGTTATCGCGAAAACCAAAGCCACAACGGGTTGTGGTGGATGTAAACCTATGGTGGTCGATTTGGTTAACGAAACACTTAAATCACTTGGTCAAGAGGTGAAAGAGGTGTTGTGTGAGCACTTCAGCTTTAGCCGACAAGAGCTTTACGACTTAATTAAGGTAAATGGTGTTGCCGATTATGAGGAAGCCTTGAACCTGTTTGGAGAAGGGCACGGTTGTGAGGTTTGTAAACCAGCGCTGGCTTCTATTTTTGCAACCATAACCATGGAAACGCCAAACAGACAACCGGTTATTCAAGATACAAACGATAAATTTTTGGCTAACATCCAGCGTAACGGTACGTATTCCATTGTACCAAGGGTTGCAGGTGGGGAGATTACCCCAGACCATTTAATCGTATTGGGTGAAGTAGCTAAAAAATATGATTTATATACAAAAATTACAGGCGGTCAGCGTATCGATTTGTTCGGTGCTCAAATTCACGAATTGCCCATTATTTGGAAAGAGTTGATTGATGCCGGATTTGAAAGTGGCCACGCTTACGGAAAGTCGCTAAGAACAGTAAAAAGTTGTGTAGGTTCTACGTGGTGCCGCTACGGTATGCACGAGAGTGTCACCTTCGCCATCGAGATTGAAAATAGATATAAAGGCTTGCGTTCGCCGCATAAATTAAAAGGAGGCGTTTCGGGTTGTATCAGGGAATGTGCAGAGGCTAGAGGAAAGGATTTCGGATTGATAGCTGTTGAAGGCGGTTGGAACCTTTACGTATGTGGAAACGGTGGTGCTACACCAAAGCACGCGGTATTGTTTGCAGAACAATTGGATGACGAAACGGCCATAAAATACTTAGACAGATTTTTAATGTATTACATAAAAACAGCTGGTCCGTTAGTAAGAACAGCCCCATGGTTGGAAAAACTTGAAGGAGGCATAGATTACTTAAAACAAGTGGTGATTGAAGATTCGTTGGGTATTGCTGAAGATCTTGAAAAAGAAATGCAGGGCTTGATTGGTAAATACGAATGCGAGTGGAAACAAGCTATTGAAAACCCAGAAATGATGAAGCGCTTTAAGCATTTTGTAAACTCTGATGATACGGACGATAACTTGGTATTCGTGCCCATGAGAGAGCAAAAAATGCCAAAAGCCTGGAACTAAAAATCTAATCGTAGAAAAAACAGAGTAGTTATGCAAGATATTCTAGAACAGTACAAAACAGTGTTAGAGCCCGAAGTTAAAGAGTGGTTTAAGGTGGGCGTGGTTGAAGATTTTCCGCAAAACAGTGGGGCTTGTATTAAGTACAAAACCAAACAAATAGCGGTCTACAACTTTACCAGAACGGGCAAGTGGTACGCTACACAAAACCTGTGTCCACATAAAATGGAAATGGTGCTATCACTTGGAATGATAGGCGATAAAGACGGTATTCCTAAAGTGGCCTGCCCCATGCACAAAAAGAATTTCTCGTTGGAAGATGGCAGCAACCTTGGCGGCGAGGATTTAAAAATTGCAACTTATCCTGTTAAAATTGAAGAAGGAAATGTGTATATTGGCTTTTCGGATTAACGATTAGTACAAAATATACAACCATATGAAACCTACCAGATTTGAAACAGCCATAGCATTAATTGATGAACAAAACAACCAAGACCCTAATGTTTACGAGGTTTTCGGTATAGAATATCCAAAAGAGTTGCTGTACTCGCAACGCATGACGAGGAAGCTTTTGCAATTTGAACCCAATGCTTCAAAAGCGCTTCAAATTGCTGCACGGGCCCAACATATTTGTAGGTGGAAAATTGCGCGCGACGAATACCCGATGGATCGTGTGGGGTATTTAAAATGGCGTGAAACATTGAAAAAAATGCACGGCGAATTGACTTCCGAAATTTTAAATCAGGTAGGTTACGACCAAGAGTTTATTGATCGGGTTTCTTTTTTGATCAATAAAAAACTCATCAAGAAAAATGAGGAGTCACAAACCTTGGAAGATACAATTTGCTTGGTGTTTTTAGATTATTATTTTGAGGAGTTTGCAGCCAAACACGACGACGAAAAAGTGATTGATATCCTAAAAAAAACTTGGGTTAAAATGTCTGAAAAAGGGCATCAAGAAGCATTAAAACTGCCTTTTTCAGAAAAAAGCTTGGCTCTGGTTAAGCAGGCGATTTCTTAAAATCGAAAAAATATGGCAAAAAACGGTAATTCATTAGACCAGCGTACGTTTAATAAGTTGAGCCGTTTGTATGTTATCGCTTTAAGCGCCATTGCCGTTTCGGTAATAGCCAGCCAAATTCTTATCAGGAAACATTTAAACGATCAGCAAAGCGATTCTACAGTAATCAACGTGGCGGGTAGGCAGCGTATGCTTAGCCAAAAATTAACCAAAGATGTGGTCGCTCTTTCGGCCGAACCTGTGTTGGAAAACAGGGTGTTGCTGAAAGAAAAAATAAAATCGACCCTTAAAATTTGGGAGCTTTCGCATCACGCTTTGCAACAGGGAAACGATAGCCTGGGTTTGCCCAAAAAGAACAGTAAGGCGATTACCCAGAAATTTAAAACCCTAAACCCGGTTTTCGATACCATAGCTGTAGCGACAAAAGCCATTATCGAAAAGATTGAAAATGTACCACCATTACCCGTTAGTGCTTTTGTGGTCGATATTGAAAAGGTTAAGGCGAATGAGGGGGACTTCCTCTCGCTAATGGACGACATAGTAAACCAATATGATTTGGAAGCCGATGAAAAGGTTAGTTGGCTTCGGAATTTGGAAATTTGGTTGATGTGCTTTACTTTGTTGGTGCTGCTTGGTGAGTTCCTGTTTATTTTCTGGCCCACAGCCAAAAGTGTTAAAAATACCTTGGCCGAATTGTTGGTTGCCGAAAAGCGGGCTAAAAAAATGGCTGCTGAAGCTGACGAATTGAGCATTTCAAAAGAAAAGTCGATTAGAGAGTTGCGGGCTTTGAGTCACGCCATGGATGAAACTTTGCTGTTTGCAAGAATATTGCCTAATGGACAAGTGGTGCATATGGGCAACAAATTTTCAAGGTTGTTTAAATTTTCAAAGTTTGGAAAAAGTACACTCATTTGGAATGTGCTATCAAAGGTTGAAAGCGAACAATTTGTGGTTGAAGACATTGTCTCTAAACATAAAAAAACAGGTTGGCAAGGCGAGGTAAAGGCTACAACTAAAGACGGTAACGACATTTGGTTGGAAATGGCGATTATTCCTTTTAGTCCAACGGAGGATAAATCGGAGTTGCTCATCATTGCTTCAGAAATTACGGCACGTAAAGTGGCTCAAATTGAAATCGAACGGCTTAACAAGCAGAGTTTTGAGGAAAAAATGAGTCAGCAAAAAATAATCTCAAGTAAGATTATTGAAAACCAGGAAAAAGAACAAAACCGCATTGCTAAAGATGTTCACGATGGTATTGGGCAAATGTTAACGGGCTTAAAGTATAATTTGGAAAGTATCGATACCAAAGATGTTGAAAAGGCCACCACAAAGATTGAACATTTAAAAGAACTCACCACAAATATTATAAAAGGCGTGCGAACGGCAACCTTTAATTTAACACCGCCGGAGCTGACAGATCATGGTATTCTGCCAGCCATTGCTAAATTAACACAAGAGCTGTCGAAACTTACGGGAAAGCAAATTGTGGTTTTTAATAAAACCGATTTTAACCAAAGGCTCGATTCCCTTACTGAAATTAATATTTATAGAATAGTACAGGAAGCGATTAACAATGCTATTAAATATGCGGAATCCACACATATTTTGGTATCGTTATCGCACAGTAGGAATATCCTAAGTATTGTTATTGACGATAATGGCAAAGGTTTTGAGCCTTCAAAAGTGAAAAAGATAAAAGAAGGCGACGGCGGTATGGGCATGACCTTTATGCGCGAACGTATCAATTATATTGGTGGCAGGTTGTTCCTTAATTCCGAAATAGGAAAAGGCACTCGGGTTACGCTTAATATTCCGTTGGAATAGAATACGTAGTATTGTTTAAAAATACTTATTTTTGTAGTTGACTTGTTACTTTTTAACAAAGAGGATTAAAATTTGTAAAATATTATGGAAGACGTTATTAATGTAGTTTTGGCAGATGACCATATTTTGGTGAGGGACGGTATTCGTGCACTTTTAGAAGATCAAACAGGGGTTGTGGTTATAGATGAGGCTTCAAATGGTAAAGAAGCTGTAGAGATTGTGGAAAAAAACCGACCACACGTTTTGATTGTTGATATCAGGATGCCAGAAATGAACGGTATTGAGGTTGTGGGTGAAATTAATAAACGTTTTAAGGATGTAAATACTTTGGTGCTTTCCATGCACGATTCAGAGGAGTATGTGGTGCAGGCCATTCAAGCAGGTGCCGATGGCTATTTATTGAAAGGGGCTAGTAAAGAAGAGTTCTTGAAAGCTTTAAATAAAGTAGCTTCAGGAGGTAAGTATTTCACTGGAGATGTGTCGGCCATAATTATGAATAACTTCGTAAACGGTAACGCCAGTCCAGCGGTGGAAACTAAAAAAGAACCCAAGGAAGCACCGTTTAAATTAACCCGTCGCGAAAAGCAAATATTGGAGTTGGTGTTACAGCTTAAAAATAACAAGGATATTGCTGAAGAACTTCAAATTAGTAAACGAACGGCTGAGGTGCACCGTTTCAACCTGATGAAAAAACTGGAAGTGAAAAACTTAATGGAGCTTACCAACAAAGCTAAAGAGTACGAGTTGGTATAACGGGCAATTTCGTTTTTTATTGAAAAAATACTTATTTATAGCGGCCATTTGGTCGCTTTTTTTATGTTCATACCTGCCTTGTTACTTCAGTATTATCAAAAAGCTAAAAAGGAATCGACTTATTGTTGTTGATTATTCAAAAACAAGATTCTAAAATTGTTAATCTGATATAAATACTTAAATACTTAAATTATAAGAATTAAAATTAAGTATAAATACTTAGTTTTGTTAAAAAGAAATACTAAGTTTCTTGGATTAAAATATACAAACCTTTAAAAATAATTATCTAATGAAAGTAACAAAAGGGGCAAATAAAACGCTGTTTATTAATACGTTATCTTTCACTTTTTGTTTTGCAGCATGGCTGTTGAATGGAATATTAGTGACTTTTTTAGTTGATAATCAGGTGTTTAATTGGAGTGCCGTTGAAATTGGTTGGTTAATTGGTATTCCTATTTTAACAGGTGCCATTTTCAGATTGCCGGCAGGTATCTTAACCGATAAATTTGGAGGGAAGCCCGTATTTGCAGGATTATTATTGCTCTGTGCAGTGCCCATGTATCTGTTGTCTTATGCCAATGGCTTTTGGTCGTTTGCACTGTGCAGTTTAGGTTTTGGTATTGCAGGAGCCAGTTTCGCTGTTGGTATTGCCTTTTCTTCAATATGGTTTCCAAAAGAAAAGCAAGGTATTGCTTTGGGGATATTCGGTGCGGGAAATGCCGGTGCTGCCATCACCACACTTATTGGCCCAAAGTTGTTGGATATTTTAACCGACGGAAAAACCAATCTTGAAGGGTGGCGCGATATGCCAAAAATTTATGCTGCTTTTTTGGTAGTAATGGCGATTGTGTTTTTTCTTTCAACAAAAAATAAAAAACCAGCTTCAAGTACTAAAAACTTAAAAGGCATGTTGCAACCACTTAAAAGTGTGCGTGTATGGCGATTTGGGCTGTACTACTTTTTGGTATTTGGATGTTTCGTGGCTTTCGCGGGCTGGTTGGTACCATATTATACTAACGTTTATGCCTTAGATTTAGCCACCGCAGGTTTCTTGGCCTCTTGTTTTAGTTTGCCTTCTGGTGTTATTAGAGCTTTTGGAGGTTGGTTGTCTGATAAATTCGGAGCGCGAAAAGTGATGTATTGGGTGCTAGGTACCTCGTTGGTGTTCAGTGCGACGCTCATTATTCCAAAGATGGATATTTACGCGGCAGGAAAAGGGATTATGGCCAAAGCGGCAGGAACGGTTACCGACGTCACTTCCTCATTTATTGAAGTGGATGGCGTTCAATACCCGTTAAAAGAGAAAACAGGTAAACTGGCTTCGGCTGATGAAGAATTCTACTTTTTTCCAGCTAAGGAATCTTGGCAACAGCCTTTGGTTAAGAAAGGTGACGTGGTGAAAAAGAAACAATTGATTGCCGAAGGAAAAACACATATTTATTTTCAAGCCAACCTTTGGATATTTGCCATAATAGCCATTTTAATTGGTTCTATTTGGGGTATTGGTAAAGCTGCGGTTTATAAGCACATTCCCGATTATTTCCCAGAAGAAGTTGGGGTTGTAGGGGGTATGGTTGGCGTACTCGGTGGATTGGGCGGTTTCTTCTGTCCTATTATTTTCGGTTACCTTTTGGAAGGCACAGGGCTATGGTCTAGCTGTTGGATTTTAATGCTTGTTTTGTCTGCCATTTGTCTCATTTGGATGCACAGAGTGGTACAGCGCATGGTAAACAAAGCCACGCCGCAGTTGGTTGATAAATTCGAAAAGAATATTGACTAAATAATGAATGGTTCTGTGCTCAGAAGATGTGATAATGATAAAAACAAGTATATAAAGAACCCTTTTTTAATAAATCATTAAAATCGATATTCTATAATTATTAATCCCATATTTTTTAGTTGTTGGTTAATTATTAAGAATGAAAATTAAGTATTTATACTTAATTTTACGAAACAAGAAGCAGAAGGTTAATACAATTTGTATTTGGAGTTGGGAACAATGTCTTATTTATTTAAAAGTTTATTTAAATGGTAAAAAGCGAAGTAAAAACAACGTGCTCGTATTGTGGAGTAGGATGTGGAATTATTGTTAAAAAAGACAATAACGATAAAATTTATGTTGAAGGCGATAAAGACCATCCGGTAAATAAAGGCATGCTCTGCTCAAAGGGTATGAACTTGCACTATGTAGCGAACGATGTTTCCGATAGGATTTTATACCCAGAAATGCGTTGGAGCCGTTCACACCCCCGTGAGCGTGTAAGCTGGGATGATGCCTTGGATAGGGCTGCTAGTGTTTTTAAATCCATTATAAAAAAGCATGGTCCAGACAGCGTTGGTTTTTATGTGTCGGGCCAAAGTTTAACTGAAGAATACTATATAGCCAACAAGCTTACCAAAGGTTTCTTGGGAACCAATAATATAGACACTAACTCGAGGCTGTGCATGAGTTCGGCCGTTGTGGGGTATAAAAAAACATTCGGTGAAGATAGTGTGCCGATTTCCTATGAAGATATCGATTTGGCCGATTGCTTTTTAATTACTGGGGCAAACCCAGCATGGTGCCATCCTATTTTATTCCGAAGACTTGAAAAAAGAAAAGAGGAAAACCCCGATGTAAAAATCATTGTGGTCGATCCCCGAAAAACAGACTCCGCCAGCTTTGCCGATTTGCATTTGCAATTGTTACCAGGAACTGATGTGGTGCTTTACAATGCCATTGGAAGGTGCCTTTACAAACGCGGGTTGATTGACGAAGATTTTATCAACAACCACACTGAAGGATTTGATGCTTACAAAGATTTAATTTTTAAAACCTCATTAAAGGAAGCTTCCAAACTTTGTGGTGTTCCCGAAAAGGATATCCAAAAAGCGGCCGATATTATTGGGCTTTCAAAAGGATTTATCAGTATGTGGGCCATGGGGCTTAACCAAAGTGTTGTTGGGGTCGATAAAAATGTGTCGTTACTCAATTTATCGCTTATCACCGGAAAAGTGGGGAAACCCGGTTCGGGACCATTTTCGTTAACAGGACAGCCCAATGCCATGGGAGGACGTGAAGTGGGCGGTATGGCCAATTTGCTCGCCGTTCATAAAGACTTAATGAATGAAGAACACCGTAGAGAAGTAGCACAATTTTGGGGCGTGGATAAAATAAACCCGAAACCCGGGTTAACAGCCACCGAAATGTTCGATGCGCTTGAAAGCGGAAAAATGAAAGCCGTTTGGATTGCTTGTACCAACCCGTTGGTGAGTATGCCTAACACACACCGTATTGAAAAAGCCATGAAGAACGCCAAGTTTGTTGTGGTTCAAGATATTTCACATAAATCGGATACCGTGGCACACGCCGATTTGGTATTGCCAGCTGCGGCTTGGTTGGAAAAGGAAGGTACGATGACGAATTCCGAACGCCGTATTTCATACTTGCCAAAAGAAATCAATGCGCCCGGTGAGGCCAGACCCGATGTTGAAATATTCTGTGATTTTGCACAGCGTATGGGCTTCAGAGGCTTCAACTTTAATAATGCCGAAGAGATTTACGATGAGTACGCCTCAATGACCAAAGGCACGAATATCGACGTATCATTCTTAAATTACGAAAGATTAAAAACCGAAGGCACGTTCCAATGGCCGGTACCAGAATATAGACATACTGGAACAGCGCGTCTTTTCGAAGATAAAAGATTCTATACGCCATCAAAAAAGGCACAATTCAATTTGCCAACGCATACGGTAAATACATCGGTACAACCGAATGAAGATTATCCGTTGATATTAACTACAGGGCGTATCCGCGACCAATGGCACACCATGACCAAAACGGGAAAGGTGTCGCGATTAAAAACGCATTACCCAACGCCAGTGTTGGAAATCAACCCCGTTGATGCTTATCTCAATAAGTTAAAAGATGGCGACATTACCGAAATAAAAAGTGAAAACGGATTGGTGCGTGTGCGTGCCAAAGTAACCGACGATATTAAACGTGGCGTGGTGTTTTTGCCCATGCACTGGGGGAAACAGCTTCAAAGCGATTTGAACCGTACCAACAACCTCACTAATACTCATGTTGACCCGGTTTCGAAAGAGCCCGATTTTAAGTTCACCCGAGTTTCGGTGACTAGGTACGAAAAGACTTTTGAAAAAATTATAATTGTTGGAGCTGGAGCGGCAGCCTTTAGATTTGTACAAAACTACAGGGAATTCAATGAGAATGACGAAATCCATGTATTTTCAAAAGAACCCAACCTGTTTTACAACCGGGTATTGCTTCCGGAATATGTTACAGAAGAGTTAAGTTGGGAGCAGCTTTTAAAAATTAAGGAAAGGGAGCTTGGAAAATTGAATATCCATTTGCATCCTGAAACTTATATCACCGACATCAATAAAGAAGAAAAAAACGTTACCGACAGCAATAACGAAACGCATACTTTCGATAAATTAATATTGGCAACGGGAAGCCGCGCCTTTATCCCGAAAGATGTGCAAATTGATTTACCAGGACGTTTTACCATGCGAAACAAAAAGGATGCCGATGAGTTTAAGGCCTACTTGGATGGCACCGGTTTGCCGCCTGAAGAGCAGCACGTCGTTATCGTTGGTGGTGGATTATTAGGTTTGGAGTTGGCCGCGGCCATGAAACATAAAAATGTAAAAATTACCATAATTCAGCGGGCATCGCGATTAATGGAACGCCAATTGGATAAAGTTTCTAGTAAGCTTTTGGCTTTGGATGTGCAGGAACGCGGCATTCAAATTTACTTCGATAACGAAGTAAGCACTGTGTTTGATGATGAGGATACGGGCGAATTGAATATCACCTTAAAAAGTGGAAAGTTTTTAACCGCCAACGCTATTGTTTACGCTATTGGAACCATTCCAAATGTTGAAATAGCGCGAGAAAATGGTATTGCATGTAGTAGGGGAGTTAAGGTAAATCAGCATTTACAATCCTCGCACCCCGATATTTTTGCCATTGGCGAAATTGCCGAATTCAACAACCAACTTTTCGGAATTACATCGGCGGCTGAAGAACAGGCGAATATTTTAGCCAACTTCATAGCGGGCGATATCAGCTGTGCGTACAACGGTTCGGTGTTGATGAATATATTGAAATTCAATGATTTGAATCTGTGCAGTATTGGCGATATTAGTGTGCCGGAAAACGATGATAGTTATGAGGAAATCATTTTCACAGACATTAAAAAGCGTTACTACAAAAAGTGTATTGTAAAAGATGATTTATTGATTGGCGCGGTTTTAATGGGTGACAAAAATGAGTTTGCTGAATTTAAAACCATGATTGAAAGTAAAATTGAAATGGCCGAAAAACGAAATACTTTACTTCGTGGATCGTCCAATAATGAGCCAGTTATTGGTAAATTAGTATGCTCGTGCAGTCAAGTTGGTGCAGGTAATATAGAGGAAGCCATTGCCAAAGGTTGTAACGATTTTACAGAATTGTGCAATAAAACCGGAGCTGGTTTGGGCTGCGGAAGTTGTAAAACAGAAGTTAGGGAAATACTTAATAATTCAAAAGTATTAGCATAATGGAAGAACCATACAGATTACGGATAAACGGAGGTGTACTGTCTCCAGGTGAACTGAAATATATTTGTGAAGCCGCAGAGGGCTTGGGATTGGATGCTATTTCTTTTGGTTCGCGACAGGATATCATTTTCCCCGAAGCTATCGATGAAAGCAAGTTCAGCGAATTCGATAAAATTACCTTTGTAAAACCTAAGCGGGATGGCGTGGAAAATATTTCGTCGTCTTATGTGTCGGCCGAAATTCTCCCAAGCACATCTTGGTTAACCAGTGATCGATATCTGTACGTTATTGAGCAATTTAAGCATAAGCCCAAATTACGAATTAACGTTACCGACCCTAAACAGCGTTTGGTGCCTTTGTTTACTGGGAATGTGAATTTTATAGCTTCAGAGCACGAAGACTATTGGTATCTATACGTAAGGCTTCCCGAGTGGAAAAAAACGGTGATGTACCCAGCATTGATTTATAGTTGGGACATGGATAAAATTGAACATGCTATTGAGAATGTTCTGCAGGAAGAACCCGAAAATGTTGAAACCCTTTTTGAGTTGGTAAGCGATGCGGTGGATACCAATAACCGCACGGTCGATAAACCTTTGGATGTGCCGTTTTATCCCTTTCCGTATTACGAGGGCATGAACCGTATTGGTCCAGATAGGTATTGGTTAGGATTGTATTGGCGAAACAACCGTTACGATTTAAAGTTTTTAAAGGCCATGTGCGATTTGTGTTCCGATAATAAAATTGGAAAAATATCCATTACGCCTTGGAAATCATTTATCGTAAAAGGTATCCCTTTGAGTTCCAAACTTCAATGGGAAAAGTTTTTGGGCAAATTCGGAATCAACGTGCGCCATTCTATGTTGGAGATGAACTGGCATATTCCGGTAAACGATAAAGAGGCGCTCAACCTTAAAAAATATCTGGTTACCAATTTCGACCAAAACGATATTAGTACTTACGGACTAACTTTCGGCATTACCAGTTACGATAGCGATACTTATAATTTCACGTCCATCGTTATTGAAAAAAATAAAAAACCCGAGGCTATTGGAGATTTTAAAATCCGAGATACTTTCAATTTGTTGTATGCCAAAGATTTCGACCCCAATACCCAAGAATATATTCTGCATGTGCAGGATGTTGATAAAGTGGAACTTCCCGGTTTATTGATGGAATTAAGCCAATTGTATTTTGAACAATTAGGAAACGAAAAAACCGAGGAAGAACAATCAAAACCATTAAAGGAAACCGTTGAGGATGAGGTTTATCAATGCTCGGAATGCCTTACGGTTTACAATGAAGTTTACGGAGACCTTACCCAAAATATTGAACCCAATACCCCGTTTGAAAATTTACCGCCCAACTACGAATGCTCGTTGTGCGAAGCACCAAAAAGTAGTTTTGAGCGTAAAGTTTTGGTGAAATAATTGATTGAAAATTGTCAGCTTTTTTTCAATTATAAATGGAGCCTTTATACAGGCGTTTTTAAGTGGCCAGTTTTGTTAAAAAACTGGCTTTTTTTATGTCAAAAATCCGTCTAAATATTGCACTGTTTTTCTGTTTAAATGGTCATTTTAGCGATTGTGGCAACTATAGATAGAGCCTTGTGGACAGGTCGTTTCAAGCATTCTTTATTTAAACTCAAAACTATTCGTCTATACTTTTTTGCCATTTATCTACACATAGGGAAGAATAGACTAATTATACGGTTGTAGATTGATATTTCGGTTAATTTTACTGAATCACATTTAAGCTTAAATTTTTTAAAAATGAAAACCCTGAAAATATTACTTATTGAAGACGACGTGATTGAAGTCATGAAATTCAATAGAGTTGTATCGTCAAATAACCTTCCACATACCATAATAGAGGCCAATAATGGAGAGGAAGCTTTAGAACTTTTAAAGGACAAAGACAATATACCCGATATCATTCTTTTGGATTTAAACATGCCAAAAATTAATGGTATTGAATTTTTAAGTATTCTTAAAAAAGATGAATTTTTAAAGTATGTGCCAACCATAATTCTCACCACATCAAGTAACCAAAGGGATTTAGTGGCTTGTTACGAAATTGGTATTGCTGGCTACGTACTTAAACCTCTAAAATATGAGGAATATGTTTCAAAAATTGAAAAATTATTGGCATATTGGAGTATCAACGAATTAAAAAAGTTATAGAAAAGGAAAAATGAAAGGCATAGTTTTTACAGAGTTTCTCGATTTGGTTGAAAGCAAATTTGGCCTGGAAATGGTAGATAAGATTATCAATAAATCAAACTTAGAATCACAAGGCGCCTATACGGCAGTAGGAACATACGAATTCTCAGAAATGCTACAGCTGTTGCAGCATTTAAGTGAGAGCACTGGAGTTTCTATCGATGATTTATTGATGGTTTATGCCGAACATTTTTTCAAAGTTTTAGTGGATAGTTATCCCGGAATTATTTCAGCCTACAAAGACCCGATTGAAATGTTATCATCTATTGAAAACCACATTCATGTAGAAGTAAAGAAAATATACCCCGACGCCGAACTGCCAACATTCCAAATCATTGAAAAATCGGGCGAATTATTGGTTATGGTGTATAAATCCAGTAGGGCCATGTATTACTTTGGGCTAGGGTTGATGAACAAAACTTTCGAACATTTTAATTCATCGGCTGAAATTCAGTTGGAAAAAATTAAAGAAGACGGCACCGAAGTAAAGTTCATAATCCAAAAATGTCCATGAGCCAAAAAGAAATAGACATATTAAATCGAGCATTACAAAGGGAAAAGTTAGCGAGGAAGAAGGCCGAAAAAATTTTAGAGGATAAAGCTGCGCAACTGTACGAGGCTAATCAAGAACTTACCAAAGCCAACAGAGATTTGGAAATTCTTTTGTTAAAAACAGATTCGCAACTTCAAGGGGTTTTTGAGAACATAGTGGATGCCTACGTTATTATGGATTTGTTTGGCAACATCCTTAAAATGAACGATGCAGCCGTTTCTTTATTGGGCTTCAATAGTGTTAAGGACGATTTTAATTTGATGAATTTAGTGCATCCTAAAGAGGCCGAGCGTGTGGTGGAAGCTTTCAAAACACTTTATGACCATGGAAGCATTACCGATTTTCATCTTAAAGTGATAACCAGAAAGGGGCAACATTTGTTGGTTCATATCAATGCCAGTATTATTTATGATGAAGGCGTTCCTGTGGCGGCACAAGGTATTGTTAGGGATATTACTGAAAAGAAAGCATACGAAAATCAGTTGATAGAATCTGAAAACAGATTATCCACCCTAATTTTGAACTTAGAGAGTGGCGTACTACTGGAAGATGAAAATCGAAAAATAGTACTTACTAACAAAAAGTTTTGTGAATATATGCAATTGGGGGCTGCCCCAGAAGATTTAAAAGGGCAAGACCGAGCCGTAATAGCAGAGCAGAGCAAACCGGTGTTTAAAAACCCAGACCAATTTGTACAGCGCATCAACCAAATACTTGAAAATAAAGAGCAGGTGCTTGGAGACGAGATAATTATGGCCAACGGCACCATTTTAGAGCGCGATTTTGTTCCTATTGTCTATAACAATAAGCACAAAGGGTTTCTTTGGAAATACCGTGATGTTACCGTAAGGCGCCGTTACAGAAAAACGCTTGAGGCGCAAAGGCAAAAATACCATAATATTATTTCCAATATGAATCTAGGGTTGGTGGAAGTCGATTCAGACGATAGGATATTAATGGTAAATCAAAGTTTTGTGGAAATGACGGGGTATTCCGAAAAGGAACTGGTAGGTTCTAAAGGGAAGGACTATTTACCTGTTGAAGAAGACCAACAGCTCGTTAATGAAACTGTTGCAGCACGAAAAAGAGGCAGGACCAACAGTTATGAGTTACGTATAAAAAACAAACAGGGCGATATTAAGTATTGGTTGGTAAGCGGTACGCCAAACTATAATTTAGATGGAGAATTGGTGGGATCTATTGGTGTTAATTTTGATATTACCGAAATAAAGAACCTGCAACTCCAAAAGGAAAGTTTGCTGAAAAAATTGGAAAAAAGTAACGACGAACTCCACGAGTACGCGCATGTGGTATCGCACGATCTTAAATCGCCATTGCGCAGTATAAATGCCTTGGTAAGTTGGCTAAAGGAAGACAACAAAGAGGTTTTGGACCAAACCAGTATACAAAACATAGGACATATTGAAGACACCTTGGAAAAAATGGAACAGCTCATTAACGATGTGTTGGAATATTCCAGTGTAGGGGCAGACGATGCCAAGGCCGAACGAGTAGATACAAATATTCTGGTTAATGATTTAATAGCGATTTTGTATGTGCCAGAACACGTACAGATAAAAATAAACAATCAGTTGCCCGTTGTAAAAGGCAGCAAAGTAAAGCTTCAACAGGTATTTCAAAACTTGTTGAGCAATGCCGTTAAGTTTATGGATAAACCCCAGGGGCTTATTGAAATTAGTTGTTTAGACCTAAAAACCCATTATCAGTTTGCGGTTAAGGATAACGGGATGGGTATTGAAAAACAATTCCACGATAAAATATTCAAAATATTCCACGCTTTAAACAAAAGTAAAGATTCAACAGGAGTAGGATTAAGCATCGTTAAAAAAATTGTAGAGCTTCACGATGGTGATATTTGGTTGGATAGTGAACCTGGCCAAGGCACCACTTTCTATTTTTCGTTAAAAAAATAAAATAAAAAAGATGAAAACGGTTCAATTACATAAAGCAAAAGATGGCAATTGGGAGTATTTGTCAGCTAAACAACAGCTTAAAAACCCTTTGGTATTGGTGTTTGGTAACAGACATCTTTTGGAGGATAACAATATATACAATGAAATGGAAACACTATTTCCTGAAGGGCATATTGTTTTTGGTTCAACTTCTGGCGACATCTGTTCCCAAGCTGTAGCCGATCAAGGCATCACAATTACGGCCGTTGAGTTTGAGAAAAGCACATTTGTAATAAAGACCTGTAATATTGTCGATTCTCAATTGGATAGTTTTAAAACGGGACACGATTTAATAAACCAGTTTCCGGATGAAGACTTAAAGTATGTGTTGGTGGTTTCCGAAGGAAGTTTTGTAAATGGCAGTCAATTAACGAAGGGCATGAGCGCCGCGACAAACCACGACGTTTTAATAACGGGCGGGCTGTGCGGTGACGATGACCGTTTTGAAAAAACCTTGGCTTCTTATAATGAAAATCCGAAACAGGGCGAAATCGTGGCCATTGGTTTTTATGGCGAAACCTTAGAAGTTTCTTCGTCCATTCACGGCGGATGGACCCCTTTTGGGCCAGAACGAACCGTTACCAAATCGGAAGCCAATGTACTGTATGAATTGGATAATCAGCCCGCTTTAGATTTGTATAAAAAGTACTTGGGGGAAAAATCCAAAGAATTGCCGGGAGCCGCATTGTTGTACCCTATGAATGTTAAATTGGTAGACGAGCACCAGTCTATTGTAAGAAGTATTTTAACCATTGATGAAAAGGAAAACACGATGATTATGGCGGGCGATATTCATGAAAATTCTAAAGTGCAGTTGATGATGACCAATGTTGATAATATTGCCAACGCTTCTGAACGCGCCGCTAAACAAGCCTTGGAATCAAGAAAGAATGAACCACAATTAGCATTTTTGGTAAGCTGCATTGGTCGGAAATTAGTGCTCGATCAGCGTGTGGAAGAAGAAATAGAGGAAGTGACAGCCGTTGTTGGTGCAAACACCACCATTTCGGGGTTTTATTCCTACGGTGAAATTGCTCCGTTTCATGGCGAAAACAACTGCCAGTTGCACAACCAAACTATGACGGTAACGCTCATTAGTGAATAAATGAACTCTTTACTCAAGCGACAAATAAGAAAGTATTTAAGCGAAGAACAAGCTTCAGATAAAAATATGGAGCAGTTCTTAAACGCTATAGGCCGTTCGTATAATAATTATGACGAACAGTTTAATATGTTGCAGCGATCCATGCAGATTAGTTCGGAAGAGTTGTTCACTGCGAACAAAAAATTAGAAAAAGAAGCCCAGGCACAACAGGAGGTTATCGATAAGTTGAAGAATGTTATTGAAACGCTTAAATTTTACGAATTACCAGAAAATATAGCATCAAAGAATAGTGCGGATTTAGACGGCTTAAAGCTGGTCAATTTTATAGATAATCAAACCAAGGAGATTATAAAAATTAATCAGCAGCGTGAAAACTTGATGAGTGAGTTGGAGCACCAAAACGAAGAGCTTAGTGATTATGCCCACGTGGTGTCGCACGATTTAAAATCGCCTTTACGCAGTATCGATACCCTTTCAACATGGTTAAACCAAGATTATAAAGATTCGTTGGATGTAAATGGGGTAAACAATATTCAGCAAATTAGAAGTCATGTTGAGAAAATGGACAAGCTAATTAGCGGCATATTGGAATACACAGCCATTAGTAAAAATAAAATTGAATTTTATGATGTTGATACCGATAAATTAGTGGATGAAGTCATTAAAATGATTGAAGTGCCCGCACACATATCAATTATAAAAAGAAATAAATTACCTGTTGTAAAGGGTGATAAATACAGGTTGCAGCAACTGTTTCAAAACTTAATAACCAACGCAATTAATTATAACGATAAACCCGAAGGGCTAATAGAAATAGGATTAAAAGCCGAAGGTAAATTTTGGCAGTTTTATGTAAAGGATAATGGCAAGGGAATTAAAGAAACGTATTTCGATAAAATATTCAAGATTTTCCAAAAGTTGGAAAATGATTCCAAGTCCACTGGGGTTGGCCTGTCGATAGTAAAAAAGATTATTGAAGCATTTGGCGGAAAAATTTGGCTGGAATCTACCTTAGGAGTTGGAACAACTTTTTATTTTACATTAAAAAAAAAATCAACATGGAAAAACCTAATCTTACCTATATAGAAAGTATGTCTGGAGGCGATAAGGCCTTCGAAGAAAAGCTTTTGAGTATTATAAAAACAGAATTCCCACAAGAAAAAGAAACGTATTACAACAATTTAGCTGATAAAAATTTTAAAGAAACAGCAGAAAATGTACACAAACTTAAACATAAAATTAGTATTTTAGGGCTCGAAAAGAGTTATAAAGTTGCAGTAGCTTTTGAAAACAATCTTTTGCAGGGCAATACAGACCTAAGCGAAGAGTTCGAATCTATTTTAACCAACATAACCAATTATTTAGACCAACAACCCTAGCTATATTTTATGAATTGTATCATTATTGACGATGAAGCCACAGCGAGAGCAATCATAAGTCAATTGTGTTCTAATGTACCAGGTATCCATGTTCTGGAGGAGTTTCCAAATGCCATTCAGGCCATAAAATACTTAAACCAAAATGAGATTGACCTCATTTTTTTGGATATCCACATGCCCGATTTTACAGGATTCGATTTTATCGATACACTAAAAAATCCACCAAAAATAATATTGACAACCTCTGATGCCAATTTCGCTATTCAGGCATTCGAGTACGAGTGTATAGTCGATTATTTGGTAAAACCCATTACTTTGGAGCGGTTTCAAAAAGCCATAAAGAAAGCTGAAACATTTACAGTAGCCTTATCCGAAAAAGCAACTTCTGAAAAAACTGAAGGTTCTTCCAACAACGATTTATACGTCAATATTGATAGACGTTTAATCAAAATAGATATACCAAGTATTTATTTGGTGGAGGCCAAAGGCGATTATATTCATGTAAAAACAGAAGATAAAAACTACACGGTGCATTCTACCTTAAAGAAAATTGAAGAAAAATTACCAGACGATTTATTCTTGAAAGTACATCGGTCGTTTATTATAAACACGACTAAAATAGTTGATATTGAAGATAATAGCGTGCTTATAAAAAAGGATGTTATACCGGTAAGTCGCTCCAACCGCCCAGAGCTAATGAAGCGTTTAAACTTACTTTAAGCGTTTAACTCGGCAATTTTACCATTCGTCTACACTTATTTCCCGCCGAGCGAAAATCCCCCTGAAAAAGATATGTGGAGATTAACTTCGTGGAATAAATTATTATCCCATGAAAAAAAATCTACCCCTACTGTACCTACTTGTTTTATTTAGCAGCTTGTCTCAAGCACAAGATTTGCCTTTTAATTGTGATTATAACGCTTATCTTTTTCAGTACAACGACGTTTATGCCATCGATTTGGCTTCAGGAAATTCGTATAGCGTAGCAACTGATGTTACCGAGGGCAATATTAATGCAGCTGCCTACAATCCGGCTGATGGTTTTATTTGGGGTTCTTTGAGTACGCCTGCCAGAACTATTGTGAGGATAGGAAAGAATTTTCAAACCACAACCTATTATGTCGATGAACTATCGGACAACAATCGATATGTTGGCGATATTAGCGATGAGGGTGTTTACTATCTAAAAGGTGGAGGAACCACTTATTATAAAATTGATTTGAACCCAGAATCTGAAAGCTATTCAAAATTCATTTCAGAAGAAAATTTATCATCAAGCATCAATGTACACGATTGGGCTTTTAATGCTGTTGATGGACATTTATACACCGTTGAGAAAAAAACAAATATACTTTATAGGATTAATCCAGAAACCAGTCAGGTTACTGTGCTTGGTGTGGTGCCCATTCTTTCGGGACTCAATTATACTTATGGTGCCGTTTATTTTGATGCTGATGGTCGTTTTTACGTTTCGGCAAATCAAACAGGAACCATTTACGTTATTCAAAATGTACAGGATTTAACAGGTATTAATGCCATGGAATCTAATCTGTTTGCCTTTGGGCCGTCCAGTTCGCAAAACGATGGTGCCCGTTGCCCAACAGCACCAGTACCTCAGGAAGATTGTATTAACGGTATCGATGATGATGGTGACGGATTAGTGGATTGCGACGACCCATCTTGTTCGGGCTATGCATCTTGCCCAATCTTGGAGTTATCTACAACTTCGAGCGCGAACCAAGGCGGATTGGAAAGTAATAACCGTTTATCGCAACAAATCAGTAAACGAAACTTTAAAAGAGCCAAAAATAACTATAGGTTCGACCAAAAAGCAGCGAAAAAATTAAAAAAGTCTGTAAACTACGGGAGGGTATCAGCAAAGCAACAGGCGCTGCAGTTATCTAATTTTATGCCATTATCTGTTATTAACGAAGACTACGTGGTAGAATCAACTCCAGCAGATTTGATTGATATAACCAATGCTACGGAAGTATATTCGGCCGATTATTACCGAAACGATAACGCTGTAGCATCCATATTGTTACTTAAAACTGAAAACGGAGCCTACGAACACACCAAATCGATTTGCGATAGGTTGTTGGGCGCAGAGTTGCTTTCGGTATCGACTATCGAAATTAGGGAGCACTCCTTTATAAAAGCATTAATAAAGAATACAAACGGTTCCATCGAATTTGTTTTGAGCCTATCTGCAAAACCAACTGAAAACAATACCGCATTCGGGATTGAAAGCCACTGGAATATCGACAAGTACGAAACCGGTGTAGGCTGCTACAATTTTCAAATTTGGTCCAATTCGCTGGACGACCTGTTGACTTTAGGAGAAGAAGTGGTGCGTTTATTGGAAGTGCAAAAACCCATTTCGGGCTACAATACGTCAACACCTCCAACCGTATTTGTTAAAAAAGGCGGCTACCATAACGGTAAGTTGGAGTTGCAAATTGTAAATACGAACAGAACGGAGTCGGTACAATTTGATGGCGGATTACGAGCCACAGAAACCAGTGAAGTAGAGAACGTATCAACCACCATTCAACTTAACGGTAATTATATTTCGAATGTTGAAGTGGAGGCCGGAAACCTGTTCGATATAGGCTTTAGAATTGGCGATGGCATTGCCACTCCCGACGATTTATTTATGTCTGACGGGCCTTGGGGCTACGACGATGCCGCAGTAAGCACGGTAGTTACGGAGTATTTAGTAGAGGAAAATCTTGAAGCGTTTTTAGAAAATGAATACCCAATTGAGCGCAACATCAATTTATTAGCCACAACAAGCGAATACGTGGCTGCTTACAGAGCATTGACACCAAAATTCAACCCCATTGATTTTTCTGATTACCACAGCTTAAAATTTAAAGCCAAAGGTACGGGAACATTAATTATACGGTTGGTGAAAGAAAGTGTTGGCGATTGGGAAGCACAGTACAAAGCATCGATTGATTTAACCGAAAACCTAACGGATTATGATATTGCTTTAGCGGATTTCAAAAACAGTGGAGGCGAGAGTATTACTCCTAACGATGTTACATCGCTAGTGTTTACAATGATTGCCGATAGCGGTGTTATGGAAACAAAAGAATTAAATTTAAAGCAAATGCGTTTTGCAGAAAGCAGTTCCCTGTCGGTTGAGGAAGCGAACCTAGTATTCCTAAATGATGCCAAAGCCACGCCCAACCCCATGCACAGCAAAACCACGGTTGAGTTTACAGTACACAACAATCAGGATATTTCACTAATGGTTTACAACCCCTTGGGCATCTTGGTAAAGCAACAAAATATAAAAGCTGTGGCCGGTAAAAATAACATTACTATAAACCGTGACAACTTAAGTACGGGCATGTATTTGTGTCACCTAAAAGGCGCAAATAACCAATCCAGCACAATAAAATTACTCATTAAATAACTGGGTAGAACTGAGAATAATTAATAGCAAGTTTTTATTTTTCAGAGAAGAGAGGCAAAAGAGTTATTCTTTTGCCTTCTTTATTTTTATTTGTAGTATATTTCGTGAAGTAGAAATAATGGGCTATTTTGTGCTCCAAACATTAACGAAAAAACTCACTACTAAACAAAAAACCTCAATTAATTGAAATGAATATTGAAAAAATACTAAATCAAATTGGAGAGATTTACTCGCCATTATCCAATGAATGTTTACAAGAATTCATTTCTAACTCCGAACTAATTACTTACAGAAAAGGAGATACTGTTGTTAAAGAAGGGCAATATTCTAAAAAAGCATATTTAATTATTAAAGGTTGTGCAAGGGCTTATTATCTGAAAGATGGTAAAGACATTTCTGATTGGTTTGCCTTTGAAAATCAATTTATGGCCTCCATTGTCAGTTTTTTTAGCAACGAACCAAGTCCACACTACGTTGAGTTTATTGAGAATTCAATAGTTTTAGAGTTCTCAAAAGATACTGTTGATGAACTGTCTAACAAGTATCACGTTTTTGAACGGTTTATTAGTAAGGTAGTTACAGAAACTATGTTAGGACTTTGTGAAAGGTTACATACTATTCAATTTACTAAAGCAGAAGAAAGATATCAGAACTTAATAAGTATTTACCAAGATATTACACAACGTATCCCATTAACCCACATTGCTTCATATTTAGGCATTACGCTTGAAACATTAAGTCGAATTCGTAACCCTAAAGTTCGAATTTGATTTATATCAAATGATATGACTTCCATTAAAATGACCTTTGTAAAAAGATTTAAAAATGGAAGATTTAAACAGTCAACGAAAATCAGTTTTTGGCACTTGGTGGGAACCTATTAGAAAATGGTTTTATCCAGCATGGTTAAGCTATGAAACCTCAATTCGTTTCTATGAATATTCGTTAGGTGTAAGCAACTATTTTATAAAACAGCAAGATACTATTGGAGTACTTTTTGCTCAAATTTTGGCAATTGCTTGTGGACTAGCAACATTCTTAATCTGCTCATTCTATTTAACTATTCCGACCTGTATTATTCTTTATAAGTTTTTTAAAGAAGATAAACTTACAAACCCATTTCTACATAAAATCAAAAAATATTTCTAATTCAAAATGAAAAAAACATACATAAAATAGCAGGTATCATAAATCTATTAGGTGCTATTCTTCATACCATAGGTGGACAAATAGAATTGGTTAATCCTCTTTTAGATAGCAATATTAGTATTCAACAAAAGAGTGAATTAACCGCAGCGTGGCACATTGTAACTATTCTTTTATTTTTGACTTCTTACATCATCTTGAAAGTCGGATTTTCAAAAGACAATAATCAAGAAAAAGCACAACTTAAATCTATAGCTGTTCTTTATATTTTATCAGGAATTCCATTTATAATTACCAGTTATATATATAATGCTAATGCATTTCAATGGATATTGTTAATGCCTATTGGATTTCTACTCTTAATAGGTCTACGTAAATCATCTACTAAAAAACAAAATCTTTAGTTTTTATGAACCAATATATATGGGTCGCAGGTCTTCTATGCTTTATATTAGGATTAGTACATTCAATACTTGGTGAAGTTTTAATTTTTAGAAATTTAAGAAAGTCAAAAGAAATAATTCCCACAATTGCAAAGTCCAAATTAAAGGAAAGATATCTAAGAATTATTTGGGCTACTTGGCACTTAACATCATTATTTGGATGGTGTATAGGAGCTATACTTCTTAAAGTGGCAAATAAATATAATATACAAACTAATGAGTTATTACAATTCATCTTAACATCTACAACAATAACAATGTTCTGCTCTTCCCTTCTTGTTTTTATAGCAACAAAAGGAAAACATCTTGGATGGGCGATTTTATTAATTATTGGAATTTTCACTCTATTAGAAACCTTAAAATAATACGCAAATGAGTAAACGTATAGCACTAATAATTGGTCATCCAGATAAAGAAAGTTACAATTTCGCTTTAGCGAAAGCTTACAAAAAAGGAGCTGAATCATCAGGTTTTGAAATTCGAGAAATCATTATTCAAGATTTAAATTTTAATCCAAATCTTCAATTTGGCTATAGAAAAAGGACTGACCTTGAACCAGACTTATTAAAAAGTCAAGAAATATTAAAATGGGCAAATCATTTAGTTTGGGTTTATCCTGTTTGGTGGGGCTCAGTACCAGCAATTATGAAAGGCTTTTTAGATAGGGTTTTACTACCAGGTTTTGCATTTAGTAAAAGAAAAGATTCTTTATGGTGGGATAAACATTTCACAGATAAATCGGCAAGATTAATTTGCACATTAGACCAACCAAGTTGGTACTATAAATGGTTTTATTCAAGCCCTAGTCATAAGGCAATGAAAAAATTAACTCTTAATTTCATTGGAGTAAAAAAAGTAAGAACTACAACCATTGGTCCTATTAGACTATCTAAAGAAAATTTTAGAGAAAAATGGTTAATAAAAGTTGAAAAGCTAGGTCAAATGGCTAAATAAAGGAAGTAACATAAAATAACGTTTGCCAACAACGTATATAAAAAATAGCGGTTTAGATGCAAATCTTAACCGCTTTTGCCTTTAAATAAGTATATTGGTATATGAAAAGATAATGCCCAAAAACCCGCTACTTTTTATATACGTTGTTGGCAACAAGCTGAAAAAAAATGTACAAATCGATAGAAGATATTCTTCCTAGGGAACAAAATGAGGTAAAAGCTGAATTAAATAAGCTTTCATCTTCTATTGATAATACAGTTGATTTCGGAACGCACTTATTAAAATGGCAAGCAGATAAAATGAAAAGAGGTGACGACCATTTGGTACCAATACTTTTCTTTAGAAATATATTAGAATTAGCAGACGCGATTTCAATTCTAATAAAAAACTCTTCCATAGACCCAGCAAAACCACTTCTTCGTTCATTACTAGAAAACTCATTTGGATTAGAATATCTACTTGAGGATGATAAAAAGAACAGAGCTTTATCATACAATGTTTGGATTGCACATAAAGATTTGAAGTTCTTTGAAAAATTAAATGCTAACAGCCAAGTTGGAAAGCAGTTTTTCAATGTGATTAAAAAAGACAAGCACGTTCAAGAAATTAAAAGCAATAAAGAGTTAATAGAATTTGGTAAAAGAAATTCAGAGGAACTTTTAAAACTATCTATTTATCAAAAAATTGAGGAGGAATATCAAAGAACTAACGCTATTCGGAAAAACCCCAAATGGTTTGCTCTATTTGACGGACCTTGTGATATTGAACAACTAGCAAAAAAATTAAACCATCATACACTTTACGAAGTAGTTTATAGAATGCTCTCTGACAATGTCCACGCAACTGATTTAATGAAGAGCAAACTTGTTCCAGGAAAGAATGGACAAACTGATATAATTCAAATTAGGTTTCCAAAAGATGCTCAAAATATCACTGTCTATACTCTAAACATATTGCTTATGACATATTTAACCTTTTATCAAAAAGAATTACCAGAAAGGAAAGACGATTTTACGAAATGGTATTCGAGTTTTCAACCAACTTTTAAGGAATTAAGGGAAAAAGAGTTATTTAATATAAAGTTATAAAAGCCAGTTGGCAACAAAGAACTGAGGAGAAAACCAGAATCCAAAACGCCCATTTTAGGGCGTTCATTATTTCCTAAACCTAAAAATCGGTGTGTCAAACAAATACCATTTAAAACGGAGACCAAGTTCGGTATAGGTAAAACCGGCAGCGGTGGCCGAGGCAATATTACTTCGGGTGCCAAACAGGTTGGCCATACAGCGATTTGAAAATTTATAGCCTAGTTTACCTTGCGCTCGGTAGGTGCTTTGGCTGCTATCGTCTTCAATATATTGTAAACCAGTTGCTGCTGTTAATTCATAAAACCAGGCTTTGGGTTTGGTGATTACTTCGTTTTTAATCAGGTTTATAAATACCTCACCAGCATTGAATTTTTCCGGAGAAAAGTAAATACTGGGCACTTGGTTTTTAAACGTAATATATTGGTAATTGAGTCCGGCTTTTAGCGCAGGTTTGCTCAAAATATTATAGTATAGCGAGGTGAATAGTAAATTGCGGCTATTGTCATCATTCTGCCAGGTATAAAAATATTGTGTAAACCAGCCCAAATTGAAGTTGGTGCTGAGGTTGTAATTCGCGTAAATATTGTTCATTACAATCTCGCGATCTAATAAATCGGCATTAAAACTTTGTATTTCACGTTTATAGCCCACATCGAGCACTTGGAGTTTTAACGGTTTTATGTTGAAAGATACATCGGCTAGGAGTTGCGTGTAGTCTTCGGTTGCTGCTTTTGCAGAAGAAACACCAGCCGTTCCCTTAAAAATTACATTGGGCAACAATTGATAGGCGAGGCCCAACGACAAATTATTCGAGGTGGCTTTGTTGTTAGTTACTGTATTGTTGGTGATTCTGTAATTATAGCTTCCCATCATTTTGAATTTTATGGACATGGGAAATTCAACCGAATTTTGTACCGAAAATGCTTCGTTGTTGCCGTTGTCAAAACTGTAACTGGCTTTGGCTTCGTAAAACGGTGTAAAATTGGTGTTTAAATCTTTTATAAATTGTGAGGCATCTTTTTGTTTGTCGTAAAACTTTAGCGTGTTTTCGGCCGATTGGTAAGCACCGTCATAAATACCGAGGGCTTTTAACGTATTGGCTTTGCCCAGATTGCCATCAAACGAGGTGCTATCGTTAATCAAAATTTGGTTGTAGTCGGCCACACTTTTTTTGAAATCACTTTTATAGATGTTTAAGGTGGCGCGTAATGCCAATACCCAATTTTTGTTAGGGTGTTTTTCAATTAATTGGGAGATGAGTTGGTCGGCCTGTTTAAATTTTTTGTTCCAAATTAAAGCTTGTGCGTAGCGCTCGGTGGTGGCTTTTATTAAATTCTGGTCGGTGTCTTCAGTCAAACTTAAAAATGCTTTCTCACTGAACTTTAAAGCTGTTTTTTCTTTACCGTTTAAATGGGCTACGAGTGCCAAACCGTTTAAAGAAAGCAATTTGTTTTCAGGATTTTGAGCCAAAATATTGTACGTGGCTTCGGCATCTTCCAACCGGTTGGCGATTAAATATAAGTTGGCCAAGTTGATTAAAGTGTCTTTATCATTATCAAAAAGCTTCAAATTTTCTTTCAAAAGATGTTCTGCTTCATCGTATTGTTGAGCCTGTTGCTTTTGGTAAGCATACCCCAAATAAATATACTTTTTCGATGTGAGTGCATTGGGATTTTCAGGTGATACTTCCAAAGCCTTGTCAACAAAAACAAGGGCATCTTGGTATTCCTTTAAGTTGGATAGCGTATTGGCATAGCTTAAAAGTGCCGGGAAACTTTTCGCATCTTCATCAATTAAACCTTTAAAATAGTTTTTTGCTTGAGGGTATTTTTTGTTCCAGAGCAAGGATTCGCCGTAATTCAATTTTACCTCGAAGTCATTGGGGAAATCTTTCAGCAAATCAATAAAAAGCTGTTCTGCCTGTTGCGCGTTGCCGTTTAAACCCACGGCGCGGCCGTAACACAATCGTGCTGTTTTATTTTCAGGGTGGTTGTTTAAGATGTTCTTAAAATAGGTTTCAGCTTTGGGGTAATTGCCTTTTTCCAAATAGTTAAAGCCTTTCTGCATGTGTTGTGCAAAGGCCAAATTAACCAATAGAAATAGCGTAAATAGGGCAATGGATTTGACGGTCATGATTCGGGGTTTATTCTTTTTGCAAGTTAAGCATTCAACTGTAATCATTCATCTACAGTAACGTGCCACTCACCGAAATTGATTGGTATTACATTGATTCTTAAGGCATCTTTGTGTCTATAACCCCAAGTAATATTAACCAAAATTTAAAGTTATGGCATTAAAAATTAAACAAATAAAAGATGTTTTCATGGTGGAAGGTACCATAATCTCCGATACCGTTAAGCAATTTAAAAACCATTTAGAATTCCTTATTATTTATTCTAAAGCATTGACCATAAATATTGATGCTGTAACTTCAATTGATAAAGATGGCATGAAGGCTATTGAAGAATTGTATAAGATGGCTTTAACTTATAAAAAACCGTTTACCATTGTGGGCTATGGTTGCAAGGAAATTTATGAAGACATTCTAGTGAATGATGCCGCATAACAAAGCTGTGAAATCATGCAATTGATAGCCTCTTTAAAATCGAAAAAAATAACGCCCGAGCAGCTTTTTATGCTCAGCGTATTGACCGTTAACGGCGGAAACTACTTGTACAATCTTATTTTAGGCCGTGTACTTGGGCCAGCCCAGTTTGCCGATGCAGCCGTGTTAATTACTTTTTTATTGGTACTGTCGTTTGTGGCCATGACTTTTCAATTGGTTACAGCGAAGTTTTCGGTGATTTTTGAAAACAGCATGTTTTCTAATTTCATATCAAAAGTGTACCAAAAAGCCATTGTTGTTGGCTTAATTTTAGGCGCTTTGATCGTAGTGTTTTCTGGCGCGTTACAAAACGTGTTCAATACATCGTCATCAAACATGTTTGTGGTTTTTGGTATTGGTGTGCCGTTGTACTTTATTATGAGCGTAAACCGCGGTGTTTTCCAAGGAAAAAAAGCTTTCAAACAGCTTTCTATTACTTATCAAGCTGAAATGTTGAGCCGATTGTTTATTACATTAGGCCTGATTTTTCTGTTCAGTTTACAGTCTTCAGTAATTATTGCATTCGGTATTTTAATTTCGTTTGCATTCGGACTCATACCGTTTAAAACCGAACATATTTCATTCAAGAAAACATTTTTAGATAAAGCACAAAGTAAACAAATCAGGAACTTTTTTGTACTGACCGCCTTTTATGAATTAACGCAAATTATTATTAACAATAGCGACATTTTATTGGTTAAGCATTATTTTGAATCGTACGAAGCAGGATTGTATGCTTCGTTGGCGCTAATTGGGCGGATTGTTTACTTTATCGCTTGGATGTTTGTTATGCTGCTGTTGCCCACTGTAGTACAGCTCGAAAAGGAAGGCAAAGAAACGGCTCCCATTTTGTTTAAATATGTGGGCTACATTGCCGGTATTGCCACCCTGATTATAATTGGGTGCGCTTTGTTCCCAGAAACGGCGATAACACTTTTGTTCGGCGACAGCTACTTGGCCATGGCGCCTTTGCTTTGGAAATATGCTTTGGCAACTGGTATGTTCGCCGTTTCCAACATTTTTGCCTACTACTACTTATCGTTAGACCAATACGTTCCGGTAATCATTTCTGGCGTGTTTGGTATGCTGCAAATGGGCTTGGTAGTGTTTTTCCACGATAGTTTAGAGGAGGTGGTCCATATGCAGATTATAGCCATGGTGATGCTGCTTGGCATTCAGGTTATTTTCTTTAGATGGAATGTGGCGCAAAAGGCGAAAAAAGAGCTCGTCTAAGGAAAACAGCCATTCGTCTACACTTAAAAGCGAACTAGCTATTTACAACCATTTCTTGAATTTATATATTCCAAATTTGTATTAATACAAAACCTACAATTATGAAACTGGCTATAGTAACCGCATACCCCCCAAGTAAAGTTACTTTAAATGAGTATGCCTACCATCTCGTAAAACAGTTTAGACAACAACAAGCTGTTAGCGAATTAGTTTTATTGACTGATAAAACTGAAGAAGCAAAAGATATCCAATTTACCGAAGATGGTTGTAAAATTACAGTTAAGGAATGCTGGAAGTTTAATAGCTATGCCAATATTCTTAGCGTAAGCAAAGCCATTAGAAAAACGAAACCTGATGCGGTTTTGTTCAATTTGCAGTTTATGAAGTTCGGCGATAAAAAAGTGGCAGCGGCACTAGGGTTGATGTTGCCTTTGGTTTGTAAAATAAAACGAATCCCTAATGTGGTTTTGCTGCACAATATTTTGGAAGAAGTTGATTTAGGGAGTGCCGGCTTTACCAACAATAAATTAATGCAGAAAGTATACGGTTTCATTGGTAGCTCGTTAACACGACTCATTCTTCAGGCCGATACCGTTGCAGTTACCATGCAAAAATACGTTGACATTTTACAAAAGAAGTACAACGCAAATAACGTAAAATTAATTCCTCACGGCACTTTTGAAATTGCTAAAGAACCTAATTACCAAATTGCGACATCGCCAATGCAAATCATGACTTTCGGTAAGTTTGGAACTTACAAAAAAGTTGAAGGCATGATTGAAGCTGTAGAACAAGTGCGTAAACGTACTGGTTTGGATTTGGAGGTGGTCATCGCCGGAACCGATAACCCTAACGTACCAGGGTATTTGGCAAAGGTGCAGGAAGATTACAACCATGTACCACAGGTTAGGTTTACGGGTTATGTTGAAGAAAGCGACGTTCCTAAATTATTTAATGAAAGTGCGGTGGTGGTGTTTCCATATACATCCACTACAGGAAGCTCTGGTGTGCTACACCAAGCAGGAAGTTATGGTAAAGCCGTAGTGATGCCAGATTTAGGCGATTTAGCCCTATTGGTGAAAGATGAAGGTTATCAAGGTGAATTTTTCGAGCCTACTTCGGTGGATAGTTTAGCCAATGCTATTGACGCGATTGTAACCAACGAAACCTATAGAATACAATTGGGCCAAGCCAACTACAAAGCTGCAACGGCATTCCCTATGGAAAAAATTACTGAAATGTATTTAAATGCATTCTACGATATTATTGTGAAACAATCAAAATTGAGCGGATCGATAACCAAGGAAGCTATTTTTTAGCTATGTACCTGAAGGCGGGTTTAGTCTCTCCATTTTGGTTTATAAAACCAAAATACCCTTGAACCCGTTTACGCCAAGGGAGTCGTCCAACGACTTCCTTTGGTACTTCAGCAAAATCGTATAAAGTCCAAGACATAAATTGTAAATCATTGTTTGCAATTATTTCTTGGGCTTTTTTATGGTAATTGGCCTGGTCTTCTTCGGTGCTCCCAAATGGCTTCCATAAACCTCTGTAAGACGATAAACCGAACTCTTGAAGAACAATAGGTTTATTGGGTATTTCGGTTTTTAATGCTTTCACAGCACTATCTAAAGTGTTTAAATCATCATAATAATGAATGGACACAAAATCTACTTTGTCCTTTAAAAGCGTAGCGCTTTCGGTATTCGACCAACCAATGGTAACAGGGTGACGGCTATCAACCGATTTTACTAAATCTATCATATGTTCTAGCCAAGCCATTACGTTATCCTGACCTCTAGACTCAAAATCTAAGTTGGGTTCATTTTTAATATCGTAAGCCAATAAAGCGCCGTGATTTTTTACGGCGTTGACAATGGTTTCGGCATGCCGCTGATTGAGAGTCCAATTCAGCACCGAATAATCACCATAAAAATCGAAGAGTGTCAAAACCACTTTGAGCTTATTCTCCTCGGCTGCATCTAAGGTTTGTTTTAGTTTTTCAAGTTTTTCGGGTTTTACGGCTGCCTTTCCAAAGTCATCGTATTGCACAAAAATGCGCACTGAATTTAAACCAGTTTCTTTAATAATTTTAAAGTCTTTTGAAATGGTGTCTTTATGAAATTTTTCACCAAACATATCCCATGGACTTGCCTGCGGATAATAATTAATGCCTTTAATGTGAAGTCCGTCAACCGAGGCCGTTTGGCTGCTTTCACTTCTAGTTTCAGCATGTTCTTTTACCAAATGCCGAATGCGCCAAAAGCCATCTTCTAAGAGTAGAACCATTTTATAAGTGGCTGTTTCGGTGGTTTCCAAAACCAGTTTTTTGGCTTTGAAAATTCGCTTGTATTCTACTACATCCTTATCGGTAATCACAGCTAATTGCCCATCTTCACTAAAAAACTCTAAAATCGGATGGTGTTCTAGTGTAGTAGATTCAATAGTGATGTTTTCAGCTTTATTACGCTCAATAATGTTAAACAAGTTTTCTCGGGCACTTTCGGTGTAGTAATCTTTTATACCTGCAGTTTTATTGCTTTTATAGGCCACATGCCTCACGTACCAAGCATCTAAATAATCGTTTTCAATAGACTTGAGGTTTTCGTCGTCCATGGGGCGGCCTTCGTTTTGTAAAGGAGCCCAGTCCATTTTGGCGAGATATTGTTCTACTTTTTTAATTTCGGTATGTAGCATGCTGCTGCGGTCGGCACCGGTATTGAGGTAACTGAAAATGGCGCTAACGCCCGAAATGATTAAGGCTACAAGCATAATGTAGGAAGCTATTAAAATGGTACGCATTATATTTTTATTAAGACCTACCATAGTTTTTTTGATTTGAATTCTTTAGTCAATCCAGCGATTTCAATGGTAAAATTATAGTTAGCATTTTTATAAACTTCTGGTTTTAAATTGAAATTTACAAAGCCGTTGAAAGCCGTTTTAATTATTGTGTCAATTAATTTATTGTCGTGGTAAATAAGCAACTTTACTTGCAGACCGTCAGGAATCAGTTGTTTCATGAAGCTCTGCAACGGCCCCACGGAAATATTTCGGTTTCTTTCAGAAAACGAAACGGTAAAATCGTCAATAACCTGTTTGAAGCTGATGCTTATTTCGTTGCTTTCAGAAATACCTTCAACAAAGGCTTTGATGGTCCAATCATCGGCATAATCTGGATGGATGATTTTTGCGGAAGCCACACCATCAATAGTAGTGCCCGATGTTTTTAAAATATTGCCTTTGGAATTGGTAATAAAAAATGTAACAAAAGTACCGTCGCTAACAATATTGTTGTGTTTGTCTTTTATGACTGAAGTTGAAAAAGTTGTGATTTGGTTACCATCGGCATATTGGTGCGGGCGGCTTGATGAAATAATAAAGTCATTGGGTATGGCAGCGGAAACATTTATAGTAAATTCTTTTGAACTGGTATCCAGGCTCTCGGAAGATACCAACATTCGACCGCTTTCTTTTTTTGAATGAATGTTTTTATGAGCGATTAAATTTTTCGTGAATACGCTTTCGCTGTCTTCCGAGGTTAAAAACTGATGCTTTACGTTGACCAAAGTATTTGAGGGCACGGGATTGTCTAACGAGTCCGTTGGAATAACCACCAACATACTGTAATCTAAGGCGCCGGCCTCAATACTTGTAGGGCCTAAATAGGTTTCCATAGTGGCAACTTCGGCTTTAGGTTGCATGCTTATGGTTCCTGAAATGGGATTTTCATTTTGAAGCAAAGTCCAATTGATCACACCGATTTTTTTGGTGAAACTATCGGGTAATTCATATATTAAAACTCGGTTTTCCAATTTTGGTAGAATTAAGGTCGATCCATAGCTGTTAGAGCAGTACAGAGATGGCGTACTATTGTTAGGTGCCGAAAATTTTAAAATAATTTGGTCGCCTGCTTCGTAGTGGGACTGGGCAGTTATCGGCGTTATTTTATCGCCAACATTGTTTTGTTGAGCCATGCTAAACGGCGATACAAGCAACGCGCAAAAAACGAATATGTAAAAATGTTTAAAGCTCATTAAAACGGACTTCCAATATAACTGTTAATTTCAACTTTTATATACTTAAAATGTGGATGGTCAATGGGTTGTAATTGGCCATTGGTATGGTTTTTAATTCTGTTGGGTACAATTTTATTCGAAATGCTTTCATTGGGCAATCCGTTAATAAAAATGTTTTTCATGCTTTCATTTATTACCGAAACGGAACCATCTTTCGGAATAAGATATTCAAAATTTTGTTTTCGTTGTTGCCTGATGCCATCTTTTAAAAACAAGTGGTCTACCCAAACCATCTTTTTGTTTTCGTTGTAATAGGTAATGAGCAGTTGCGGGATGGTAACCTCTTGTATACCGCTATTAAACAGGTTGCCGGTTACAACTTGGTCTTTGATGTTTATTTCGCTTAGCACCACATTTTTATATAAATCGGAGCCAGCCACATTTCCTGCCACTTGCAAATTGAATTTGGTGGGTTGTTCTTCAAACTCCACCGGAGTGAATTCATCGGGGTTGAAGGTATCGGGAATGGAATCTTCGGTTTTAGACCACGCTATGCCTTCAAAATTAATTCGGAAACTGCTCGATTCTTTAGGCATTAATTTATGCTTTACGTGGTATTTGGCGTTGTAGGTAGCTAGCTGTTTGTTGTTGTCGTTGTAGAGTGTGCCTTTCAAAATAACATCGGCCGGTACGTTATCAATATTTTGAACTTCGCCAATTATAGCATAGCTACCGTGATATTTAACCAGTTTGGCCGTTACTACTTCCAAAACGGGTTGTTTTAGTACATCTTCGTGATAGGTTTGTTCGGTGGTAACGCGTCGTCGACCTTGATTGTAATATTTTGTGACATTACTGGAATATAACTGATCTGGCGGCAAATCGTTATTTAAATCGTCGGGTTGCAAATACCATTTACCCTTGATTTTAGAAAGCGATTTATAATCTACTTTTTCAATTTTTTCCAGTGGAGTGATCCATTTTGTCATCACTTTTGCCGATACCGTACTGTCGTTATGTGTTGTGATTTCAGTTTTTATAGCATCCATTTTAGCATAGCTACTCAGCAAACCATCGGTAACCGAAATTTCAAGCATGTATTGGGCTATAGGAATATTGTTCCTGGGGTCGATAAGGCTGTGGGCTTTTTCAAACTCCTTAAAATCGAGTGCATCGTAATAGGCAATAATCGCATTTTCGGGACTGCGTTGCGAATCGTTTTTCAGATAAAATAGGTAAATACCGTAAAAAACAACAACGGCTAAAATGAAAGACCAAACATGCGTAATTCTTAACACATTTCGGTTGAATTTATTATATAAAAGGGAATGTTTTAAAAAGTCGGGCACAGGTTTGAGCCTGGTTTTCAGCATATTCACCCATAACATTTGAATGTTAAGGATAAAGGCAATTAAAACGGTTAAAAATGGCATGATACCCCAATGGACTTTTAGCCATTTGGCAACATCTTCTTTAGGGAGGATAGATGCCACCGGAGGAATGTTTAGCCGTTCCCAAACCATAATACCGTTTTCTAATTGCCGCAAGCGTTGCCATCCGCAGAAATACAGAATGGGGTCGTAAAATTTATCGTTAGAGAAAATATACTTGAGATTGTATTTTTCGGGTGTGGTTAAAAACTGTTGCAACGAACCTATACCGGCAACACCTTTAAATTTTGAATTTTCCAAACGCTCAATGGGCCGTGTGGTCAATTCAGGTAAACGTCTTGCTGAGTGGTAGTTGCCATCAACCGTCATAGCGTTGGTTTGTGCACTTAGCCAAGCCATTTGATCGCCAAAGCCCAAAGTTAAAAACCGCCATTTATCATGGTCGTCTTGGTTTAGGAAATTCACGATGGGTAGCATTTTTATTTTTTGCGGTTGCGATGGCCTAAAATAGCCCAAACTCATGGTGAAAATGACCATAAAGACGAATAGTCCCGCCAAGATGCCACCAATAATGCGATGGTAAACCGCACCAAATTTAGCTTGAATTAGAGCTTTTAAATCGCCTTCTACAAATCGAAATGCAAATTCACCCATCATGGGAATAGACATGATGGAAGCCCAAAGGGTAAATCGATCTAAGGTTAAAATATTAAAGGCTGTTTCGCCTAAAACTTTTAGGGGAATAGGCGTTGTGCCTCCCGTTCCTAAAATGGTTAAAATGGTGATTGAAAGTCCGAAAAACAAATACCGTTTACTGTAATACCGATAGAAAATATAGGGCAGTAGTACGAGCAGAACGCCCCACGGAATTAAGAAAAACACCAAACCCGAAGAGGTGATTTCCAAAAAGTTATCGCGAGAACCGTGCGGTATTGGAACCTGGGTTATAGGGTTAGCTTTGGAGTTTATCCAATATGGCAGGATGCAACCCACTATTAAAACCAAAGAACACATCCCAAAAGTAATAATGCGTTTAAAAAGTTTGAAAAAACTATTTAAAAAAACTTTAAAGGTGACTTCTTTCATGGAATTTACCTGCTCTCTCGATACGTCCATAATCACCATTCCAATCAATGGGAATATAAAAAATACCATTCCGAAAATAGGGGTAACGTGGTGAGAGGTTACCGTCACCGAAATTAAAGATAGGCACGTGGCCAAATACCATTTTTCACCTGTTTTCAGCCATAAATAGATTTCGGGAAGGGCATGCATCAACACCGAAATACCTACTATGCTTGGCAGTTGCCCAAAAATATGTAAGGTTTCAACAAACGATGATGAAAACACCGCTAAAAGGGAGGCGTAACCCGCCACGGTTTTGTTTGAGGTAATTAACAATGAAAACCGATATGAACCAGTAATGAAAAGAACAATGGCTATAAGTGCCACGCTAAACATCCCAAATTTGAGTCCGCCGACTAATGAGAGCAAAGCAATAGATTGATGAACCAGCGGCGGGTAACTTTGTACTGTAAATCCTGTGTACCACTCGTAGTTCCAAGGTTCAAACCAGCTGTTGGCATAATGGTCTGCAAAAAATAAATGGATTAAAGCGTCATAAGTAGTCTCTAATGTGAAAAATATCGAGCTACCATGAAACGCCAAACCTAAAAGTAGGGCAGAGATTAAGTATTTGTTTGAGGTTTCTTTCATTACTGTTAGTGGTGTAAAGATAAATAAATTAAGTAGCTGTTCATTTTTTAATCATCTACAGCAATTTGCCATTCGTCGACACTTAATTTTAGCTTAACTAAATTAGGATTTTAAAAGCGTCATTCGTGGTATTTTTGGGACACCCCAAAACAAAAACCAACTTATTATGAAAGTTTTAGCGATCGATGATCAGCAGCTCGTGCTGCTTCCGCTTCAAAAAAGATTAACAGAATTAGGGTACGATGTAAAAATCGAAACTGATGCCCAAAAGGGATTGGAACTGTTTGAATCTTTTAAACCCGATTTAGTTATTGTAGATATAAATATGCCACGGGTTTCTGGCCTGGAAGTGGTTCAACATATCCGTCTAAAACAAAAATCGCAGGTACCTGTAATGGTTCTTTCTGGTGATACGCAAGATGATACCATTACCGAAGGATTCGAGCTAGGTATTAACGATTACATGAAAAAGCCATTAAGTTTAAATGAAATCTGCGCCCGCGTAAAACGTTTAATTGGTGTTCCGAAAGGTACTAATGTTATTTCAAAAGGAGAAGTGTTAATTCAACAGCGTTGCGTGGGCGTAGTTATTCCTTGTTACAACGAAGAAGAGCGGTTGTTAAGCACCGAATTCTTAAATTATATTGATAAAAATTCGGGGTACCATTTGTGCTTTGTAAACGATGGCAGTAAGGACAATACGTTGCAGGTGTTAAAAAATCTCCAAAAAGGACGTGAAGACTTCATAACGGTTTACGACTGTGAAAAAAATGGAGGAAAGGCCGAAGCCGTGCGACAGGGCATGTTGTTTATGGCACAAAAGGAAGACTTGGATTATATTGGTTTTTTGGATGCCGACTTATCTACCGATTTATCCGATTTCGACGATTTGGTAAAAACCATTGAAACTTCAAACTTTAAAATTGTAAGTGGTTCGAGAATTTCAAGAATGGGAGCTAATATTACGAAAGAATCTGCTCGGAAAATTATTAGTTTAACCATCAACTACATCATCCGAAAAATCTTGAAAATGGATTTTAAAGATACGCAGTGTGGTGCGAAGATTTTCAGTAAAGATGTAATTGGAATTGCGTTCAATGAAAAATTTGTTACACAATGGATTTTTGATGTTGAAATTTTCAAAAGAATGAGTAAGCATTTCGGACTCAAAAAAGCAAAGGCCATGCTTTGCGAACAGCCTTTAAAACGTTGGGTTCACGCCGATGGCTCTAAATTATCCATGAAAGATTCCATAAAAATTGTAATGCAGTTGGCTCAAATTGCATGGGTGTATAAAGGTAAAAAGGCAAAAATTTCAAAAACAGAAAGTCAACTTAAAGTGGCCTAACGTCAATGTTAACAAATTATTAAAACATTGATTTTCATTGTTTTGATTGAAGTTTTGATGTAACTTTAGTTCGGACAACTACTAGATAGAGACACTCTATACTATTTCTTTACGTTACAATCAAATCTTTTAATTTCTTTAGTCATGACGCCTACAAGCATTTTAACGCCTAAACAGCGTAGATCGCATATTTCAAAATTTAGTTTACAAAACAAGCTCAGTAAGAATAATTTAAAAGTTCAGGAAACCCGTTCGGGTTTTCATTATGAATTAAAAATTCCCGGCTATATAAGAGAGGATTTTAACTTTTATATAGAGGGCAATGATTTGGTAATTACTACAGATAAGAGTAAAACTAGTATGGCCGAAAATAGTGGCGATAATAGAAAAAGACACCATTATTGTTATCCTTCTGCTTATTTTAAAATGAAGATTCCACTGCCAAGCAATATTGTAAGCAATAAGATTTCAGTAAACTATGAGGACGAGGTTTTGTCTTTCGATTTGTTTAAACTGAATTCGTATTAACCGCCAATAGTAATCATACTACGGTTGTTGTTGTGCAATTTCGGTTCCTGCAATTTCTTTAAGGTATCCATGCCTCCGCGCATTTTAAACTTCGCCTGTACTGCTTTTTGGATAACAGGTTCAATAGAATGTCCTGCCCGAAGGGTGGTTAGTAAATCGGATTCGGAGGATGAAAATAAACAGTTTTTCAATTGGCCGTTGGCGGTCAATCGAAGCCTGTTGCATGAATCACAAAACGGATTGGTTACCGAGCTTATAACTGCAAAACTGCCTCGGTAACCTTTAATTTTATAGTTTTTTGAGGTGTCGTTGGGTTCATCTTTTAGGCGGATAACATCGTCTTCTGAAAAAGAAGCATTAACGTATTCCATCACTTCGGCGTAGCTTACCATTTTGCTCATGTCCCATTTGTTGCCATCAAAAGGCATGAATTCAATAAAACGTACCGAAATGGGTAAATCTTTTGTGAAATTGATAAAATCAATGATTTCATTATCGTTAAATCCTTTCATTAAAACGGCATTTACTTTTACTTTAAAACCTTCTTTCACCAGTAATAAAATGTTATCGTAAACCTTTTTAAACTCGTGACGGCGGGTAATGTGTTTGAATTTTTTTTCATCCAACGAATCCAAGCTCACATTAATTTTATTTACCCCGTTGGTTTTCAGTACATCAATAAATTTATCGATGATAACAGCGTTCGAGGTAATGGATATCTCCACAGGAAGTGTAGCTAGTTTTTCCAAGATAACGGGAATATCTTTTCTGATTAAAGGTTCGCCACCGGTTAACCTGATTTTATTCACACCGTGTTTTACAAAAGTTTTGGCTATGCTGAATATTTCCTCATAGGTCATTAAATCACTTTTAGGAGAAAGCTGTACGCCTTCTTCGGGCATGCAATACGTGCACCTTAAATTACAACGTTCAATCAACGAAATGCGCAAATAATTATGCTCCCTGCCAAAATGATCTTGTAATATGTTCGACTCCTTCTTCATTTTATATTTTTCAACTATCAACTATCAACTATCAACTATCCTAATCATGTCTTGCGCCTCGTAAAACTCCAAAAATGTGCAACACCGATGGAAATATGGCATCCATAGATTCTTTTGCGCCATTGGTAGAGCCAGGCAGCGCCAATACCAAAGTGTTCCCGATGGTACCGGCAACACTCCGTGAAAGCATTGCGTACGGCGTTCGGTCCTGTCCGTAATTACGAATAGCTTCTTCGATACCGGGAATGCGTCTGTCCAATAACGGAATTAAGGCTTCGGGAGTCACATCGCGACCCGAAAGTCCCGTTCCGCCAGTGTAAATAACTAAATCTACGCCTTGCGAATGGTAGGTTTTTGCTTTTTCAGAAATAATATCTTTTTCATCAGGGATGATAATGTATTCATTCACCTTAACTCCTGAAGTTTCTAATTTTTCAATGATCGCTTTTCCGGCTTTATCTTTCTTTTCTCCTTTGGAAATAGTGTCGCTACACACAACAACCGCAGCAGATAAATCACTTCTAAAACGGTTTTTGAAACTGGATTTTCCGCCTTTTTTGTTCAATAACTTTATGTGGTGAATTTCAATGCCTTTATCTATGGGTTTCAGCATATCGTACATGTTTAGAGCGACTACGCTGGCCCCGTGCATGGCTTCTACTTCAACACCGGTTTTATAAATGGTTTTTACGGTGAATAGTACCGTGATTTCCAATCCGTTTATTTCGTATTCCACACCAGTAAATTCGATTGGCAAGGGGTGGCAATCGGGTAAAATATCTGGGGTACGTTTTACGCCCAAAAGTCCGGCGGCCTTGCTCATGGCAAAAACGTTGCCTTTGGGCACGGTGTCGTTTTGTATCGCTTCGATGGTTTCGGGTTTGCTTACCTTAAGGACTGCTTGTGCGATAGCGGTTCGAAGCGTTGTGTTTTTATGTGTAATATCTACCATGACTGTTTAATCGTTGATTTGTTTAACTGTTTAATTGGGAATTACGTAATGCGTTTAGTTTATTGGAAATTTTTTCAACTTCACTTCGTAACATTTGATAATCGTTTTCTCGAAGAAACCCCAAATCTTTTGAAATTATAATTTGATTTAAAACTTCCATTAATGAACTAAAAGCTAAAGTTGAAAAATGGGCTTTATCTTTATTTGTATGTCGAGAGGTTCCTTCAGCCAAATTGGAAGCTATGGATATGGATGCTCTTCGTAGTTGATTCGTTAAACCGAATTTTTCTTCGTTGGGAAAGTCTTTTGTAATTAAATAAATTGATTTAACTAATTGTTTTGAATCACTCCAAACATTTAATTTTTCAAATGAAAATGTATATGCCATATTTTACTTTTTTACGATTAAACGGTTCAACAAATAAACAACTCCACAAAAACACTAAGTGTTTTTCTTCCATTGATGTGTTTCGTCCTCAAAAATTTCCTTTCCAAAAACGGGAACATTTGCTTTAATCTCTTCAACGATATATTCCAAAGCTTCAAAAACTACTTTGCGTCGGGGCGAGGATACGAAAACAAACAGGCAAATTTCGCCGGCTTTTACTGTGCCTAAGCTGTGGTAAATATGCATGCAAGTCATGTCGAATTTTTCAAAAGCGGCCTCTCTAATGTCATGGAATTTTTGATTGGCCATATCTTCGTAAGCGGTGTATTCAATGGCCGAAACGGTTTTTCCATCAATAACATCAGCACGTACTTGGCCCAAAAATATGTTGTGGGCGCCAATGCTGGTTTTCGTTTGATGTTTGGCAATAGATTCTCCAATAAATGCTGAAGAAATAGCACCTTGTTTAAATACGTTTTTTGGTTTTTTATCTGACATGGGTCGTTGTTTTTTGTTGTGTTTCTAAATAATTATTGATTTCTGGAGCGCCTTCCTTGATACTGTAGCAATTTGAAAAACCTGATTCAATTAAAAAAGAAACGGCCTTTTTGCTACGGATACCTGATTGGCAAAAAATGAAATTTTCTTTCTTTGAATCGATTTTTTCTAAATTGTTTTTCAACTGACTTAATGGAATATATGTAACCTCCAAACCATCTACTTTTGGCATTTCGTGTGGTTCGCGAACATCAATAAACTGAACGTTTTCCTTTTTTAAAACGGCATCAATTGAAATTTCAACATTTGGGATTGCGCAATTCTCTTCCATTTGCTTTTTGCTGAAAAGGTGCTTTTCTTTCAAAACTTTTGAAATTTGGTTTTCTGATTTGCTAATTTTCAAAACAGAAGATTGCGCCGTCAAAGCGTTATAGCAAAGCAGTTTCCCTGAAAGGGTGTCGCCAATTTCTAAAATAATTTTTAAGGCCTCGTTGGCTTGCATGGTACCGATAATCCCGGGTAAAACACCCAAAACGCCAATTTCTGAACAGTTGGGCACGCTGCCTTTTGCTGGGGCATTGGGAAATAAGCAGCGGTAGCTCGGTCCATTATTGTAATTGAACACCGAAACCTGCCCTTCAAACTTATAAATTGCTCCAAACACCAAAGGTCTGTTTGTGATAATGCAAGCGTCGTTAACCAAATACCGCGTTTCAAAATTATCGGAGCCGTCAACAATAATGTCGTATTTTTCGAATAGTTCGATGGCGTTTTGGTAGGTGAGTTGCTCCGCAAAAGCGATGATGGAAATCTCTGTGTTTAAATCTTCCAAGCGTTGTTTTGCCGCTATGGCTTTGTTTTGGCCTAAACTGGCACTGCCGAATAATACTTGACGTTGCAAATTGGAAGTTTCAACGACATCAAAATCGATGATGCCCAGAGTGCCCACACCGGCAGCAGCCAAATATTGTAAAATAGGACAACCCAATCCGCCAGCACCAATAACCAGTACCTTGGCGTTGTTTATTTTGTCTTGGCCCGTTTGCCCAATTTCGGGTAAAATAATATGTCTGTTGTATCTGTTTGTCATTCCTGCGAATTTTCGTCATTGCGAGCGAAGTGAAGCAATCTTATTATTTTTTTATATAATTTTTTTGAAAGATTACTTCGTCGTTTCCTCCTCGTAATGACATTAAATACTAATGTTTCACCCCCCCGAAAACGGTGGTAATAATGCGATTTCCGCGCCGGTTAATTTTTCGTCTTTAGAAACCAATTCTTGGTTTTGTGCTATTTTAAATTCTTTATTTTTCAAATTATTGTACTTCGAATAAAGGACATCCAAAACCTTAGAAATAGAACCTCCCGAAACCTCCATTTGTTCCATTTCCTTTTGGGTTACTTCGGCAATTTGTCCGAAATATTTAATGGTTATTTTCATGGTTAAGTTGTTTAAATTCTTCTTTTGTATTCACATTAATCGTGGCGTGGTTTAAATCGTCTTCCAAAACCACATTTTTATAATGGCAGGATTGTACGGCCACTCGCAACCGCCGTTCGTTTTGCAGCAAAAGTTGATAAAATATATCTTTTACTTCGCGTTTGTAAAGCGAAATGAGCGGCATGGTTTTGCCGTTGCTTTCAATTTGAACGATTGCAGATTTATCATCGGTATGTTCAATCAGTTTGTTTAAAATTTTAGTCGTAATCAACGGAATATCACAACTTAAAATTAAACTGTATGGCGTGGTTGAGACTTTTAGTCCCGAATAAATTCCAGATACCGGCCCCGCACTTTTTACATCGTCTTCAATGCGTTTAAAACCAAATTGGTCATATTCAGGATGGTCTGAAACTATAATGATTTCAGAAACCAAAGGCAACAACGCACCAATGCTATGCTGAACAAAAGGTTTGCCATTATAAAGCAAAAGCCCTTTGTCCGTCCCCATTCGTGAGCTTTTTCCACCCGCGAGAATAATGCCTGTTATGTTGTTTTTTTCAATCATTTTAAGTGAAAAACAATTTTACCGAAGCGATAATGAGTACGAATGCCAAAATATACCTTAAACTTTGATTGTTTATTTTTTTGCTTCCCAAATAGCCGCCTAAAACGCCACCTATCAGGGCAACGGCCACTAAGAGGAACGAAGCTGCTTCCAACCGAACGCCGGTACTGATTTGCCCAATCAGTCCAGCTGCCGAGTTTACCCAAATAAATAATGCTGAAACGGCTGCCGCTTCTTTCATTTTTCCCCAGTGCAACAATAAAATCACGGGGGTTAAAATGATGCCGCCGCCAATGCCAATGAGGCCAGAAAAGAAGCCAATAACACTACCCACAACCAATCCTTGCCATAGTTTCACTTCTTTTATCGTGTTGCTTTCCCTGCCAAAAACATTCAGCATTTTTAAAATGGCGAACACCAATAAAACGGCCAATATTTTTTTATAAAGTGAGGCCTCAATTTCTAATGTGCCCCCAATAAATGCTAGTGGGATGGAAGCTATGGCAAATGAAAAGAACAGTTTTTTGTTGAAAAAACCACCTTTATAATAATAGTAAAACGAGATGCCCGCCACGAATAGATTTAGTAATAGGGCAGTGGGCTTCATGGTTTCGGGTGCAAACGAAAATAAAGCCATTAATGCCAAATAGCCACTTGCACCGCCGTGCCCCACACTCGAATATAAAAAGGCCACGATGGGCAGCAGAAATAAAAATGAGTATATGTTCTCGGTTTGGAGCATGTTTTTAGTGAATATATTTTAGAGGTTTTCAATCTTTTTAAGTTGGTTGTCTAAAAAATCCCAACAGTTTTTATTGATTTCGTCGAATGCCGTAATTAATGACTTTCCGTATTCTGTCAGTTCGGCACCGCCACCACCTTTGCCACCAATGTTGTTTACTGTAACCGGGGTTTTGGCCGATTGGTTTACTGAATCAAGAAGGTGCCAGGCTTTTTTATATGAAATATTCAAAGATTTTGCCGCTTTCGATAACGACCCCGTTTCTTGAATAGCTTTTAAAAGCTGTACACGCCCTTCGCCTAAAAGAACATGGCCATTAGACTCAATCCATATTCTGCTTTTTATTTTGTAATCCATAATTAAACGGGTAATAAAATGGTTTCAACGGTGTCGTTAATGTCTATTTTAGTGACGTGTTCCGGAACAAAAACCAAAGCGTTCGATAGGGCAAAGGTTTGTTGCATGGCCGAACTTTGTCCTTCTAAAATTTCAACTTTTCCGTCTGTAAAAATGGCTTTTAAAAATTGTGGACGGTCGCCTTTTTTTTCAAAATTTGAAAGCGATTTGGCTTCAACATATGGTAATTTATTGCTTTCGCGGCCCATCATGTTTTGCAACGCGATATACACATAAACATAAAAGCAGGTGAGGGCTGCAGCAGGATTTCCGGGCAATGCAAAAATGGTGGTGTTATTTTTTTTTCCGAAGAAAAGCGGTTTACCCGGCTTTTGCTTGACTTTATAAAACACTTCCTCTACGCCAAGTTCATTCAAGGCTTTGCCCACATAATCGTAATCGCCCACCGAAATGCCACCAGTTATCAGCACCAAATCATTCTGCTTGATTATGGTCTTTAATTTGTCTAAGGTTTTAGCGTAATCGTCTTCTAATTTATGTATGGAAACATCATAAAATTTGAGGCTGTACAGGGCACTCAATAGCATCTTTGAGTTGCTTTCGTAAATTTTTCCGTAGGGTAAATCGGTGCCGGGTTCAACCAGTTCATTGCCCGTTGAAATGAGTGCAATGGATGGTTTTTGAAACACCGAAACTTCAGATATACCTAACGACGACAAATATCCGATAGCAGCAGGCGTTAATTTCGTGCCTTTTTTTAAAGCCAGTTCACTTTGTTTTACCTGCTCACCCAGCGGACGGATATTGGTTTCGTTTTCAACGTGATGTTCAATTGAAATGGACTTGCCATTAACTTCCACCTTTTCCTGCATCATCACGGCATTGGCAGAATCGGGAACGGCAGCTCCGGTAAATATCCTCAACGCTTCCCCTGGTTTTAAAACAGGTTGTTGACCATCGCCTGCTTTTATTTCACCAATTAATTGGTATTCCAAACTGTCATGCAAATTCAAGGCGTAGCCATCCATGGCCGATTGCCTGAACGGAGGCATATTAATGGGTGATAGTATGTCTTTTGATAATTCGTAACCACAAGCTTTTTCAACAGGTTTAGTAGTTACTTTTAAAAGTGGTTTTACTTGTTGTTTTACTAATTGTATGGCTTTTTCAATAGAAATCATGGGATGATTAGCGTTGTGTCTTTGCAAATATAGCGAATTTGGGAATTGTTTTGCGCTTCAATGAGGCAGAATTCCAGTTTATTTAGATTTGATATAAATAATACAGATGTGACGATCGTCAGTTTTTAGATTTTATACATAAGGTAGATTTGTCTTTTATTAATAAAAGTTTATGCCAATCACAAGTTATTTAGCCCACCCGCATTCTGGAAGAAAACAGCGTCTTATTGAAGCTTTGAAAGCTTTGCCGAATTGCGATGTTGTTCCTGCTGAAAATGAAAATCTACTCATTGCAATTACCGAAACCGATAACCAAGAGCAAGACGATAAACTAAAACAGACCATAGAGAACCTTGAAAGTTTAAAGCTTCTGGCCATGGTTTCTGCCATTGTAAGAAGTTTTACGGCGTTTAAGATTGAAGATAAAACCATCAAGAAAATAGCCATGGTGGTGACCGTAGCGGCACAGATTAATTTAATCCTGCTTATTTCAGAATTGTTCAAAGAATTTTACGCCCCCACGCACCACAGTGAAAGTGCTTGTTATTTGTTTTTTGGATTGCACGGAAAAGATGCTTTGTTGCCTTGGATTTGGACGGCCATTCCTTTAAACGTGTTGGCCACGGTATTGTTAACCTTCCATAAACTGCGCAATAATTTTAAGGTGCTGTTCTTTTCTTGTTTTATTCTGTTTGTGGCCATTTGGATTGAAAAAGGCTTCGGATTAATCGTTCCTGGTTTTATCCCCGGACCTTAAGGTAAAATTGCCGAATACACACCCACGGGCATCGAAATTGGTGTGACTTTGGGTATTTGGGCTCTTGGTGCTTTTGTGTTTACCATTTTGGCTAAAACGGCTATTGGGATCGAATTGGGGAATATAAAATATAAGAAAAATAATAAAAATTAATGTGTTCATAACATTGAGTAAGAAGTAATTTTTTTATCTTTAAAATGATAAAAGTCAGTTTTTTTAAGGAAAAAATATGGGAGTTTTGTTCGTGTCCAAGCCATAAAATAGTGCAGCTAATAAAAAAAATTAATACTTAATAATTGTGAACCTTCGAAAAAACATACTTCCGGACAAGGCATCAAGATGGAGAACCATAGCGGTTTTTTTAATAGCTGTTATTACAGGATTAGGTTTTTTTATGGCAAAAGAAGCCGAATTGGTATCGTATATGTCTGATAATCCGCAAGCCTGCGTAAACTGCCACGTTATGACACCCGTTTATAATAGTTGGATGCACAGCTCGCACCGCGAGTGGGCCAATTGTAACGACTGCCATGTGCCGCACAACAACGTGTTCAACAAATATTATTTTAAGGCGAAGGATGGCCTGTTCCATGCTTCGGTTTTCACGTTAAGGGCCGAGCCCGAAGTGATGTTTATGCGCGAAGCATCAGAAGAAGTGGTTCAGAACAATTGTATCCGGTGCCATGTACAACAAGTTACTCAAACCAAATATGCAAATTGGATTGACGGCCATAAAGAAAACAGAACCGATAGACAATGCTGGAGCTGCCATCAAGAAGTGCCTCATGGCAGTGTTCATGGTATTTCAACCATAAAAAATAACATAGCGCCATTGCCCACCGATACGGAAGAAGCCGTAATCCCCGAATGGCTCGAAAATCAAATAGCTGACCAATAATTTTTTTTGAAAATGAAAAACAAAGTATTATTTATCGTTACCGCCGTAGTTGTTTTCCTCTTAGGAATGTTGGCGTCAAGTATCGTTAACCGAAAAAATGAAGCTAAATACAAGTACGTTCCTAAAGTTGAGCTTGGGGAAAACGAACCCCGTAACGAAGAATGGGGCAAAAACTTTCCTGCCGAATACCAATCGTACATGCAAACTGCCGATACCAGTTTTGCATCCATGCAGGGCGGTTCTGCCATGCGCGACGTGCTGCATGAAGATTCACGTTTGGTGGTGCTATGGGCAGGTTACGGGTTTTCAAAAGATTATAATCAGGGTAGAGGGCATTATTACGCCATTGAAGATATACACAATACCTTGAGAACTGGTGCGCCCGAGGGGAAAGGCGATGGCCCAATGCCGGCTACTTGCTGGACCTGTAAAAGCCCTGATGTACCCCGTTTAATGAACGAAAATGGCATTGCCGAATTTTATTCCGGTAAATGGGCCGATAAAGGGGCCGAAGTGGTTAACCCCATTGGTTGCGCCGATTGCCACGATTCAAAAACCATGAAACTCACCATTACCAGACCGGCTTTGGTAGAGGCGTTTCAAGAAATGGGCAAAGATATCAATCAAGCAACGCACCAAGAAATGCGTTCGTTGGTTTGTGCGCAGTGCCACGTAGAGTATTATTTTGATAAAAAATTACCCGGAAAAGAAGGGGTGCCTTATTTAAAGTTTCCATGGAAAAATGGGATGACGGCTGAAGCCATGGAAGAGTATTACGATGAGATAGAGTTCAGTGATTGGACACATCAGTTAAGTCGTGCCCCAATGTTAAAGGCACAGCACCCAGGTTACGAAACATATTTAACGGGTGTACATGCCGATAGGGGTGTTTCTTGTGCCGATTGCCACATGCCTTATAAAAGTGAGGGCGGACAAAAATTTACCGATCATCACATTCAGTCGCCTCTCAACAATGTAGCTAACGCCTGCCAGGTTTGCCATCGTGAGGATGCTGAAAAACTGAAACTAAATGTTTACGAACGCCAACGTAAAGCCACAGAAAACCGCTTGAAGCTGGAAGACTTTTTGGTGAAGGCACATATTGAAGCAAAAAAAGCTTGGGATTTAGGCGCCACCGAAGCACAGATGAAAGCTATTTTAACCGATATCCGCCATGCGCAATGGCGTTGGGATTATTCGGCCGCTGCTCATGGTGCTTCTTTCCATTCGCCTGTTGAAACGGCTCGTGTTATGGGAGGAGCCTTAACCATTATTCAGGAAGGGCGTTTAAAATTGGCCAGGCTCTTGGCCGAGCTGGGGCATAATGCTCCCGTTGAAATGCCCGATATTTCAACTAAAGAAAAAGCGCAGGAATTTATTGACCTCGATGTTGAAAAATTAAAATCAGAAAAAGAGGAATTTAAGAAAAACCTGGTGCCTAAATGGCTAGAAGAAGCCAAAAACCGCGAAGCTGATTACAGCAGCAAAAAAGTGTCCATGGTCAATTAAACTTTTACCAAGTTAAAACTAAAAGATAACACTAAAAGTTACAACATTTTTCGTGTTATCTTCTTTCTTTATGCCCTATGCAGAAATTATATAGATTCTTTTCGTCCTCAAGTTTAGCGCTGTTGCTGCTTTTAGTTTTTGCAGTTGCCATGGCCGTGGCCACATTTGTTGAAAACGATTTTGGAACAGCGACCGCCTGGGCCGTTATTTACGATGCTTGGTGGTTCGAATTGGTTATGCTGGGATTGGCCATCGCGTTCCTGGCCAATATTTTCAAATACAAACTGTTGCGAAAAGAAAAATGGGCTGTTTTATTGTTCCATTTGGCATTTATCGTTATTGTTTTAGGGGCGGCCATTACACGATATGCGTCTTACGGCGGGGTGATGCGCATTCGTGAAGGTGCTTCATCAAACGTAATTATTTCCGATACTAATTTTTTAACGCTTCATATCAGCGATGGTTCACAAAGTAAAACCATAAAGAAGAAACTATCGTTTGCGCCAATTGGTAACAATGATTTTTCAATCGATACGGAATTCAACGGAAAAAAGATAGAAGTATCATATATCGATTTTATTGCAGATGCCGTACCGGAAGTTGTAAATGACGAAGCTAATGGCGAACCTATTTTAGAAATGGTGATAACGCACGGCAACGGCAGAAACAGTATTTTTTTAAAAAAGGGTGAAGTAGAAAGTATGGTTGGCCACCAGCATGAAATTGGTTTTGAATCTGATAAAAAAGGCATCATAAATATTTCTGAAAAAGATGGCACGTTTTTTATGGAATCACCCAAAAACCTTGAGTTTTTTGTGATGTCAACCCAACAAGCCGGAAAAGTAAAAAAAGACAGTTTACAGGCCGTTACTTTAAGAACATTGTACCGCGATGGCGATATGTCGTTTGTGCCGTTGGTGTATCATGAAAAGGGTATATTTCAATTGGTAAGCGGTTCGGAAAAACCAAAAGACAATGAAGAAACTAAAGACGATGCCTTGATTGTTAATGTGAATGTGGACGGGCAGGAAAAACCTTTGAATATTTTATACCGACAAGGTTTTTTGCCAACGCATCACCACCTCGAAATGGGCAATCTTCAGTTAACCCTTTCCTACGGTGCTGGTGCCATACAAACGCCGTTCGCCATAAAGTTGAATGATTTTCAATTGGAACGCTACCCAGGCTCAACAAGTCCGTCGTCATATGCCAGTGAAGTCGCCATTTTAGACAACGGCGAAAACATGCCGTACCGCATTTTTATGAACAATGTTTTAGATTATAAAGGCTATCGTTTTTTCCAGGCGAGTTACGACACTGACGAAAAAGGAACGGTGCTTTCCGTGAGCTACGATAGAGTGGGCACCTTGGTAACTTATCTGGGCTATTTATTGATGATGCTGGGGATGTTTTTTTCGCTCTTCGGAAAAACATCGCGTTTTCAATTCATCAATAAAAAATTAAAAAAACTAAAAAGTGTTGCCGTAGTGGCATCGTGTTTATTTCTTTTTGCGGTTCCCAATTCTGTTTTTGCAAATAAACCAACAGATTCATTAAGTGTCAACGTTGAAAAGGCATTGAAAAGCCAGCAAATAGATGAGTTGCATGCCGATTTTTTCGGAAGGCTTTTGGTACAGGATTTAGATGGCCGCATAAAACCAATAAATACGCTGGCATCAGAGTTTTTGAGGAAAATTTCAAGAAAAACAAAGTTTACGTATAACGATTTGTCGTTCAACGCCAATCAAACGTTTTTGGCCATGCATATGCTTCCCCAGATGTGGCAGCGGGTACCCATAATCAAAGTAGATTTTAAAAAAACAGGAAACTTGTTTGATGGTGTTGAAGTTGGGATTAACGGCCTTTTGGCCTTTAGCGATTTAATGGATCGGTCGGGAAATTATGTGTTGGCCAAACAGGCTGAAACTGCCAACCAAAAGAAGCCGGCAGAACGCAACGAATTTGATAAAGAAGTTCTCAAAATAGATGAACGCTACAATATTCTTTACAATGTCTTTATTGGCAACTATCTAAAAATATTTCCGAATAAAAATGACGACAATAACACATGGTTCAGTTACACGCACCATTTTTCAGATTTTCCCGAAGAAGATGGGCTGTTTGCAAAAACCATAATTCCGGCCTATTTTAAAGATGTTACAACGGGAAATTATGAAGCCGCGCATGATAAACTGATGTATATAAAAAAATATCAGGATGTTTTGGGGGCAGAGGTCATTCCTGCACCAGAGCGTATTGAAGCAGAAATTTGGTATAATAAAGCCAATGTTAACTTTTGGATGTTTCAGGTGTTTTTTACGCTCGGTTTCGGTTTGTTGGTGTTGGCTATTTTAAAAATGTTCTCGAAAAAAAAGTGGCTTACTTTCCTCAACAATATTTTTATTATTTTGGTGCTCATTGCTTTTTTGTGCTTTACGGGTAACATTTTATTGCGCTGGTATGTGGCCCAACATGCACCGTGGAGCAACGGTTACGAAATGTTGGTTTTTGTAGCCTGGGTGTTGGTTTTTTGTGGGTTGCTAACTTTTAGAAAATCTGATTTTTCATTGCCATTGGCAACTTTGTTTTCGGGAGCCCTGCTGTTTGTAAGCTATTTGGATTGGTTAAGTCCAGAAATTACAAACTTGATGCCGGTGTTAAAATCGTATTGGTTAAAAATTCATGTGGCCACGATTGTTAGCAGTTACGCGCCTTTGGCTTTATCGGCAGTTTTAGGAATTATGGCCTTGCTGCTAATGATTTTTAAAACTTCAAAAACCAAAACTATTATCGACATAAAAATCAAAGAACTCAGCTATATCAGCGAAATGGCCATGACTATTGGTTTGTTTGTTTTGGCGGTCGGCACTTTTTTAGGGGGCATTTGGGCCAACGAATCTTGGGGCCGATACTGGGCCTGGGATCCTAAAGAAACCTGGGCGCTCATTAGCATCATTGTTTATGCCATTGTGCTGCACTTGCGGTTTGTGCCGAAATTGAACAATGTTTATGTGCTCAATGTGGCCAGTATGTTCGCGTTTTGGTCTATTATCATGACCTCATTTGGTGTTAATTATTATTTGGCTGGCTTGCACAGCTATGCCGCAGGAGACCCATTGCCAATACCCTCATTTGTGTATGTGTTGGTGGCTTTTATGGTTTTGATAGCGATTTGGGCTTTTTTTAGAGAAAGTAAGCGAACGGAAACTTTAGTCGAATAAGTATTTTTTGCTTGCATTGTAAATAATTTTGTTGTGTATTTCTAAATTTTTTAAAAACATTTTTATCAATTCTGAAAGTGAAAGCCTTTATTTTGTGTAATCCTTAAAAATAAGTATTGTGTTTAGATTAATTAAGTATTAATACTTATATTTGGTCTAAGTAATAATTCTGTAATTGCAAGCAACCCGTTTACATACTGTTTCTTCTGCCACTAGAAAGCGTACTTCTTTTGAGGTGACTTGCGATGTTTGTGAAAACAAAAACTGCTTAATAAAGAGAAATTTGGTTTCGTTGGAAGAAAGTGGTTTAGATGTTGAAAAAAATAATCTTCGTTGCAAAAAAGGTCAGCAATTTATTATTGAAGGCGCTCCTGTAAATGGTTTGTTCTTTGTGTTGAAAGGGAAGGTAAAGGTATTTAGAACCGGAATAAATGGCAGGGAGCAGATTGTTCGTTTTGCCAAGGATGGTGAAATTATTGGTCACCGTGGTTTTGGTACAGAAGAATATTATTCGATCGGTGCTGTAGCCCTCGAGGACAGTGTGCTGTGTTATTTCTCTAAAGGGTACCTTCAAAACGCCCTTCAAAATAACCCTAAATTCGCTTACGATTTGATGCTGTTTTATGCAAACGAATTGAATAAAAGCGAATCTAAAGTAAAATCTATTTCTCAAATGGCGGTGCGCGAGCGTGTAATCGATACCCTGTTGTACATCAATAGAAAATTTGGTAGCAATAAAGGCTTTTTAGACGTGTCGTTAAGCAGGCGAGAATATGCAGAATATGCTGGAACAACCGAAGAGCAAGTTATCAGGATGTTTTCGGCACTGAAAAAGGAAAAACTCATTGTGACAAAAGGAAAAAAAATAGGTATTAACGACATTCAACTTCTTAAGAATGAAATTAGTGAGCACAACTTTTTTTTAGATAGTTAGCTCGCTTAAACTTCTTTTTTAAGTTAATTTTTCTTTTGAACCATACGTAGAAATACGTATGGTTTTTTGTTTTACAAAGATTCTTCGTTTGTTTTTTTAAGTCCATCTAGTATCACGACTTGCATGGAAATCACAGGGTATGAAGTACCTTTCGCTATAAAAGATGCCGTTCCTTTAAAAATGATAGATGGTTATTTTAAAGGAGGGGAAGATCCGTTTGGCACGGATAATAAATATACTGAACTATCTGAATTGGAATGTCTTAAACAGTTTAAAAACAAATAACACGTATTGTTTTGTTTTTTTACGTAGTTTTTTTGGTTAAAAGGAACATTTTAATCAGTGAAAACATAATAAATAGATAATTAATTAAGGTTTATCAACAAAAAAACACCTAATACTTAGGTGTTTTTTTGTTGATACGTACATTTTTTAATGGTTCAAATGTCTGTATATTAATTGTTTAAGTGTATTTTATGTGTTTTCGCAGGTTATAATGTGTTGTAAAAAGAGGTGTGTACATGTGCATTACCATATAATAGAACTTGTTCTACGTATATCTTTGTCAAAAATAAGTATTACTACTTAATAAAAACTAAAAACAATAAATATGAAATCTCTACTAAAAAGAACAACTTGGATTTTACCCGTAGCAGCTTTGCTTTTTGCTTGCGGTGGAAAAGAAAAAAAGAAAGACGTGGCGGAAAGTGTCGTAGCTGAAACGTCAAAAACAAAAACATTGGATATTGAAAAACCACAATTAACATTTGGTTTTATCAAATTGACGGATATGGCACCTTTGGCCATTGCAAAAGAAAAAGGATTTTTTGAAGATGAAGGTTTGTTCGTTTCAGTTGAAGCACAATCAAACTGGAAAAATGTTTTAGACCGTGTTATTGATGGTCAGTTGGACGGTTCGCATATGTTGGCTGGTCAGCCCATCGCTGCTGGAGCTGGTTTTGGTCGCCAAGCACAATTGGTAACACCGTTTTCAATGGATTTAAATGGTAACGGTATTACAGTGTCAAACGATGTTTGGTCTAAAATGAAACCTAATGTACCAGCCGATGAAGATGGAAAGCCTATTCATCCTATTAAAGCAGATGCTTTAAAGCCGGTTATCCAAGAGTATAAAAACAGTGGTAAAGCCTTCAAAATGGGAATGGTGTTCCCAGTGTCTACGCATAACTACGAAATTAGATATTGGTTGGCTGCTGCAGGTATCCACCCAGGAATGTACACTGCAGATAATGTACAAGGGCAAATCGATGCTGAGGTTTTATTGTCGGTAACGCCTCCGCCACAAATGCCAGCAACGCTTGAAGCAGGTACTATTTATGGTTACTGTGTGGGTGAGCCATGGAACCAACAAGCTGTATTTAAGGGTATTGGTGTGCCAGTAACCACTAACTACGATATCTGGAAAAACAACCCAGAGAAAGTATTCGTAATGACTAAAAAGTTTGTTGAGGATTATCCAAATACTGCCGTAGCCGTTACCAAAGCGTTGATTAGAGCCGGTAAATGGTTGGATGAGCCAGGAAATAGAGCAGAGGCGGTAAAAATATTATCAATGTCTCAATATGTAGGTGCTGATGAAGCGGTATTGGCCAACTCGATGACGGGAACTTTCGAATTCGAAAAAGGAGATAAAAGAGAAATGCCCGATTTCAACGTATTCTACAAGTACAACGCTACTTACCCATTCTATTCAGATGGTATTTGGTTCTTAACACAAATGAGAAGATGGGGACAAATTCCAGAGTCGAAACCAGCGGAGTGGTACGCCGAAACCATTAAAGATATTTACAGGCCAGATATTTGGGAAGAAGCAGCAAAACTGTTAGTAGAAGAAGGTAATATTCCTGCCAGCGATATACCAACTACCGATGGTTACAAAGCACCAACATCCGATTTTATCGATGGCACTACTTATGATGCCAAAGATCCAATAGCATATATCAACAGCTTTAAAATAGGAAACAAAGAAAAAGCTGTACAATAAAAAATAGACAGTACTAAAATAATAAGTCATGAAGCAAAGTATAACATTAGATAGAGTAACCAGATTTGTAGGATTGGGATTTTTAACCTCAATAAAAGACCTATTCACAGGGAAACTAGGGAAGGAAGATTTTAAAGGTATCTTGCGTAAAGTAGTCGTACCGCTTGCTTCCGTGCTATTATTTTTAGGTCTGTGGCACTTAGGAGCCAAGTCTCTTTACAACACAGAGGCCGAGTTTAAAATTGAAAAAGCACTAAACGACCAAGGTCCGGCAGCTGCCGATGCTATGCGCGAATGTATAGCATCGGGAGATGTTAGCTGCCAACCCAACACCTTGCCGTCGCCAGCTAAAGTATGGGAGTCGTTTCAATCTTTATTGAGAGACCATAATATTATTGCTGCTGATAAAGAAGCCTTTATTGAAAAAACAGCAGCCTTAAATGAAAAGCGTATCGCTGAAGGGAAAGACCCGATTACTTATACAGGAAGACCGTCATTCGTTGACCAAATTTTCAGAAGTTTAAAAACAGTATTTGCAGGTTTTTTATTGGCATTGGTTATCGCCGTACCGCTTGGCATATTCATCGGGTTAAGTCCTACTTTAAAGAGTTCCTTCAACTGGTTTATTCAAATATTTAAGCCCGTATCGCCCGTAGTTTGGTATCTGTTGGTTTTTATGATCGTAAAAACGGTGTTGATAGATTCCAACGAAGATAGCTCATTCACCATTTCATTCATTAGTGTGGGGTTATGTTCTATGTGGGCCACTTTGGTAAACACCGCCATGGGCGTGTCGTCGGTTGATAAAGATTACATCAACGTAGCCAAAGTACTGAAGTTAGGGCCATTTCAAAAAATATTCAAAGTGGTGTTGCCATCGTCTTTACCATTGATTTTTACAGGATTGAAAATTACGCTTTCAGTAGCATGGATGGTATTGATTGCTATCGAATTATTGGCGCAAAGCCCAGGTTTAGGATTGTTTGTTTGGGAAGAGTTCCAAAACGGAGCTAACGATTCCAACGCAAAAATTATTGTGGCGATGTTCGTTATCGGTATCATTGGATTCCTTTTAGACCGATTGATGCTTACCATCCAAAACACGGTATCGTTTGATAAAACCGATGCGATATAAATAAGGTGGATTTGTTTAATCGTAAAAACGAATAAACTTATCAACAAATAAACAGAAAGAAAATGGCATATTTAGAATTAAATAACGTTTATAAAACTTACGGAGAGGGCGATAACGCTGCCGAAGTGCTTTCAAACATCAACTTGTCGATTGAAGAAGGGGAGTTTGTGGCCATAGTAGGCTTCACCGGAAGTGGAAAAACCACTTTGGTAAACTTGATTAACGGCTTATTGCAGCCCACAAGCGGAGAGGTTTTGTTTAAGGGCAAACCTGTAACGGGCACGAGTCACGAGCGCGGGGTGATTTTTCAAAACTACTCGTTGCTACCTTGGTTAACGGTTGGGCAAAATGTGTTTATGGCTGTAAAAGAAGCTTTTCCGAAGAAAAGCAAAGCCGAACTGAACGACATTGTTGCAAATTATGTTGAAATGGTGAATTTAACACCTGCCATTAATAAGCGTCCAAAAGAACTATCGGGAGGAATGCGCCAGCGTGTGGCCGTAGCCAGAGCTTTAGCAATGAAGCCCGAAATGATTATTATGGACGAACCGTTAGGCGCTTTGGATGCCTTAACCCGTGGCAATCTTCAGGATGAAATTTTAAGAATTTGGGGAAAAGATAAGCGCACAGCGTTGTTAATTACCAATGATGTGGATGAAGGTATTTACATGGCGGATCGCATTATTCCGTTGCGTCCGGGGCCAAAAGCTACTTTAGGGCCGGAATTCAAAATTGATATCGAGCGGCCAAGGGATAAAACCGAATTGAACGATAATGCCAATTTTAAGGAAACCCGAAATGCTATTATCGAATATTTGATGGATATTGGAAATGAACGCAAATCGGAAGCGCAAGCCGTTTACGAATTGCCCGATTTAGCACCAAAGGATTTTGTTAATCAATTTTAAGCACACAAAAGATGAGTACTTTAACAGCAAATAAAACAGGAAATTTAACTGATAATGGGTTGTTTCCCGCATCGGATGTGATGTTGGATTTAAAAAACCTTAAAAAAGTGTACCCTACTCCAAAAGGCGATTACACGGTTCTGGAAAACTTGAACCTTCAAATAAAAAAGGAAGAATTTGTTACCATTATCGGGCACTCCGGTTGCGGAAAAACAACCATGTTGAGCATGATTGCTGGACTGAACGAGATTTCTGGAGGAAACATTTCGGTATTGGGAAAACACATTAAAGGGCCAGGGCCAGACCGTGGGGTTATTTTTCAAGCGCCCAGTTTAATGCCTTGGATGACATCGCTTCAAAACGTGCTTTTAGGAGTAAATCAGGTATTTCCCGATGCCACTAAAGCGCAACGTAACGATATTGCCAAATACTACTTGCAAAAAGTAGGTTTGGAGGATGCCTTTCATAAAAGAGCTTCCGAATTATCACAAGGTATGCAACAGCGTGTGGGCATTGCAAGAGCCTTCGCCATTAAACCAAAAGTATTGTTGCTGGATGAGCCTTTTGGAATGTTGGATTCCTTAACCCGTGGAGAGCTTCAGGATATTCTCATCGAAATTTGGAACAAGGAAAAAATTACCGCCGTTATGATTACGCACGATGTGGACGAGGCCATCTTTTTGGCCGACCGTGTGGTGATGATGACCAGCGGGCCCCGAGCCAAAATTGGTGATGTTCTGGAAATAGATTTTGAAAGACCCAGAACCAGAAAAGCTGTTTTAGAACACGACGATTACTACAAATACAGAAAACATTTAATTGACTTCTTAGAGCATTAATAAAGCGACTTCGGTTCGATTGTAATTCGGACGGGAGTCAAAAAACAAATCAAATTTAGCGGATTATTAAGGTTATGAAACATGAGAAATGTCATAGCCCTGGGGGTACTACACTCTTAAATTTGCTAAAAAATCAAACAAAAAAAATCAAATTTTAAATATAACTCAATAACAAACAACTTAAAAACAAGAAAACATGAAGAAACAATATCTTATAATTGGACTTTTACTGGGGTGTTTACAGTTTGCACAAGCGCAGTTTACCTTAGATGGTGAGTTTAGACCACGTACCGAATACCGCAACGGTTTTGGAAGTATCATCCCTGATGCTGCGGATCCTGGTTTTGGTATTTCAACCAGAGCACGATTAAATGCTGGCTACAATACAGAAGCATACAAATTTTATTTAAGCTTGCAGGACGTGATGGTTTGGGGTGAAAACAGACAGATTTTACCTTACGACCAAAATAACTCGTTTGCCATTTTCCAGGCTTGGGCCGAAATTGCTCTTGGCAAAGGTTGGTCAACAAAATTGGGTCGCCAAGTGATTTCTTATGACGACCAAAGAATTTTTGGTGGATTGGATTGGGCACAGCAAGGGCGTAACCACGATGCCGCTTTGTTAAAGTACAGCAAAGGCAAATTTTTAATGGACGTTGGTTTGGCTTTCAACCAAGATTATTCGAACCCAACAGGATTCCAGTCGATGAACACGGCTTACAACACTTCTGGTTTTTTCTCATATAAAACCATGCAATACGTGTACTTAAAGCAGGCTTGGGAAAATTTCACAGGTAGCTTATTGGCTTTAAATACCGGATTTCAAAATTTTGATACCAATAACGCGCCAGATGGTGTAAACAGCATCCAAACCATTGGTACGCATTTAAACTATAAAAAAGGAAGTTTTGGTGCAGCGGCCAACGCCTTTTTGCAAATGGGCGATAACGTAGATGGGGCTTATTTGGCATCGTTGGATTTAACATATAAAGCTTCTGAAAAAGTAGGACTTGGTGCAGGAGTTGAAATCATCAGTGGAAATGACGGTAGCACAGCCGATACTGAAGCGTTCTTCCCTCTTTACGGAACCAACCACAAATTCAATGGTTTAATGGATTATTTCTACGTAGGTAACCATGCCAACAACATCGGTTTGGTTGATGTCCATGTGAGTGCCAACTTTAAGTTAGGTGAAAAATCAAGCTTGATGGTTAAAGCCTTAAACTTTAGTGGAGCGGAAGAATTGCCAAGCGGAGAAAAATCGTTGGGAACGGAATTGGATTTGGTGTTCAAAAAAGCATTCAATGGTTATGCTTTGGTAATGGGCTATTCACAATTGTTTCCAAGCGATGGCATGTATGAGTTGAAAGGTGTAAGCGAAGCAGCTGCAGCCGATATGCAAAACTGGGCATGGGCCATGTTGGTGATCAAACCAAAATTTTTAAACTAACCAACTTCCATTATATAGTTGATTAATTGGAGAATAATTTTCATTTAAAAATGTGGATTAGTTTGATGTTTCCAATTTATATGAATCCCGCTTTTGGCGGGATTCTTTTTTTATGAAAAGGCGAATTATTTCACATCTGTACTTTTTAGATTAGTAACTTTTCAATTACATTTCTTACATTTAAGCTGTAAACAACAATTATGCTCAAAAAAGTTTTTGGAAGCGCCGTTTTTGGCGTTGAGGCCACAACCATAACCGTCGAGGTAAATGTTGATGGCGGAATTGGTTATCATTTAGTGGGCTTACCCGATAATGCGATTAAGGAAAGTAACTACCGTATAGCGGCTGCGCTTCAAAATAATGGCTATAAAATCCCCGGAAAGAAAATTACCATCAATATGGCACCCGCCGATTTACGAAAGGAAGGCAGTGCTTACGATCTGACTTTGGCCATCGGAATTTTGGCGGCCTCAAAACAAATACAAGCCGAAAATTTAGAACAATATTTAATTATGGGCGAACTATCGCTCGATGGCAGTTTGCAGCCCATAAAAGGCGCTTTGCCCATTGCGGTAAAAGCACGCGAGGAAGGATTTAAAGGTTTTATTCTGCCAAGTATGAATGCCAAAGAAGCCGCCATAGTAAACGATTTGGAAGTTTATGGTGTCGATAACATTAAGCAGGTTATCAATTATTTTGATAAAGGTGAAGCTTTGGAGCAAACCATCATCAATACCCGCGAGGAATTTGCCAAAAGCCTCGATTTCCCGGAATTCGATTTTAGCGATGTAAAAGGTCAGGAAGGGATAAAGCGCTGTATGGAAATTGCAGCGGCAGGCGGACATAACATTATTTTAATCGGCCCTCCGGGAGCAGGAAAAACCATGTTGGCCAAGCGTTTGCCCAGTATTTTGCCACCCATGACTTTGCACGAAGCTTTGGAAACCACAAAAATACATTCGGTGGTGGGGCGTGTTAAAGATACAGGGTTGATGGCGCAACGGCCATTTAGGAGCCCGCATCACACTATTTCGAACGTGGCCTTGGTCGGTGGAGGTAGTTTTCCGCAGCCGGGTGAAATTTCACTATCGCACAATGGCGTATTGTTTTTAGACGAACTGCCCGAGTTTAAGCGCGATGTGCTGGAAGTGTTACGTCAGCCTTTGGAAGACCGCGAAGTTACCATTTCAAGAGCAAAGTTTACGGTCACATATCCATCGTCGTTTATGCTGGTGGCGAGTATGAACCCGAGTCCTGGTGGTTATTTTAACGACCCCAACGCACCGGTAACGTCTAGCCCTGCCGAAATGCAGCGGTATTTGAGTAAAATTTCAGGCCCGTTGTTAGATCGTATCGATATTCATATTGAAGTAACCCCCGTGCCGTTTGAAAAACTTTCGGAAGACCGAAAAAGTGAATCGTCCGTGGAAATCAGGAAACGGGTAACGGCGGCACGCCAAATTCAAACAGAGCGTTTTAAAGAATCGGATAACGTGCATTACAACGCCCAAATGAACACCAAGCAAATCCGTAAATATTGTGTGTTGGATGATGGTTCAAAAGATTTACTGAAAACCGCTATGGAACGGCTGAGTTTATCGGCCCGTGCGTACGACCGCATTTTGAAAGTAGCGCGCACTATTGCAGATTTGGAAGCCAGCGAAAACGTAAACGGTTCGCATATCAGTGAGGCCATTCAGTATCGCAGTTTAGATCGCGAAGGGTGGTTAGGGTGATGTTTTTTAGATAAAACATTACTACTAATAAATTGACTTTTAAGCGAAATTACAGTATGATAAATTCAAAGAATATTTTTATGCAAGATAAACTTAAAAGCTTTTAATGGAATTAAACTTATTAATATTTAAAAATGAGTATAAACTTTATAATTAATAAATATTCAGTTTCTTTAGTTTTTTTGCTTTTACTATTTAATTCCAATAGTTTATATCCCCAAGCAACTATTCCGTTTATTACAACATGGAAAACAGATAATCCAGGTACATCAGCTAATAACCAAATAATTATACCTACTGCCGGAGGTGGTTACAATTACACAGTAGATTGGGGAGATGGAACAACACCTACAGTTGAAACAGGAGATGCTACACATACCTATGCTGTTCCTGGAACTTATACCGTCAGTGTTACTGGGGATTTTCCTGGAATACATTTTGCAAATACAGGAGATAAAGACAAAATATTAAGCATTGAGCAATGGGGGGACAATCAATGGGAATCTATGTCATATTCATTTTGGGGATGCACGAACCTAGCTGGTAATTTAGTAGATGCCCCTGATTTATCAAAAGTGTCATCTACTAAATATATGTTTGCTGGAGCAACTAACTTCAATACAAGTTTAAACAATTGGGATGTTAGTAATATTACCGAGATGGTAGCGATGTTTAGGAATGCAGAAACTTTTAATGGAGATATTAGCAATTGGGATGTGAGTAATGTTGTCGACATGACTCTTCTATTCGCTAGTGCGGTCGCTTTTAATCAGGATATTAGCAATTGGCAAACAGGGAGCGTTAAAAGTATGAGAAATATGTTTTATGAAGCAACTTTATTTAATCAAGACATAAGTAATTGGGATGTTAGTAATGTTACAGATATGTTCGCTATGTTTAATGTTGCCGAGGCATTTAACCAATATATTGGAGATTGGGATGTTAGTAATGTAACTGATATGACTTCTATGTTTAGTATTGCAACATCGTTCAATCAAGATATTAGTAGTTGGGATGTTAGTAATGTTACTAATATGAGTCATATGTTTAACGCTGCTAAATCATTTAATCAAAGTATCAATAGTTGGAGTACCAGTAAAGTTACTAATATGCAATGGATGTTCGGTTCAGCGGAATCATTTAACCAATATATTGGAGATTGGGATGTTAGTAATGTGACTAATATGATTGGGATGTTCAGTGATGCACATTTATTTAATCAAAGTATTAATAGTTGGAATACCAGTAAAGTTGATAGAATGCAATGGATGTTTGCTGAAGCTTTTTCGTTCAATCAAGATTTAAGCAATTGGAATGTTGGTAATGTTACAAATTTTGATGGCATGTTTGCTTATGCAGAAATGTTCGATCAAAATATTGGAATGTGGAATGTTCAAAATCTTCAAAGAGCAATACGAATGTTTGAAGGCGCAAAACTTTCTGTGGAAAATTATGATGCCTTACTTATTGGATGGAATTCTCAAAATTTAAACAATAATGTTTCTTTTGACGGAGGTAATAGTAAATATTGTACTGGGGCATCAGCTAGGGCAAATATGATTAGTATGGATAAGTGGAGTATTATTGACAATGGAGCTGCTTCTCCGTCAATCGACCCTTTAATGGATCAAAATAAAATAGGAAGTTTTACCTTGCCACCTATAACTGGGGTGGATTTATATGGTAATGAAGCTTACTACACTGGACTAAGTGGTACGGGGACAATGTATAAACCAGGAGAGGTTATTAATTATTCAGATTTCCCAATGTATCCCGTTACGCTTTATATTTATGGAGGGTACAATGTTGATTGCAGTTCTGAACAAAGCTTTGATCTGGTGATAACTTCGGATCCTTTATGTACAAATTTATCTTCACCATTAAATGGAGCAATAAATGTATCTACCGATACTGACATTACTTGGAATGCCGTAAGCGAAGCCATTGGTTATAAGTTGACGGTTGGCACAAGCATTGGAGCAACGGATATTTTAAACAATTTAGATGTTGGTAATACTACTGCTTATGATTTGACTTCAGGCCTACCTGAAAATACGACAATATTTGTAGCAATTATACCTTATAACGCTTCAGGTGATGCCCATGGTTGTAATGAGGAAAGTTTTACTACAGAAATTGTTAGTATGATTCCATCATGTACAACACTTAGTTCGCCAGCTTCAGGAGATTTAGACGTGTCGATTGATACAGATATTACCTGGAATTCAGTAAGTGATGCTTCAGGTTACAAATTATCAGTGGGCACTAGTCCTAGTGGAACAGATATAGTAGATAGACTGGATGTTGGCAACGTACTAATTCATGATATGCCTTCAGATTTACCTGAAAACACAACAGTTTATGTTAATATTACACCTTATAACGCTAGTGGAGATGCCTTGACATGTAGTGAAGAAAGTTTTATTACGGAAATTGTAAATGTAAGTACATTAAATGCGGAATTGCCACCTAGATTTTTTACACCAAATAATGACAATGAAAATGATTATTGGATAGTTCCGAACACATCAAATCAAATATCTAGTATTTATATTTATAATCGTTATGGGAAACTATTAAAACAAATAGTTGATTTTTCTGAAGGATGGGACGGTACGTTTAAGGGGAAAAATATGCCTAATAGCGATTATTGGTATCTTATAACCTATAGAAATGGTAAAACCCTTAGAGGTCATTTCAGTTTAGTGAGGTAAAAAGAACACATTCACAATTTATAAAAATAGTTGTTGATCAATATACAGAGTTTCATAACTAAAGTAGTGCGCACCATTGCCGATTTGGAAGGCAACGGAAATGTAAACGGCTCGCATATTAGTGAGGCTATTCAGTATAGCAGTTTAGATCGCGAAGGATGGTTGGGGTAACAGATTTCTATGGAAATAGGAATGTGTTTTTTATATTGTTTTTTGGAGCTCGTTACATATGAACATTTGAAAAGGTTTGTTTTTTTGTAGTTCGCGGGAATCATAAAGTCTGATTGTTGCCTAAAAGATAGCAGCTGGAGAGAATCTGCATTATTCATTACGCTTTCGGTCAAGACCAATACGTCATGGTGGGGAGAAAATCCAAAACCATGTGCCAATTGTGCGACGAAGTGATCGTAAAAGTTAAAAACACCTGGATTTTAATTTGGTGGGGAAAGTTGAGGATTTGGGGTGGTTAATTTTAATGATATGACGTCGTTTCAATGACTTATATCAGTCGTTAACTAAAGTGGTCGGAATTTTTTATATAATCAAATTTTGTTTCATATATGTGTAACTTTAAAGCCTTAATAAATACCTATATAAAAAACTAAAACCATGATGTTAACAACCACAAACAGCCTTGAAGGCTTCAAAATAACCGATTATTTAGGGGTGGTTTCGGGCGTTGGTGCCAATACCCGTAAAACCTCATTTTCTTTTAAAATAGAGAAGTTTCTGCAAACGCTTGAAAACAGCATTGAAGAAGTAAAGGAAGATGCTTTTCAAAAATTACGGGAAAATGCCATTAAACTGGGCGCCAATGCCGTGGTGGGTATAAGTATAGACTTTGAAACTGTGCCAAATACCACCTATATTTTGGTGTCTACCACTGGTACGGCGGTAAGGGCGTCTTGAGTTTTAGAGGTGTATTGTCATTGCGAGGAATGAGCAACGAAAGAGCCTGTAGTGAGCAAAGACGAAGTGTGGCAATCTCTTAGTTTTACCCTTCAAAAACCAATCAACAATCAAACATATTCATTAAAATTTTCATAAAATAAAATGCTGTGGAATAATTGTTGATAGCTTTGCGGTATTAACTAAAAATCAAACGCGAAAAACAAATGAAAACACTAGTTAAATTTTTTGTACTGTTTATAACCACAACGCTTTTTTCCCAAAACACCATAGAACAGGAAGTTGGTGAATTTACCGAACTCAAGGTGTTCGATTTAATACAAGTGGAACTCAAAAAAGCCAAGGAAAACAAAGCTTTTATTTCTGGTAAAAACAAAGAAGATGTGGTTATAGTTAATAACGATGGCAAACTGAAAATTAAAATGAAGTTGGATGAAGCTTTTGATGGAGATGAAACCAAAGTAGTGCTATATTACACTCAAATTGATATTATTGACGTTAACGAAGGCTCGAAAGTGGAATCTAGCGACACCATTGAGCAGTTTGAAATCGATTTAAAGGCGCAGGAAGGCGGAAGCATCCATGTTCCCATCAATGTAAAATATGCCAACATTCGTGCGGTTACAGGTGGTTCAGTAACAGCAACGGGATCTTCCAAAAAGCAAAATGTATCGTTATTAACAGGCGGTATTTACAATGGTCAATCTTTGGAAACCCAAAACACCGATGTATCTATTAGCGCCGCTGGCGAAGCCTATGTGAACGCCTCCAAAAAAGTAGAAGCCAAAGTACGGGCAGGAGGTAACATCTATATTTATGGCGATCCCGTAGAAATTAGCGAAAGCAAAATGTTAGGGGGTAATATTACTAAAATGTAAAAACAAAATTGGTATTGATATTAGCTGTACTTAGGTACGGCTTTTTTGTGTTTATAACCAAAAACGAATAATGAAGTTTAAAATATTTCTTTACTTTGTATTGAAACCCTCTCAATAAATATGATTGACGATATTTTAACGGCCGTGCCATTCGGAATTATTCTTGCATTTACCATCGGGCCGGTGTTTTTTGTGCTCTTGGAAACCAGTGCTACCAAAGGGTTTAGGAGTGCTTTAATTTTTGATTTGGGCGTTATACTGGCCGATATCATTTTCATCATTATTGCCTTCTACAGTACCAACAATCTCCGTGGAAAAATAAGCAACGACCCTAATTTTCTCATTTTTGGTGGCGTGCTATTGATGGTTTACGGGGTCATTTCGTTTATGAAAACCTCAAAATCCTTTCGTGCCATTGTAAAGGAATTCCATAAAGTAGAACTTAAAAAAGGCTACGGCAAACTGTTTATAAAGGGTTTTCTGCTCAATTTTATAAATATTGGGGTATTGTTGGGGTGGCTGGGCTTTATTGTGTTGGGCGATTCGCTTACCAGTTCTGAAAACGGCAGTTTGGTTTTTATTTTCGGGATGTTGTTTTCTTATTTTGTTTGCGATATCGTTAAAATATTGATTGCTAAAAAACTGAAGGCCAAACTCACCCCACGACTCATTTTTAAAACAAAAAAAATAATAGCTATAGTCATTCTAGGCTTTGGTGTGTTGCTGTTTGTGCAAGGTGTGTTTCCAGATGCCTACGAAAAAAACAAGGAAAAATTGGAGCGCATCAGCCCGATGAATTGAGTTTTATTTATTAACATTTTGTATTATGCGCTCAATACCTTGGTTATTTTTTAAGTATTTTTAAACTGCATTTTTACTTTCACATAACCGCCATAGGGTAAAACCATTCATCAATTTTTAAATTTGTTTATAGTTCGTTTTTTCTGTTTCTGGGTCCGGCTTTTGCGGTTCGGCAGGAATGATGGGGCGTGCATGCTGTTCGAAGAATAACTGCTGAATGGAATCCATGCGTTTCATCATGTTTTTAATATGATCATCCTGATTGATAAACCCGCGTTGGAAAAAATTTCGTGGATTGAACGTGCTCGTGGAATCGCTCCCAAAAAAATCATCGAAAAACGAATCGCTGAAAATGGAATTCTGTTTAAAATGGTTTTCGAACTGCATGCGCAGACTGTCGTTAAGTTTACCGTTTGAAGAGTAACTGTACGAGTAAATGGAGTCGTATTTTATCAGGTTGCCATGCTCGTCGTACTCCTTGTTTACAGTAATGTTTTCGTCGGGCTTCACAGCGTTTTGTTCAACCTTGCCTTGTTTTTCTTGACCCGAACAATTGAAAAACAAGAGTAAAAATAACATCGGAATAATTTTAAGTGTCTTCATAGTGCTTACATTTTAAATTAAAAATTCTGCGACGTTTTGCGTCGTAGTTCCGTTGAAATTGTCATTCCCGTGAAAACGGGAATCTAAACTAATGTTTGATAATTATGTAGCAAAAAATATACCAAGGCACTGTGAAATAACGAGGTGGTTTTTAAAATGTCAGGTTGGCAGAGAGCATAAAAAAAACACCCTAAAAGTGGGCGTTTTTGTATCCTGTTTTTGAAAAATTATGGGGTTGTGCGATGGTTATCGGGGTTGGCTACCGTTTTTTTATACTGTTCAGTTGGTCAGATGTTCTATTTCTCATTCTTTCCAGAGGTTTTAAATCTTTGTCTGAAACTTTTTCGCAAATCATTTTAACTCTTTCTAATTTTTTAAGTTTGTCTAAAAATTTAAATGAATCGTATTCTTTATTTGTTTTACTTATTTGTAGGATTTTCAAATTTTCTGCATTTCCAAGATTTGATATTTGTTCAATATTAGGGATGCTGTAAGTAAAAAATACCTCAAGATTTTTGTGGTTTTTAGAAATTCCGTTAAAACTTTTTAGATATTTAAGGTAGTATAAGTGAATCTCTTTTAAAGTAGACAGGTTTTCTATTCCTTTTAATGATTTAACTGTTCCGTTTACTAATTCTAATCTAATTAAATTTTTGAGATTCGATAAAAAGGTTAAGTCATCATTTTTAAAATACCAGAGTTTACAAGAAATCAATTCAGATAATTCATTGAAGTTTTCAAATTCCACACTCCAATTCGCAGAAATTAATTTAAGTTGATTTATTAAAGAAAAATCCAATATTGCTTTTTTACATTCATCTCCAATTGTTAAAACTTGTAGATTCTTAAAAATATTTAGTCTATTAAGATTGTCGAAATTCTTTTTTATTGAGACTTCTGTAATTCCATCGCAATTAAACTTTTTTAAGATTTCAAGGTCTTTAAATTCAAAAAACTGTTCACAGATAACAATTGATTTAATTTTGTATTTTTTTAAATAGCGAAAACTTCTTTTTAGTCTTTTAGAATTAAGATATAAGCTCTTTTTTTCTGTAGCAAATAATGGATTTACATAATCCGTTTCTATTATTTTTATTCCTCTAATTTCGGTGTGTTCCATAATGTGCTACAACAATTGGCTAAACTCAATTGCGTTTAGCCCCATTATATTTATATTCGATAAATATAAGTAATAACCTAAAAGAATGTAGCCGTTTTATTAAACTTTCTGGAAAATCAAGAACTATACACTTGGTTTTCCTGTTCGTTTACGCGAATAAACGTGGTACGTTTGGTCAATTCTTTAAGCCTTGAGGCGCCCACATAAGTACAGGTACTGCGCAGGCCGCCCAAAATATCCTGTAGGGTGTTTTCAACCGAGCCTTTATAGGGCACTTCAACGGTTTTGCCTTCGCTGGCACGGTATTCGGCCACACCGCCCACATGTTTTTCCATGGCTGTAGATGAGCTCATACCGTAAAATTTCCGAAAGGGTTTGCCATTCTTTTCAATGATTTCGCCACCACTTTCATCGTGTCCGGCCAGCATACCGCCCAACATCACATAATCGGCCCCGGCACCGAAGGCTTTGGCAATATCGCCAGGCGAGGCGCACCCCCCATCGCTAATGATTTGTCCGCCCAAACCATGCGCGGCGTCGGCACATTCAATTATAGCCGACAGTTGCGGATAGCCCACACCGGTTTTAACGCGCGTGGTACACACCGAACCGGGGCCAATGCCCACTTTAACGATATCGGCACCCGCCAACAAGAGTTCTTCTACCATTTCGCCCGTAACCACATTGCCGGCAATAATCACTTTTTCGGGGTACTGCTCTCTTGTACGCTTTACAAAGTGCACAAAATGTTCGGAGTAGCCATTGGCCACATCAATGCAAATGAATTGCAATTGCGGATGCATTTTAAAAATCTCGGCCAATTTTGTCGAATCGTTTTTGCCAATGCCTGTACTTACGGCCACATAGTTTTCGGCGCCCTTGGGCAACTCTGCTAAAAACAGGCTCCAATCGTTAATGGGGTAGTGCTTGTGAATGGCGGTAAACAGTTTGTTTTTCGACAGGACTTTGGCCATATCAAAAGTGCCCACCGTGTCCATATTGGCTGCCATAATCGGGATACCTTCCCATGAAATTGGGCTGTGCAAAAACTTAAATTCCCGATTAAGGCTAACTTCCGATCGGCTTTTTAAAGTAGAGCGTTTCGGCCTGATCATAACATCTTTAAAGCCTAGTTTTATATCGTATTCTATTCGCATTTTTATGAAAGTTAAGAGAAGTGATTGATGCTTAAAGGTAGTTAAATTAAAAATATTTTTATAGGGGTTTACGTATAATAGTTTTGTAATTTTACATATTTATAAATAAGTTTGTTAAAAGCGCCAATCTAATGAATTTCCTTTCAAAATTTATGAAATCCGTAAAGGTGAAAAAGAAGCAGTCTTTTTTCATTTTTATATTTATTGCGGCTATTTTGGTGGTGGGTTATGCCGTTTTGGAGGATAAGATTTACGCGAATACGGCGGCGGCTATTTTATTCATCATCGCTGTGGCACAAGTTTTGGTTTTGCAATTTTTCTTCAAAAACCAGTTGAAAAACGACGTGGTTAAAACCAATTTAAAACAACGCATAAAGGAACTTAAGGAAGAGGTTGTAGTGGCCGATAATTTGGCGAGTGAAAAATCGGTGTATTTGGCCAATATGAGTTACGAGGTGCGCACGCCACTCAGTACCGTTTTGGGCATGATGAACATGTTGAAACAAACCGATTTGACGGCTGACCAACGCGCGCAGGTGGAGATTGCCGAATATTCATCCCAACATTTACTACAATTGGTAAATATGATTACCGATAATTCGGAAGTGGAAAATGAAGGCGTATCGTTGAATTTAACGACTATGGATTTACGTTCGGACCTCACCAAACTGTTCAAAGTGTTCGAGTACCAAGCTTGGGAAAAAGGCTTGGAATTTGAATATACCTTTTTGCCAAAAGACAACGATAAGTTTTTGCTTATTGGTGATTCGGCACGCATCCAGCAAATACTCATTAATTTAATAAACAATGCCATTAAGTTTACCCATTTGGGGAAGGTATCGGTTATTGTAGACCAATCGGTGGGTATACAAGGCGAGCAAATCATTGCCTTTTACGTGAAAGATACCGGAATAGGCATGCGTCCCAATATGGCAAAACAGGTTTTGGGCAACGCCCAACAAACACTAAACGAGCCTACTTTAAAAGATTACAGAGGGCGGGGTATTGGTTTGGCCATTTCGAATAAGCTGGTGAAAATGATGGGCGGACAATTGAAGTTGGAAAGTAAGGAGAATGAAGGCTCTACTTTTTATTTCAGCCTTCAGCTTAAAAAAACGCTCAATCTAAAACTAGAGGAGGAAATAAGCAAACCCATTTTGTTGGAAAAACTGAATGTTTTGGTGGCCGAAGATAACCGTACCAACCAAAAGGTAATTAAGTTTTTATTGGAACGCCATGGCGCCGATTGTACGTTTGCTAAAAACGGATTGGAAGCGGTGGAACTTTATAAAATCCTCGACTTTGATGTGATTTTTATGGATATTTATATGCCCGACATGGATGGCTACCAGGCTACGAAGGCCATCAAGGAAACCAAAAAGTATGATGCTAGACAAACGCCTATTATTGCGGTGTCGGCCAGTGCTTTTGAGGAGGACATCAATAACGCCAAACTCGCTGGAATAGACGACTTTTTGGCCAAACCCATTGAAGGTGAAAAGCTAAAATATTTACTACTGAAGTATTCTAAAAAGAGTGCTTAAGGCATCTATTTTCCTTGAAAATTAATCTCGCAAAGTCGCTAAGGCGCAAAGGTTTTTCACTGGTTTTTTAAGTAACCTGAAACCCGAAACCTGAAACTTTGAACCCTACACCCGATGTTTCCAACGTTTGTGTGTCCAGAAATAATATTCGGGGGCTTGGTAAATTTGTTTTTCAACTTCCCTTAGAAATATATCGGTAAGCTCGTAGTCTTTATAAATTCTTGAATCTTCCGCCAGGGTGATGATTTCAGCTTCGTAATAGCCCCGTTTTATTTTGTTCACTTTTAAATACGCGGTTGAAAAATCCAACTTTTTAGCCAAACGCTCAGCGCCCGTAAAACACGGTACTTTTATCCCCATAAAGCTGCTCCAATACACTTCTTTGCTCAACCGTGGTGATTGGTCGCTTAAAAAACCGGTGATGGATTTTGTTCCGGCCAACTCATTTTGGGTAATGGTGTGTATGGTTTCTTTTGTACTGATTAGCGTAGTGTTGTATTTCGAACGAATATCGCGAACCAATTTATCGAAATGTTTGTTGGCCAATTTTTTGTAAACCGCAAAGCCTTTAAAATTGATGTAGTTTTGCAATACGATAGACCATTCCCAACTGGCATAATGCCCAAAAATTAAAATGATGCTTTTGTTGAGTTTTTCAAGGCGTTTTAGTTCTTCCGGATTGGTGATTTTAAAGCGTTTTTCCAATTCCTTTTCAGAAATAGTCATGGTTTTGGCCATTTCCAAAAACATATCGCAAAGGTGCTTGTAGAATTTCTTTTTTATGGCCGTAATTTCCTGTTCAGTTTTCTCGGGAAAGACCAATTTTAAATTTTCGGTCACCACCTTTTTTCGGTAGCCCACAATGTAGTAGAGTAGTAGATACAGCCCATCGGAAAGCAAGTACAACAACCGAAACGGCAATTTGGAAACCATCCACAATAGCGGATAAACCAAAATATAAACTAGAAATTGCATGAATAAATTTTAGATTTGCAAATATAGACTAATTCAAACTTTTATTCCCCATGGGCAACATAGATGTCATTACCATAATTTTGATTGCAGCGAACGTCATCATTTCGTATAAAGGATTCCAGGATTACTCATTTTTTGAAAAGTATAAATTCAACGTGGGGGCGGTAAAACGCGGAGAACAGATCCGAATGTTCAGTTCGGGATTTTTACATGCCGATATGCAGCATTTACTGTTCAATATGCTAACGCTCTACTTTTTTGCCGGTGTGGTTATTACTTTGTTAAACACCACGCAGTTTGTTTTAATTTATCTGGGCAGTTTGTTGTTGGGTAATTTGTTGTCGTTATACTTCCATAAAAACGAATACCATTACAGCGCCGTTGGTGCCAGTGGAGCCGTTTCTGGGGTTATTTACGCCGCTATATTATTGCGTCCGGATATGAGTTTGTACTTGTTTTTTATCCCCATCCCCATCCCGGCGTATGTGTTTGGCATCGGTTATTTACTGTACTCCATTTACGGTATGAAAAACCGTATTGGCAATATTGGGCATGATGCGCATTTTGGAGGTGCCATTGGTGGTTACGTAATTACTTTAATTCTTTCGCCGTGGCTGTTCCAAACCAATTTGTTGATGGTGGTGTTGTTGGCCATTCCCATCGTTTTACTTTTTGTTTTGAAGAAAATGGGGAAGATGTAACCCCAAACCTCAAATTGGGTTTTGCAAAATCCAATTATGGCACAGCAATTGAATTTACTACATTAAAGAGAATAGGTATGTTCGTTTAAACCGCCTGTTTTCAGCGTTTTAAAACTTTTAGAGTTAAATTAAAAATCAAAACCATCTGTTTTTAATGACAGATTGGCTTAATATAGTATATGAAGAAATCGAATATCATGAATCTTGACAGTTTGTCATTGCAGGAGTTTGACGAAAATGCAGAATTGATTCCGTTAATGACACCCGAAGATGAAGAAGCCATAAATAACGAAGAGTTGCCCGAAACCTTGCCTATTTTATCGTTACGAAATACGGTGTTGTTTCCCGGCGTGGTCATTCCTATTACCGCCGGTCGCGACCAATCCATAAAACTGATTAACGACGCCAACAAGGGCGGAAAGGTAATTGGCGTAGTGGCCCAAAAAGATGAAAATGTAGAAAAACCTACAGCAAAAGACATCCACCCAACCGGAACGGTGGCTCGTATTTTAAGGGTTTTAAAAATGCCCGATGGCAATGTTACCGTGATAATTCAGGGAAAAAAACGCTTTCAAGTGGCCGAGGTCATTACCGAAGAGCCTTACATGAATGCCACGATTAGGGACATCCCCGAAGCAAGGCCCGCACAAAAAAATAAGGAGTTTAGCGCGATTATCGAATCGATTAAGGATTTGGCTTTGGATATCATTAAGGAAAGTCCAAATATTCCAAGTGAAGCCTCTTTCGCCATAAAAAACATTGAAAGCAATTCGTTTTTGGTGAATTTTGTGTCGTCGAATATGAACCTTTCGGTGGATGAAAAGCAAGAACTTTTAGAAATCAACGATTTAAAAGAGCGTGCTTTGGCGACTTTAAAATATATGAATGTTGAGTTCCAGAAATTGGAATTGAAAAACGATATTCAATCGAAGGTGCAAATGGATATGAGCCAACAGCAACGTGAATATTTCCTGCACCAGCAAATGAAAACCATCCAAGAAGAATTGGGGGGGGTAAGCCACGATACCGAAATTGAGGAAATGCGTATCGCAGCCCAGGAAAAAAACTGGGACGAAAAAGTAGCCAAGCATTTTGAAAAGGAAATAGCCAAAATGCAACGTATGAATCCGCAGGTGGCTGAATATTCCATTCAACGTAACTATTTAGAGCTGTTTTTGGATTTGCCTTGGAACGAGTTTAGCGAAGATAAATTCGACTTAAAACGCGCCATGAAAATCCTGAATCGCGACCATTTTGGTTTGGAAGACGTAAAAAGACGCATCATTGAATATCTAGCGGTATTGAAACTGCGAAACGATATGAAATCACCTATTTTGTGCCTTTATGGGCCTCCGGGTGTGGGTAAAACGTCGTTGGGAAAATCTATTGCCGAAGCTTTGGGGCGTGAATATGTGCGTATGTCGTTGGGCGGATTGCGAGATGAAGCCGAAATTCGTGGGCACCGAAAAACATATATTGGGGCGATGCCGGGGCGTATCATCCAAAGTCTAAAAAAAGCGGGCACATCAAACCCCGTGTTTGTATTGGATGAAATCGATAAACTTTCCAATTCGCATCAAGGCGATCCGTCGTCAGCGATGTTAGAAGTATTGGATCCCGAGCAAAACAGTGAGTTTTACGACAATTTCTTAGAAATGGGCTACGACCTCTCTAAAGTGATGTTTATTGCCACTTCAAATAGCTTATCGACTATTCAGCCGGCATTGCTCGACCGAATGGAAATTATAAACGTAACGGGCTATACCATTGAAGAAAAGGTTGAAATTGCCAAGCAGCACTTGTTGCCAAAGCAGTTGAAAGAGCACGGATTGTCTTCCAAAGATCTAAAAATTGGTAAGCCACAATTGGAAAAAATTGTTGAAGGCTACACGCGCGAATCGGGTGTTCGTGGTTTGGAAAAGCAAATTGCCAAAATGGTACGTTTTGCGGCCAAAAACATTGCCATGGAAGAGGAATACAATATTAAAGTAACCAACGAAGATATTGTTGAAGTTTTAGGCGGACCAAAATTGGAGCGCGATAAATACGAAAACAATAATGTGGCTGGCGTGGTAACAGGTTTGGCTTGGACCCGTGTTGGTGGTGATATTCTGTTTATCGAATCCATTTTATCAAAAGGAAAAGGAGCGATGACCGTTACCGGAAATTTAGGTAAAGTGATGAAGGAATCGGCTACCATTGCCATGGAATACATCAAATCGAACGCCGAGGAATTTGGTATCGACCCAACAGCATTCGATAAATACAATGTACACATCCACGTGCCTGAAGGCGCTACGCCAAAGGACGGGCCAAGTGCAGGGGTAACGATGTTAACCTCGTTGGTATCATTGTTCACACAGAAGAAAGTGAAGAAGAGCATCGCCATGACAGGCGAAATTACCCTTCGAGGAAAAGTGCTTCCCGTTGGTGGTATCAAAGAAAAGATTTTGGCGGCCAAGCGAGCCAGAATCAAAGAAATTTTATTGTGTGAAGATAACCGCCGCGATATTGAGGAAATCAAACCAGAGTATTTAAAAGGTTTGACGTTCCATTATGTATCCGATATGAGTGAGGTCATAGAATTAGCCCTTACTAACCAAAAGGTTAAAAACGCCAAGAATATTTAAAGTTTGCAGACTGTTTAAAAAGGTCGTCATTCCGAACAAAGTGAATGAATCTTAAAAAATCAAGCCAATGATTATGAGATTACTTCGAAATATAAATTTCTCGTAATGACGTTTACATGTTACCTTTTTTAAACAGTCTGTTTTTTTATGTTCTAAAATAAAATATACGTACCGCCGTTTTAAGATAGATTTGCTTTCTTTGTGTTCGTAAATATGCTGAAACCATTCGTCTTATTTTTTAGCCTCACATTAACCACTTTAGCTTGGGCACAGGTTGGGGGAGAGCATACCTATCAGTTTTTGAATTTGGTATCGTCGCCCCGTCAAGCAGCTTTGGGCGGAAAGGTTTTAACTAATGTGGACTACGATGTTACGCAAGCCCTATTTAATCCAGCGACCATAAATATTGAAATGGATAACCAGTTGGCGTTGAATTACACCAGTTATTTGGGCGGTATTGGTTACGGAACGGCCGCTTATGCTTATACCGTTGACAGGCGTACACAAACCTTCCATGGTGGCATCACTTACATTAATTATGGTTCATTTGAAGGTTATGATGAGGACGGAAATTCAACAGGAACGTTCAGCGGAAGCGAAACGGCACTGTCATTGGGTTATGCTACTCAAATCGGCTATTCCAATTTTTATTTCGGAGGGAACTTAAAACTCATCACTTCAAAACTGGAGCAGTATGGCTCCTTTGGTACGGCGGTCGATTTGGGTTTGATTTATATTAATGAATATCTGGATTTTAATGCCGCTTTGGTGGTTCGGAATTTGGGATCGCAGATTACAACATACGCAGGACTTAATGAGCCTTTGCCTTTCGAGGTAGCTTTTGGCATGTCGCAACTTATGGAAAATGTGCCCATCCGTTGGCATGTTACTTTAGATAATTTACAGGAATGGCCCATTTCCAGACCAAACCCAGCACGAACTACCAGTGATTTGTCTGGAAATTCAACCGAAGAAAAAATTGGATTTATTGGTCAGGTGATTCGCCATACTATTGTTGGTGCTGAAATTTTTCCCGAGGGTGGATTCAATATCCGTTTAGGATATAATTTTAGACGCGGCGAGGATTTACGTATTTTAGACCAACGTAATTTTTCGGGGCTTTCGGCAGGTATTTCCATAAAAATGAATAAAATGCGTTTTAGTTATACGCATGCCAAATATACCAGCGCCGCCAATTCGAATTTCTTTGGTCTGCAGATTGATTTGCAGTAGAAAACTTTTAATCGAAAAGAATTCCCCGCATGTTTGCATTCGGGGGGGAATTGTCATTCCCGTGAAATCGAAGATTCATGATTTCAAAAATTTAGAATAGATACCAATGAATAAAACGGGAATCTAAATAATCGAATTTCGGTTCTTGATTCTATAGCCAAAATGAAATCAGCTAAATACTCCTGTGGCTTGCCCTGGGGATAGTTGGTTTCAAGAAATTCTTTTATTATCCCAATATTTTACATCCTTAAGCATTTTAAGTATTTTTGGCACTTCAAAATTAAAGCATGCAAAAAATTACCATTGCCATCGACGGATTTTCGTCCACTGGAAAAAGTACCGTTGCCAAACAGTTGGCTAAACATTTAGGCTACGTATACGTTGATACAGGGGCGATGTATCGCGCGGTGACGCTTTATGCCATGCAAAACGGATTAATTGATGCCGATTCTTTTAAAGTGGAAACCTTGGTAGACCGTTTACCGGAAATTAATATCAGTTTTAAGTTTAATGCCGAATTGGGTTTTGCTGAAGTATATTTGAACGGCATGAATATTGAAAAAGACATCCGAACTTTGGAGGTTTCCAGTTATGTGAGTAAAGTGGCTGCTATTTCTGAAGTGCGCCAAAAATTGGTGGAACAACAGCAAAAAATGGGTGCCGATAAAGGCGTGGTGATGGATGGTCGTGATATTGGCACCGTGGTATTTCCCGATGCAGAGTTGAAGTTGTTTATGACGGCAACAGCCGAAACCCGTGCACAACGCCGTTTTAAGGAATTGATAGAGCGAGGTGATAAGGTGGAATACGAAGATGTTTTAAAAAATGTAAAGGAACGCGATTATATTGATTCTAACCGTGAAGATTCGCCATTGGTAAAAGCAGGCGATGCCATTGAAATCGACAATTCGGACCTGACTTTAGAGGAGCAATTCGAAAAAATCCTTCAGTTGGTCAAATCGGTTATTGGGAATGGTAATTATAATGGATAGACAAATTTCAGTCAGTTTAAATGAGTTCCATATGGTTATTTGTAAATTCACCCGAAAAAAGATTTACTTTTTAACTAGCTTAATTTATTGAAATGCCATTTTCATTAAGTCTTAAATCTAATTGCCAATCCAAACGTTTGGCCGTAAAACTCAATGCCAAAGGCGAACAGTTTGTTTTAAAAGGCCATCCGTGGGTTTTTTCAAAAAGTATTGTAAAAATAAATGATGATGCCAAAACGGGCGATTTGGCTATAGTTTTCAGTAAGAATAAAAACCGTGTAATGGGTTTGGGGTTGTACGATGCACAGTCTCCTATTCGAATAAAAATGCTCCATAGCGGTATCGATAAGGTAGAAATCAACGAAACTTTTTTTCAAAAGAAAATAAAGGAAGCATTTCAGAAAAGAAGCCCATTACTAAAAACAAACACGAATAGTTATCGTTTGTTATTCGGTGAAAACGATGGTTTTCCGGGGTTGATAGCCGATGTATATGCTAAAGTTTTGGTAGTAAAACTGTATTCTGAAATATGGTTGCCGTATTTGGAAGTACTGCTTCCCATTTTACAAAGTACCGCAAAAGCTGAAACGGTTGTAATTAGGCTGAGCAGGGCGCTTCAAAATTCAAAAAACCATAAGTTAAAAGATGGCGAGGTAGTTTACGGCACGCTTGAAAACGACGTGGTACGGTTTGTAGAACATGGCGTAAATTTCTCAGCCAATGTGATTAAAGGGCATAAAACAGGTTATTTTTTAGATCACCGAGCCAACCGAAAGCAAGTAGGTAAGTGCAGCAAAAATAAAAGTGTTTTAGATGTATTTAGTTACGCAGGCGGCTTTTCGGTACATGCATTGGCCAATGGCGCCAAAGAAGTCACTAGTTTAGATATTAGTAAACAAGCGCTTGAAATTGCCATTGAAAACGGCAAACTCAATACCTATTCGGGCGTACATAAAACCATTGCAGGCGATGCTTTTGAAGAATTAAATAAACTCATTAAAAAGCGCGTAACATTCGATGTGGTGGTAATCGACCCACCAAGTTTTGCAAAACAAGCTTCGGAAATCGATTTGGCCAAAAAGAAATACGCCCAACTTGCCCAATTGGGTGAAAAATTAACAGCAAAAAATGGACTTTTGGTATTGGCTTCATGTTCATCCCGAGTGGTTTCGCAAGCGTTTTTCGATATCAATAATCAGGCGCTATTGACTTCCGGTCGTCCATTTAAAATGATTCTTCAAACGCATCACGATATGGATCACCCTGTCGGGTTTCCCGAAGGCGCCTATCTCAAGTGTGGATATTATCGGTTTTCAAATTAAATAGAGTCGCTGTTATGCGTGCATAATATTTGTTATATTTGTTGAAGTCAAGTTCAATAAATGGAAACACGCCTTACTCAACTTCTCGATATTAATTATCCTATTATTCAAGCGCCAATGTTTTTGGTTTCTAATGTAGCCATGGTAAAAGAAGCGATGCATTGCGGTATTGCCGGTTGCATTCCCGCTTTAAATTACCGTACAGTGGACGAATTACGAATAGCAATCAGGGAATTAAAAGCAGCCAAACCAAAAGGCGGTTCGTTTGGGTTTAACCTTATTGTTAACAGATCGAATGTAAAATATAAAGGGCAATTGGAAGCCATTTGCGAAGAAGGTTGCGATTTTATTATCACTTCGCTTGGAAGCCCTGAAGAAACCATTAAACGGGCGCGCCAAGTTGGCATTAAAGTGTTTTGCGATGTGGTGGATTTAAAGTTTGCAAAAAAGGTCGAAACATTAGGTGCCGATGCCATAATTGCTGTTAACAATGAAGCCGGAGGGCACCGAGGGAATTTATCGCCCGAGGATTTAATAAAAGAATTGAAAATGCACTGCAGCATTCCTGTTATTTCTGCCGGAGGCGTAGGAAACAAAGCCGAGGTTGATAAAATGCTAGGATATGGCGCCGACGGCGTTTCGGTGGGAAGTCCGTTTATCGCTTCAGAAGAGGCCAATGTTACCAAAGACTACAAGCAAGCGTGCGTAAATTACGGTGCCAATGATATTGTAATGACCGAGCGTATTTCGGGAACACCCTGCACCGTTATCAATACGCCTTATGTTCAAAAAATAGGAACCAAAGCCACATGGCTTGAAAACATCTTGAACAAAAATAAAAAACTGAAAAAGTGGGTAAAAATGATTCGTTTTGCCATTGGTATTCGTGCTACCGAAAAAGCGGCAAAACAGGCTACTTACAAAACCGTATGGGTGGCGGGCCCCAGTATTGAGCACACTAATAAAATTCTACCGACTAAAGAAATTGTTAGGCGACTGATTAGTTGACCAATGCCACGGCTTTCTTTTTCTTTTTATTGCCAATAAAAAGATTCAAAGTGGTGCTCATAAACAATCCGCCAGCGGTAGTAGCAACAATTTCACCTGTGTCAAACCGTTCATTTTGGCCAAGGTCAATAGCCTCTTTTGCTATACCGGCTAAAGCAGAAGCGCCCAAACTATACCAAAAAGCTTTTTTCTTGTTTTTGGTAGCCAAATAAACCACAGTATAAGACATTCCAGAAACTAAAGCTCCTGCTCCTAAATGTAGTTTGTCATCCGCAGAAATGAATTGGGCGTTACAAATAAGTATATTAGAAAAAAATAATAGCAAAAGGGTTAAAATTAGTTTCATAAGTTTACCAAAAATGTTTTTGAAGTTTTAAAGTAACTAAATGGTTTTTTAACAGCAAAATATGATGTTTAATTATCTATTAACTCCGATAAAATGTATATATCCTTAAAAGAATTTGGTGTTGAAAGACGGATTGCCAAGGTGTTTTTGAGTGTGAGTGAGCCACTACAGATTTCCAATCAAAAAGTTTTATAAGAGAATAATTTTTTTAACTATTGTCTTATTCCCTGGCTAATTAATTACTTTTTAGACACCCATTTTTTATGAGTAACAGGTTTTTAACTCACTTTTCTTTCGTTTTTGCTGTTGCCTTAAAGCGATAATTCCGAAGGCAATAATAACGCCTACAGAAGCCATAGCAGCGCCAATCCAATCGGCCGACGTGTAACCGAAGCCCATAGCAATGGGTATGCCGGCAAAGTACGCTCCGGTGGCGTTCCCAATGTTAAACGCACTTTGGTTAAGCGACGACCCCAAAGTTTCCGAACCTTTTGATGCATTGATGATAGCCACCTGAATAGGGGTGGAGAGGCAAAAGGTTATCGTACCGATAATAAAGGTCATAACCAAAACCATAATTTTGTCTGAAGCCAAATAGGTATTGAGGCCCAAACAAATTACCATAAAAATGAGGGTAATAATGATGGCATTGATTGGCGAAAATTTTTCGGCCAGTTTGGCACCAATAAAATTTCCGATAAACATGCCCAATCCGGCCAAAATCATAGCCAGCGATACCATTTCCTTTGGGTGTCCTGCAACATCGGTAATCAAAGGCGCAATGTAGCTGTACCACGCAAAGAATCCGCCCGTACCAATGGTGGTCAATAAAATAATCAACCACAATTCCAACCGTCTAAAAATTTTAAATTCTTCAATAAAACGGGTTTCCGAAGATTTTTTCAACTCTGGCATCCAAAATTTAACGCTTAAAACTGCCAGAATGCCAACAATGCCAACCATTAGAAACGAAACGTTCCAATTGAAACCTTTTCCTAAATATGTGCCCAATGGAACCCCCAAAAGGTTAGCGATGGTTAATCCACTAAACATAATGGCAATGCCTTGTGCCTGTTTTCCGGGTTTGGAAAGTTTGCCCGCTACCACAGCCCCAATACCAAAAAAAGCACCGTGGGGTAAGCCGGATAAAAATCGTAAAATCAAAAATTGATAATAACCGTTGGCGAAAGCCGAAAGGGTATTGAAAACTGTAAACCACAGCATAAGTGCCAAAAGTACTTTGTGGGCGGGCCATTTGCTGCCAATTCCCGTTAAGGTTGGTGCGCCAATCACAACGCCCAAAGCGTATGCCGAAATAAAATGTCCGGCTTGGGGGATACTGATATTGAATGCCGTAGCCACCTCGGGCAAAATACCCATAATTACGAATTCTGTTAACCCAATGCCAAAACCGCCAATGGCTAATGATAGTAATGCTTTGTTCATAAGCGTTCAAAGATTTAGAAACGACAAAAATACACGCCAATGCATTAATTGAACGCTTGCTGAATGATAAATAAAAGTTAATTCAGAAATCGGTAAAATACAACCTCGATAATTATCGTTTTGCAATATTTTGAGAAATGATATTGTACAATTGATGCCTGTTAAACTGTTTTTGAATGAAAAACGATTTCTTCAAAAAGAAATATATAAAATGAAGAGATGCTTTTTAATTTATGGTTAATAACCGATATTTGCCTATAACTAACCAAATAAAGAAAAAGATTATGGCAATGAATAAAAACACGGTATTGGCTTGGGCTACATGGATTATGATTTTTGTGGGGCTAGGGTTAATTGCCATGGGAGCTTTTAAATATCAGGAAGTAGCAGGTTGGGGATTTGCAGCTGTAGGATTGGGCTTTTTCGCTGTGGCTTGGGTATTTAACGCTTTAAAGGGACGTGTTTAAATTAAAACTTACTTAAAATAAAATGAGCGACGATAAAAAAATAATATTCTCAATGTCTGGTGTTACCAAGACATTCCAGAGTGCCAATACACCGGTGCTTAAAAATATTTACCTCAGTTTTTTCTACGGGGCCAAAATCGGTATCCTGGGGCTTAATGGTTCGGGTAAATCTACTTTACTGAAAATCATTGCGGGTGTTGATAAAAACTATCAGGGCGATGTGGTGTTTTCGCAAGATTACTCAGTCGGCTACTTAGAGCAGGAACCGCAATTGGATGAAGAAAAAACGGTGATGGAAGTAGTTCGCGAAGGCGCTGCCGAAACGGTTGCCATTCTTGACGAATATAACAAAATAAACGATATGTTTGGTTTGGAAGAAGTGTATTCCAATCCAGATAAAATGGAAAAATTGATGAACCGCCAAGCCGAGCTTCAAGACCAGATTGATGCCGTCAATGCTTGGGAGCTCGACACCAAATTGGAAATTGCGATGGACGCCCTGCGCACGCCCGAAGGAGATAAAAAAATAGGTGTGCTTTCTGGTGGTGAACGTCGCCGTGTAGCACTGTGCAGATTGTTGTTGCAAGAACCCGATGTGTTATTGTTGGATGAGCCTACCAACCACTTGGATGCCGAATCGGTACATTGGTTGGAACACCATTTGGCGCAGTACAAAGGCACGGTGATTGCCGTAACGCACGACCGTTACTTTTTGGATAATGTAGCGGGTTGGATTTTAGAACTCGATCGAGGTGAAGGCATTCCGTGGAAAGGGAATTATTCGTCTTGGTTAGATCAAAAATCAAAGCGCATGGCGCAGGAAGGTAAAGCCGCTTCAAAACGACAAAAAACCTTGGAACGTGAGTTGGAATGGGTACGTCAAGGCGCTAAAGGCCGACAAACCAAACAAAAGGCACGTTTAAAGAATTATGATAAACTTTTGAGCCAAGACCAAAAACAGTTGGATGAAAAACTGGAAATTTATATTCCAAACGGCCCGCGATTGGGAACCAACGTTATTGAAGCCAAAGGCGTAAGCAAAGGCTATGGCGATAAGTTGCTGTATGAAGATTTAAATTTCAATTTGCCACAAGCGGGAATTGTTGGGGTTATCGGGCCAAATGGTGCTGGTAAAACTACTATTTTCAGGATGATAATGGGTGAAGAAACGCCCGATAAAGGAGAGTTTGTAGTAGGAGATACAGCCAAAATAGCCTATGTAGATCAGAGCCATTCCAATATTGATCCCGAAAAAACCATTTGGCAAAACTTTAGCGACGAGCAGGAATTGGTGATGATGGGAGGAAAGCAAGTCAATTCACGAGCTTATTTGAGTCGATTTAATTTCAGCGGAAGCGAGCAAAATAAAAAAGTGAAACTGCTTTCGGGTGGTGAGCGTAACCGACTTCATTTGGCGATGACGCTAAAAGAAGAAGGCAACGTGCTGCTTTTGGATGAGCCCACTAACGATTTGGACGTAAACACGCTTCGTGCCTTGGAAGAAGGTCTTGAAAACTTTGCGGGTTGTGCCGTGGTTATTAGTCACGACCGCTGGTTTTTAGATAGAATTTGTACCCATATTTTGGCTTTTGAAGGAGACAGCCAAGTGTATTTCTTTGAAGGTAGTTTTTCTGATTACGAAGAAAACAAAAAGAAACGATTGGGAGGCGATTTAATGCCGAAACGAATTAAGTACAAAAAATTGGTACGATAAAAAAAGAGGTCGTCTAAAAATCACTTTGTAGACGACCTCTTGAGTTTTAGGGTAATTAATTACCTTGTTGATTTTGAATTTGTTCCATCATTTCTTGCGATTGCTGCATTAATTCGTCCCAACCAATAGTTGAAATCTGATAAATGGTGTAAACAAGGTAAAGAATATTGATGATTAAAATAATTAAAGCCACTGTTTTGGCGGTTCCCATGGCTTTTATACTGTTTGCCTCGTAATTTTCAGGGTTTAACTTTACGGCGTTTAGTTTGCTGTTGGCAATAAAAAAGGCCACAGCAGCAAGAATAGCACCAGCACCACCAAAGCAACAGCACAAAAGGCCTACAATTGCTAAAACATAAACAAGGGTTGGATTGAGTTTTTGTTGTTCCATATTTAATTATTAATTGATTAATTTAACCATATAGCTTATTACAATAGTCGTTACCGTTATTATGGCTAATGCTCCAATGATTTTATTGGAATGTCTAAATTTAAAGAAAATATTTACGCCCATAACAGTAAACAGTATTAATAAACTATAAACGGCTGGATACATTTTGAAAGCTGCCACAAACTCACCTTGAAACACAAGGGCGATAGCCCGTTGCAAACCACAGCCTAAACATTCAATGCCAAACAGTTTTTTGTTCAGACAAGGTAGCATATATTTTTCCATAGTTATAGTTTGAAGTGAAATGCCCAAGCCAATTTAATAAAAAGAAAATATTTAAAGGAAATTTATTCTGCAATATCATGTACAATCACTTTTTTGGTTAAACTGTGGTTGTCCGAAGTTTCAATATTTACCAAATAAGCACTAGTGTTTAAGGATTTAGTTGATATTGAATGTTTTCTTTCAGAATGTAAATGTTTACTGGTTACTATCTTTTTACCTGAAATATCAAAAAGTGTTATGGCTTTAAGTTTAATCTGATTAGGGTTTAAAATGGTGATTTCAGAGGCAGATTTATTAAAGAATACTTTAAAGTTGTTTTCGGCAATAACTGGAAGGTTTAAAGCATTTTTAGAAAAAGTAATTTCAAATCGGTCGTTATGCGTCCCTTGATTGAGGATGATTTCAAAAGAGCCATTTTTTACATCGGTATAGCTATTATTTTCATGGTCATAAACATATACGTTCACATGCTCAGGAACATTTTTCAATTTATGGATTTTTAAGCTAAATAGGCTATTGTTTTTCCCGGCCTTAAAGCCCAACGGTAAACTAACCGATTCGTCATATTTTATGGATTTTACAACCAGTTTTTCGTTTCCCGAAATAAGGTAAACATCAGTAGCTAGATTATTTATGTTTCTACCATCAAAAAACTTATTGTAGGTACTGTTGTTCGGAGTGCTTTCCCTGAAAGCAATAACGTTTTCTTTATAATAACTGTTGTTAATATGGGTGTGCAATCTAATTTCAGGCACAACCGTTGGGTTTTCAAAAATGGCTTTGTAATCCACACCGTTGTGCGAAATTGGGTGTTTTTTTCCTTCAGGTTCAGTCTTTTTATTCTTGCCTTTTGCAAATACAGAACCATCGCCGTTCGGATCTGAATCTTCAGCAAAACCGATGCGCATAGAATTATCGAAAGTAGCAAAGCCTCCATTAACATTACTTGCAATCACAAAACCTTGGCCAATGGCAGCATAGCGTCTTGAATGGTTTGCATTAAAATCTGTAGTGCTTCCTGTTGTGGTATTGTTGTCGCTTCCGTCGCCATTGTAGCTTTCAAAAAGAGTAGCCGTGTAGGTGCCATTATCGTTTAAATCGCCTAAGTTACCTGGGGTATATACACCATAACCGCCTTCATAATCAGCTAAATAATGAGAGCTTTTTTGTTTTTGTTCCCAAAAATAAATTTCACCATTTAAGTTGGTTTGGTTATCAGCATGAGCCAAAAATAATTTTAAATCCAGGGCAGAAGGGTAAGGGTTTCCTGTTAAAGTTTGGGCGTGATTTAGCAAGCCTGAAGGTTGGTTGTCTGTACCGTCATACGAACAGCTTACAGTAATAGTACCGTTGTTTGGTCTACCTCTAAAATCCAAAACATTATTGAGTGTTGGGCTTCCTTTTAGGGTAAAACCGTAACCCGTTTCAATAGTGCCCGTATCGAAAACTTGCTGCCAATTCCAATAACCTTCTGCGTCTTTTAAAGTGTATATCCAATAGTTTGAAAGTTGGGTAGCTGTACCGTTATAGTCTGAAGTAAAACCATATAAGCTTGAGTTAACATTTGTTACATCGGCGTCATCAATAGGATCATAAATGTTATTTCCGCCCAAGAAATCAGCATTAGCATGAGTTGTGCCATCGGTGCCTAGGCCTACAGGAGAACACCAATAGTTGTATTCATAAATACCAGTAGTTTGGTTTTGATAAATGGAAAGGCTGCCTGTATCAGAATTTTTTATGTCATTATTTTGAATAAGTTGGGCATCACCGCGAAAGTATAAATTAGATGTTGGCGTTTCCAACCGAATATCGTCATTAACAAAAACAACGACATCATTAGCGAAGAGGTAGCTATTGTCGGCCACGTAAAGATCTTGGCTAAAAGCGAAATTCAATGATAATAGGAAAAAAAACAGAAATTTGGAGTTCATATACTGAAGATTGTAGGTGTAACCAAATATACAAAATTTATATTTTCTTACATGTAAAATTTAGGCGATAAGTTTACAACATGCAGTTATAGTGCTGAATATTGCTTATATATAACTGCTTTAAATGCTAAAATTAGTGTAATTTCGCTATGTAAATTTTACTGGTAAATAATGAAATATTTAAATTATATATTGATTATTATTGGTGCCTTTGTGGCTATTTATGCCAAGGCAGGGGCAGACCAGAACCAACTTGTTTTGATATTAGGAATAGTGTTGCTCATGATTGGCGTTTACCGTATTTCAAAGACCATTCCCAGTAGAAAAAAAGATGAAGATTCCGAGAATTCTGAAAACGATAACTAATGTTGTTTAAACCAGGCGATTATGTTTTTGTATTGGACGAACAGCTTTCCGGGACGGTAAAATCCGTTAAGGGAACAATTGTTTCTATTGAAACAGATGAGGGCTTTTTGTTGGATTTTGAAAAGCACGAATTGGTAAAAAAGCAAGCTAAGGAAAACATGAAGTCTCAGTGGTTGGCACATTCGGAGTTAGATTCTATAATTTTAGAAAAAGAACAACCCAAAAGAAAGCAGCAGCCCAAAAAGAAAGCAAAGGAGCGTTTTGCTCCAGCAATGGAAGTCGATTTGCACATCCATCAATTAGTTAAATCGACGCGGGGCATGAGCAACCACGATATGTTAACGCTTCAGTTGGATACGGCGCGCCGTAAATTAGAATTTGCCATGGCCAACCGCATTCAAAAAATAGTATTCATCCACGGGGTGGGCGAGGGTGTTTTAAAGCTGGAGTTGGAATATTTATTTGGTCGGTATAGCAACCTAAAGTTTTATGATGCCAATTACCAAAAATATGGTTTGGGCGCTACTGAAGTGTATGTTTACCAAAATCCTCAATGATTAATTAAACTCGGGCGTTACTTTTCGGCTTTTCGAAGTATCGGGTATGGCACCGTTTTCAAGGGTTCCAAAATTAAAAACATCTAAAGAAATCAAGGTTAAATCAAAGTTTTCAATCACCAGAGTTACGGTAAACGTTCTGTTGATAGTGTGTTCTCTGTAGGCTGTTGCAGGTACCAAAGTTGTAGCATCAGGGTTTAAATAATCGGCTCCCACTTCGCTGTTGGTAATATCGTTTGCAGGGTTGTTGTCTTGAGTGTCGCCTTCTTCATCACGGGTTAAAACGCCGTCACCGTCATCGTCGTTATCCAAATAATCGGGTATGCCATCGCCATCAGTATCTTGGGCATCGTCAAAAATACCGTTGTCATCGGGGTCGGGGTTTTCGTCTTTGGTTAAAATGTTGTCGCCATCGTCATCGGCGTCAATATAGTTGGGTATGCCATCGCCATCGGTATCATCATTTTCTAAATCGCCATCACCGTTTATGTCTTCAAGTTCAGCAGGAACACCGTCGTTATCGTCTTCAACTAATACGGTCTTTAATAAGGCGTTACCGCTGGTACTTTCAATGTCTTCTTTTAATTTTACTTCAGCATTAGGTATGGCATTGCAAAACAAATCGTCGGGCAATGTAGTGTTGCTGTAAGTTCGGTAATTAAAAGGGTTGTTGGCGTTTATGGTGATGTCTTTTTTGTATTCGTTTTTTTCATCAACTTTCAAAATATCTGCAATAGTTAAATCGGTAACCTTAAGCGATAAAGATTCAGACGGATCGTTCTTTGTTTTGTAAAATACCAAATCGCCACCGCTCTCGCAAACTTGAAAATCATCATCAAAATCCAACTCAAAAGTGATGACATCTCCGTCGTCACATGAGTTAAGAGGGAGAATCATAAAGGTTGAAATGGCTAAAAATAACTTACGCATGGGGTGTGGTTTTTAGGCAAAAATAACAGAATTGTTATTTATAACGTAGCGTATTGAAAATAATTTTATTTCAAGTACTTTTGAAGTTTTAAAAGCACGATTTTTAAATAACAGGCATTAAGTTTACACTTTAAAATGAAACAGGTATATTTTGATAATGCGGCAACAACCCCTATTCGGGATGAGGTGGTTAAAGGAATGGTTAAGGTGATGAATGAAAATTATGGAAACCCTTCATCTTCACATGGTTTTGGTCGTTCATCGAAAGTTTTGGTTGAAAATTCAAGAAAAGCGATTGCTAGTTGTTTTAACGTATCTGCTGGTGAAATTATTTTTACTTCCGGGGGAACTGAGGCTGATAATTTGGTGCTGAAAAGTGCTGTTAAGGATTTGGGGGTTCGGCACATCATCACTTCAAAAATTGAACACCATGCCGTTTTGCACACCGTTCAACAGTTAGAAATTGATTATAAAATTAACGTGACTTATGTAAACCTTGACAAAAAGGGGAATGTGGATTTTGAACATTTGCAACATCTATTGAAAACCGACGATAAAACCTTGGTGAGCTTGATGCACATTAACAATGAAATTGGCAATATTTTAGATTTAAAACGAACCGCAAAACTGTGCAAGGAAAACGATGCGCTTTTCCACACCGATGCGGTGCAATCCGTAGGACATTATAAATTGGATTTACAGGATATTCCAGTGGATTTCTTGGCGGCTTCAGCGCATAAATTCCATGGGCCAAAAGGAGTGGGTTTTGCTTTTATTAGAAAAAACAGCAGTTTAAAACCCATGATTATTGGAGGAGAACAAGAACGAGGTTTAAGGGCGGGTACCGAAAGTGTGCATAATATTGTGGGTATGGAGTTGGCCCTAAAAGCGGCGTACCAAAATCTAGAAAAAGAGCGGCAAATCGTATTTAGGCTGAAACAATATTTCATTGATAAAATGAAATCTGAAATCCCGAATGCAACTTTCAACGGGGCATCAGCAAATGCTGAAAATGGCACTTATACGCTCGTTAATGTTTGTTTGCCCGTGCCACCAAAAAAGTCTGCTATGCTCTTATTTCAGTTGGATTTAAAAGGGATTGCCTGTTCTAAGGGGAGTGCCTGCCAAAGTGGAAGTTCGAGAAATTCACATGTGCTGTCTGAAATTCTAAATGAAGATGATTTGCAGAAGCCTTCACTTCGGTTTTCATTCAGTATTTATAATACTAATGAAGAAATTGATTATGTGGTTGGTGTTTTAAAAGAATTTAGCACCTAAAGAGCGCATAGAGTTTCTTCCATTTTCTTGTATTTTGCCGACTTAACTAAAATAAACAATTTCTGTATATCGATATGTTGGTTTAAAGGAAGTTTTTAGTAATAATGATGCAGGCTAATTGAAGCTGTTTATGTTAAATAAATCATATAGTTTTCAACTCTTGAATTGGCTAAATGATTTGTTAATAGTGTTTTGTGTTTTTTTACCACGGAATTATTATACGTTTTTTTTAGCCCCGCTCATGGTTCTTTGTATAAATTTCGTACTTTTATAGAATAGAAATCCCAAATCTCTATAAATTGTATGAAAAAAGATAAACTCATTATTTTCGTAGTGTTTTGTCTGCTAACCTCGACTATGGCTGCGCAAATTGGAATCGGAACAACCAACCCTAATCCGTCTTCAATTTTAGATATCGAATCTACATCGCAAGGTGTTTTAACCCCAAGAATGACATCATCCCAAAGAACAGCAATAGCCTCTCCGGCAGAAGGTTTGTTGGTTTACGACACCGATGAAAGTGCATTTTATTATTACAGTAGTAGTGTATGGGAAAAATTGGGAGAGATTGAAACCCGAGATAATTATAAATTGATAAAAAGTGAAGCCGATTTAGCAGATGAACTAACTGCTGGCGGCGGAGCGTTTTATGAATTAGACACCAATACACTTTATGAAATTAATGGTGAAATCACATTAGTTGCTCCAATTGATTTAAACAGCGCTTATTTAATCTAAAGAATTCCTCGTCAGCTTGCTGCGGGGTTTAGCTGAAAAGTTTGAAAAACGGAGAGTTTTTCAAAACACTTTGAAAAAGTGTATATTGGATTTATGAGTGAACATATTCACAAGCGACATAATAAAAGCCTGCTGTTGTATCATGTAGTTTGTCCAATAAAATATAGGCGTTCAATTTTGACTGACCGTGTTAATTCTAGTATGGTTTTAGTTTGTTCAGAGATAGAAAACAGATATGATATCTATTTTATAGAGATAGGTTTAGACGAGAACCACGTTCATTTTTTAGTTCAGAGTGTTCCGGTTTATTCTCCAAAAAAGATAGTGCAAACGGTCAAGAGTATATTGGCAAGGGAAATCTTTCGTCTTCATCCAGAAGTAAAAGAGCAATTATGGGGAGGTCAGTTTTGGTCAAAAGGGTATTATGTAAATACGGTGGGTCAATATGCTAACGAAGAAGTGATAAAGAACTATTTAAAGAATCAAGGAAAACAAAAAGAATATAAACAGATTCATTCAAGTCAATTGAGGCTGTTTGAATAATTGAGATACCTCGTCAGCTTGCTGCGGGGTCATTCATTCGGCTTGGATACAAATGAAGATAAGCTTGTTCGGGCAAGTGGCATTTTGTTTTCTGGGGCAAATGGAGGCAGTATTAGGAATTTAACTTTAGAGGCCACAGGTGGCGGTGTTTTTGGATTATCCGGAAGTGGGGCAGAGTCGTTGGTGGTGCAAAATTGTATAGTCCAAAACTCATCTAGCGTGGGTAGTATTGCCAACTTTGGGCTTGTTTTTAATAATATCATTCAGTTTTCAGGAAATACAACAGGTATTACTTTTTTGTCCATCAATACTTTGCTTTTAAATAATATGGGGTGGTTAGGAAACAATACTGGAACTTATGAAACCTACATCGGAACTTTCAGTTTAATAGAAAAGGTGAGCGGTTTCAGTACCGTGACTTCGGGTGTGACAGGTCTTGATGTGAGCGCAAACCCAGCTGTAACTGATGGCGTGTTGCTGGGAACGGCATTTTCTGGAGTAGGAACTTATGTGGATGGATATACCACGGGCAGCTATCCTGGGTATAACTTCACCAATAACTGGTTTGTAAATGCTCCGGGAATTGCAGAGGAAACTGATGGTGTGGCTTCTGGGAATTTTTACTTTAATGGTACCTTAACAACAGGTTTTTCTCAAACAATAATCAATGGTATAGCTACAGAGGTTCAAGGAAATGGTACTTTTACTGCTAATAGCCTTTTTAGGTTTACTAGTGCTGGTGGCAACAACAGATTAGTTTACGACGGATTAAAAGAAAGAGAATTCCAAATCAATGCTTCCATGTCGGTTCGCGTTACAGGTGCAGCAACAAACTTTTATGCGTTTGTTTTAGCAAAGAATGGAACTGTCCTTACCGAATCGAATTCTATAGTATATATTGACAGTGATACACAAATCCAAAACATATCGATAAACGCGAATGCTAATCTTGCAAATGGAGATTACATAGAGGTTTATGTTCAGAGGTTAACCGGAAGCGGGATTGATAGCTTAGTGGTTTTTTCGGAAAACCTCAGCATTAAATAGTTCTCAAAACTTCATCGTCGTCCGTACATTAAAAACCCTTGGCGTTAAATAATTGGGTATGGCGTATTGGCGCTTGGTATCCACATCGCGTACCCAAGTGTTGGTAATGGAGTTCTGTACATCAAATATGTTGAAGATTTCAAACCCGAACGAAAGTTCTTTAAATGGTTTTTTCCATCCACTGTTGAATTGCTTTTTTCCGTCAACCAAAACAAACTGTAAACCTAAATCAGCACGCTTGTAATCGGGCAATCGGTTTTGATAAACGTATGGGTCGGCATAGCTTGGCGAACCTCCTGGCAGTCCGGTGTTATAAACCAGGTTTAAATACATTTTCATGTTTGGTACATTGGGCACGTAATCCTGAAATAGTGCCGCAAACTTTAAACGTTGATCGGTTGGGCGTGAAATATAGCCTCGGTTGTTGATGTTTTCTTCAGTTTTTAAATAGCCAAAGCTAAACCACGATTCGGTACCTGGAACAAACTCACCGTTCAGTCTCATATCTAAGCCGTAAGCATAGGCTTTAGCACTGTTGTTGGCTCTGTAACGGATACGTACGTTTTCCAAAGTATAAGGGTTAACATCGCTTAAGTTTTTATAATAAAGCTCAGAAGTGAGTTTAAAAGGGCGGTCCCACATTTTAAAACTGTAATCGTTCCCCAATACCAAATGAATTGATTTTTGAGCTTTCACATTCGGTTGAACTATTCCGTTGGCATCACGAAGTTCGCGATAAAACGGTGGTTGGTAATACATACCTGTAGCTACTCTAAAAAGCATATCTTTTTCCCAATCGGGTTTGATGGCGAATTGCGCACGCGGACTAAAAACGGTTTGCGAGGATGACGAAATCCCCTTACCGCTAACCGTCCAATTATGGGCGCGAACCCCGGCATTGTACCAAACATCGCTATTTCCCCAAGTACTTCGTTTGCTCCATTGGGCGTACGCCTGAAAGCGGTTTATAGTCGTGTTATTCGTGGCTCTAACGTTGTTGTATGGCTCCAACGGGCCGGTAAATGGAATGTAAGGCTGTTCGTTGGATGAGGTTTTGGGTGGACGCAAAGAAAACCCTGCCGAGTCTATCACTTCCCATTCCACCAATCGGTCACGGATGTTTTCGTGAGTGAATTTTGCAGACCATTCAATGCGGTTGTAATCAATTTTAAAATCGCCTTTATGCTCGATATTTGTAATTAGAGCATCTAAATCGTTTCGGCCGTGCGTGAGCTGGCTGCCTATGCCTTCACTAAATTCTACTTCGCCTAAATTTTCATCGCCAATATTGTTATTCACTTCACCTAATCGGTACTGGGCAAAAATATCGAAATACTCTTCCTCGGTAGTGTGGTAACTCGAGGTAATGAGTTGAAGCGTTAAGTCGTCGTTTACAAAATACGAGCCTTTAAATGCTCCGAAAAGCGTTTGGTAGCGGTCTTTTTCCTGTCCTTCGTAAAACACGATAAGTGCCACGGGATCGGCCAAGGTTCCAAAATTGGTCTGTCTTGTTTGTGGTTGGTAGTCGTAGGTGTTCAACGAAGCGTTCCCTAAAAAGCTCAAATGGAATTTATTGGTGAATTTATAGGTAAAAAATGCTTGGGCGTCTGTGAAAGACGGTTGGAAATTGGTTTCTGTTTCTTTGGCATTTACTAGCAAACTATTGTCGCGATAACGTAGCCCCACAATGCCCGATAATTTTGAATCTTTGCTCACATTTTCAACAGAAAGGCTTCCGCCGAGCAAACTCAGATCGGCATTTACTTCAAATTGATACGGGTTTTTATAGGTGATATCTAAAACAGAAGAAAGCTTATCGCCATATTTCGCTTGAAATCCACCAGCGGAAAAATCGACGTTTTGAACCAAATCGGTATTCACAAAGCTCAATCCTTCCTGTTGCCCCGAACGCACCAAAAACGGACGGTAAACTTCAATGCCGTTAACGTAAACAAGGTTTTCATCGTAATTTCCGCCACGAACCGAGTATTGCGTGCTCAATTCGTTGTTGTTGCTTACACCCGGAAGTGCCATCAATAAATTTTCAACACCAGCATTGGCACCTGGTATTTTTCTGATGGTTTCTGGCTTTAAAGTGACTACCCCTTCAACGTCTTTCCGCCGGTCTCCGCTAACCACCACGACTGCAATTTGCTCAACAGAATTGTTCATTACGGGGTTAAATTCGTAAACCTCACCGTTCTTTAAGTTGAAAGTGCTCTCTACCTTTTTGTGCGAGAGATGCGTAAAGCTAAGGGTTATGTCTTGGTTTATCGGGATATCGAGGGTGTAAAACCCATTTTCGTTGGTTTTGGTGCCGCTATCTCTGTTGCTTTTAATGTTTACATTTTCTATGGGCTGGTTGCTTTCGTCAAGAATAATACCTTTTACGGTAGCCGTTTGTGAGAACCCAATGGTAATTAAAGAAAAAAGTAAACAAGTGGTTAGTAAGAGTTTTGCTTTCAAAGATGTAAAAAGTTTATTTGCGGTAAAATAACGCTTCAAAAGTAGAATTATTTCCAACATTATCGGTCACAATCACTTTTAAATTGTTCTTAGTGTCGGTTATCTTGCCATCGTTAAAATCGTGCGTTAGGGTTTTGGTTTTATAATCGTATTCCATTAAAATCCATTTGCCGTTAACGGTGGCCCTGTAATTTGAAATGCCCGAACCGTCGTCATCAATTTTAATTTTTAAATAATGGTAATTGCTCATCCATTGCCCATCTTTAAAATTTGAAGCCGAAATAGTGGGAGCAATCGTATCGAAGGCTAGTGTGTAGGTGCCCAGCTTTTTAGAACTTGCCGTTAGGGTTTTACCATTTTTTTTGGTGTAAGTGTAAGATGGATATTGGTTGTGACCTACTAAGCGGGCAACGTATAGTTTGCTAATGTCTTCGTCGGAATATTTACTGGCATCAAAGGTAATACTGAAGTTTTTTTGACAAGCCATAACATCGTCGTGCAATTTCAGGGTGTCATTTTTTACTTCAAAATCCATGTAAAAATCGTCGTAAAAGGTGTCTTTATAAAAATCCACGCTTACCGAACCTTGCTTTAAATTGGTGGTTTGCTTGGCCTTAATAAAATACGGTGTTGTTTTATGTTGCTCGGGTTCGGCGATAGTGTTTTGGGTGCCTTTTATTTGCACGGTAACCCACGATTCGTTGTTTTTAAAATCGGAAACCCTTATTTTAAATACAGATTGAGTACTGTCTTGAATGGCAAGCATACCATTGTTTAAACCTGGTTTAATAATACTGAGCGGATTGTTCTTTTTGAACAGTTTTTGAATGCGCTCGTGTTGGTTGCTGTAATGCTCGTAATCGATAAGTTCGTTTAGGTGTTTGGTTTCATCAAACGAAAAACGACGAAAATCCAATTCAAAATTTTTACTGCCATTAACAAACGATTGGATATTGTAAACCCCGTTGGAATTGGCCGCATAATCTTGCCTATCGATGGTTTCGATGCCAAAACCAATATTGCCAATAGCCTCAATATTTTCGGCAATATAATCGCCATTTTGTAAAGGTGTTAAGCGCAATTTCTGCTTGGTTTGAAACTTATTTACAAATGAGTTTTCGTCCAACGGATACACATATAACGAGTTCACAATAGGAAAAGAAGTGTCTTTTATGTTGATGCCGAACAGCATGGGGTTGATGGGACGTTCTTGTTTGTCGCGAATTTCGTAATGCAGGTGTGGGCCTCCGGAACCTCCGGAGTTTCCGCTATAAGCCACTAAGCTATCTTTGATAACGGGAAGTGTTTCGGCTGTTGGAAAAAGTTCAACTTCATACGACTCTTTTTCGTATTGATGCTTTTTTACATAAGCTTCAATCTCTGGTGAAAATTTTTGTAAGTGGGCGTAAACCGTTGTGTATCCGTTGGGATGGGTAATGTAAAGGGCTTTTCCATAGCCGAAATGCGATACTTTTATACGGCTTACAAATCCGCTGGCCGATGCTTTCACTCTCAATCCCCGACGTTGTTGGGTTTTAATGTCAATGCCCGAATGGAAATGGTTCGACCTTAGTTCAGCAAAAGTTCCGGAAAGGATCAAAGGAATTTCCAGAGGACTACTGAAATAATCTTGGGGGTAGTTGTTTTGGGCATTTACAACTATCGAAAAAACTAAAAAAAGTGTAGGTAAAAAGCGCATAAAAATGTATTGTGCTAAAATATTAATTAGAAGTGAAATCGCCAAGCTTTGTGCAAAAATCGAGCCAATGGAAAATTGGTGGCTATGGTAAAGTGTGTTTAAAATTTTATGAAAAAACAATTGTTATTCTTAACGAGGTATGTTAACTTTGTGAGGTAAGTATTGGATTTTGCAAATGGGTAATATTGAGGATATTGTAGATTCTTTAGAAAACAAGATTAGTAAAGTATTACACAAACTAGAGCTTTTGAAGCTTGCAAACGCGAAATTAAAAGAAGAATTAGACGTTTCGAAGCAAGAAGTAAACACCCAAAAAGAAATCATTGCGAATTGGGAAGAAAAATACGAAGCTTTAAAAATGGCAAATTCCATGCTTGGTAGTAACGATAATAAAAGAGAAACTAAGCTTAAAATAAATGCGCTAATTAGGGATATAGATCATTGTATTGCCCAACTATCAGATTAGCACAACATCACACTCAATGTCTGAAAAGCTTAAAATCAAACTGTCTATAGCTAATAGGGTGTACCCGTTAACTATCGAAGCCCATCAAGAAGAGGGGTTGCGCAGGGCGGCCAAAAACATTGAGGTTATGATAAAACAATTTGAGCAAAGTTATTCTGTTCGAGATAAACAAGACGTGTTGGCCATGTGTGCCCTTCAGTTTGCCTCTCAGGTAGAACAGAAATCTATCGATAAGGCAAATGTTAATGAGCATGTAGAGAATAAACTCAATGCGCTTCACGACTTGCTGCAATCGCACTTGGTCTCTTAGTCGTTCTTTAAAATAAGTAAAAAGTTACTGCCTACATTGGTTATTTTTTTTGATAAACTCAACGTTAATTCTTTAAAAAGGGTGAGTTTAAGTTGTAAAAGCAGGCCACTAGTGCTGAACTTGTTTCGGTAGCTATGGTGGATCCTTGATCAGCTTGTTAGCCCTAAACTTGTTTTTAAGGAGTTTATACAAAACTTTATGCTGGTGTAGGCTTTTTTTATATATGTAAATTAACTAAATCAAAGATGGACAACTCAATTATATTTGCAGTGGGTGGTGTTATTTTAGGGCTAATTGTAGGCTTTATTATAGCTAAAATACTAGAGAAAAATAATGCTTCAAAATTGGTAAAGGAGGCCAAGAAAAATGCCGCCTTAATTCTTAAGGAAGCCAATAGTGAAGGCGAAAGCATTAAAAAGGACAAGATTCTTCAAGCCAAGGAAAAGTTCATAGAACTTAAAGCGGAGCACGAAAAGGTTATTTTGGCACGCGACAAAAAGATGGATGAAGCTGTTAAGCGTACGCGTGATAAAGAATCGCAGGTTTCGAGTGAACTTTCCAAAACGAAAAAACTTAACGACAGTTTAGAAGGGAAAATAAACGACTACAATCACCGATTGGAAGTACTTGATAAAAGACAGGAAGAGGTTGACAGATTGCACAAAAGCCAAGTGCAGCAATTGGAGGTGATTTCTAGCCTTTCTGCGGAAGAAGCCAAAGAGCAGTTGGTTGAATCGCTTAAAGGAGAGGCGAAGAATGATGCCATGGCTTACATTCAAAGTACCTTGGAAGAAGCGAAATTAACGGCTGAACAGGACGCTAAAAAAATCATCATCAACACAATCCAGCGAATTGGAACGGAAGAAGCCGTTGATAACTGTGTGTCTGTTTTCAATATTGAATCGGATGATGTAAAAGGCCGAATCATTGGTAGAGAAGGACGTAACATCCGCGCCATTGAAGCGGCTACAGGTGTTGAGATTATCGTTGACGATACGCCGGAAGCAATTATATTATCCTGCTTTGATTCCGTTAGGAGAGAGGTAGCCAGACTATCGTTGCACAAATTGGTAACCGATGGACGAATTCACCCTGCGAGAATCGAAGAAGTGGTTAAAAAGACCCAAAAGCAGATAGAGCAAGAAATTATAGAGGTGGGTAAACGTACCGTTATCGATTTGGGTATTCACAATTTGAATCCAGAGTTGATTAAGATGGTTGGTAGGATGAAATACCGTTCATCTTACGGTCAAAACCTATTGCAGCATTCGCGCGAAGTGGCTAAACTTTGTGGTGTAATGGCAGCAGAATTAGGGTTGAATCCGAAATTGGCCAAACGTGCCGGACTATTGCACGATATAGGAAAAGTGCCAGATGCCGAAGCCGACATGGAAACACCGCACGCTATTTTAGGTATGCAGTGGGCTGAAAAATACGGCGAGAAAGCTGAAGTTTGTAACGCGATTGGAGCGCACCACGACGAAGTTGAAATGAAATCGTTATTGGCGCCAATCATTCAAGTGTGTGATGCTATTTCTGGAGCTAGACCAGGGGCGCGTCGTCAAGTGTTGGACAGTTATATTCAGCGTTTAAAGGATTTGGAAGATATTGCTTTTGGCTTTACGGGCGTAAAAAAGGCTTATGCTATTCAGGCAGGTAGAGAACTTAGGGTAATTGTTGAAAGTGAAAAGGTGGATGACCAAAAAGCAGCCGACTTATCATTCAACATTTCACAGAAAGTTCAAACCGATATGACTTACCCTGGGCAAGTTAAAGTGACTGTGATTAGGGAAACGAGAGCAGTAAATATTGCCAAATAAGTTAGTCCTGCGATAGCAGGAATCTTTAATTAAATATTAAAATTAAATCCAGTTCAATTTTGAGCTGGATTTTTTTGTTTATCGACTTTTGCGAGGGTGGAATTTCTCAACCGTTTCCGTTAAATGTGTTTCGTCCATATGCACATAAATTTCGGTAGTGGTGATGCTTTCGTGACCCAACATGAGCTGGATGGAACGCAAATCGGCATTATTTTGCAATAAATGTGTCGCGAAAGAATGCCTAAAAGTGTGCGGAGAGATGCTCTTTTTTAATCCGATTTTTTCAGCCAATTGTTTGATAATGGTAAATACCATGGCGCGGGTGAGTTGCTTCCCTCTTCGGTTTAAAAATAAAGTGTCTTCATGTCCATTTTGTATTGAAATGTGGGGTCTCACTTCATTTTTGTAGATGTTGATGTATTTTTGGGTCAGGTCAACAATGGGGACAAAACGCTGTTTGTCACCTTTCCCTGTAACTTTTATAAAACCTTCGTCAAAAAACAGGTCAGAAATTTTTAAGTTAATCAATTCGCTAACTCGCAGTCCGCAGCCGTATAGGGTTTCCAGCATGGCGCGGTTGCGTTCACCTTCCGGTTTACTTAAATCTATGGCGCTTATAATTTGGTCAATTTCCTCTTCCGATAAGGTGTCTGGTAGCTTTCTGCCAATTTTGGGTGATTCTATGAGTTCCAAAGGATTGCTTTCCCGGTAATCTTCAAAAACCAAATAATCGAAAAAACTTCTAAGTCCAGAAATAAACCGTGATTGAGAGCGTGCACTCACGCTTTTAGCGGTTTCGTAAATGCACTCTTGAATGGTTTTGGTGGATATATCGATAGGTGAGATGGTGATATTATTGCTTTTTAAAAAGGAAATCAGTTTTTTTATATCGAGAGCATAATTGTTGATGGAGTTTTCTGAAAGCCCACGTTCAATTTTTAAATACAATTGATAATCCTTAAGTGCATTTTGCCATTTCATTGTTTAAAATTATGGAAATATTTAATAATCAGGGTGTTTTTGGGGTACGTATTTATACGCATTTTTTAGTGTTTGTGTTAATAACTATTATTTTAAACAACACATAAACAGTTTGTTATGTTTTATTGTTGATAAAATTGTTGATAACATAATTAGTTTTGTAGGATTTTCCAAAAATTTGATCTTAATTTGTCAATATCAAACTAAAAACATTTTTTATTATGAAAAAATTATTTTTATTGGCTGCTATTGCAGTATTCGGAATTGGTAGTGTTAATGCACAAGGTAGTGCTCTGTCGGAAGGAAGTTGGGTTATTGAAGCTAATACAGGTTCTTGGACTACAGGTAGTACTGCTTTTTCTTTGACTTCAGTAGATGGTGAGACTATGTGGTCTGCTGGAGCTGAAGCAGGTTATTTTGTTAAAGAAAGCTTAGCTATAAAAGCAGGGTTGGGTTATTCAGATGCTGGTGGTGACTTGTCTTCATTTAGTTATAAGATTGGAGCTAAGTATTATATAGCCAATGAGTTCCCTGTTGGAGTGGATTATACAGGGACTAGTATTAAAGATTTTGATGAAAACCCTTCATATGTAGGGATAGAAGGGGGGTATGCTTGGTTTTTAGCAGACAATGTATCTTTTGAGCCTAAACTTAGATACAATATTTCTATGAATAGCGACTTTTATGATGATGCGTTACAATTCTTAATCGGGTTTGCCATTCATATTTAATCTATGAAAATATAAAAGTCAAAGCCGAGGTTTTAGTCCTCGGTTTTTTTATATCATAACTTTTGTATTTTTACCACATGAAAAAAATCCTTATTATCAACGGGCCAAATCTAAATTTACTTGGTAAAAGAGAGCCCAATATCTACGGAAGCTTAACGTTTACTGAGTTTTTTGACACTATAAAAGATAAGTACCAGAATGTGGAATTGAGTTATTATCAATCGAATATTGAAGGAGAAATAATAGATAAATTACACGAAGTAGGGTTTAGCTACGATGGCGTAGTTTTAAATGCAGGTGCCTACACCCATACCTCCATTGGAATAGGAGATGCGATTAAAGGTATTGAAACGCCGGTTGTTGAGGTGCATATTTCCAACACATTTGGCCGGGAAGAGTTTAGGCACCAATCATATATTTCACCGAATGCAAAAGGTGTTATTTTGGGTTTCGGTTTGCAGAGTTACGAATTGGCCATCCAAAGTTTTTTATAGACTATCTTAGACTTCTAGATTTTTAGATAACTTAGAGTTTAAATTTTATTAAAAAGCAAAAAGGTTTCAGAAATTCTGAAACCTTTTTTATATCTAAGAAGTCTAAACTTCTAATTTCTCTAAAAAGTCTAAATATGAATCACTTCATCATAAGCTGCAGCAACGGCTTCCATAACCGCTTCACTCATAGTTGGGTGAGGGTGAACGGCTTTTAATACTTCGTGGCCTGTAGTTTCCAGTTTTCTACCTAAAACGGCTTCGGCAATCATATCGGTAACGCCGGCACCAATCATGTGGCAACCTAACCATTCGCCGTATTTGGCATCAAAAATAACTTTTACAAAACCATCTTTGTTTCCGCCGGCACTGGCTTTACCAGAGGCCGAGAACGGGAATTTCCCCACTTTTATATCGTAACCTTTTTCTTTGGCAGCTTTTTCGGTTAATCCAACGCTGGCAATCTCTGGGGTGCAGTATGTACAACCCGGAATGTTGCCATAGTCGATAGGCTCAACATGCATCCCAGCAATTTTTTCAACACACAAAATACCTTCAGCAGAAGCCACGTGCGCCAAAGCCTGGCCTGGAGTAACATCACCAATAGCGTAGTAACCCGGCATGTTGGTTTGGTAGTAATCGTTAACGATAATTTTGTCTCTATCAACCACAATACCCACATCTTCCAATCCGATGTTTTCAATATTGGTTTTAATTCCAACGGCACTTAAAATGACATCGGCCTCAAGAACTTCTTCTCCTTTTTTAGTTTTAACAGTCGCTTTTACGCCTTTTCCCGAAGTATCTACTTTAGTGACTTCAGCAGAGGTCATTACATTGATACCACTCTTTTTAAACGAGCGTTCCAATTGTTTTGAAACGTCTTCGTCTTCAACAGGCACTACATTCGGCAAATATTCAACAACCGTCACTTCGGTGCCCATGGAGTTGTAGAAATAGGCAAACTCCACTCCAATCGCGCCCGATCCAACCACAATCATTTTTTTAGGTTGCTTTTTCAAGCTCATCGCTTCACGGTAACCTATCACTTTTTCACCATCTTGCGGTAAGCTAGGCAATTCGCGGCTACGCGCTCCAGTAGCAATAATAATATGGTCGGCACTGTATTCAGTACCATCAACATCTACTTTTTTGCCCGGTTTAATTTTTCCGTAGCCATTAATAACGTCTATTTTGTTCTTCTTCATTAAAAACTGAACCCCTTTGCTCATCCCGTCGGCCACACCACGGCTGCGCTTTACTACCGCATCAAAATCGTGTTTGGCATCTTTTACGGTTAAACCATAATCTTCAGCATGTTTCAGGTATTCAAATACTTGGGCCGACTTCAATAAGGCTTTAGTTGGGATACATCCCCAATTTAAACATACGCCCCCAAGATTTTCTTTTTCAACTACAGCGGTTTTAAAACCTAATTGCGATGCTCTAATAGCCGTAACATAACCACCAGGACCACTTCCAAGAACAATAATATCGTATTTACTCATTTGTTAAAATTTAGGCTACGAATTTACGAAATCGAATTTTAATAAGGAATTTAGAACGTCCTAAAATTTGCATCTTTATGCTACCTTTGCCCTGTAAGTATCAATTTATGAACATACCAAGAACGAGTTTTCCGCGAATTGTAATTATTGGAGGCGGTTTTGCCGGAGTGGCATTGGCCAAAAAACTATCCAAACAAGAAGTGCAGGTAGTGCTTCTCGATAAGCATAATTACCATACTTTTCAACCTTTATTGTATCAAGTTTCTACAGGTGGATTGGAGCCCGATTCCATTGCATACCCCATTCGGAAGATATTGAAGGATTTCCCTAATTTTTATTTTAGACTGGCGAATGTGGAGGAAATCGACACTGAAAAGAACAAGGTAATTACTGATATTGGAAAATTGAAGTTCGATTATTTGGTCGTGGCTTCGGGATCTACAACCAATTATTTCGGAAATGCTGAAATTGAAAAGAACAGTATGGCCATGAAAACCGTGCCGCAATCGTTGAATTTGCGTAGTTTGATTCTTGAAAATTTTGAAGATGCCCTGTTGACTTCCGATTTAAACGAGCGCAACGCCCTGATGAATTTTGTAATTGTGGGTGGCGGACCAACCGGCGTGGAATTGGCAGGGGCTTTGGCTGAAATTAAAAAAGGCATTTTGCCCAAGGATTATCCCGATTTGGATACGCGCATGGCACAGATACATATTATCCAGTCGGGCGATTGTATATTGAAAGGCATGAGCGATAAGGCTTCGCAAAAAGCCGAAGATTTCCTTGAAAAGCTGGGCGTTCAGGTTTGGAAAAATGTACGGGTAACCAATTACGACGGAAAAACCGTTACCACCAATACCGATTTGATTTTTGAAACCGCAACTGTGGTTTGGGCAGCAGGTGTAAAAGGAGCGACTATAAAAGGATTGGATGCTGAAGCGTTCATTACCCGTGGCAACAGGATTTTAGTGAACGAATTTAATCAAGTAAAAGGTTTCAATCATATTTTTGCCGCAGGCGATATTGCTTGCATGGTTACCGATGAATTTCCAAATGGACTGCCCATGATGGCACAGCCGGCCATTCAGCAGGGCGAACAGTTGGGCGATAACATGCTGCGCCTCATTGAAGAAAAACCTATGGAACCGTTTAAGTATAAAGACAAAGGTGCTATGGCTACCATTGGAAGAAATAAAGCCGTGGTTGATTTAAAACGTTGGAAATTTCAGGGGGTGTTTGCTTGGTACGTTTGGATGTTTGTTCACTTGTTCTTTCTCATTGGTTTTAGAAACCGCATGGTGGTTTTTGTAAACTGGGTGTACAATTATATTCGGTTTGACCGGGAGGCAAGGTTGATTATCCGACCGTTTAAGAAGAAGTTGAAATCAGAATAATTACAAATCATACTTAAAATGGATGTTTTTCTCCCCTTAGCTGAATTTTTCTTGATTATATATCGAAGAGTCACCATTTGGTATTGAAAGCAAATGCCAATCGTTATCTTTTTAGAAGTTTGCCTAATTGGTTGTTTTTCAATAAAACCGATGTGCTATGCTACTTTTTTCCTTTTCTTTGGTTTTGGCTTATTAATTGCTACGCAATGAAACCCTCCACCGTTTCTGTTCAACTCTATACAATCGAGCATGACGATCTCTTTTTCAGGGAATATACTCTTAAATATAATTTCTACCTTAGAGTCCTTAGAAATTGCTTCATCGCTCTTTAAATACTGAGCATAGCTTGGTACAATTACTTTATTTTTAGTGATAATAAAGTTTAGGTAACTGGTGGGTTTTATAAAAATTTTAGTTTCATTGAAGTTTGATTCTTTTTCAAAAAGTAGAGGGGCGACAGGTATCCGAATTATATTTAACGGATTACCATCTTGATCTAAAGAATTTTTTAAGATAGTGTAATTTTCTTCCAATCGTTTATTAGCTATTTTTGATATAGGGTTAGTATTTGTTTCATTTTTATCTACTTCGGCAAGCAAAACTGTATTTGGAGAAATAAATCTGCAAAAATTATCTATATGGTTCGCCCCATCTGTGTAAATATTTTCAAATATGGGCGTTGTGGCAAACACGGCATCTTGGGGAAGCCCCCTTTTTAACCATATAATTTTTTTTACGCCTATTTTTTTCCTCAACTCTTTAGCTATCATATCTTTGGTGAGGCTTGGGTTGCTTTCTAATTCATGTTCTTCAACCAAAATAGCCAATCCTTTTCCATTTAATTCTCTGGCACCGCCAATTCCCACAATTTTAGAAGCTCTGAGTCTTTCCTTTACAAAGGCTTGGTATTCATAGGGAAATATATTTTCTGTATGATTGTAGTAATTAAAACTTAAAATTTTGGTTTTATTTGTTTTTTCATTATTCAAGAAAACTGGGCCAAAGTCTCTAATCCAAATATTGTTATTAGTAATACTTTGCAATTGAACATTGTCCATATTAACACCAAATAGGTTGAGTTGACCAAATAAACTATCTAGGTGGGTTGGTTGAGGCACAAATAATGTTACTTGGTCGTCTTCGGCTAAATTTTTTATAAACTCCTTATAGGTTTTAACATGTGTGTTAGACCAAACAACCAAATGAGATTCAGTTTCATCAAAATCGGTAGAGGCTTGATATTCTTGGTTGTATCCTATAAAAAACCATGTTAAACTTAGTGCCATCACCAGGAAAGCAATAACAATTTTTATTGTTTTCATATAATACATTTAATCGGTCTAAATTAAATGTAAATTCATTGAATAAAAAAGTTAATTTTTAGATGGTTTTAATAAAAAAAAGAATTCCTTAACGCTCTGTGTTTGGGTTTCTGTTGAAATTTCATTCCTGTGAAATCGAAGATTCATGAGTTCAAAAATTAAGAATAAGTACCCATGAATAAAACGGAAATCTAAATACGGTACCGAAAGCTTTCGGATATGTTTTTTCAACTTGTACGGTCAAAAATGAAACGAGCGAAATATTCCTACGTATCTGTCTCGGAATAGTTCGTTTCAAGAAATCTTTTATTTAAAAAGAAACCCCTATAGCATCAAGGATTATAATGTTTTTCGTTTTATGTGATTTGTGGTTTGGATGAAATTTTAAAGTGAGTAAATAGGTAAAATAGATACGTATCGATTATAAATCGCAGAGGGATTGAAAAATCATTTGAAAATCAAAGCCAAGGTTTTTATGGGAGGTTTTTATTCGTAACAAAATCTAAGGCTACTCCGTTTATACAATGCCTTTTTCCAGTGGTGTTTTTAGGGCCGTCGTTAAAAACATGTCCCAAATGGCCGCCACAGGTAGCACAGTGTTCTTCGGTGCGTGCGTAGCCTAAATCATAATCGGTTGAAAAAGCCACGTTGCCTTTTATCTCACGGTCAAAACTGGGCCAACCCGTACCAGAATCGAATTTATGTTCACTTTTAAAAAGTGGTGTTTGGCATGCTGCGCAAACGTAAACACCGGCTTTGTAGTTTTTGTTCAACGGACTCGAAAAAGCACGTTCTGTTCCAGCCTTGCGCAAAACGTAAAATTCCATATCGGTCAGTTCAGCTTTCCATTCGGCTTCGGTTTTTGTAATCTTAAAATCTGTTTTCTTGGGCTTTTGCGTGTTTCCTTTGCAATTGAATAAAAGTATGGCTAGGACCACTAAGGCTGTTTTTTTCATGAAATGTTTTTTTAAACTAGTCGTGATTGGGTCAAAAACTTAACGTTCTCAGCCAAAAGAATAGTGACAAATTATTGATATTAGTGTCGTAATATAAAGGTATGATTTTTGTATTTTTATAATCGAATAAAAGTTTTAAACGATGACATTGAAAAGAACATTTATAATATTAGGGTTGCTTTTGTTGGTAATTGCTTGTGCCACAAACCCTTTTACAGGTAAAAAAACCATGGCATTAGTGCCGAACTCACAATTATTCCCAACATCTTTTGCCCAATACAATCAGTTTTTGGGTGAAAATAAAGTAGTAACCGGAACAAAAGACGCTGAAATGATAAAACGGGTGGGGCAACGTATTGCCGTAGCAGCCGAACGATATTTGAATGCTAATGGACATCAGGGTTATTTGGCCGATTATAAATGGGAGTACAACCTTGTTGATGACAAAACCGTAAATGCATGGTGCATGCCAGGGGGTAAAATTGTTTTTTACACTGGTATCTTGCCTATAGCTGATGGAGAAACTGGCGTAGCTGCCATTATGGGACATGAAGTGGCGCACGCTTTGGCCAATCATGGTCAGCAACGTATGAGTGCCGGCATGTTGCAACAATTAGGCGCTGTTGCTGGAAATATCGCTATTCAAGATGAGCAATCCAGAAACGCTTTTAACCAATATTACGGAGTAGGTTCGCAGGTTGGTGTGATGTTGCCTTTCAGTAGGGCGCATGAAACTGAGGCCGATAAAATTGGTGTATATTTAATGGCGATAGCGGGATACGATCCTTACGAAGCTGCAGAATTATGGAAACGAATGAAAGCCAATAGTGGCGGACAAGCCCCACCGGAAATTTTAAGTACACACCCATCTAATGATAGCCGAATTGCTAATTTGGAAGCTTTGGCACCAAAAGCAGTTGTCGAGGCCAAAAAATTTGGGGTGACCTCCTTTAGGTAATGCTATATTAACTTATAACTGAAATTATTTTTCTACTTTAGAAGCTGCTAAAAAAGGCAGCTTTTTTTATGGAAAAACTTGAAAAGGGAAGTAAAAAGCTTCTTAACGCATGGGCGTTTTACGATTGGGCAAATTCGGTTTATACACTAACTATAGCGTCTTCTATTTTCCCTATTTTCTATTCGGCGTTGTTTATTTCTAATGCTTCCGAAATAAAGACCGTTTGGGCATTCGGATTCGAATTTAAAAGCACGGCACTAATCACTTTTGTAACGGCATTTACGTTTTTAGTGGTTTCAGTAATGTCGCCCATTTTGTCGGGTATTGCCGATTATGTGGGAAACAAAATGAATTTTTTAAAGTTTTTTTGTTACGTGGGCAGTGCCGGCTGTATCGGGCTATATTGGTTTGATGTTTCGCCCGAGCGCATACATTTAAGCTTATTATTCTATTTTATGGGCTTGATTGGCTACTGGGGCAGTTTGGTGTTTTATAATTCGTATTTGCCCGATATCGCATTTCCTGAGCAGCAAGATAGTATCAGTGCCAAAGGGTTTTCTTTGGGGTACTTTGGGAGTGTTATTTTATTGATAATCAATCTGGTTATGGTAATGACCCAAAGTGATGGTGAAGCAAAAATGCAAATGATGCGCTATTCGTTTATTACCGTAGGGATTTGGTGGGCTTTATTTAGTCAATACTCTTTTTATTATTTGCCCAAAGGTACTTCATCAGGACATAAAGTTACAATGAGTATTGTTTTCAACGGGCTGAAAGAATTAAGGCAAGTTTGGAAGCAACTCAAACAAAATTTAAGACTGAAACGTTATTTGTACGCTTTTTTCGTGTTCAGTATGGCGGTACAAACCATAATGCTGGTGGCGGTTTATTTTGGTGAAGAAGAAATAGCTTGGGGGAGTGACGGCGAAAAAACCACAGGTTTGATTGTTAGTATTTTGGTGATTCAATTGGTAGCCATAGCTGGGGCTATTTTAACTTCAAAAGCATCTGAAAAATTCGGAAATATAAAAGCTTTGATTGGGGTAAATTTTATTTGGATGAGTTTATGTTTTTATGCCTATTTTATGGAAACCCCTGTTCAGTTTTACATTGCGGCCGGTATAGTTGGTTTGGTGATGGGTGGCGTACAATCGCTGGCGCGTTCTACGTATTCAAAGTTTTTACCTGAAACGGATGATACCACTTCGTATTTCAGTTTTTATGATGTGGCCGAAAAAATAGGTATCGTAATTGGTATGGTTATTTTCGCTAGTATCGACCAAATAACGGGTACCATGCGAAATGCGATTCTATTTTTATTTATTTTCTTCTTGTTTGGAATTATTCTTTTGTTTCGAGTACCAAAAACGAATAAAGACAATTTCTAATTGTTGACGCAATTCGTGTTTTTACCGTTCTGGTTCAACAAGGAATGGCCCCAGTTAACAGCGCTTTCAATGGTTTTGAAAGATTCGAAAGGCGTAGAGGAAAATAGTTTTTCAATTTTAACATTATTGAATGCTAGTGGGGTGTTGGCTACAACCGCGATGCCTGCCAAATTTTCTATTAATGAGGTTTTTTTGTAAACCGAAGGATTAACGGAGTACGAGTTTTTTCGGATGGTGATGTAAACAAACATTTTGTTGCTAAAGTAAGTATCAGCGATGTCTTCCAAAATTTCGCTCGAACTCATTTCAACGCTTTTACCTTCGTTAATTTCAACAATTAAGAGGTTTTCGTAAATATCAAAACGTCCTATTGGAAGGTTTAAAGTCTTTCTTTTCATCTGTTTAAAGATATCAATTTTTAAAATAAAAAAGCCCAAAAGTAATACTTTTAGGCTTTTAAGAATAGGGCTTTTGATGCTAAAACTGCAAAACTATGCAGGAACAGTTTCCTCCTTTCGTAATTTCTTGGCTACGCTTACGAGGTTTTCCAAAGCTCTTTTGGTTTCGGGCCAATCACGGGTTTTTAATCCGCAATCGGGGTTTACCCAAATATGTTCTTTGGGCAATACCTGTTTAGCTTTGTTGAGTAGGTGTTCAATTTCTTCCAAGGAAGGCACTCGCGGCGAATGGATATCGTAAACACCGGGGCCAATTTCATTTGGGTATTTAAAATTCACAAAGGCGTCGAGCAATTCCATTTCAGAGCGCGAAGTTTCAATGGTAATTACATCGGCATCCATATCGGCTATACTCGAAATGATATCATTAAATTCAGAATAGCACATGTGGGTGTGTATTTGGGTGTCGTCCTTAACGGCACTTGCCGAAATTTTAAATGCATTCACAGCCCAATTGAGGTACTTATTCCATTCACTTTTCCTTAGTGGAAGCCCCTCACGAATGGCAGGTTCGTCTATTTGAATGATTTTCAATCCGTTTTTTTCCAGATCGGCTACCTCGTCGCGAATGGCCAAAGCAATTTGATTGCAGGTGGTGGCTCTCGGTTGATCATTCCGAACAAAAGACCATTGTAAAATAGTAACCGGGCCGGTGAGCATACCCTTTACGGGCAAGTTGGTGAGCGATTGCGCATAAGCCGACCATTTTACGGTAATTGCGTTTTTACGAGAAACATCTCCAAATAAAATAGGCGGTTTTACACAGCGACTACCATAGCTTTGCACCCAACCGAAATCGCTAAAAGCAAAACCATTGAGGTGTTCACCGAAATATTCCACCATATCATTACGTTCAAATTCGCCGTGTACCAACACATCCAAACCTATTCTTTCTTGAAAACGGATGGATGCTTCAATTTCGTTAGCAATCAGTTTGTCGTATTCGGGTGTGGGTAACAATCCTTTTTTGTGTTTAAGTCGCCAACTTCTAACTTCTTTGGTCTGCGGAAACGAACCAATAGTGGTTGTGGGGTAGATGGGCAAGTTTAGTGCTTGTTTTTGTTTTCTTTGTCTTTCGGGAAATGTGCTGTTCCGAAGGCTATCGGACGCTTTTAAATTTTGAATGCGATTTTTTATAGCTTCGTTGTGTATAAGTTTTGATTGCTGTTTGTTGATGTTGGCCAATTTGTTTTCTTCGAAAAGATAAAGGAAACTTTCATTTTCGTTTGAGGCTAAATTTTTTAGAGCAACAACTTCTTCCAGTTTTTGCTTGGCAAAGGCCAGCCATTGTTTAATGTTCGGGTCGATGTTTTGTTCGTGTCCTAAATCGTAAGGCACATGCAGAAGTGAACACGATGGAGCAATCCATAAATTTTCCGATGAAATTTTTTGTGATGCTTTTTCAATGGTTTTTAAAGAGGTTTCAAAATCATTTTTCCAAATGTTTCTGCCGTCAACAATCCCTAAGGCTAATTTGGTTTTTGGGTTGTAATGTTCGGAATTTAAAATATCATCCAATTGCAAAGAACATCGAACCAAGTCCAAATGCAAAGTATCTACAGGTAAGTTTAAGGCGGTCTTTAGGTTTTCACCGTAGCAGTCAAAATAGTTGGCTAAATAAATCTTTAAATTTGGAAATTTTTGAGCGATTTGCTGATAAGTTGAGGTGATGGCTTGTCGTTCGCTATCATTAAGGTCAAGAGCCAAACAAGGTTCGTCAAATTGAATGTATTCCACGCCAAGTTGAACCAGTTCTTCAATAATTTCAAAGTAAACGGGAAGTAGGTTTTTCAACAAATCAATCCGATTAAAGCCGGTTTCTTTTTCTTTCCCTAGCAACAAAAAGGTTACGGGCGCAATCAAAACGGGTTTCGTTTTAATGCTAAGATTTAATGCTTCTTGGTATTCATCAATCACTTTTCGGGAAAAGAAACTAAAGGATTGGTTTTTTTCGAATTCGGGAACAATGTAATGGTAGTTGGTGTCGAACCATTTGGTCATTTCCATGGCGGTCACGTCTATTCCATTTTCCTGTAGGCCTCGTGCCATGGCGAAGTAGAGTTTTGAGGTGTCGTTTTGGTCGATGGATTTAAATCGCTCAGGAATGCATCCAAGCGAAAAACACATGTCTAACACCTGATCGTAAAACGAAAAATCGTTTGAAGGAATTAGGTCAATGCCAAGTTCTTTTTGTTTCAACCAGTTTTTGCGTTTGATTTCTGAAGCTGTTTTTTGTAAGCTTTCAAGGGTTATTTTTCCTGACCAATATTGCTCGCAGGCTTTTTTGAGTTCACGTTTGTTTCCAATTCTGGGGTACCCTAAAATGGTAGTTTTCATAATTTGTAGTTTTTTAGACTGTTCAAAATTATAATTGAAGAATAAAAATGCATAATAGTGAGTTGTTTTTGGGTGAATAAACTATTTTTGGTTTTTATTATGGGTGATTAATCTTTTAAGATGTTAAAATGGAAGACTTTTTAGAAAAAAATTCTACAATAAAATTGGATGAAATCGATTTAAGGATTTTGAAATTACTACAGGCAAGGTCGAACTTAACCACAAAAGAATTGGCGTTAAAAGTGAACCTGTCGGTAACTCCAGTTTTTGAGCGTGTGAAGAAATTGGAAAAAAACGGATTTATAAAAGGTTATATAGCTGTTTTGGACGCCGAAAAACTGAATAAAGGTTTGATGGTGTTTTGTAACGTAACCCTAAAGGAGCACACCCGTGAAATTGGAAGGCAGTTTGTGAATGATATTCTGAGGTTGGAGCAGGTAGTGGAGTGTTACAATATTTCAGGTGATTACGATTTTTTGCTAAAGATAATGGTGGCTGATATGAAAGAGTACCAAAATTTTGTGTTAGACCATTTGGGCAGTATAAAGAATATAGGTAGCGCCCATAGTACATTTGTGATGGGCGAAATTAAAAATACACATGCCGTGCCCATTTAACAATATTGCAAAAAAAATAGCCCGAATAATTCGGGCTATTTCATTTTATAAATTATGATTTTACGATTCTGTTGGCTCTTCGGCCTTGGTAATCGTAATTTTTAACTCATCCGTGGCTTTATCTAAATCAATATTGATTTCATCGCCTTCCTGAAGGTGCGAAGCAACAATCTCTTCGGCCAAAGCATCTTCAACATACTTTTGAATAGCACGTTTTAGAGGTCTCGCACCATATTGCTTATCGAAACCTTTTTCGGCAATAAAATCTTTTGCCGCATCGGTTAAGGTCAATTGGTAGCCTAAGCCTTTTATTCTGGCCAATAGTTTGTCCAATTCGATATCGATGATCTTATTGATGTCTTCTTTCTCCAAAGGATTGAACACCACCACGTCGTCAATTCGGTTTAAAAATTCAGGAGCAAACGATTTTTTCAAAGCGTTTTCAATAACACTTCTTGCGTTGGCATCTTCCTGTGCCTTTTGCGACGAGGTGCCAAAACCGATTCCGGTACCGAAATCTTTCAATTTTCTGGCACCGATATTGGAAGTCATAATGATTATGGTATTTCTAAAATCAATTTTTCTTCCCAAGCTATCGGTTAAATAACCATCGTCCAGCACTTGAAGCAACATGTTAAATACATCTGGATGTGCTTTTTCAATCTCATCAAGAAGTACAACGGCGTAAGGCTTGCGTCTTACTTTTTCGGTAAGCTGCCCGCCTTCTTCGTAGCCCACATACCCCGGAGGCGCACCAATTAATCTAGAAATGGCAAATTTCTCCATGTACTCACTCATGTCTATTCTCACCAAGGAATCTTCGCTGTCGAACAGTTCGCGGGAAAGGATTTTGGCCAATTGCGTTTTACCAACACCGGTTTGACCCAAGAAAATAAACGAACCAATGGGTTTGTTCGGGTCTTTAAGTCCGGCGCGGTTACGCTGAATGGCTTTTACTACTTTACCAACGGCTTCATCCTGACCAATTACTTTACCTTTTATAAGTTTTGGCAATTCAGCCAATTTGTTGATTTCGGTTTGTGCAATTCGGTTTACCGGTACGCCGGTCATCATGGAAACTACATCGGCAACGTTATCTTCAGTAACAATTTCACGGTGTTGTTTGGTGTCTTCTTCCCATTTCTCTTGGGCAATGGCGAGCTCTTTTTCAATACGTTTCTCGTCGTCCCTTAATTTGGCCGCCTCTTCATATTTTTGTTTTCTAACTACAGCGTTTTTGGTTTCCTTGATGGCTTCCAATTGCTTCTCTAGCTCAATAATCTGTTTCGGTACATCGATATTGGTAATGTGTACTCGCGAACCCGCTTCATCCAACGCATCGATAGCTTTATCTGGTAAAAAACGGTCGGTCATGTATCTGTTCGTTAATTTTACACAGGCTTCAATGGCTTCGGGAGTGTAATCCACATTGTGGTGGTCTTCGTATTTCGTTTTGATATTGTTGAGTATTTCTATGGTTTCTTCAACCGAAGTCGGTTCAACAATTACCTTTTGGAAACGACGCTCTAAAGCACCATCTTTTTCAATATACTGTCGGTATTCATCTAAGGTAGTCGCCCCAATGCATTGAATTTCGCCACGTGCTAAAGCGGGCTTGAACATGTTTGAGGCGTCCAAACTTCCTGTGGCACCACCCGCACCTACAATAGTGTGGATCTCGTCAATGAAAAGAATAACATCGTCGTTTTTTTCAAGCTCGTTCATAACGGCTTTCATGCGCTCTTCAAATTGTCCGCGGTACTTTGTTCCCGCCACTAAACTAGCTAAATCGAGCGTTACCACGCGCTTGTTGAAAAGAATACGCGACACTTTTCGTTTTACAATACGCAAAGCCAAGCCTTCTGCAATGGCCGATTTACCCACACCGGGTTCACCGATTAAAAGCGGATTGTTTTTCTTTCTTCGGCTTAATACTTGAGAAACGCGTTCAATTTCTTTTTCCCTTCCCACAACAGGGTCAAGTTTGCCTTCTTCGGCTAAAGCCGTTAAATCGCGCCCAAAATTGTCTAAAACAGGAGTTTTGGACTTTTTGTTGCTCTTGCCCGTTGGGGAGTTGAAAATATCTTTTGAAGAGTCGTCTCCAGAACTGGTATCGTCGTCTTGAAACGATTCAGCTTTAGGGTCTATGTAGTCGTTGTCGTTCGTGATCATAAATTTAAATTGTTCTTTAACATTATCGTAGTCAACTTTCAGCTTATTTAAAAGCTTGGTAGTGGGGTCGTTTTCGTTTCTTAAAATACAGAGTAAAAGATGCGCCGTATTGATTGAGGTGCTCTGAAACAGCTTAGCCTCCAAAAAGGTGGTTTTAAGTGCACGCTCTGCCTGCCTGGTAAGGTGCAGGTTTTTCTTTTGGTTCGAAGCCACAGCAATATTTGGGTTGGCGGGGCTTAATATCTCTACTTTGCGCCTTAAGTGGTTTAAATCGATCTCTAGGGCGTTCAATATATTTATTGCTTTGCCATTGCCATCGCGCAAAAGCCCAAGCATAAGGTGTTCGGTGCCAATAAAATCATGGCCCAAACGCAATGCTTCTTCTTTGCTGTAAGCAATAACATCTTTAACTCTTGGGGAAAAATTATCATCCATATCCTTGTCCTTTCTGCATTAAAAATAGTAAAACATTTTACTAAAGGCAAAAACTGTACCTTAAATTCTATGTAAAATGCTAATTGACAAAAAAAAGTTTATAAAATCAAAATAAATGCCTGCTATTTTATCAACGGAAAAGTAGTGTGAAATTGTTAATAAAAACATGAAAAATTACCGTTGAAATACCTATCCTAACTGATGAAATACTTATATTAGCATGTTTTGAAAACTTATAAAGTTAAATTGAATTATATATGGCAGAAGGAGAAAAATTGATTCCTATTAACATTGAGGATGAAATGAAATCGGCCTACATTGATTATTCAATGTCGGTCATTGTGTCACGTGCGTTACCAGATGTAAGAGATGGTTTAAAACCAGTACACAGGCGTGTGCTTTTCGGGATGCACGAATTAGGAGTTAGAGCCAATTCGGCACATAAAAAATCCGCAAGAATAGTGGGAGAGGTTTTAGGTAAGTACCATCCGCACGGCGATTCATCGGTTTACGACGCCATGGTGCGTATGGCCCAAGATTGGAGTTTACGATATATGTTGGTTGATGGGCAAGGTAACTTCGGGTCGATAGATGGCGATAGCCCTGCAGCGATGCGTTATACCGAGGCACGTATGCGAAAAATATCTGAAGACATGTTGGCAGATATTGAAAAGGAAACCGTAGACCACCAATTAAACTTCGATGATACCTTAAAAGAACCAACGGTTCTTCCTACCCGAATCCCTGGCCTTTTAGTCAATGGGGCTTCTGGTATTGCCGTTGGTATGGCTACCAATATGCCGCCACATAACTTAACCGAGGTAGTGAACGGAACCATTGCCTATATTGACAATAACGATATTGAGGTTGATGAACTGATTCAAATTATAAAAGCACCCGATTTCCCAACCGGAGGTACCATTTATGGTTACGATGGTGTTCGCGAAGCGTTCCATACAGGAAGAGGGCGTATCGTAATGCGGGCCAAAGCGAATGTAGAGGAAGTGAACGGAAGAGAGTGTATTGTGGTTACCGAAATTCCGTACCAAGTGAACAAGGCAGACATGATCAAGAAAACTGCCGATTTGGTTAACGAGAAAAAGCTTGAAGGGATTTCTTCCATAAGGGACGAATCCGATAGAAAAGGGATGCGTATTGTTTATGTTTTAAAACGTGATGCCATTCCTAATATCGTGTTGAATAAATTATTCAAGTACACGGCGTTGCAGTCGTCGTTTAGTGTGAATAATATTGCGTTAGTTGACGGCCGTCCGCAGTTACTGAACCTAAAAGACCTGATCCATTATTTTGTGGAGCACAGGCACGAAGTAGTGGTACGCCGCACGCAATATGAATTACGTAAGGCCGAAGAGCGTGCCCATATTTTGGAAGGCTTGATTATTGCTTCAGATAACATTGACGAAGTTATTGCATTAATCCGTGCTTCTGCCAATGCCGATGAGGCCCGCGAAAAATTAATCGAGCGTTTTGAATTGACCGAAATTCAGGCCAGAGCCATTGTAGAAATGCGCTTACGCCAGTTAACCGGTCTGGAGCAAGACAAACTGCGTGCAGAGTATGATGAATTAATGATTACCATTGAAGACTTGAAAGATATCCTCGACAAAAAAGAGCGAAGAATGGGTATCATTAAGGAAGAGTTGGAAGTGGTTAAAGATAAGTACGGTGACGAACGCCGTTCAACCATCGAGTATGCCGGAGGCGATTTAAGTATCGAAGATATGATTCCGGATGAAAGAGTGGTAATTACCATTTCGCACGCCGGATATATCAAGCGTACATCCCTTAACGAATACAAAACCCAAAACAGGGGCGGTGTGGGCCAAAAGGCTTCAACCACTAGAAATGAAGATTTCTTAGAACATTTGTTCGTGGGCACTAACCACCAATACATGTTGTTCTTCACCCAAAAAGGAAAATGTTTCTGGATGCGTGTTTACGAAATACCAGAAGGTAGCAAAACGTCAAAAGGGCGTGCTATCCAAAACTTGATTAATATTGAGCAGGACGACAAGGTTATGGCGTTTATCTGTACCCAAGATCTTAAGGACGAAGAGTACATCAACAGCCATTATGTAATTATGGCGACCAAGAACGGACAGGTTAAAAAGACCTCTTTAGAGCAGTATTCACGTCCGCGTACCAACGGCATCAATGCCATTACCATTAAAGATAATGATGAATTGCTTGAAGCTAAACTGACTACCGGTAATAGCCAAGTAATGTTGGCATTAAAATCCGGTAAGGCCATCCGTTTCGAAGAAGCCAAAACCAGACCGATGGGCCGTGGAGCCTCTGGTGTTCGTGGAATCACCCTTGGGCACGATAAAGATGAAGTTATTGGCATGGTAACCATTGAAAATCCGCAAGAGGAATCGGTGTTAGTGGTTTCAGAAAACGGTTATGGTAAACGAACTTATATCGATGATCCTGAAGATGGCGAACCGGTGTATAGAATCACTAACCGTGGTGGAAAAGGTGTAAAAACCATTTCCATTACCGAAAAAACTGGTAACTTAGTGGCTATAAAGAGTGTGACCGATAATGATGATTTGATGATTATCAACAAATCTGGAATTGCCATTAGAATGGTAGTTGCCGATTTGAGAGTTATGGGGCGTGCTACACAAGGTGTTAAGCTTATTAACTTAAAAGGGAAGGATTCTATCGCAGCTGTGGCTAAAGTGATGCATGATGAAGAAGATGTAGATGAGACTGAAGGTGTTGAAAACACTGGGGTTTCGAAAGATGGCACAACTCTTGATAATAATAACGAAGACAACAATAACACAGAAAGTTAAATTTAATATTACAATTAAAAACAATGAAAAAAGGAATTCTTTTAGCATTAGCGGTTTCAATGGGTGCATTTTCGTTTGCACAAAAAAAGGAATTGAAAACGGCTGAAAAAGCTATAAAATCAAACAATTTTGCTGAGGCAAAAGGCGCTTTAAGTGCGGCTAAATCTTTAATGTCTGAAATGGACGAAAAACTAAAAGCCAAATATTACTTCTTAAATGCTCAAGCGTTGTATGCTAACGGAAAAGGTTCGGATGCCGATGTTAATGCATCTTTAGAAAGCCTTGCCAAAGTTCAAGGCGATTACCAATCTGAAGTAGCGGAATTTAAGCAAAACATGGTAAACAATATGATTAAAGTAGGTAATGAAGCCTACGAAGCCCAAGATTTTTCAAAAGCTTCAAAGTATTTTGAAAAGTCTTATAGAGCATCAACAAAAGACACCATGTTCTTGTATTATGCCGCAGCAACAGCAGTCAATGTAAAAGAGTACGATCGCGCATTATCTTTGTACGAAGAGCTTAAAGATTTAGGATACACAGGTATAAATACAGAGTACTTCGCAACAAATGTTGAGACTGGCGAAGAGGAAGTTTTAGATAAGAGCACTCGTGATTTATATGTAAAGGCTAAAAGCCATGTTAAACCAGGTGAGCGCAAAACCGAGTCTAAAAAACCAGAAATCGTTAAAAACATCGCTTTAATTTATGTTAGCGAAGGGAAGGATGATGAAGCCCTTGCAGCTTTTGAAGCAGCGAGAAAAGAAAATCCTGAAGACATCAACTTAATTTTAAGCGAAGCTAACATTCACTTTAAGTTAGGAAACAATGATAAATTTACAGAGCTTTTAGAAAAGGCAACTCAAATGGATCCTCAAAACCCAGAGTTACAGTATAATTTAGGAGTAGTTTCAGCTGAATCTGGACAACCAGAAGCTGCAAGAGCTTACTACGAAAAAGCGATTGCCCTAGATCCTAATTACGTGAACGCTTATATTAACGTAGCAGCACTTATCTTGGGAGAAGAAAAGCCGATTATTGAAGAAATGAACGGTTTGGGGACTTCAAGCGCCGATAATAAGCGTTATGATGAGTTAAGAGAAAAGCGTCAAAGCCTTTACAAAGATGCGATTCCATTTTTATCGAAAGCATTGGAAATCGACTCAGATAACCTTAATGCTGCTAAAACCTTAATGAATATTTACAGTATTTTAGGGGAAACCGATAAAAGAAACGAATTAAAAGCAAAGGTTGAAGCTATTGAAGCTGGAAACTAATAGGCTTTTAGCACTTCTAAAATAGGAGTTATTTTAAAAGACATTTTGCGCCAAACAGGATCATTTCAAAATGATTTTGTTTGGCGCAATTTTTTATATTTGTTTATGACAGATAGAGAACTCGAAAACCTAAAATATCCCATCGGGAAATTCAACTGCCCGACCGATATTACCAATCAAGAAATTGAAAACTGGATTTCAGTTTTGGAACAATTCCCGAATCGATTGGAAGCCTTGGTCATTAATCTTTCCGAAGAACAATTAAACACGCCGTATCGTCCAGGCGGTTGGAACATCAGGCAAGTGGTACACCACTTGGCAGATAGCCACCACCATTGTTACTCCCGATTAAAATGGACTTTAACCGAAGATGCTCCATTAATAAAAGCCTATTTTGAAGACCGTTGGGCCGAGCTCATCGATTATAAGGTAGCGCCCATAGAATTGTCGCTAACATATTTAAAAGCGCTTCACGCAAAAATAGTGTATTTGTTAAAACACTTGAATGAAGAAGACTTGAACAGCTATTTTGTCCACCCAGAGACCAATTCCAATTTCACTTTAAAATACACCATTGGAAATTATGCGTGGCACAGCAACCACCATTATGCACATATTGAAAATTTACTGAAACGTAAAAGTTGGCCTAAAAATGATTAGAGCGTTTCAACATAATGATGCCAAGGCTTTATTGGATATTTACAACCATTATGTACTGCATTCGGTAGCTACTTTTGATGATACGCCTTTGGAAATCGGGGTTTTTTCAGAAAAACTAAAGCATATTGAGGAAGTGTATCCCATTTTGGTTTTTGAAGAAAACAACAACATTTTAGGCTATGCTTACGGAAGCCAATTCAGGCCAAAACCAGCTTACAAAAATACCGTTGAAACTACTGTTTATGTAAAGCATGGCGAACACGGAAAGCAAATTGGTACTAAACTTTACACCGAATTACTGAGCCTTTTAAAAGCAAAAAACTTCCACATGGCGCTAGGGGTTTTGACTTTGCCCAATGATGCCAGCGTAAAACTCCACAAAAAATTAAACTTTAAACAAGTCGCCCATTTTAATGAAGTGGGGTACAAGTTTGGCCAGTGGTTGGATGTTGGGGTATTCCAGTTAAAACTGGTTTAAGGCTTCCATTTTATATTGCAGCCAATACTTGGTTTTTGCAATTGGGTATTTTCGCGTCCTTCAGCGAGGCAATCTAAAGCATGTCTTAAATCCTCACCCGTGACGGGGATGCCATTTTCAGGTCTAGAGCTATCCAATTGACCGCGGTAAACCAATTTCAAATCAGCATCAAAAACATAAAAATCGGGGGTGCAGGCCGCATCGTAAGCTTTGGCTATTTCCTGGGTTTCATCGTACAAATAAGGAAACGGGTAATGGTTTTCTTTGGCATGGACTTTCATTTTTTCAGGAGAATCCTGCGGATAGTTTTCCACATCATTGCTTGAAATCGCGACAAAACCAATCCCTTTTTCTGCGTAAGTGTTGGCCACTTTTACCATTTCTTCATTCACATGGATAACAAAAGGGCAGTGGTTGCAAATAAACATAACCACAGTGCCTTTTTCGCCTTTAATTTGCTCAATACTAACAAGGTTCTCGCTAACGGTATCCTGAAGTTCGAAAAACGGTGCTTGTGTACCGAGCGGAAGCATATTGGAAGGGGTACGTGCCATATTTAAAAGTTTAGCCCAAAGTTCGTGATAATTTATATTTTTGAAAAATGAATGAAGCGATAACTTTTGAAGACTTTAGTAAAATCGATCTGCGTGTAGGAACCATTATTGAGGTTAACGATTTTCCCGAAGCTAGAAATCCGGCTTTCCAATTGGTTATAGATTTTGGAGAATTGGGAATTAAAAAATCATCGGCACAGATTACCACTTTGTATAAAAAAGAGGATTTATTGCAGAAACAAATTGTAGCGGTGGTGAATTTCCCCAGAAAACAAATCGCCAAATTTATGAGCGAATGTTTGGTGGTTGGGGCGGTTAGTGGAAAAGACGTATATCTTTTAAACCCTGAGATCAAAGTTAAAAATGGTACTTCGGTCAATTAATTTATAGTTAAATGGCAGTTGTCATTTTAAAATGATTTCGACTGCGCTCAATCTGACAGGGAACTTTTTAAGCATAAAAAAACCGCAACATTTCTGTTGCGGTTTTGTTTTTTATAAGAACGATTTTTAAATATCATCAAAATCAATATCAGTAAAACTTCCCGATGTTGTTTTTAACTCATCTTCGGTAACGCGTGGTTCGCTATCATATTCTTTTTTAAAGTCTTTTTGGTGGCGCTCGCTGATTACTTCGTCGCCTTTTTCTCTAATGATATATTCGGTAGTTTCGGCTAAAATATCCTTGAACTCGTTAAAATCTTCTTTGTAAATGTAGATTTTGTGCTTTTTATAATAAAACGACCCGTCGTCATTGGTAAACTTTTTGCTTTCGGTTATTGTAAGGTAGTAATCATCAGCTTTTGTGGCTCTCACATCAAAAAAATAAGTACGTCTTCCTGCTCTTAATACTTTCGAAAAAATTTCCTCTTTCTCCATCATTCCGTTATTGTTCATCGTTCAATTAAATTATGTTTATTAATCAATAGTGTTCCAAAAATCTAAAAAAAAGCTAAACTAACCAACATTTTTTGAAGTTTCTTTTCTCTTTTTGACTTTTTATTGAACAAAAAACAGAACTGGTTTTGTGGGGTGAATCTGTAAAATGTTATTTTTCAGTTGTTTCGCTTAACTGCTTTAAATATAGATTTTGGTAGTAGCCCTCAACGTTGATTAAAGATTCATGGTTGCCTTCCTGAACTATTTTGCCATCATCCAGAACAATAATTTTATCTGCATTTTTAGCTGAAGACACTCGGTGGCTAACAATAACAGAGGTCTTTCCTTTTGAAATTTTATTGAGCGTTTTCAGGATTTTTTCTTCGGTTTCGGTATCAACGGCCGAAAGACAATCGTCGAACAACAAAATTTTCGGAGACTTGATAATAGCCCGTGCAATGGAAACCCGCTGCTTTTGTCCGCCCGAAAGTGTAATACCGCGTTCGCCCAAAACGGTATCGTAACCTTTGTTGAACTTGATGATGTTTTTATGCACTTGCGCGTTTTTTGCAGCCTCAACAACATCATCATCGGTAGCGTCCTGTTTTCCAAATTTTATATTGTTTTTAATACTATCTGAAAACAAAAAAGCATCTTGCGGCACGTAACCAATACTTTCGCGCAAACTGGTTAAATGATGATGGTTTATGTGGGTTCCGCCAATAGTAATGCTACCTTGATCAATGTCATAAAGGCGTCCAATCAGATCTAAAATAGTCGATTTTCCGGAACCGGTTTTTCCCAAAATGGCTAAAGTTTCGCCTTCGTTGATATTAAAACTTACGCCTTTTAAAGCTTGAATATTCGTGTCGTCATAAGTGAAATAGACATTATTGAAGCTGATATTGCCATCAACATGGGTTTCAGTTGTGGGCGTATTTTTTATTTCGGGTTCAATTTTTAAAAACTCATTGATACGCTTTTGGGAGGCTTCGGCCTGTTGTACTATTGAAGTTACCCAGCCCACGGTTGCGACGGGCCAAGTTAGCATGTTTACATAAATGATAAACTCGGCTATGGTTCCCACACTTTCAATTTCGCCATTAATGTACTGCATGCCGCCAATATAAACCACCATGAGGTTGCTGGTACCAATGAGTAAAATCATCATCGGGAAAAACCAAGCCTGTACATTGGCCAAACTGATTTGTTTTTCCTTGCTTTCTTTCGCCAAGGTTTTAAAGTTGGCAGATGTTTGTGGTTCTATACCGTAGGCTTTTATCACCGAAATACCACTAAAAGATTCTTGCGTAAAGGTGGATAGCTGCGATAAATATTCCTGAACAATAGTACTGCGCTTGTGTATTTCCTTGCTCAATTTATAGATAATCACCGAAAGAATGGGTAAGGGTACAATGGTGTAAAGCGTTAGTTTTGGCGAAGCATTTACCATGTAAATGATTACGATGATAAACAGGGTGATGGTGTTGATGCTGTACATAAGCGCGGGACCAACATACATACGCACACGGCCTACGTCTTCGGTAATACGGTTCATTAAATCGCCCGTTCTGTTTTTTTTGTAAAAGTTCAGTGAAAGTTTTTGGTACTGTTCGTAAACTTCATTTTTTAAATCGAACTCAATATAACGCGATACATTAATAATGGTTTGGCGCATAAAAAATGTGAGCAAGGCTCCAACTACTGCGGCACCAATTATAAACAGGATCACTTCGGTCAATTCAGATTTTAGCGCCGTTTTGGTAACTTCACCATCCATGTAGTTTTCAATAACCACAAAAATCTGTTTTACATAGCGTGGGGTAAACAGCAAAAAAATCCGGGCTATAATGGTGATGATAACCCCTATAATTAAATGTGTTTTATATTTTAAAAAGTATTTATTTAAGTGCTGTAGTTCCTTCATTATAAACCTAAAGTAGAACGCAAATATAGGGTTTAAATACCAATAAAAGCAGGGGCTAAGGCTAGCTAATTGTTAAAAATACTTTAAAGCTTTGGTTTGGGGTGGTGTTAGGATTTCTTTCAAAACCGCTTTCAGAAGGCGAATCTTTTTAATCAAAAAGAATTCCCCGAATGTTTGCATCGGGGTTTCCGTTGAAATTGTCATTCCCGTGAAATCGAAGATTCATGAATTCAAAAATTAAGAGTAAGTGCCCATGAATAAAGCGGGAATCTAAATAAAGAATCTTTAGAGAAGAACAATCTCTGAGGCAAAGTTAAAAGGAGAATTCATTCGTTTCTAGAAATTCTTTATTAAAGTAAATAAAAGTATGCGGTTTTTAAATATAGTTTTATTTTTGCCGCGTAAAACCAAGATAAATTTCATCTTTTTTAAAACAGTTCTTTGTAATGATGTTGAGCAGGCGCCATATCCGTGTAAAAGTAATGCAAACACTTTATGCCTTTAGGGGGAGCGAAAGTGACGATTTTAGTAAAGACCAAAAATTTTTACTGTTTAGTATAGACAATATGTACAATTTGTATTTACTGCTGATGTCGTTATTGATTGAAGTTCAGAAAAAAGCCGAGACCGATTTGCACAAAAAGCAAAACAAACATTTGGCTACTAAAGAAGACAAGGATCCTAACAGAAAGTTCGTTAACAACCAATTGCTGAAATTGATTTCTGAAAACGAATCGCTTAAAGATGCATTTAAGGCCCATAATACCAATTATTGGGATTTGGACGACGAGTATGTTGAAGTGATCTTTAAAGCCATAACGGCGAGCGACCTTTACAAAGAATACATGAAAACCAGAGTGTCTGATTTTAAAGAAGACAAAGAGTTTTTAGTCGATATTTTTAAGGAAATCATTGCCCCCAACGAAAAACTTTACGATTATTTGGAGGATAAAAACCTCACTTGGCTTGACGATTTACCAACGGTAAACACCACTATTTTGAAATTGTTGCGCAAAGCAAAGCTAACCAGCAACGAACACTTTTTTACCCCAAAATTGTATAAAGATATTGACGATAAGCAGTTTGCCATCGAACTGTTTAGAAAAACGCTTTTAAACCGTTCGGCCATCAATAAGGAAATAGAAGCCAAAACAAAAAACTGGGATGCTGAGCGTATTGCTTCTATAGATTATACTTTGTTGCAAATGGCCATTAGCGAGCTTAAAAATTTTCCGTCTATTCCCGTGAAAGTGACTATTAATGAATATTTGGAAATTTCGAAAGAATACTCCACTCCAAAAAGCAGCATCTTTATTAATGGAATATTAGATAAGTTGGTTAAGGAATATGAAGCCTCAGATAAATTGAATAAAGTGGGACGAGGGCTAATGTGATTTTGTTAAGAAAACCCGAAAAATTTTTAATCGGTTTTAATAATTCCTATTTTTGTTCACCTTAAAAATTAATAAGTCTATTATGAAAAAAATAATTTTAAGCTTAAGTGCATTATGTTTGGTAGCATTTACCTCGTGTAAAGAAAATGCTGCTCAAAAAATTGAAGAAAGCAATGTAGCAGCCGCGGCCGAAAGAGATGCCGTAGCCTCAAAACTCCCGGTAATTGAGTTCGATAAAAAAGAGCACGATTTTGGTGAAATTGAAGCCAAAACAGCTGTTGAAACGGTTTTCAGTTATAAAAATACTGGCGATGCACCATTGGTAATTACCGATATTAAAAGTTCTTGCGGTTGTACCGTACCACAAGATTGGAGCAGAGAGCCATTGGCACCAGGCGATTCTGGAAAATTCACAGTAAAATTCAACGGTAGTGGTTCAAACAAAATAACCAAAACCATTACGGTTACGGCCAATACCGAAAAAGGAAGCGAAATAGTAAAAATAACGGCGTTTGTAAAACCAGACCCAAGTAAAGCACAGGCTAAAAGCTAATATATTATGGGAGAAGGATTAGGTGGTTTTTTACCAATAATTTTAATGTTTGTGGTAGTGTATTTTTTCATGATTGCACCACAAATCAAACGAGCCAAGAAAGAGAAGAAATTTGCGGCCGAATTAAAACGCGGCGATAAAGTCGTTACCAAAAGTGGTTTGCACGGTAAAGTGGCAGACCTTAATGAAAAGGACAACACTTGCGTTATTGAAACATTGGCAGGAAAGTTGAAGTTTGATAAGTCGGCCATTTCAATGGAAATGAGCTCCAAGCTCAACGCGCCAGCAAAACCAGCAAAATAAATATAGCTCGTTTTTAAACAGTTTAAAGCCTCCAATTTTGGGGGCTTTTTTTTGTGTTATAAACAGTTGGGTAGGGTAATGGGGCTATCAGTTGTCTAAAGAACAGATAAACAGTTTTAAAACTCATCCTATGGAATTGCTTGCGGTTGGTGTACTCTTTTTATTGGCTAATGGTTTGGTGCTTTATTTTGCTTTGTTTGGCGTTAGGGATTACGAATCGGTAAATACATTTAAAAGTTATTCATTTAGTAAACCAGTTTCTGGAGTTTGTTTCAAAGAAAAAAGATTGGCTTACCAGTTGCAAAGTCAAAAACGAAAATTGAGACGGCAGCTTGAAACGCTTGAATATGTGTCTAATTTAGAAAGCTATTTAAACGGAAATTTAACTCCCGCAAATAGATTGACACAGATAGCTGAGTTAAATACACTAAAATTAATAACACAAAAAAAAGTATTGGTTTCTGCTAGAGAAATTATTTCAATGAAAGACATTACAAAAAACAACAGATGAAATTAAATACTGTATAAAGCAGGTGATGTGTTTTTTAATACAAAAACAGAAGCTTTAACATTGTTTTATGATTATACAAATGCCTCTAATTTGCTATTGGCCATGTGTTTTAGTAAATTTGCAAAACATGGGGAAAGGAACAAGGAAAAAACAAAATTACAGAATCTTCAATTTTAACTATTTGGTTTTCAGAATTCAATCTGAAAAATTTATTCCTCCGGCAAATTTAAACGATTAAATAGCAACTTTGCTTTATCACGTAAATCCTCTCTATTGGATTTCGTACACCCATTTAGTTAATTTATCTTAATCCAATTTTAAGTTATCCTGTTCAATAAATGAGGATAACCATTAAATAGAATACATGACAATTAAAACCTATGATGCTTTTTCAAGGCTATCCATTTTTGACATAAATCGTGTTACTAATTTTTTATTTCAAAACTCTGATAAGTTTGGGGACTCAAAAAGTGCAATAAGAAAATCTTTAATGTACGCCGCCAAGGAAATACCCGGCTTAGGTGGTTATGTGTTTGTTTTGGAAGAAAAAGATGAAATTGTTGGCGCAGTAGTAGTTAATCGTACCGGAATGAACGAATACCTTTCTGAAAACATTTTGGTTTATGTAGCCGTAAAAAAGGAAAACAGAGGAAAAGGTTTAGGTAAGAAATTAATAGAGCACACGATAAAATATTGCAAAGGCGATATTGCTATTCACATTAACAAAGAAAACCCGGCCATTAACTTGTTTAAGGACAAAGGGTTTAAGGCCAGAAACATAGAAATGCGGTTGGAAAGGCCTTAAATCTCAATTAAAAAATTAAATTTTATGAAAATATTATATATCAAAAGAAATACAAAATACGAAAAACGATATACTTCTAAAATGGGAGAACTCACAACAAAAGTTACCTACATTAAGCGCTATGTTTTGGGGCTTCCGGTAAAAACACTTCATAAATATCGTGAGACTTATTTTGGTGAAGTAAAAAGCTGTGACGACTGTATGCTGTTCATATAGTTTATTGGTAAAATTAACCCATAAAAAAAGCACCTTTTTAGGTGCTTTTTTTAGTTATTTAAAAGAGTTTGATTAGAATTGGTAACGGATACCAAGCGCAACATCAAAAACAGTGTTGTCAGTAAAATCATTATTCCCAAATTCTGGTCTAAAATCTAATGAAAGTTGTAATGGAATGTCAAAGTTATATTCAACCCCGATATTACCAGCAATAAAAAAACCTGTACCATCAACACCATCTAAAGTGTTTTTTCCAGAAAATGAAGTTAAACCAGCACCAGCACCAGCATACCAATTAAAGTCGCCATCAAGAAGCCAAACCCATTGGTATAAACCGGTGAGTTTAAAAGCACTATAGTTGTTTCCGTTTCTTAAGCCTAAATCGGCTTCCAAACGGTTATTGTCACCCAAAGCATGTTGATAAGAGATTTCAGCACCAAAACCATCACTACCGCCTAAGCGCAAACCTATCGCATTTTCTGAGATTTCTTGGGCATTCGATGTTAATACAAAACCTAATACTGTTAGTGATAATAAAAATAATTTCTTCATAAAGTGTAAGTTTTAATGTTATTTGAATATACGATGCTTTCAACAAAATAGATCATTTTTGTTCACCGTACTATTTTACAAAAATAGCATCCTCAATGTTATTATATTTAACAATTTTATAGTTTTATAAACAATTTAACAGCCAAATGACCTTAACGCCACATTTACAGGAACTAAGCAAATCGCTTTCTGGAGAATTATTTTTTGACGACTTAATAAAATCGATTTATGCTACCGATGCATCGGTTTATAGAATGTTGCCATTGGCTGTGGCTTACCCAAAAAACAACGACGATTTAAAGCAGCTTATAGCCTTTGCTAAAAAACATAAAACCTCATTGATTCCACGTACGGCGGGTACTTCATTGGCTGGGCAATGTGTTGGCGAGGGCATTGTGGTCGATGTATCCAAATACTTTACAAAAATTATAAGTGTAGATGAAAAGGCTAGAACGGTAACCGTTCAGCCAGGTGTGGTGCGCGATGCTTTAAATAATTATTTAAAACCCATGGGCTTGTTTTTTGCGCCCAATACTTCAACCTCAAACCGTTGTATGATCGGTGGCATGGTGGGGAACAATTCTTCGGGTACAACTTCCATTCAATATGGCGTTACCCGCGATAAGGTTATCGAAATGCAGACCATATTGAGCGATGGTAGCGAAGTGGTTTTCGGGGAAATGGAGAAAGCAGAGTTTAAAAGGAAAACCAAAACAAATAGTTTAGAGGGCAGCATATACAAATCGATTTATTCCGAATTGGAATCGGAAGCTGTTCAAAAGCAAATTCGAGATAATTTTCCAAAACCGGAAATACACCGCAGAAATACCGGCTATGCCATAGACGAACTGATAAATACTGAAGTTTTTTCAGAAACCGACGAAAAATTCAACATGTGTAAATTGCTTTCGGGCAGTGAAGGTACGTTGGCATTTACCACACAAATTATCTTAAAATTGGATGTGCTGCCACCATCTGAAGCCATTGTGGTTGCCGCACATTTTAGCAGTATTGAAAATTGCTTGAAAACCGTGGCCTTGGCCATGGAGCATAATTTGTATGCCTGCGAAATGATGGATAAAACCATTTTAGATTGCACCAAACAGAACAAAACCCAGTTTGAAAACCGACAGTTTATTGTTGATGACCCCAAGGCTATTTTAATGTGCGAAGTTCGGGCCAATACCGTTGAGGAAGTGAAGGTTTTAGCCGAAAATTTAATAAAAGATATTGAAGCGTCCAACCTTAGTTATGCCAACCCAAAACTAGCTGGCGACGATGTGAATAAAGCCAATAATTTGCGAAGTGCTGGCTTGGGACTTTTGGGTAACATAATCGGCGATAAAAAATCGGCGGCTTGTATTGAAGATACAGCAGTGGCCTTACCCGATTTGGCCAATTATATTATGGAGTTCGCCGCTTTGATGAAAAGTTATGGGCAAGACGCCATTTATTACGCCCACGCCGGAGCGGGCGAATTGCATTTGCGTCCCATTTTGAATTTAAAAAAATCGGAAGACGTGGTGCTCTTCAGAAAAATAACTACTGGGGTAGCCGAATTGGTTAAAAAATATAAAGGCTCCATGAGTGGCGAACATGGCGATGGTATTGTACGCGCTGAGTTTATTCCGATGATGATTGGCGAAGAAAATTATGCCATTGTAAAGCGTATAAAAATCGCCTTTGATGTTGAAAATATTTTTAATCCGGGAAAGATTGTTGACGCTTACCCGATGGATAAATCCTTGCGTTATGAATCTGATAGAGAAGAGCCGGAGGTAGAAACCTTACTTGATTTTTCAAAATCGTTGGGTATTTTAAGGGAAGCCGAAAAATGTAACGGCTCGGGTGACTGCCGAAAACTATCCGAATTTGGCGGAACGATGTGCCCTAGCTACCGAGCCACGCGAAATGAAAAAGATACCACAAGGGCGCGGGCCAATGCGCTTCGTGAATTTTTGACGAATTCTGATAAGGAAAACAAATTCGACCACGAAGAATTGAAAATGGTTTTCGATCTTTGTTTAAGCTGTAAGGCTTGCGCCAGCGAATGCCCAAGTAGTGTGGATGTGGCTGCTCTAAAAGCCGAGTTTCAATACCAATACCAAAAAGCGAATGGCGTGCCCATGCGCACCAAATTGTTTGCTTACAACAATAATTTGAACCGATACGGAAGTGTGTTTCCGAAGTTGACCAATTTTATGTTTTCAAACGGAGCGACGTCCTCACTTTTAAAAAACAGCTTCGGTATTGCGCCACAGCGCCAACTACCATTAATTTCAAATAAAAGTTTAACTGCAGAATATAAAAATAGAGCAAAAACTTGGTCTAAAAAACAAACCATTAAAACAGTGTATTTGTTTAACGACGAGTTTACCAATTATTTGGATACGCCCATTGGTGTGGATGCAATCGAATTGTTGACCACTTTAAATTATGAAGTTAAGATGGTTGAGCATGCCGAATCGGGGCGTTCATTTTTATCGAAAGGGCTGTTGGAACAGGCCAAAACAGTAGCCGATAAAAACGTTGCTATTTTCAAAGATTTGGTTTCAAGTGAAAGTCCGCTTTTGGGCATCGAGCCTTCGGCCATTTTAACTTTTCGCGATGAATATTTAAAGTTAGCCGACGACAAAGCTTCCGCTGAAAGCATTTCAAAAAATGTCTTTTTAATTGAAGAATTCATCCAAAGTGAAATAGAATTGGGGCACATAAAACCCGAACAGTTTACTTCAGAAGAAAAAACGATAAAATTCCACGGGCATTGCCACCAAAAAGCATTGAGTAATCAACTATCAACATTTTCGGTGTTAAACCTTCCGAAGAATTACAAAGTAACCATTATTCCTAGTGGTTGCTGTGGTATGGCAGGTAGTTTTGGTTACGAAAAGGAACATTATGAAGTAAGCATGAATGTGGGCGAACAAACCCTATTCCCCGCAGTTAAAAAGGCATCAAAAGAAACGATTATTGCGGCCAACGGTACCAGTTGTAGGCATCAAATCAAGGATGGCACAAAGCGCGAAGCAAAACACCCTATTTCTATTTTGCGAGAAGCGTTGCTTGATGATTGAGCTAAAAAAGAATTTTAGCCGAACCTCATGCCACAAAATTTACTTTTTGGCATGTTGCTCAACAATAGTAATGGCGGCAATTAGGTCTTTAATTTCCATGTCAACAATTTCGTCTTCAACAACAAATGGAGCGAGTTTGTCTTTGCTGAAATTGTAAACTTTCCAACGTTTAAATTGGTATTCTAAAGCGGTGAAATTTTCAACCCAATCACCAGAATTCAAGTACATGGTTTTCCCTTGCTTATTTTCTTTGTAAACCATTTTGGGTTGGTGTATGTGGCCGCAAACAACGTAATCGTATCCGTTTTCAATAGCCAAATCGGAAATAACGGTTTCGTAATCGTTGATATATTTTACAGCTCCTTTTACACCGTTTTTTATTTTTTTGGAGAGTGAATAGCGTTCTTTGCCGCGTTTTTCCAAGCACCAATTTACAAAGCGGTTGATTAGAATTAAAAGGTCGTAACCGTATCCGCCCAATTTGGCCAGCCATTTGGCATTCTGAATGGAAATATCGAAAACATCACCGTGAAAAAACCATGCCCGTTTGCCATCAAGTTCTAAAACCGCTTTATCAACAATAGAAATATTCCCTATAGTGGTGTTGCTGAATTTCCTCAACATTTCGTCATGGTTGCCTGTAATATAGATTACTTCAACACCGTTGGCAGCCATGTTCATTATTTTTTTGATAACCTTTAAATGAGGCTTCGGGAAATACCGTTTGCTGAATTGCCAAATATCGATAATGTCACCATTGAGTATGAGTTTTTTAGGTTCGATACTGTTTAAATAGGTGAGCAAATGCTTGGCGTGGCAACCATAGGTTCCCAAGTGAACATCGGATATTACAGCAATTTCAAGTTTTCTTTTAATCTTCAAAATAGTCGGCGATTGGTTTCTTACAAATTACACCATTTAGTATTATGTAAACATTATCTGATAATTATTTGTATGTCAGTATATTGTTAAGGCAGTGTTATTTAAAAGGACTGTTCGGTAAAGTAGTTCAATTATTAAAAGCCGAAAATGGGAAACGAAAAACACAACGAAAAAATGAAATCTTTCAACAATAGAACGCTGATAACAATGAGCTATATGCCAAAAAAACTTTATTTTAGCCGAAAAATTGAGAACTTATGGCTGGAAATTCCTTTGGAAAATTATTTAACCTAACAACTTATGGCGAATCGCACGGCTCTGCATTGGGTGGTGTAATTGATGGTTGTCCTCCAGGAATTGAATTGGATCTTGATGCCATTCAAAACGATTTGGCAAGGCGTAAACCGGGTCAATCAGCTATTGTAACACAACGTAAGGAACCTGATGCCGTAAAGTTTCATTCGGGAATTTTTGAGGGTAAAACAACCGGTACTCCCATTGGATTTGTTATTGAGAACACCAACCAAAAGTCGCACGACTATTCACATATAAAAGATAGTTACAGACCCAGCCATGCCGATTACACTTACGATAAAAAATACGGCTTACGTGATTACCGTGGCGGTGGGCGCAGTTCGGCGCGCGAAACGGCATGTAGGGTAGTGGCAGGTGCCATTGCCAAGCAAATTTTAAAAGATGTTGATATCAAAGCCTATGTGTCGGCAGTGGGAACCATGAAATTGGATAAGCCTTACACAGAGTTGGATCTCAACCAAATCGAGTCGAATATTGTACGTTGTCCGGACCAAAACATGGCTGCTGAAATGGAATCGTATATTAAGGAAGTACGCAGTAAAGGCGATACTGTTGGCGGCATAGTAAGTTGTGTGATTAAGAATGTGCCTGTTGGTTTGGGTGAACCGGTTTTTGATAAACTGCACGCCGAATTGGGAAAAGCCATGCTATCTATAAACGCCGTTAAAGGATTTGAATATGGTAGTGGGTTTCATGGTAGCACCATGTATGGTAGCGACCACAATGATGCCTTTAATAACGATGGCTCCACAAAAACCAACTATTCTGGAGGTATTCAAGGAGGTATAAGTAATGGTATGGACATTTATTTTAATGTCGCTTTTAAGCCTGTAGCGACACTAATCCAAAAATATGAAACCATAGACAAAGAAGGTAACACTGTTGAAATGCAAGGAAAAGGACGTCACGACCCCTGTGTAGTGCCAAGAGCGGTACCCATTGTAGAAGCTATGGCGGCATTGGTTTTGGCTGATTTCTACCTTATCAATAAAATGTATTGAGTTGAATACATTAAATAGTTAAAACAAAAATAGAAACAAAGTATTTTAATGGTTAAACATTAAATTATTGATAATTATACTTAAGGCCTTATGCGACAAAGCAGTACATAAGGCCTTTATTTTTGAAAAAAAACACAAAAAATTCGATAAAACGCTTGTTTTTAACGATTAATTACATAGATTTGTACTTTAATCCCTTAAATCTTAACCATGAAATTAAAAGTTTTTATCCTCAGTTTTGGTCTGTGTTTAGTAACGGGCACAGGTTTCGCCCAAAAAAATAAGGAAGCGAAAAGCATAATCAGTGAAAAAATCAGCATCAATAAATACCATAACAAGCAAGAACTTGACCGTATGCAGAAAGGTGAATTGATTAAGCTTTATACCGAACGAAACCAAGTTTTGGTAAAAACATTACCATACATTGCATTTGCTACGAAACCGGGTGTAACTATGACCACTTTGGGGATACCGAATGATTCGGATAACAGAAAAGGTTTGGATGATCAATTTGAAAATACAGATGACTATTTAGAAAAATCTACAGAGTTTCATAATGTGTATTTACCCTATTCTGATACTAAAAACTTAATTGCTGCTATTCTATTTTATGAAGAAATCATGAAATCGTTGCATCAATACAGCGAGTTTAGGTAACAGATAACCTTTGTTTTATTGATGATTTTACCAAACCATTTGTTGACAAATATTCAAGAGTAAACAGTGTTTTATTGTTACATACTTTGATGCCTACTTACAGTATATTCCTCTTTCATATTTTTTAAATACGTACAAAACAGTCTTTTATCGATGCTTTTAAGTCGTAAATTTGTTAAAAAAGTGCATTTCAACGAAATAATTGGTATTTCATGGGTTTTTTTGTATTTTTGGTTTATAATTTTAAGGAAAAATCGTAATGAGTTTAAATAATAAAATAAGATAACTATGAAAAACTTTACCCAAATCATTTTCATATTTCTTTTTGTAACGGGAAACCTCTTCTCCCAACAGGAAAAGGGGATAGTAGGTTCAGAAAATTGGCTTAACAATTGGACGGACTTTAAATCGACCCAATCAGATTATGGAGAGCCTACAAAAATTTTGGCAGGAAATATTGCAGCAAATACCACTTTAGTAAAAGGTGAAGTGTACTTGCTGCTGGGTAACGTATTTGTTACCAATGGAGCGATATTAACCATTGAACCGGGAGCGGTGATAATGGGCGATTACAAATCAAACGGATCACTTACCGTAACCAAAGGGGCTAAAATTATGGCCTCTGGTCTTCAAACAGACCCTATTGTTTTTACTTCAAACCGCACAGTGAAAAGGGCTGGCGATTGGGGTGGGATTGTTTTGTTGGGTGAAGCGCCAACCAATAAATTCGGAAATGGTTCTGCAGTGAAATTTTACCCAGACCTTGTACCTTCAAGTTATGCCAGTGCCAATTATGGTGGAGAAAACACAGCCGACAATTCAGGGATATTAAAATATGTTAGAATTGAATTTGCCGGAAAGCGCCTTTCTAATGGAGAACATTTTAATGGTTTGCTTTTGGCTGGAGTTGGTGACGCTACCATCTTGGAAAATGTCATGGTTTCATATGCTGCAGGAAATGCAATCGAAGCTTGGGGCGGAGAGGTAAATATGCTAAATATAGTGTCTTACCGATGCAGCAACAACGATTTTAATTTTAATTTCGGTGCTCAGTGTAACTTGACCAACTCTTTAGCGGTGCGCTCGCCTTACGTTTCAAACAGCACTGGGTCAAGGTGTTTAAAAGTGGCTTCTTATGAAAGAAAGGAAGATATCGATTTTTCTAAAAAGGCAACATCGGTAGTGGCTAAAAACATAACTTTCCTTAATGATAGCGATGATTTAGAAACCGATATAAAAATGGGGCTTGTAAAAGCTGCGGTGTATGTGGGCGACTATGCTTCTTTGGATATGAACAAAAGCGTTATTTCCGGATTCAATCCTGCTGTAATTTTAGAAGATAAAATTAGCATCAACCAAGAAAACTTGGAGAAAATAAAGTTTACTTCAATGTATTTCAACAATTGTAACGGAAATATTTTTGTTGAAAATAATGCCAATAACGAAGATTTGGAAAACTGGTACGGTAACAGCGCGTTTTTTAATGTGTATTCTAAAAGCTCAAACGCTGAAACCTTTATTGATATACGCAACGAAAGAAGACCGGATTTTAGACTGCGAATCAACAAAATTATTGCTTCAAACGAGGTTGATGCAGATTTGAGAACAATTGATTAATGTTTATATAATTAGTGACGAATGCCCCAAATTTACTCACTTTCCTTTTTTATTTTATTCATGAATCTGGAAATTCTGTATGGCCCGAACCAAGGGTTATTGAGATGATGTTTTAGGGTGTTTTTATTGAATAAAATAAAATTGTGCGGAAATGAAGAATGTTACTAAAATTAGTTTTGTTGTTCTGGTTTTGTTCCTGTCATTATCTCAGAGAGGCAACGCACAAATTGTTATAGGAAAACCAAGTTTAGGCTTTACCCAAGCCTGCGCCAGTCCTTCGTTTAACACGTACAACGTTACTTTTAGTTTTTCGCCAGATACATCATTGAGTGGCTCTAATCAATTTATCATCGAACTTTCTGACGATAATGGCGATTTTACCAACGCCACAACTATTTATACCTCAAATGCCGGAGCGGTATCAACATCGCCGGCTACGTTAAGTTTTGCAATGCCAAACACCATGTCTGGTGAAGGCTATAAAATTAAAATAAAGAGTACGGCTCCCGCAGCATCAAGTACGCCTTCAAATGCTTTTGCGGCATATTATAAAATTCAAGATACCCCGTTTACCATAAACAATTTAATTGCAACAGGTACATTTTGTGCTGGAGGAAGTTATTTGCTGACGATTGATAGCAGAGTGGATGAGAACAACGATTCGCCACTTCAATACCCTTCACTCACTTACAATTGGTATAAAGAAACCAGCCCGACTACTTCTGTTTTTGTTGCTGAAGGCGCTACACTTTCGGTTAGCGAACCAGGCACTTATTTTGTGGAAACCAATTATGGCACCTGTACTTCCAATTCATTTTCAAACCGTGTAACCATCAGTCAGGCCACTTCGCAAAGTTCATTCGAAATTAATTCCAGTAAAGGCAATCCATTTTGTTCCAGTGAAGGCCCAACGGCTTTAAGTGCTGTTAATGGAAATAGTTACCAATGGTATAAAGATGGAGAAACTATTGAAGGGGCTACTAATCAAATGTACGAAACTGAAGAATCTGGAACTTATTCTGTAACCGTTGATTTGGGAGAATGTTCTACTTCGGCATCGATTGACTTAGATAGTACCGGGTTTTCAAGCAGTATTGATGCCAATGATGTTGAAATGATTGATGAAAACGAAACTTTGGAAGTTACCGTAACAACCGATGCAAATAACCCTGAATTTGAATGGTATTTGAATGAATCACTAATTACCTCGGTAACCACTAGCAGTTATGTTATCAGCCAAACAGGAAATTATAAAGTGGTGGTAAATCAAACAGCAGATTGTTTGTCTTCAACCGAACATAGTTTTATGGTACAAAATCCGTTCCCAGATGTGGCCGAAATCCCTAATTTAATTAGTCCGAATGCAGATGGATCTAATGATACTTGGGTTATCCCGCAACAATATGTAAATGGTTCGGGTGCCGAAATCACCATTTTAAGTGCCCAAGGAAAAGTAGTGCTGCAAACCAATAATTACCAAAATAACTGGCCTGAAAATCAAATCGATTTTAAAGATATAACCCCAGTATATTATTACATTATAAAACCTCAAAACGGGAGCGAAAAAAAAGGTTCAATAACAGTGATTAAATAACATGATAAAACGCCTTTTACATATCATTTTATTCTTCTGTTTTATACAGCAACTCTATCCTCAAAACGGCGATGGAGTTGTTGCGTTTGATGTACCCGTTCGAAATTCGTTGAAATTCAATCGCCACATTATAAACCCAACTTTTAGTTTCGTAAGGGAGCAAAACAAATATTTAAGCTTCAACAACAAAAGGGAATGGGTACAGTTTGATGATGCACCACAAACGTATTTGTTTGGTTACGCTGGCCGGTTTGATGAAAATATAGGTGCTGGTCTGTCACTTTTTCAGCAAAATTATGGGGTAATGACCACCTTTGGCGGAGTAGCAAACTTTGCTTACAATGCAGTGTTCGATAGGGAAAGCAACCTAACCTTTGGTCTTAACCTCGGGTTTTATAAAAGTGGTATTAATGAAGGAAATGTGGTTACCAATTTTCCTGACTCGTCATTGGATGATGTGCCTTCCCATTCTGTAATAGCCGTTAATCCGGGGATAAATTACGGTACAGGATTTTTCGATTTTGGTATATCAATCAACAATTTGGTTTCTTACAATTTATCTGAATCTAAAATGATAGAGGATAATCCAAAGCAAGGGATTCAGGGGCATATTATGTACACCGGTTATTTGGACAGCCGTGGATTTTTTGATGAAAGTAGGTTTACAGGATTGTTGCGTTCAGAATTCAGAAAGGAAGAAACTATTATTGCGGGCACAGTGATGCTAACGGTTCCAAAAGGTATTTGGGCACAAGCAGGTTACAATACGCTTTATGGTATGTCGGCCGGATTGGGTTTGAATATCACAAGTCAAATAGCCATTGAATACAACTATGAAAAAGCCATGGGCGATTTGTCCTCGTTTGGTAATTCGCACGACATTACAGTGGCCTACAAATTTAAAAACAGATACCGTTACAGTTATAATGGAGATGATGACGAGCAGGCTTTGTTGATTCCTAAACGAAAAACTTCAAGAAGAACAGTAGCAAGAAAAAGAGTGTCAAGACCTCAAACCAGAACAAGACAACAGGTTGCCAAAACAAATACGAATAGTACTAAACAGTCTGACAATGTTTCTGAAGTTAAAAAAGAAGAAGTTGAGGAGAAACAAACGCAAATGGCAGAAGAAGCTAGGGTAAAAGTAGAACAGGAAGAACAAGTCCGATTGGCAGAAGAAGCCAGGGTTAAAGCAGAACAGGAAGAGCAGGCCCGATTAGCCGAAGAAGCCAGGGTTAAAGCAGAACAGGAAGAGCAGGCCCGATTAGCCGAAGAAGCCAGGGTTAAAGCAGAGCAGGAAGAGCAGGCCCGATTAGCCGAAGAAGCCAGGGTTAAAGCAGAACAGGAAGAGCAGGCCCGATTAGCCGAAGAAGCTAAAGTAAAAGCAGAGCAGGAAGAGCAGGCCCGATTAGCCGAAGAAGCTAGGGTTAAAGCAGAACAGGAAGAGCAGGCCCGATTAGCCGAAGAAGCTAGGGTTAAAGCAGAACAGGAAGAGCAGGCTCGATTAGTAGAAGAAGTTAGAGTAAAAGCTGAGCAGGAAGAGCAGGCTCGATTAGCCGAAGAAGCTAGGGTTAAAGCAGAGCAGGAAGAGCAGGCCCGATTAGCAGAAGAAGCTAGAGAAAAAGCAGAACAGGAAGAGCAGGCTCGATTAGCCGAAGAAGCTAAAGTAAAAGCAGAACAAGAAGAGCAAGTTCAAATAGCCGAAGAAGCTAAAGCAAAAGCCAAAAATGAAGAAGATCCAAAAATTGAGACTGAGCAATTGGAGCCTATTGTAGTGGATGCTGCAACACAGGAAATGAGCGATTTGGCTAAATCTTCAACATCTATTGAAACAGAGCAGCAAGCTTTACTGGAGCAGTTAAGCGAAAAAGTGGCCAGCAAACAAAAAGATCTTGATGATTTGAAAACCGAAAACGATTTAAGCGAGCAAGGTATTTATCAAGAGCCAAAAGCATTTAAGAGCGTTTCAGCTGAAAATGCTGCTTTAGACGCTTTAAAATCTGAAATCGATGATGCTATCAATGTTCAAAATGAAAAAATAACCGAACTGGAAGAATTGTATCAAGATCGATTTAAAAAGGTTAAGGATAAAAATGATTTGGTGAGCCAATCCTACTTAAAAACCATCGAGTCGTTAAAAGAGGAGCAGACCAAAATAGTTGAATCTAGAGAAAACCTGTATGCTACTTTAGCCGAAATTAAGGTTGCTACAGAATTTGAAAGAAAACGTAGAATTAAAAGAGCCCTCTACGATAATCAAGAAGATCGATATAATAAGGATAGAGCGGCCTTACAACGTATTAAAAAGTTTACCGAACCTAGCGATGTGGCTTTAACTTCGGAAGATTTCGACAGTGGAGAAGAACTTAGTAACATTCAAATTGTTAAAGATGTGGCTCATGCCGATGAAGGTTATTATTTAGTTGTGGCTGTTCACAGTGATGTGAATAAACGTGATGATTTTTTAACCAAGGCAGTTGCTGCAGGACGCACCGATATTAACTTTTTCTTCGATGTAAATACTAGTAAATATTACATTTATTACGAAAAATTTGATGATGTAAACCAAGCCAGATTAGCCATTGAAAATAAAGGTACAGAACCATATAACAGTAAAATGTCTATGGTTAAAATTGAAAACTAAATGAAGTAAAATTACAGATGATAATTTCTTTTTGAAAAGCCCCAATGAGAAAAGAAATGTTAAATATAACCACCATGAAAAAACCTACTTTACTCATCAAGGGTATGCAAATCCTACTGTTGTTATTCAGCATGCAAACCATTGGTCAAAATTTAGAGCCTTTTGTGCCCCGTTATGATGATGCTATCAAAGGCGATATGCTTTTAATTGGTAACAGTAACATTGGTGTGCACCAAACCAATCCTTACAACGGAACCCGAAACAATGAAAGTAGTACTTACCGAGGCAGTATGGTATACGTTGATATTGATGGAGATGCCTCAACGTTTAACTCGAGTATGGCCGAGTTGGATATTCCAAGCGACAGTAACTGTTACCAAATCGCATATGCCGGTTTGTATTGGAGTGCCGTGGTAGAGGGAGATACCCCAAGAGAAAATATAAAATTTAAAATACCGGGCAGCAGCTCATATATTGATATTACCGGAACACAGGTGTATTACCAAAATTCGAGTAATGATCGGAACTCGAATGCCTATGTTTATTATCATGACGTCACTAATTTGCTAGCAGGATTGGCTGATCCAGAAGGTGAATATATGGTGGCAGATATTTCATCAATGACTTCACAAATGATGCGAGATGGCGACGGATATAATCAAGAAGGTTTGTCGGCCGGCTGGTCACTTTTTGTTATTTATGAAGATCCAACAATGCCAAGTCAGTACATTACATCATTCGATGGATTTACTAAAATTAACAACCGTGCTCCCAATAACGAAGCCAGTTTTTTAATTAATGGCTTTAAAACCATACCTGTTGGTCCTGTTAGGGCCAAATATGCCTTTTCGGCCATTGAAGGCGATAGAGGATGGACCAACGATTATTTAGAAATTAACGGCACCAGAATTAGTGCCACAGATGCATCGGGGAACACCATTCGCCCAAGCAACAACTTTTTCAATAGTTCGGTGTCAATTATCGACCCAGCTACAAATGCCCCGGTTCTATTTACCGATAGAAACCCTACGAGTTCAAATACTCTAGGGTTCGATGCCGGAATAGTTAGTATACCGAACCCTGGAAACAACGTGATTGATAACGGCGATACGTCTGCCACTATAAAGTTAGGTACTAATACCGATATTTATTACTTCTATTTTAGTGCGTTTGCGATTGAAATTATTGCACCAAATATCGTTTTAACCAAAATCGTTGAGGATGAAATGGGCAACGATATTGGTAATCAACTTGTAAATTTGGGAGATGAGCTTTATTATACTATCGGTTTTCAAAATACAGGAAATGACGACGCTACTAACTTAATTATTAGGGATATTCTCCCAGAAAATATTGTATTCAATTACCCAACCGATTTAGATGTGCTACCTACAGGGGTTAGCGTACAAAGTTATGATGAGACAACACGTGAAATTGTATTTAGTGTAGACCGCTCTGTCGTTGAGGAAAACGATCCTGTTTCCGAAATACGTTTTAAAGTAACTGTGGTGTCTTCGTGTAGTTTGTTGAATGATGCCTGTTCGAATATCATCAGTAATCAAGCTTTTGCTACTTACCAAGGTACAATAAACCCTAATTTTACAATATCAAACGATCCTAGTTACGCAACTAATGTTGGTTGTTTGCTTTCTCCCGGAGCAACTAATTTTTTAGCGGATTTAAATTGTGACTTTGAAGAGGAAGTTATCCTTTGTGGTGATAATGTTCAGTTAACTGCAGGAAGCGGTTACGACTCTTATACTTGGTCTACAAGCCCATCGGGGACACCTGTTATAGGCGATACGCAATCTATTACGGTTACCGAAGTGGGCACGTATTACGTTCATAACGCTGCAACGGCACCTTGCCAATCCATCGATCAGGTTTTTGAAGTGGTTACTTATGGAGCAGGTGTTGAAAACCCGGTTATTCCTTATGCAGATGAAGTGGTGACTTGCCCTAACGATGGAAAACAACTACCCAACATATTTTTATGTGGAGCCAACGATTCCAGAAATATAGAAACCGGAATTACCGATGCTACATCAATGATTTGGGAAATTCTTGATGAAACCAGTTGTTCTGCCGTTGCCAATGAAGATTGCGCCAACGAAGACCCCGGTTGTACTTGGAACCAAGTTGAAACTGGTCCAGATTTTTTGGTTGATACAGCAGGTCAATACCGATTGACTTTAAATTATACAGGTGGATGTTTCAATCAGTTTTATTTTAACGTTTATAGTAATTTATTGGAGCCAACAGTAACTTCACGAGATATTTATTGTAATACTCCCGGTGAAATTGTTGTTGGGGGAGTGCCTAGCGGGTATGAGTATAGTATTGACGGTGTGAATTACCAATCTAGCAATACATTTTCAGTGACTACGGCAAACTTGTATTCCGTTTATATTAGGCAAATAGGTGTTAGTCCAAATCCTTGTATTTTCTCTGTGCCAGATGTACAGATCCGCAACAGGGATTTTACCATTTCGTCCATCGTTACGCAACCTTTTTGTCATGGTGAAAAGGGAAGTATATCGGTGGCTGCAAATGATGTAAGACCTCAGTATTTCTTTGCGTTATATGATGGGGTAACCATTGTAAATAGTGTGGGGCCAATTTCCCAAAGCGATTATAGATTCGAAAATTTGAATCCAGGCAATTATACTGTAAACGTTTCAACCGAAGATGGCTGTGCAGGTTCTGTTGATGTGGAAATTATTGAACCACCTTTATTGGAAGTTACAGCGGCATTAACCAATCCACTTACATGTACCGATGGAGAAATAACAGTGTATCCCACTGGAGGAACGGCACCTTACTATTACTATGTAAATGGCAGCACCGATTTCCAAAGTACGCCAATAATTCCAGTGACAACCGCTGGTGATTACGATATTTTGGTAATTGATTCCAATAACTGTTCGGCTGAAACTACTATTTCAGTGGAAGCAACTCCAGCACCGGATTTCACGGTATCGCAGACCGACATCTCTTGTGCGGAAAATGCCAATTCTGGGGCTATCGAAATCAATGTTACCAACCCCAACGGCAACATTTTGGAATATAGCATTGACAACGGTACAAGCTATTCAAATTCATCAGTCTTCAACGGACTTACAGCGGGGAATTACGATGTGGTCGTGCGCTACACTATGGGGTCCGATGTTTGTGAGACTGCCCCACAAACGGTTACCATAACTTCTGCAACAGCTATTTCAGGTACTGCCAACGTAACTACGCCATATAATTGTGTCACCACAGGCGAAATTACAGTTTCAAGTGTGACAGGTGGAACCGCACCTTATGAATTTAGTTTAGACGGTGTGAACTTTCAATCGGGGAACACATTTTCGGGCTTGACTGAAGGGAATTATGCCATTACCATCCGCGATGCTAGCAACTGTACTTTTATCACTACTCCTGCAACGATTGACGCTTTGGATCCGCCAACAAATTTAGATTTTAATGCCACACCATTAAGCTGTCCGGCATTGACTTCTGATGTTACATTAACTGTAACTGGAGGAACTCCAACTTTGGAGTATCGAATAGTTTCTCCAACGGCAACAACTTTCCAAAGCTCCAGTACATTTACAGGATTAGCTCCAGATACCTATACTTTTGAGGTTCGCGACGCTAATGATTGTAGTTATTCCGAATCATTTACTATAGCACCGTTGCCAGCTTTGACAGCAAATACGGTTATCACAAAAAGTTTAGATTGTACTACTTCACCAGACGGGATTATTAGTACAAATATTTCTGGTGGAACCGCGCCATTTTCGTACCAAGTATCATTTAACGGAGGCGCCTACGGAAGTACAACTTTAGTAACAGGAAACAGTTTTGTGCACACTGCGTCAACCGATGGAACATATCAATTCCTTATAACGGATGCGAACAACTGTACGGTCGAGACCGGCGTGCAGACTATCAATGCGATTTCGTTGCCAGAAATCAATTCCGTAGTACAAACGCAGCCCATTTTATGTAGCGGCGACAGCAATGCTGCCATTCAGGTGAATATCAATAACAGCGTGGGCACTCCTGCGTTTACCATCAATGTCTTCAACAATACAACGGGAACGGATTATGGTACGCAAACCTCTGGATTGACAGCGGGCGACTATACCATTACACTCACCGATGCCAATTCCTGTACCGATACCGAAACGATAACCATCAATGAACCGACCCCGATTGCGTTGGATTTTGATGTAGACCCTGTTTCATGTCAGGCAGGGGGCGTTTCCTTAGGAAGAATAATCATTAATTCGGTGAGCGGCGGAACGCCCAATTATTCCTATCACGTTACGGGTGTAAATGGTTATGACCAGGAAATTTCCAACCAAACGGGAGGCATTCAGGTTTTTGAGGTTGTGGATTTCGGGCTTTATGAAATCATCATTACGGATGCCAATGGCTGTTCGGTGATTGAACAGGATATTTTGGTGGCATCGCCGCCAGACGATTTGAACATTGCAACTTTTTCACCACCAGCGGATTGTTCAACCGGAGGTTCGGCGACAGTAACCATTGGTACACCGTTATCTGGTTCAGGACCATACCATTTTGCCATCTACACTGGGCCGGGCATGAGTTACCCTGGAGTGGGCACCTGGCAGGACGAAATCCCTGCCGGAAGCGAAAGCACCACGTTTACGAATTTAATTCCTGGAGCTACTTATACCTTTATCGTGTACGATGAGGCAACCCAATGTTATTATTACGAAACGGCCGATACGTCCATCCCAACCAACTCCCAATTAGGCATTAGTGCTTTGGTACCGAACAACATCACTTGTGTGGGAAGTGCCGATGGCAATGTCAGTTTCGATATCAACAGTATTTACGGTGCTGCTACCGATGTATCCTATGAAATATTCCATTCGCAATCCTTGGTTACAACGGGCGTATCGGGCACCGGTACTGTACCGGCCAACGGAACCTTGCAAATAAACGATTTAGGCAATCTAGATTTCGGTAATTACGTGGTTGTCATTACCGAACAGGCTGGGGCGACCAATGCAGGTTGTAGCATTGTTTCTGGGCCGTTCAATATTACCCAATCAGCTATCGAGTTAAGTATTACAGGTTCTGTTGATAAAAATGCGAATTGTAACCCGAATTCGGGTGTTATTAGTGCGGTAGCCAAAGATGGAACACCGCCGTACCTTTACCAAATGACCACTTCGGCAACCCCACCGTTGGATACCGACCCGTCATGGGCATCCAATAGTGTGTTTAACGCCGATGCTGGCAATTATTATGTACATGTTATGGATGCTTATGGTTGTATCCGTTCCACAGCTGTTATCAATCTAGGTTCAGATCCAATACCGGTTGTAGCGGCTTCTACAAATAATTTGTGTACGGCTACCGAAGGAAATTTCGAAATCGACGTTACTTTACCAACTTCGGGAGTGGCACCTTACAGTTATAGTATTGATGGAGGGGCTTTCCAAACACGTAGCGCACCATTTACCATTTCAAATTTGGCATCTGGTAACCATACTGTTGAAGTGCGTGATGCGAATGGCTGCGGAAATCTAGTTTCTGTAGACATTGTTGCACCGATTGATTTAGTGCCTGAAGTAACAGCCATAGCGACTTGTAATGATGACGATGGCGAAATTACCGTTACGGGCTCTGGAGGTTCAGGAAGCTATAATTATAGCATTAGTCCTAGCCCGGCTTCTATTAGTCTAGCTGGCAATGTGTTTTCTGGAGTGCCATCAGGAACCTACACGGTTACCATAACCGACGTCAATACATCGTGTACAGCAGATGCCTCAATCGTAGTTCAGCAGGCAGCACCACCTACATTCACAACTACACCAACAGCGGTAACTTGTTTTAGTGATAATAATGGTTCGTTTGAAATTAATGTGGACAGCTATAGCGGAACATACAATTATGAGGTTTTCGATAGTTTAGGAAACTCGGTAACTGGACCTGTAGCAGCCAATACGAGTACAAACCCGATGGTTGTTAATGGAATGATTGCTGGAACATTTACGGTGGTAATCACCGAAACAGCAACACCATTCTGTTCGGCCACCTCTAATGTAACAATCAATTCACCTTCGGAAGCATTAACTTTGGCTGTCGATGAGACTTCGAACGTGACCTGTGATGATGGGATGGGCACCATTTCGGCCGTGGCCAACGGCGGATGGGGCACCTATGAATACGAACTTACGGGAGCGGCAACGGTAGCCTATTCTTCCAACGGAACATTCAGCAATTTATCGGCAGGTAATTATACCGTTAACGTACGCGATGCCGGTGGTTGTGTTGTTTCAGAAAGTATTACTTTAAGTTTACCTACTCCAATCAGTGCCACGGTTTCAGCTAGCGCTGCCATGTTGGATTGTTTCGGAGATGATAACGCGTCCATTACGGTTTCAGCCAGTGGAGGTCAGGGCAGCAATTATTCCTATACACTGAATAGGGTAGCGCCAACGGTAAATTCATCAGGCCCGCAAACCAACCCAGTATTCAATAATTTGGGGGCAGGGACCTATAACGTAACGGTTACCGATGGTTATAACTGTGAATTTGTTTCTACGGATATTGTTATCGATCAGCCTACGCCCATTGAAGTGGATCTGGTAAAAGAAACTTCTGCGACCTGTTTAACCGACGCCTCGTTGACCTTGAGCACCACGGGCGGTATGGGCAGTTATGAATATAGCACCACGGCAAACTTTGTTACGGTTATCGGCACATTCACCACATCGGTGACTTTCCCAGTTTCCGATGGCACTTACCAATATTATGTGCGTGATGCCAATGGTTGTTCGGGAGCCGTTTCCAACGAAATAACCATCGACCCGCTTCCAGATTTAGTAGTTAATTTAGATACTTCAAATGCTAAAATTAATTGCGCTGGGGATGTTACGGGAGTTATCGTGGCAGAAGCACAGGGCGGCTTGGGCAATTATGTTTATACGCTACAGGATGCGGCTGGAAATGACATCACTCCGGTAACCCAAGACAGTCCAGGGGTATTTACCGAATTACCTGCTGGCGATTACCAAGTTGAGGTAGAAAGTGGGGATTGTTTGGTGACTAGCGCTCAGGTTACAATCAGTGAACCGGCTACGCCATTAACAGCAAATTTTGTTGCCAGTAATGTAACCTGTCCAGGTACTAACAACGGTCGACTGGAAATTACTGCAGCAGGAGGAACGGGCATTATAAAATATGCCATTTCCCCACAGTTGAACCAATTTTTCGACGATCCTGTTTTTGAAAACTTAGCTCCTGGCGATTACCAAGCCATGGCGCAAGATGAAATGGGCTGTTTCGTACTTTACGATTTCACTATTGAAGATGCCGTCCCCGTAGTGCTTAGCATCGTGCCAAATTCTATTATTCCCGAAGTATGTTCGGGCGATATGAACGGTGAGTTCAGTATTGAAATTTCAGGAGGAAATATGCCTTATAGCGTGAGTTTGGATGATTACAATGGGACATACACTACGGGCGCACCCGCACAGACCCAGTTCGATTTTACCGGATTGGCTGGTGGAGACCATATCGTTTATGTTCGAGATGCTTTGGGCTGCGAGACCGAATGGAACATTACTTTCCCGGAATCGGTGGCAATAAATCCCGTTGCCGAAGTGGTGTTCGATTGTGTCAACAATATTTCCACCAATACCGTTACTGTATCGGTAGATGAAAGTGTTGATCCTGCTGAATTGGATTATTCTTTAAATGGTGGAACGTACCAAGCGAGCAATATGTTTATTGATGTGCCTGCGGGTGTGGGCCATTATATCGACGTGAGGCACACCAACGGCTGTATTCAACGTACGCCTTTGTTCGATGTGGAACAGTTTGAACAACTGCAATTGGCCATTGATGATGGTGAAATCAACCAAATTGTTGCCGTTGCAACGGGTGGCGCAGAACCTTACGAGTTTACGCTGAACGGCGAGTCGTACGGAAGCCAAAGTACCTTCACCATTTACGAATCTGGCGACTATACGGTTTCCGTGACCGATAGCAACGGATGTACGGCGAGTGCTACACGGTATTTTGAATATATCGATGTGTGCATCCCCAACTATTTCGTACCGCAGAATGGCGGATGGGGCCCCGGTTGTACCAGCCAGTACCGAAATATGACCTTTGATATTTTTGACCGTTACGGAAGAAAAATTGCCACACTGAACGTAGATGATAAATGGGACGGTAAGTACAACGGCAAGGAACTGCCCACGGGCGATTATTGGTACGTCGTGAAACTGAACGACCCGAAAGACGACCGCGATTTTGTTGGTCACTTTACACTGTATAGATAATGAAGTTGGCAAATCCCTCAAAAAAGAGCAACATGAAAAAATTAACCTTAACCATATACGTTCTGCTTTTGGCCTTGACCACCAGTTTTGGCCAGGAGCTAAACCTGCCGGTGTTTACCCAATATCTGGCCGACAATAATTTTGTGGTATCGCCCACTTATGCCGGTATCGGCGATAACGTTAAGCTACGGGCCAACGGACTCACACAGTGGGTAGGCATAAAGGGCGCACCAGACAACCAATCGTTTTATGGCGACGTTAGGATTGCAGAACGTACCGGTGTGGGGCTTTCCCTTTACAACGACCGCAATGGGAACACCATCCAGACGGGTGCTAAATTTTCGTTCGCGCACCACCTCATTTTGGATTATTATTCGAAGATGTACCTTTCCTTGGGGATTTCTTACAATCTTAACAATTTTAGGATAGACACAAGTAATTTTATTTCATATAATGATCAAGGTGTACCTATTGATTTTGATGCATCTGTAACCGATGAAAGAAGAACAACCAACCACAATTTCGATGTAGGTGCACTGTTCAGGCTGAAGGGCTACTTTTTGAGCTTTAATGTTAACAATCTACTAGACAAAGACTTTGATCAAGACTTAAGAAAACTAGAGCCCAGCCTGCTGTTGAACTACCAGTTTTATACGGGCTATACCTTTAGGGGGCCAAAGAAGAGCGGATTGGAGTTTGAGCCCAGCATGTTCATGCAAATGTTCAGCAGCGACAAGCGCTCCAGTACCGATGTCAATTTTAAGTTCAGGAAGTACAACCGCTACGAAGATTATTATTGGGCGGGCATATCGTACCGTTTCTTGAACGACCAGTTTTTCAAACCGTTGAATGTTGGCCCCATGGTGGGTTTCAAAAAGTCGATTTTCTATTTTGGCTACGCCTACCAGATTACCACCAACGACCTTTCGGGCTACAACTCCGGTACCCACGTGGTGACCATCGGGCTGGACTTCCTGCAGGGCATCAGCAACTGCCCCTGTACCCAGGACCCCGTGCACCATTGATGACTCATCAGTTAAACAAAAAAATAATTTGCCCGTGCCCGTTTTCGGTACGGGCTTTTTTAAGCATTTTTTAGGGGTTTTTGGGCTGCTCAATTCTACGTAAAGAATATATTTGCAGGAATTTTATAAAATTAAAAAACCCACGTAATGCTTTTTTCGTAGGTAGTTTAAAGCAAAGCATGAGGCATAATTAATGACTCCACTTTTCTTAAAACATATTTTAATTCATAATAAATCAAACCATGCAACTATTCAAAAAGAGATTTCAAAGGTCAAAGAGTACTGTCCTTTTTACCTTGTTTTTATTTTCTATTTCAATTTTAAGTGCCCACGAAATTAGCGGCACAGTCGTTTCAAAAGAAAAAGGATTACCCATTCAGGGCGTTGGTGTTTATAACAAAACCAATGGCGCCTATACCTATACCAATATTTCTGGCTATTTTGAGTTGGATGATGTGGCATTAAATGACGAAATCTTTTTTTACAGTTTGGGTTACGAAAACACTTCGATTGTAATCACCGAAGTTCAGCTTTCAACAAAAATTATAGTAGCATTGAAAGAATCGCCCGCATCATTAGATCAGGTTTTAATCGTGTCGAAGCCCAATGTACTGAGTACCTTTTTGGATGTTGATCTAAAAACCAACCCGGTTAAATCTTCACAGGAAATACTTCGAAAAGTTCCTGGTTTAATGATTGGCCAGCATGCCGGCGGCGGAAAGGCCGAGCAGATATTTTTGCGTGGTTTTGATATTGACCATGGTACCGACATTGCCATAAATGTGGATGGCATGCCCGTAAACATGGTATCGCATGCACACGGACAAGGCTATTCCGATATGCATTTTATCATCCCCGAAACGATTGATAATATCGATTTTGCCAAAGGAAGCTATTACGCCAATAAGGGCAATTTCAACACGGCTGGCTATGTGGATATTGGCACAAAAAAAGCAATTAAAGATAATTTGGTATCGGTGGAAGCTGGGCAGTTTAGTACCTTGAGGGCATTGGTTATGACAAAAATTTTAGAGGAAGAACATAGCAGTGCCTATGTAGCTTCAGAATTGATGCTGTCTGATGGCGTGTTTGAGTCGCCACAAAATTTCAACCGATTGAATGTTATGGGGCGTTATCATTTCAACAACCACCAAGACCAAGAGTTGAATTTGTCGGTGTCACATTTTCAAAGTAAATGGGATGCTTCGGGGCAAATTCCCGTTAGGGCTGTTGAGCAGGGTTTGATTGGCCGTTTTGGAGCGATTGACGATACCGAGGGCGGCAATACCAGCCGAAGCAATATTTGGGTAAACCACTCGAAGCAGTTGGATGCACATTCTAAAATTAAGACCAACGCTTATGTGTCTAAATACGATTTTGAACTGTTTTCAAACTTCACATTTTTCTTGGAAGACCCTGTAAATGGCGATCAAATCCATCAAAAGGAAAATAGAACTATTATTGGGGCTACGTCGGTTTACGACCATGCTATTCATTTAAAAAATAGCAATTCGCATTTAAGATATGAATTGGGAACAGGATTTAGGTACGACGATGTTAACGATGTACAATTATCGAAAACATTGAACCGACAAACCGTTTTAGAGCGATTGGCTTTAGGGAATGTGGATGAGTTGAACGCTTTTGCATTTGCTAGTTTAAATTATAAAACAGGAAATTGGACGCTGAATCCGGGCGTAAGGCTTGATTATTTTAAGTTCGATTACGAAAACTTACTCACCGAAGCCTACGACAACAAAAGTGAAAATAAAACGAAGGTGAGCCCGAAATTAAATGTTATTTATGCCGCTTCGCCAAAGTTGCAATTATTCGCTAAAACAGGATTGGGTTACCATTCCAACGATACTAGGGTGGTAGTGGCCAATGGTGGCGAGAAGATTTTACCAACCTCTTTTGGAAGTGATTTAGGGGTGATTTATAAACCGCAAAACCGATTGGTGTTTAATGCAGCGCTTTGGAACTTATTCTTGCAACAGGAATTCGTTTACGTTGGCGATGCCGGAATTGTGGAGCCCAGCGGAAAAACCGAACGTTATGGTGTTGATTTTGGAGTGCGTTATCAACTTAATGATTGGCTGTTTTTCAACACCGATTTGAATTATACCTATGCCCGAAGCAGTGAAGATCCAGATGGTGAAAATTATATTCCTTTGGCACCAGATTTTACGTCAACTGGTGGATTGAGTATCAAAGACTGGAAAAACTTTTCCGGAGGGATCAATTACAGATATATTAAAGACCGTCCGGCCAATGAAGATAATTCCATTGTAGCCGAAGGTTATTTCGTTACCGATTTGAATTTGAATTATACACTTAATAATTGGACGTTCGGATTGATTGTTGAAAACCTTTTTGATACCGAATGGAACGAAGCACAATTTGCTACGGAAAGTAGATTGTTTAACGAGCCCGATTCTGTTGAGGAAATCCACTTTACACCAGGTTCGCCGTTCTTTTTAAGAGGGAAAGTTTCGGTTAGGTTTTAATTAGGTTTAGATTCATTAGTGCATAAGGCATTAAATTTGTATCATAAAAAAATGGTATCGAGAAATAAAATCGATACCATTTTTTGTTAAATGAGATTTTGAAGTTTTAGATTTGTTACTCTAAAATTTTAATCATTTTAAACGATTTGAAAAGGTGGAATACACCGGGGAGAATGATGAGTCCGCCAATGATTAATGAAATGCCCAAAACATTTATTGTGCTATCGGTAGCAGCAGTTTCAATAATGCTCATTTCGGTGTTCGAAGCAATAATTAAATTAGGGTAATGGGTATTCAGTGCAGCCAAAATAATGAGAATAACTTGAATTCCAGCCAAGGCTCTACTTACTATTTGCCTAGCGTTTCTTATACTTTTCATCAGTGGGAAAATTAAAACTCCCGATAGCGCCACAAGACCGATAGTGTATGGGTTTTTCAAAAAATCGGTGACGAATTTAATTTCAAAAATCATTCCGTAGCTAAGCACGATAAAGCCTAAAACAATAACTGTAATATTGGCTATTCTTGATTTTTTAACATAGATAGGTCGATTGGTTTCGTTGGTTTCACCAATAAGTAAAATTGACGTGAGGAAAGCGCATAGGGCAGCAAAAAAGAGTCCCACCAAAATGGAAAACCCGTTTAACCACGGATTTACAAAAAGTTCAGCAAACGAGTAATCGGTGTAGTTTTCAGTGATAATCAATTCGCCGGAAATCATAGCACCAGCGGTCATTCCCAAAAAAATAGGGGTCACAAAACTGGAAATCCGGAACATCCAGTCATATACAATCTGAGATTTATCTTTGTAAGCATCATAATGCCTGAATACAAACGCCACGCCACGCATAGTTATTCCCAGTAAAACCAGAGTGAGCGGTATGTGCAAATACACGACCAAAACATTGTAAAACTCCGGAAACCCCACCCAAAGCACAACCACTAAAATGATGATCCAAATGTGGTTTGCTTCCCAAACGGGGCCCATAACGCTGTAGACTGTTTTTTTGGTGATTTTTTGGTTTTGTTCTGAAGAAAACAATTCAACAATGCCTGCTCCAAAATCTGCTCCAGCCAATATCACGTAAAGTAGCAGAGACACCAATAAGAAAAAGAGAACGACGTATAGCATATTAAGCAGTTTTTGAAGTGTTTAACGATTTGATTTGGCGCGCCATCAACCAAGTTACGGCAATAGTAAGTATACCGTAAAGGAAAAGGTAAAAGTAAAAACTGTAAATCATTCCTGGCATTGGGGTAACGGCATCTTTGGTGCGCATCACATTGTGGATTATCCATGGTTGGCGGCCCACTTCAGTAACAATCCATCCGGCTTCCAAAGCAATGAATCCAAATGGAGCGAGTATGGCAAATAATAGCCAGTACCAATTTTTATTCCACCACGATTTTCTTTTTAAACTAATGAAAAATAAACCACCAACAACCATAAGCAAAGTACCGATGCTCACCATAATTTGAAAGGCATAATGTACCATGGGTACATTGGGCTTTACATCATCGGGAAAATCGTTGAGGCCTTTTACTTCGGCATCAAAATCGCCAAAGGCTAAAAAAGATAGCGCTTTTGGAATTTCAATTTTATGCGAAACGGTTTTGTTTTCTGCATCCACAATACCGCCAATGTACAAAGGTGCTCCTTTTTGCGTTTCGTAATGAGCTTCCATAGCCGCGAGTTTTACGGGTTGCCTCTTGGCAATGTCTTTAGCTGAAAGGTCACCGCTTATAGGTTGTAAAATAGCGGCAACAGCACCAAAGGTAATGGCTATTTTAAAGGCTTTTTTATGTAATTCAACTTGTCGTTGCTTGTAAATTTGATAGGCGTGAATTCCGGCCACGGCAAAACCAGTAGCCGTAAAAGCGGCCAAAGTCATGTGCAAGGCTTGTGTGAACCAAGCAGGGTTGAAAAAGGCCTCGACAGGGTCTATGTTTAGAAATTGCCCATCGATATAATCGAAACCTGATGGCGCGTTCATCCAACCATTGGCCGAAACTACCAAAATACCGGAAGCCACTCCCGAGAGGCCCACAATAACACCTGTAAACCAATGGAATTTTTCTGGGATTTTATCCCATCCGTAGAGATAAAACCCGAGGGCAATAGCTTCCACAAAAAAGGCCGCGCCTTCCAACGAAAAGGGCATGCCAATAATGGGGCCGGCATATTTCATAAATTCGGGCCAGAGTAAACCCAGTTCAAAAGAGAGTGCCGTTCCGGAAACAGCTCCTGTAACAAAGAAAATCGCAACCCCTTTTTGCCACGATTTTGTGAGTTTTAGGTAGATGGGATTTCTGGTGTTGAGCCATTTTTTATGTGCAATAACCATAAAAAACGGCATAACCATACCAATACAAGCAAATACAATGTGAAAAATGAGGGTAAATGCCATTTGCAATCTTGCGGCATCTAAATTATCCATGGAGAAGGCTTTAAAGTAACACTACAAAGATACTTTATAAAGCTTAATTTTTGGGTGGAATTGGAGGTGAAAACCAGTCAAAAAATATAAAAAAATGAAAAAGATTTATTGTTCGACAATTTCAACTTCAAATAATTTATCCCATCGCTTTCCGGTAACAAAAATGGTTTTGGTCTTTGGGTTGTAAGCAATACCATTAAGTACATCCAAACCTTGGTGTTGGGTTACTTTGTTTTTTAGAGGTGTAAAATCAATGACACCTTCAACTGCCCCATTTTTAGGGTTGATGATGGCCACCCCGTTTTTTTGGTAGCGGTTGGCATAAATTTTTCCGTTGACCCATTCCAGTTCGTTAATGCCCACAATTTTTCCTTTGTTGGTACATACTTGAATGTAATCTTCCTCCACCAAAGTTTCAGGGTTTAGCGACCAGATTTTTTCCGAGCCATCACTTTTGTAAATAATGTCGTTATCGTTACAAAGTCCCCAGCCTTCCTTGCTGTTTCCGTATTTAAAATTTTCCAATTTTTCAAAGGTGTTAACGTCGTAAACAAAGCCGGCACCTTCTCGCCATGTAAGCTGAAAAACCTTGTTGTTTAAAATAGTGAGCCCTTCACCAAAATACTCATCGGCCAAGTTGATGTTTTTAAGCACTTCACCCGTTTTGTAATCTACTTTCCGAAGTTTAGATTCTTTGTATTGGCCAGTACTTTCATAAAGCGTATCGTTATAAAATTCGATGCCCTGAGTGTAAGAGGTAATATCGTGAGGGTACTCGTTTATAATTTTGAACTTGTAAATTTTAGGTGTTTGGCTACTCAAAATGGTAATTTGTGATGATACCGTTGATTGTTTATCACCGTTATAGTATACGTTGGCAGTGATGGTATGTTCACCCAGTTTGAAGTCATTTAAAGCTAGGTTAGGGGCTATCTTTTTATTATCAACGGAATAGATAACCGAATCGATTTGGTGTTCTTTTTTGTTTTCTAAAGTGAATTTTAGGGTTTCAGAATCTGAAATATTACCCTTTTTAGCGTTGGTGGTGATACTAAAATCACTTTTTTTATTTCCGGTGTTAGAGCCGCAACCAAAAGTTAGCACGCTTAAAAATATGATTGTGAGATATTTGAATCTTATCATGGTTTAAAATGTAATTTTAGGCAAGATATTTATTAAAAATCAGTTTAAAAAATCATTGCGAAAGTTTTAAAAGGTTGTATCTTTGCACTCGGCAAGTCCTACACAACCAGCTCCTGTTGAATCCTCCAGGTCGGGAACGAAGCAAAGGTAAATGGTCGTAGCGGTGTGATGTAGGTAGCTTGCCTTTTTTTGTGCAATAAATTTAAATCTTGAAAGCTTATGCGAATCAAGATTTTTTAGTTTATTGCACCTTTAACTTCAAAATTTTCATCAATGTCTAAAGTTGTTTTAATTACCGGAGGTTCTTCTGGAATAGGAAAATCTATGGGGGAGTTTTTAACCGAAAAAGGGTTTAAAGTTTATGGTACTAGCCGAAATCCTGAGAAATATAAAAACAGCCAGTTCCCTATTTTGACTTTGGACGTGAAGGATAAAGATACTATTAAACAAACAGTTGCAGAAATCATTTCGAAAGAAAACCGATTGGATGTGGTGATTAACAATGCTGGTTCGGGTATTACTGGCCCTATTGAAGAAATTCCCGAAGCAGAGATAAAAAACAATTTCGACACCAATTTTTTTGGCCCCATAAATGTGATTAAAGCTGTGTTGCCGCAAATGCGGAAACAACATTCTGGACTTATAATTAATATCACTTCAATAGCGGGTTATATGGGTTTGCCATATCGAGGTGTTTACAGTGCCAGCAAAGGAGCGCTAGAGCTATTAACCGAAGCGTTTAGAATGGAATTGAAAGATTTTAATATTGAAATGACTAATGTGGCTCCCGGCGATTTTGCAACCAACATTGCCGCAGGACGCTATCATGCCCCACTTTTAGATGATTCACCGTATAAAAAGCCTTATGGGAATACACTAAAATTAATGAATGAACATGTTGATAGCGGCAGCAACCCGAATCTGATGGCAGAAGCGGTTTATAACATCATCAACACGCCAAAACCAAAGGGGCACTACAAAGTAGGGGAGTTTATGCAGAAATTTTCAATTGTGCTGAAACGGATTTTACCCGATAAGGTTTATGAAAAAATTTTGATGAATCACTACAATCTGTAACCGTCAGTCTATTGGTTTATTAATCCCAATAATTGCTCTTCAAAGTGCGAAGAAAAAATGTTGGTATGGCTATTTATAATTTTAGAGTGTTTGTCTAAAATAATAGTTTTGGTCATAGGGTATATAGCCAATACTTCTTTACCTTTCTTGGCGTCTTTAAGCTTGTATTCGTTAGTTTGATCAAATTGGTAGCCTTCAAGCATTTTTTGAGCTTTTTCAACACCGCACTTATCAATATTTATAGCGATAAAATTAACCTCTGGATATTTGGTTTTTAGCTCATTGATTTTATAATGCGATTCCTTAAAATGATCGTAATACACCTGAGACCAAAATGTAATCGCTGTAGGTTTGTTTACCAATTTGTTGATGCTTGTCGTTTTGTTGTTGTAGCTCACTACATCGACAATAGGAAGTTTAGATCCTTCTTTTAAAGCGTTTAAGGATTTGGTGTAGTGCACCATCATATCCTTTTGCTTTTGGTTATTACTTTTTTCTAGATAAGAATTTAAAATTTCATTGTTGTCGTGTTCATTTTTACTTTTAGATAAAAATCGCATGGTAAAATGGTACAACAAATCTTCTTTGGTATCTGGGTTTTCAACCAAACTGTCAATTAAATTGAGTCTGTTTAAGTTGTAACATAACGATTTTCTACTGAAATTTTCCGTAGTGCAATTTTCGTCAAACATTTTTAAGGACATGTTGCTAAAATGATGTCTTAAAAAAGTGATATAATTGTAATAAGAACTTAAAAACTCGTCGTTGTAATTGATATCTTTCCGGTAAGCATAAAAATCATTAGGCAAAGATTTTAAAATAGCCACTTTATCCTGCCCGTAGTGCACAAACGGATAGACCTCTTTATTGGAGTAATAGCTATAATTAATGTTCGATTCGGCGATTTTCAAAAATAAATCAGAAGGTTTGTGCTTGCTTTTAAAGTGCTCCAAAGCCTTTACCCTTATAGATTTTAAGGAATCGACATGGTTTTTGTAGGCCTCTGGACTTAATTGACAGAGTCTAACAATTTGTTTTTCCTCTTTTTCGTTTTCTAAAAATTCATTAATGAGGTAGTTGTTTTTTTTATCGCCTTCACCGGTAAACACCAACGATTCATCAAACTCCAGAGTATTAAGCCTAAACAGGATACTGTCTTGTGGCTCAAGTAAAATCATTTGGAATTCACCACCGTGCCTAAACGTATAAAGGCCTTGTTGTAAATCATCAATTTTATATAAAAATCGGTTTCTGCCATCCAGCTTAACGGTGTCTATAACTGTTTCATTTCTAGATAGTACAACGTAGTTGGTGTTGGGGTTTATAATTTCACCACCAAAATAGGCGTAATTGGCAAGGTTGTCATTTTCCTTTTTACAGCCTAAAACAGTAATCAGTATAAAAATAAAGGCAGTGTAAAGCTTCATAAATCCGTCGTGAGAGTCTATTCTTTAAAGCAAAAGTATATCTTGTATTTATAAAGTCTTGTTAATGCGTTGTTAAATGTTTCCTAATCAAAGCAGTATATAATTGGTACAAATAACCTAAAAAAAGTGCTAATTATGAAATGATGAATAAAATAATTGAGTAGCGAAGTTTCGTCTTACCAATGTAATTCTCTACTTTTGCAAAAAAATAAAAAATCCTATATGTTATCAGTATCAAATCTTTCGGTTCAGTTTGGAAAACGTGTTCTTTTCGACGAGGTGAATACCACGTTTAACAATGGCAATTGCTACGGAATTATTGGTGCCAATGGCTCCGGAAAATCTACATTTTTAAGAATTCTTTCTGGAAAGCAGGAGCCCACTTCTGGCCATGTGTCGCTTGAAACCGGAAAACGCATGTCGGTGTTAGAGCAGGAGCACAATTTGTACGATGAGCATACGGTACTGGAAACGGTATTGATGGGAAATAAGCCGTTATTTAAAATTAAAACGGAAATTGACGCACTTTATGCTGACTATAGTGATGAAAATGCTGAAAAAATAGGAGAGCTTCAAGTTGAATTTGAAGAAATGAACGGTTGGAATGCCGATAGCGATGCGGCCGCTATGCTTTCAAACTTGGGCATCAAAGAAGATTTGCACTACACCATGATGAGTGATCTGGATGGTAAACAAAAAGTACGTGTTTTATTGGCACAAGCGCTTTTTGGAAACCCCGATGTGCTGATTATGGATGAGCCTACCAACGATTTGGATTACGAAACCATTTCGTGGTTGGAGAATTTTTTGGCCAATTACGATAACTGTGTGATTGTCGTATCGCACGACCGTCACTTTTTGGATGCCGTTTGTACGCATATTTCAGATATCGACTTCGGAAAAATAAATCACTATTCCGGTAACTATACGTTTTGGTACGAGTCGTCGCAATTAGCGGCAAAACAGCGCGCACAACAAAACAAAAAAGCAGAGGAAAAGAAAAAGGAATTGGAAGAGTTTATCCGTCGTTTTTCTGCTAACGTCGCCAAAAGTAAACAGGCTACCAGTAGAAAGAAAATGATTGATAAGCTTAATGTTGCCGATATACGCCCAACTAGCCGACGCTATCCTGCCATTATTTTTGAACGTGAGCGTGAAGCTGGCGACCAAATTTTGAATGTTGAAGGATTGTCAGCATCGTTGGATGGCGATGTGTTATTTAAGGACATCGATTTGAATTTAGCCAAGGGCGATAAGGTAGTAGTCTTTTCAAGAGATTCGAGGGCTACCACCGCGTTTTACCAAATTTTGAACGACAAAGAAAAAGCCGATGCCGGTAAGTTTGCTTGGGGAGTTACCACTACACAATCTTATTTGCCTTTAGATAATAGTGAATATTTTAACAATGACCTAAATCTTATCGACTGGTTGCGCCAATGGGCAAAAACCGAAGAAGAACGAGAAGAAGTTAACATTCGCGGATTTTTAGGGAAAATGATTTTTAGTGGGGAAGAGGCTTTTAAAAAATCATCAGTATTATCGGGAGGTGAAAAAGTAAGATGTATGTTATCACGAATGATGATGCAAAGAGCTAATGTTTTGATGCTGGATGAACCAACCAACCACCTAGATTTAGAAAGTATTACGGCGTTTAACAACTCGCTTAAAAACTTTAAAGGTACTGTGTTGTTTACCACACACGACCATGAGTTTGCACAAACCGTAGCCAATCGAGTGGTGGAGCTTACACCGAATGGAGTGATAGACCGTTACACCACATTTGATGATTATATGCAAGACAAAAAAATTAAGGAATTGCGTGAAAAAATGTACGCGGTTACAGCTTAATTTGTAAATCTATTATAAACAAAAAACCTCGAAGTTCAACTTCGAGGTTTTTTGTTTTAAATGGAATTTATTATCACTCCTGCAATTCGACAGTTAACTTCTTAACAGTTTTTATTGCCCGGACCAGTTCATCTTTATGAACATGGATTTCTTGAAAACCTTGACCAAAAGTTCCAAAGCCAGCCAGTCTAGCAGATTCCGATTCATCCTTAATAATGGCGCAAATATTGATTTTTTCCAACTCAGTAAAAATGCGTTGCACTTCAATAAAACTTCCCGAAAATATTTTAATGTAGTTTGACATGGCTATAGGGTTTTAAGGTTTTACGTTTTTAAAAAGAGGGATATATTAGCAATTTAATATTTGTATTAAGCTTCAAGTTCCGAAGTTAAATGCTCCACAATGGGCAGGGCTTTTTCTATTTCGTCTTTATGTACCGATATTTGATGGAGTGAAGCATTTGTCGACCCAAATATGGGGGCCAATCCATAGTCTGACTCATCTTTCACCACGGGAATAATGTCCTCTCTTTCCAGAGCAGCAACAATACGTTGCACCATGGCGTAATCTCCAGTGAAAATCTTAATGTAGTTCGACATGGCATTCCGTTTTCTTCGTTCACTCTCTAATTTACTAAAAATTATTGAAAAGAGCTACAATTTCGGAAACATTGTCGGTTAAAAATTTCCCACTAAACCAATTTGATTGGGCTTAATAGCCAATCGCCAAGATATTTTTTTCGAATCTCTATTCGCGGCACTATAAACTTTAGTGTTGTTAAGAAATCGGTCTATGCAATCGACCACAATAATGCTAATGGCGGCACTAAAAGCGGTGTCGGTTACCCAATGGGCATTTGCAGTAAGCCTGGAAAGCGGTATGATTGAACCTATGGAATAAGTGGCGACTTTTGCCCAGGTACTATTGAATTGTTTGGCAATAGAGTGTGCCATGGTCATCGATAAAATGGTATGTCCTGATGGAAAGGAGTGAAAAGCACCTTCGGGAGAAAACGGCTTGAAATCAAAAGCACCGTAACCCGAATTGGGCCTCGCGCGGCCAATGGCATTTTTTGCGAAACTTTGTATAAGGCCTGTGGTTACCGATGATGAAATGATAAGTACGCTGGTTTTTCGGATGGTTTCGCTTTTGGTGATCAAACCCACACCGTACAGGCCAGCATTGACCATAAAATAGTTCTGCGGGCTTCCAAAATACCAACCAAAATCCTTAACCAGCTGTGGGGCTTTAGCGTCTTGCCTTTTAAAAAATTGGTTTGCAGGTTCGTCGATGGATGACAGGGCAAGGGTTCCCGCCACTAAAAAACCGAGCGTTTTAAAATCTTTACCTTTCCAATGTGCCGGACGAGAAACAGAATGCTTTACACTTTGCCAAGTGTATTTAGCATCGTGTTTTAACAGTTTCCACCGCGAGAGGCTGTCTACCGGTTTTTTGAGAGTATCGTTTTGAGCAGAAACAGACACCGAAAAACACAGCAGTACAGTAATAAAAAAGCCTCTCATACTTCTATAATTCTAGCGTAATTCTGCACCAAGTTGTTTTTCAAAATTGCTTTGCAACTTGTTCATTATTTTATCGATTTGCTTATCGGTAAGTGTTTTTTTGTCGTCTTGAAGCGTAAAGCTCACCGCGTAACTTTTTTTGCCTTTTGGTAAGTTTTTACCTTGATAAACATCGAATAAGTTAACAGCTTTTAATAGCTGCTTTTCACTTTGTTTGGCAATATTGTATATCGATTCAAAAGTAACGTTATCGTCCAGAAGCAATGCAAAATCTCGTCGTACTTCGGGGTATTTAGGTATTTCGGTGAATTTAATCTTATTGTGCTTCACTAAATCTAAAATAGCATCCCAGTTGAAATCAGCATAAATGACTTCCTGTGAAATATCGAAATGTTTTAAAACGGATTTTTTTACCAATCCGAAATCGACCAATTTGTTTTTACCTAAACCTAAAGTCAAGCCTTCAGAAAACAAATCGTTGGTGATTGGTGCTTCCTTGAATCTTGAAATGCCCAAACGCTCTAAAATTGAAACGATCAGCCCTTTCATTAAAAAGAAATCACTTTTTTTAGCGCTATTGGTCCAATTTTCAGCATTTTGGTTGCCCGTTATAAAAAGCGATAGATGTTTGAATTCTTCACGTTTATCGTTGTAACCATGATAGGTTTTTCCAAATTCGAATAGTTTTAAATCGGAACGTTTACGATTGATGTTAAACGATACGGCTTCTAACCCAGAAAACAACAATGATTGGCGCATTACCGATAAATCGTTACTCAACGGGTTGAGCATGCTTATGCTGTGCTCTTCTTTTAACTGTTCGCTTAAAGCCACGTAATTTGGTGTAGTAAGCGAATTGGCCATAATTTCGAAGAAGCCTTGCGACACCAATTGGTTGCCTACCACGTTCTGTACTTTATAATCCTCAAAACGGGAGGTGGTCGAAATTGAGGCATTCAGCTTTTCGGTAATTTTGATATTGTTGTAGCCATAAACTCTTAAGATTTCCTCAATAATGTCGGCTTCGCGCTCTACATCGTTACGATAGGCTGGAACGGTTAAACCCAATCCGGTTTCGGTAACATTGTTCACTTTTATGTCCAAAGAAGTTAAAATACGTTTGATGGTTTCCTTAGGAATTTCTTCACCAATCAGTTTTTTTGCGTTTTCAAAACTCAAACGCACTTCGAAATCCTTTATTTTGTTGGGATAAAAATCAACAATGTCGCTGGTGATTTCGCCGCCCGCCAATTCTTGAATGAGCAACGTAGCACGTTTTAAAGCGTATTCCGTAATATTGGGGTCGATGCCACGTTCAAAACGAAAAGAGGCATCAGTATTCAATCCGTGGCGTTTGGCCGTTTTACGGATACTCACCGGGTTAAAATAGGCACTTTCCAAGAAAATGCTAGTGGTGTTTTCGGTAACCCCCGAGTCAATCCCTCCAAAAACCCCGGCGATGCACATAGGTTTTTCAGCATTGCAAATCATTAAATCGTCTTCGTGAAGTTCGCGTTCTAAACCATCTAAAGTGGTAAATTTAGTGCCTGACTTTAAGGTTTTTACTTCTATTTTGTTGCCAATAATTTTAGTAGCATCAAAAGCGTGTAGTGGTTGTCCTAAATCATGAAGTACGTAATTTGTAGCATCAACCACATTGTTTTTTGGTTCAATGCCAATGGCTTTTAAGCGGTGCTTTAACCAAGCAGGTGATTCTTTAACCCGCAGCCCAGAAATGGTAACGCCGCAATAACGTGGTGCAAGGTCTTTATTTTTAACATCCACATCCATTTTTAGGGTACGATTGTCTACACGAAACGCACTTACTGATGGCGTGATGAGCTCTAAATTGATTTCTTTTTGTACCAATCCGGCTCTTAAATCACGAGCGGTACCCATGTGGCTCATAGCATCGGCACGGTTGGGGGTTAACCCGATTTCAAAAACATGGTCGTTTTCAATATCAAAAATATCGGCAGCAGGTGTTCCGGGTTCCAAATCGGTATCCAAAACCATAATACCGTCATGCGATTTACCCAAGCCCAATTCGTCTTCGGCACAGATCATGCCGTGGCTGGCCTCGCCTCTTATTTTTCCTTTTTTAATGGTCCAAGCTTCACCATCTGCCGTGTAAAGTGTGCTGCCGATTGTGGCAACGGGAACTTTTTGTCCGGCTGCTACATTGGGTGCTCCGCAAACAATTTGTAAAGGCTCGTCATTACCGATGTTCACCGTAGTGACTTTTAGTTTATCGGCATTGGGGTGTTTTTCGCAAGTCAATACTTCGCCAACAACAACGCCTTCCAGTCCGCCTTTTACAGATTGATAATTTTCTACGCCTTCTACTTCAAGTCCTAAATCGGTAAGGAGTTCGCTGGTTTGTTCTGGTGTCCAATCGGTTTTAATGAATTGCTTTAACCAGTTATAAGAAATCTTCATAAAGTTTTATGCTAATTGAAGCTGCAAAGATAAAATATTGGGGTAAGCATTCAAATATTGTTTGATTAAAAAGGTGATTGAATTTTTAGACTGAAATAGAAAAGTTGTTGAATTTATGTTAAATGTTAAGTTTTTCGAAAACAAAAAAACGAAGCCGTTTCTAGCTTCGTTTTCCAGTATTAAAATTTATGCCAATAACTTATTCCGATTTGGCATAAGTAAATGAGGTTTTAGTGCTAATAGTCGTACCGTTTACATCTGTAAAATTGTAAGTACCCTCAAATGTAAAAGCAGTATTTTCGTCATTAACATCAATGGCAAGAGCTTGGCTGGTGCAGTTGCCCACAAATCTGAGAGTGCCGGTTTCGCTGAGTTCCCACGTGCCCGATACTTCGTTTTCGTTGTTGCATCCGGTTGCCGTTTTTCCTAAAGAATAGGTGTAGCTTCGGTCGTTACCAAACTCGTAAACTAAGTCTTTTTCACAATCGGTAAATTGTCCGTAAATATCGGTGCTGGGATTGTCCGTATCGTCGTCGGTAAGGTCAATCTCATCTTCGGCAACAATACTTTGTAATGTCCAGGTGCCGGTAAAGGTGGTTTCGGTAGCGCTCAATTCACCTGAAATGGCTTCTGGGCATTGGATGTCATCCGAACTGTTATCACAACTCACAAATAGTACGCCTGCGGCAATTAAACTTTTTACTAATAAAATAGGTTTTCTCATAATTCAATATTTTTTTTAAATCATTAACTAGATGAATAAATTAAAAATAGTTGCGTGAAAGAATGATAAAATTTTCTTAAAATGGAAATGCTGAAAGCCGATAACCCTAAGTTTTTACGGTTTAGCAATTGAAATATCACCAAGAATAATTAACTTGGTTCTGTGGAAAATCAGATTATTGATATTAATGTAGATATGGGCGAGGGCATAGGCAATGAAGCCAAGTTGATGCCCTATATTTCGTCGTGTAACATTGCTTGCGGTGGGCATGCTGGCGATCACCTCACCATGAAAACCGTGGTAAAATTGGCCAAACAGCATCGCGTAAAAATTGGTGCGCATCCGTCGTTTCCTGATAAAGAAAATTTCGGACGGAAAACTATGGAAATGCCCTGTGTGGTGTTGTACTCCTCGTTAAAAAATCAAATAAACGATTTGGTTACCGTTTTAAATGAAGAGCATGTGCCGTTGCACCACGTTAAACCGCACGGTGCTCTTTACAACCAAGCCGCTACCGATGAAAAAACAGCAAATGTTGTTGTTGAGGTGATGAAAACCCTGGCATTGCCAGCCGAACTTTATGTGCCTTACAATTCGGTATTGGCGAGAATTGCGGTTGAAAATAATATTCCGGTGCTTTATGAGGCATTTGCCGATAGAAATTATAATAGCGATTTATCTTTGGTGTCTCGAACCGAAAAGAATGCACTTATTGAAGATTTTGATGCCATGTTTCAGCAAGTGTTCGGTATTTACAGTGGCCAAAAAGTAAAGACCATTTCGGGCGAATGGGCGATGATAAAAGCGCACACGTTTTGTATTCATGGCGACCACCCCAATGCGGTAAAAATGGTGAAAGCCTTGGTGGAAAAACTTCAGGAAAAAGGCTGTAAGATTAGATAATGCATGAAGTTTAAACTGATTTATAAACCTTACGGGCAGCATGGGATTTTAGTGGAGTGGCCGGCCTCAATTGATGAAGCAACATTGAATGATGTGTTGTGGTTTAAATCGAAATTAAACTCAAATGCCACTGAAAATATTGTTGAAGCGCGCTCATCGTATCACTCCTTGTTGATTATTTATAGCCGATTTGAAAATGGTTTTGATAATGAGGTTTTAAGGTTGAAATCCATTTATTCTTCTGAAGAAAAAAGTAAAAAACTTAAATCGACTTTATGGCATATTCCGGTGTGTTATGATGCTCAATTTGGTGTGGATTTAGAAAGTATTTCGAAAGCTAAAAACCTATCGGAAGATGAAATTGTAAACTTGCATTCCCAAACCATTTACACCGTTTATTTTATTGGGTTTTTACCCGGATTTTTATATTTAGGTGGATTGGACGAGCGTTTGGCCACACCGCGGAAAGCCACCCCCCGATTACAAATTGAAAAAGGCTCGGTGGCCATTGGGGGAAACCAAACAGGGGTTTATCCAAGTGCCAGTCCTGGCGGGTGGAACATTATTGGTAATAGTCCCGTAAATTTTTTCAATGTAAAAAACGAAACTCCTTGTTTTGCCAAGGCGGGCGACCACATTAAATTCTATTTCATTGATTTAAAGGAGCATCAAAATATCAAAGCGTTGGTGAATGCCGGTGTATTTCAAATAGAAAGTGAGGTGCTTGATGGTTAAGGTGCTAAAGCCAGGGTTGTATTCTACGGTGCAGGATTTTGGGCGTACAGGCTATCAAGAATTTGGGGTGCCTTATTCGGGTACTATGGATCATTACGCAGCCAAAATAGTGAATATGCTGCTCGGCAACGATGAGAATGCTGCCGTTATTGAAATGACCATGACAGGAGCGTCGCTTCAATTTGAATGCGATACTTTAATTAGCATTTCGGGAGCAAATATGAGTCCTGAATTGAACAAAAAAAAAATTCCGATCAATAAGGCTGTGGCCGTGAAACAAGGGGATGTGTTGTCCTTCGGGAAATTACAATCGGGTTTCAGGAGTTATTTGGGGATTTTAAGCGGCTTTAAAACCGAAAAGATTTTGAACAGTCGAAGCATGTACGTGCCCATCACCCATGCTCAGGTTCTTAAAAAAGGAGAAATACTGCCTGTTGAGAATTTACCATTTGGTCATTCGCGTAAACACGCCCAGATTAAGATCGATAAAAGCTATTTGTCGTCCGAAACCCTTGAGGTTTTTAAAGGGCCTGAGTTTGACAGACTGACAATAACTCAGCAAAAAACTTTGTTGAAAACCAAATTCAGCATTTCAAAAGACAACAACCGTATGGCTTACCAATTGGAAGGACGCTTTGAAAATAAATTGGATCCCATTATCACTTCAGCCGTTATGCCAGGAACAGTGCAGTTAACGCCTTCTGGTAAGCTTATCATTTTAATGCGCGATTGTCAAACAACTGGGGGCTATCCTCGGGTGCTCCAATTGGCAGATAATGCATTGAATGTTATGGCTCAAAAGTTTACTGGTCAAACCGTAAGCTTTATGATGCTGTTGTAGAACTGGCTATCGAGTAACTGATTTTTCTTTGGCTACGGCCTCTCTTTTTGCTTGGTTGGCCTGCTCGATGTAGTACTTAAAAATTTTGGTGTTTCTAAGGATAGTACCGTCATCTTCCGATTTAATAGCGGTTGATGTTCCAATTCTATCAGCTCCAGCATCAATATATTTAATGGCCGTTTCGAAGTCGCGAATACCACCAGCTGCTTTAATCTTAGCTCGGTTTTTTATTGTTTTTTTAATGATTTTCACGGCGGTTAAGGTCGCACCGCTTTTTGAAAATCCGGATGAGGTTTTGATGAAATCAACATTAGCATCCAAACAGATTTCGCAGGCTTTTATGATTTCGTTTTTACTTAATTCTGAAACTTCAATAATGGCCTTCAATGGGGCTCTGCCAATAGCTAATTTTACATCAGTAATATCTTTTAAAACAGCCATGTAGTTGCCGCTTTTCAAATAGCCAATATTGATGACCATGTCGATTTCACTGGCACCGTCTTCTATTGCCTTTTCGGCTTCGAACACTTTTGCGGCTGTAGACATCGATCCCAAAGGAAAGCCTACCGTTGAACAAATTTTTACATCAGATTGACCCAAAAGCTGATTGGCCAATGAAACATAACAACTGTTAACGCAAATACTGTAATAATTATTTTCGGTTGCTATTTCACAAAGTTGCATGATGTTGCGACTTGTGGCATCTGGTTTCAATAAAGTATAATCAATGTAATTTGAAATATTCATAAGTAGGGTTTTAGGACGAAAACAACTAAAAGGGAACGTTGTTTTCAAAATTAAGTCAGTTGAAAATTAACCTCAATACTAAATTATAGAAATTAAATGTTGTGTTATTGTTAATTATTGGTTTTTAGATTAACGGTAGCTTAACTGTGTATTTAACAGATTTTATTGTGAAATATTTTATGGATTGAATACTTTTTTTTAAATAAAGAGGAAACACAATTTTGTTTATAGCTATTAAGTTTTGTTTTAATTCATATTCATTTAAAGTTTATCTTCCGTCAATTTCAGCATACTACTTTAACTCTCTGTTTTTTTAGCATAAGTCAAACTTTATTTTAAAATCATATTATAATTTCATTTTAGACTGAAAATTGACGTCTCGAAAGATATTATCATTTCGATGAAAGACTATTTATTACTGGTTTTTAGTTTAAAGGCGAGATAGCCATGACACAAAGCGGTTTTTATTAACAGAAATTTTAGTGCTCTAATATGCGTTGAAGGGTAATTTTGCATTCTGAAAAAAACCTTGCGCTACAAAAACATGCAGTTGTGGTGCAGTCTCTCAATCATGAATGTTATTAATAGCAAATTATTAATGCTCTTAGCGTTAAGCTTGGGGTTTATTTCGTGCTCACCCGAAACCGAGTATTTTAAGCCCAGCCCAAATCAAAAGGTGTTACCCGATGAGGCCAAGGCGCTCAGCCGATTTGAAATTACTATTTTAGATGAAATTCTATCCCATAGACGCTCCAAGGGTTTGAGCGTGCTGAAGCGGTCAGACGCCATAAGAACACAAGTATATATCCATACTGGTTTTATGATCAACGCAAGTCGGTTGTCGCACGATAACTATTTAGAGCGTGAATATAATTTAATGCAGTATGCTGGAGCTAAAAGTGTTTACGAAATTGTAGCCAGTGGGTATCATTCGGCGGAAGATGTGGTGAATGCTTGGCTAAACAGCGCGGTGCACAGAAAGGGTATTGAGGGGAATTTTACCCATTTTAATGTTTCCGCTGAAAAAAATGATGGCGGTGTTTACTACTTTGCATGTATGTTTATGAAAAAGTGATTTACTGTACTAGCTGTTTTCGTTTTTTATTGTTTTAAGGCTGCTATAGAAGCCATTTTAGGCCCATAGGGGCACCTGGAATTGAGACCATAAGTTACATTCAAAAACAACAAATGCCCTTAAAATAGGCGTTTTTGTATCATGTTTTTACAAAATTATGGGCTTGTGCAACGGTTACCGGTGTTGTGGCTAGTTTTTTTAACTATCCCCTCCACCGCCATACATATGGCCCTCGGTAAAGTCGCGATAGGGTTTGTCTTTTTCTTCGGCAATCTTTCGGTTCATAGCTTCTAAGCGGTCATTTTCCTTTTTCAGTTTGTACGATTTCCGTAAACCTAAAAGCAATAAAATGATAAAAAAAGCACCCACCGATAATAATAATGTGGTGGTGGCAGCTCCAAAAAACAGAAGGGATTTTGAAGAAAAATTAAAGATTTGGATTGATACCATGTTTCTAAGTAATGGATTAACAGCAAATCAAATATAGTACAATTTATCGATTGGTAGTTGAAAATTAATACAAGTTATTCACTAAGTTTTCACAAGTTGGTATAATATTGTAACAATTTAACGTGAACGGATACTTACTATTTGAGCATTAAAATTTTGATTTCAAAAAAAAATGTCGAAATTGCTTGTGCGTAAAATTGTTCAACTTTAAACACTAAACATACCATGTCAGACGATTTTGATTTATTAGAAACCTCTTCAAACGAAAAAACCGAAAAAGTTGATGTCAATTGGGGTAAGGCCATTGACACGATGAAATCTAAATTGTCGCAAGAGGACGATCCCGAAGTGCGTCAAAAAATACTCAATGCCACTTTGGATGATGTGGTACACATGGCCGAAAAAGACCGAACTACACTTTTGGATGCCATTAAGGATTTAACCGATTACCAAGATGAAGTCGGTATTATTTTCGAAAAATTCTCGTCGCTGAACGCTACAGAGCAAAAGGTGATTGACGATGCCCAAAAAGCATTAGAGCGAGCCAAAATTGAATTGGAGGATGCCGAGGCGAAGCCAGATACTTGGTGGAACAATCTTTGGGGACGGAAAAGTAAAATCAAGAAAGCCGAAGAAACGCTTAAAGCAGCCGAAAAAACACGTGCTGCCGCCGATAACAAGGCAAAGGCTATGTTTCAGGAGCGTATTGAAAGTGCCGATGTGCAAACACTTTTGGGCGAGCTGTCGTACAAATCGCAAGCTGCCGTTAGCCGTTTAAAAAACCGCGAGGTTGAAATAAAAGAGGTGGAAGATAAATTGCAGGATGCCATTGTTGAAGCCACTAAAAACCACACTAAGGCGTTGGAAAAGAAAAAGGAAGTGGAGGCCAAATTGGAAGAACAATATGCACTGTTGAAACAAGCCCGCCAAGAATTGGAGGATATTGCAGATAAACAATCGGCCGATTATGCTCAAGCCGTTGGTAAGGTTACCGAATTGGAACAAAAAGTAGAGGAATTGGAAGGCCTTAAAAATGCGTACACTACACTTGCTGCGAGTAAAGATAGTTTTGTGCACAAACACAATTTGACCATTAAGGTTTTAACTTCACTGCGCAGCAATTTACAAACACACCGTGCTAAATTAAAGAGTGATACCGAAGAGCGATTGAAATATTACGATGGTTACGTAGTGGCTTTAAAAGCCAGAACCGACCAAGAATTTGCGGCCATTTTAGAGCATTTGGGTGTTAAGACCGACGAGCACATTGGAGAAACTTTGGCCTCGATGCATACGGCCAGTGCCAAAGCGCGTCAGGATATGATGGACAACATTCCGGTGCACGAAAAGGTGATGCAAGGCGTTTACAGCAGTTATGCCGAAGCTTTGCAGGAAATTCGTGCCAAGGATGGCGAAATACAAAAGAACTTTGCGGAGCGCTATGGCATTGATATGAAAGAGATTTTTGAAGATTACTATAAAGCTGATGCCAACAAGCCTGCGGGCGATGCTGGTAAACCTGCCGGAAAACCAAAACCGGATGCTGGAGCTGACGATTTGTTATCTTAAACTAATTTGTCATTGCCGCAACGTTTCCTCTCTTTCGGAGGCCTGCGGGTGGCATTTGCGTTAGGGATTGCAGTGAAAATCCTTTTTATGAGGAACGAATAAAAAGATTGTAACGGAAAGCCCGACCCTTGTGGTAACGCCCAAAAAATTAACTAAAATATGAGTGTGTTCGTAGCAAAACTGCCTACTGAAGACTGAGAACTGAATACTAAACCATGTCCATAAACCATATTGTAACCCCTTTAGATTCTGCAATTTTAGACTCGAAAGAGCAATACGTGTTTTACCATAAGATGGTCGATTTTGCTTTTAAGGAACTCATTGTTGCGGTGCAGCGCCAAAACATTTGTAATGCTGATGAAGTGAAATTGTTTAAGCAATATTGCGATTTGTTACTGTACTCGGTTGAGGCTATGCGCATCAAGTACATGTATGACGATGAGGATAATATGAAGGTGGATTTGACGGATTCTGGGTTTCCGAATTATTTGGAGTTTCGGTATTTGTTCAATGATTTGGAATTGCGAGACGAGTACATTGGCAAATTAACGCCCATAGCCAAACTGAAAGAGGAATTTTTGGATACGTTGCTGCGGAAAAAGGAACCTGTAAAAAAGAGTAAGCTGTTTCAGGCATCTTCTATTGTGTATTATACTTCGGTAAACAAGCAATATATTTTCAATCGGTTTGTACAGGGGAAAATATTAAATGCTCAGGAAGATTCGCCAGCAGATTTGTTAACGAGTTGGAGTTTTTATGATGTCTCACACAACCGTCCATTTATCTGTTTTATGTACTTTGATTTTGACGGCAAAAGCATCAACGATTATAAAGACGAGATTTATGAGGTTTTAAAAACGGTGGCCGATCGCGACATGAGCCTGGACATGATGGCACATACCATTGACCGAAAACTCCCGAAAGTATTTCCAAAATTGATAAAACGCATCGATTTGGGACCTTTGCACAACGTTTTTGCCAAGGATGAAAACAAAATTACCCACGCCATTTTAGAAAGTATTGGTAAAAAGGAAGTGGCGCTGGAATCGTATGCCCTGTCACTGAAAGTCCACGAAGTGGCCTCGGAAAGTGAATTTAAGGAAGGCGGATTTTTTAGCAAACAAATTTTACAAAAATGGGGCGATGTGTTTAAACAAAAATATGTTTTGGCACCACATCGGGTCATTCAATTGCTGTATAACAAAACGCCAGAAATTATGAACAGTTTAGCTAAACCGCCTATTGAAGTGGCTGAATTAAAAATAGATTTAAAAAAGTAAACAGTCGCAGTCACAGTATTCAGTTTTCTAAACTGATACTGAGACAGGAAACTGAAAACTAGAAAACATGGAACACAACTCAACATTCCCCATAAAATTATCAGAACTCGATGTGCTTCGCGATGAGGCCACTTCCTATTTAAAAAGTGTGCAATGGGAGCAAGGTTCGCGAGCCAAAAACCGAGATAAAGATGCCAAGGACGAGTCTATTTTACTATATCTATCGAGGGTGAATAACGGAACGCAAACAGCGCAGATTACTTCGGTCTCCAAAACCATATTGGCATTAAAAAAACGCTTGTTGCCCGATTCGGTGGCCATTCCTGTTTTTTTGAACCAAGCGCTTTTTGCAGTTCAGGAAGGCATCACTTTGGGCATTTGGGTAAAAGATAGTTATTCCGATTCTTCGGGGCTTTCGCGATTAAATGAAAGCAAATCGGCCTTAGATACCAACGGAAAGCGGGAGTACGAAAGCAAGATGCACACCGCTACGGCGTTTATGTTATTTGCTTCGGCCTATAAAATATTGAACGATTTAAAACCATACGCTTCGGATGATTTGAGTGTCATGAAACAAAAGTTTGCTGGCATTCCCGAGGTGTCGTTTTTGTTGCCCATCAAAGGTATTTCGTGTGCTTTATTTTACTACGATAAGTATTTGGGGCATCCCGAAATTATCAAGTCCGACAAGGATGTGATTGATTTTACGGTGGTGTATTTTGAAGCTTTGATTGATGAAATACAACTTCGGAAAAGCACTTTGGAATATACCGATACCATTGTGGATCGAACCTACAAACTTGAAAAATCGGAGTTTGCCATTTCGGGCTGGAACAACGTTTTTGAGGGCACGGCAAAAAGTGTGGAATTCAATAAAATACAATTCGAACAAATTGTTGGTAATCGTGATGCGAAACATTTTGCACGCCGACTCACCGAGCGTTTGTTGAGTTACGATTTTACCGCAAAGAAAAATCCGTTTCAAGAATTGGGCGGTTTTATGCCTGTTTTTATGGGCTACGGTATTCCGGGTACTGGAAAAAGTATGCTCATCGCCGCTATTGCCACCCGGTTGAAGGAACACTGCGATACTTTGGATATTCCATTTTTATTCCACCCGATGCCCGATACTTTGATTAGTACCTTTCAAGGCGGTTCGGCCGAAAAAATGGTAGAGTGGATGAAACCCATGCAAGACCCCACAAAACTCATTTTTGCACCCATTGACGATGCCGAAAACAATTTGCAGGAACGTACCGCACAAGGTGTTTCGGCAGGTGTAAAGGAAGTCATTGGCGTGTTTTTGCGATATACCGAAGGTGCCTATGCTGTAAATTACGGCAACAGTTCCATTGGGCTGTTTACCAATTTGCCAGAAATGTTGGATAAGGCTGTGATTTCACGTGTTCAGGGGCGTTTTAAAATCGATGGTGCGCGTACCGAAACCGATTTTTTGGACCAAGACCATTTATGGTGGCGGAAACTGGACGATACCATGCCCGATTTTGTAAACATGCAAGGCCCTGAAAATTACAGCTATTTGCAAGACCAAGGTTTAGCAAAAAATATGGGTGAAATTCTCAACACGGTAGAAAAGCCTACTGAAGCGCGCGTACATGAAATTTACGATAGGGTTGAAAAACAATTTAAAACCAATCAGCATTTATTTTACGCGCATTTGTATAAAGACATGCAAAAGGCGTTTCCATTTTTCTCGTCACGTGATGTTCGGAACATTCAAAGTGCCATTTCGTTGCGACTGACCGATTTTGATTTGGATGAAAACTGGTTCGAAAACCCCGAAATTTATTTTAAAAAAGATTATGACACCAAATTCAACATGCTTCAAGAATTGATGCGGGCCAATATGAAAGGGTTGGATTTTTCAGAAATCCGTCGTCAAGAAGTGGTGCGCTACCTGGATAATGTTGCCACCATTGCCGATACCGATTTTAAACGAAAAGTTGATGCCCGAGTGAACCAATTGAATATTGAAACCGAAGCGAGAAAGACTTTTGAAAGCTTATAATGGGTGTTGGGCTAACAAGTGAATAAACAAGGAGTATGTCGGTTTCAGAAAAAGGAATCGTGGAAAACTAAAAATGAAGAATGAGCGATAAACGAATAAAAAACATAGAAAAGAAACTGCTGTCCGATAATTATTATATTCTAAACCGGGTCACTTTTGATTATTTGACGAGCAGCGGAACATGGGTGAACCAAATGCGCGAGGTTTATGATAGGGGCGACGGCGCAGGAATCCTTCTTTATAATAAGGAAAAGCAAACGGTTATTTTAACCAAGCAGTTTAGAATGCCCACCTATTTGAACGATAATAAAGACGGCTTTTTGGTTGAAATCACGGCTGGCATGTTGGATAAAGATAACCCCGAAGCCTGCATTATCCGTGAAACCGAAGAAGAAGTGGGCTACCGATTAAAAGAAGTAAAAAAGGTTTACGAAGCCTATTCGTCGCCCGGGGTAATGACCGAAAAGATGCATTTTTTTGTTGGCGAATACACCGATGATATGAAGGTAAATGATGGCGGAGGATTGGACAGTGAACATGAAGATATTGAGGTTTTGGAGTTGCCATTTGAAAAAGCAATAAACATGCTCAACAATGGTAAAATTGAAGATACCCGAACCATTGTGTTGTTGCAGTATGCGCAAATTCATAATTTGTTGGGTGTTTAAATTGAAGGTAATTTGTGTCTAAATGAACAAACTAAAAACAGCAAATCTATTTAAAAGTGAACTCATTCCGGTAAGCGGAAAACTGGTGGAGCGTTACAATAAATGCTTGGTGAAGCTTGGCTTTTCGGAAACGAAATTAAAGACTTTCCATATTGACGGAATGGGGTGGAGCCCCGAAGTGGCCGAAGAAAAAGCTGAACAATATTATATGTGCAACGGTGAGGCCAATCCGTGTGGCATCATTATTTCACCGTTACAAAAAGGAAAGCCCGTGTATTTGCCTGCCCACACTTTTGATCGTGATATTATGAAATTCGTGTTTAAAGTCCACGGTGAAAAAATAAAGGACATTACTCGCGATTGTGCTATTTGTTTGGATTTCGACCAAGGCATCGATGCGTTCTACGAGCCTTTGGATGTACTTAAATACGATAAAGTAACCGTTCATTTCCATTTAATCAACGATTTGGATAAAATCCAAAAACAGCAGTTAAAATTGGTCGATACGTTTAGTAAGGGCAATAATTTTATTGATGAAAATTTGCATCAGCAATTGTTGGAATCAGCCCAAAAGCATGGCGATTTGCGGTATCGAGATTTAGAGTTGCACGAGCTGGAATACACTACCGATTCTTTCTTTACAAGATCGTTTGGCGGCGTTTACGTATTGCGAGATTTTATAACGCCCATTGTGGTGTTCGAAGATGAAAAGTGGTACAAGGAAGCCATCAAGGATACGAGCCATGACGTTTTGATTTATCACATTTCACAGCCCCAACTTATGGAAAAACTACGCGACCACGTTATTGTGGAGTGCGATTTGGAAAAAGTGATTAAAACAAATCAGTACGATCGCATTAAAAAATTTGAGTTGGCACAATGTTTAAAAAAACCGCAACACCCTATCAATGATATTTTAAACGATTCCATTTTATTTAAAAGTTACCTGAACAAATTGGATATTGATTCGCGCAAAAAAGTGATGGGCGTAGAGCGCTATTTGGAAAAATTAGAGGTGAGCAACGAATTTAAAATAGGCGATGTTATCGATTTAAAATTCTATGAGGCATTGCACCAACCACATTCGTCGTTGGAAGCAAAACACCAAGACTTAATTTGGAAACTATTGGTAAACATTTCACCAAAAGACGTGCTGTTTTGGTATTGGTACGATAAGGAAACGTTTTATGGTGCCTATAAAAATTGGGACGATTCCTTAAAAGATTGGGTTGTGGGGACGATAAGTGGGAACGTTGGTGGTTAGAAGTTAGAAGTTTGGAGCTTGGAGATGTAAGAAGAAAGCATGAAGTTTAATTTATTTATAAATGAAATTTAAGTTTGAAGATTTAATCATTTGGCAAAAAGAAATGGACTTAGGGGAAGACATGAATATTTTGGTATCTAAGTTTCCTAAAGATGAAAGGTATAATTTGTCATCGCAATTAAAAAGAGCTTCCGATTCTATTGCGTTAAATATTTCAGAAGGTTCAATTTTGCAATCTGGGCCAGAATATAGAAAATTTTTAGGATACGCTATAAGATCTTTGGCAGAAGTAGTAACTTGTTTGCACAAAGCAAAAAGTAGAAACTATCTTGAAGAAGATATTTTTAGGCGATATTACAAAGACTGTTTCGATTTAATAAATATGACCATAGCTTTCAGGAATAAAATAAAAAATTAAAGCGCAAGAGTAAGAAACTTCCAGCTTCCAACTCCAAGCTTCAAACAAAAAAAAGCAGCATGAGTAAGCAGCTTCAAGCTTCTAACTCCATGCTTCAAACTTTATAACTATGACACTAGAACTAATCATCTTCATCGCATCCATACTTTTTGGAGCATTGATTTACTGGCGCGAATCCAACGGAAACGGTTTATACCGGTTTTTCAACAAACTGATGTATTCGAAAGAATTGCAAATGAAACCATCCGATAAAACCGGATTTGTGTATCAGCAAAAATTTATTATTCGGTTGGTATTCATAGGCTTTTTGTTTTTGATAGGCATCGTTATCACACAGTTTTTAATCCCTATTGACGTGGCCACGGTATCCATTTTTGCTTCCATGATTTTCGGCACATTACTAGGTACGTATTTAGCCAATTTTATTTTTAAATCGAGTGAAGTGATAGACGAAAAAAGCGATTCGTTGGAAGGTATGGTACAGGATACTATTGAAAAAGGAAAGGATTTTATTGAGGATTTAAAAACCAAGGACGCCAATGAAACTGATAGTTTGGATACTGAGCGTAGTCGAAGTGTGGAATCAAAACAAGAATCCCTGAAAAAAGAAGAAAAAAGTGCTCGTGAACGGTTGAAGGATAAAGGGTTGCTTTAAATTTAGAATTAAAATGTCACACTGAGTGCAGTCGAAGTGTCTGTTGAAACGAAACAAGTTAAATTAAAAAAGATTCTGCCGAAGTTCATCTTGAGAGATAGCCGAAAGGTGGGAATGACAAAACATGATAAAAAACTACTGGAATAAAGGCAAAAAACAAAAAACAATAATCATAATTGTTTCCATTATTTTATTAATTGCGCTTTTTGTTTTGCGCGACGATTACCAACCTGCTTTATTATTTATAAGGAAATATATTTTTGTTATCCTGTTAAGTGCCACTGTACTGTTTTTTGGCCTTCGGAAGTTTAGAAAATCGGCCAGTACGGGTGGTAGATTGGGCATTTTGGCGTTGTTGCTCATTTTCTTCGGGCTGCTGTATGTAGTGGGTTGGCATTTCAAAATGTACGATTATATGAAAACCTACAATGTTTTCAACCATTTGAATAAAGTTGAAATCAGCGAGTTGCCATTAACACAAAATGAGCGCATTCAGCCATTACGCAATATTTTTTCCATGGCTAATGAAAGTGTGGGCGAAACCAAAGATGTATCGCTACCACATTTGGTGCGTATTGGTAACGAAAATAAATGGACCATGGCCATCCAGCCCACTGAAAAATACATGTGGCAGGGCATGACCGATAATACCGAGGAAGTGTTTGCGGTATCGAGTACCACACCGTTCCCGAGATTTTCAAGTGAAAACCGAATTCCCGTTACCTTTTCCATTGGTGAATCATTGAAATTTAGCCGAAATACCTATAACGCGGTGGTGCAGCGTTTCAATATTTTCCAATTGTTCACCATGGAACCCAGCGACACCTATTACATGAAAAACGATTCTGGGCAATGGGTAGAAGTGGTGAGCTTAATAAAGTGGAAAGGCTTTTTGTTTCCGTACCCAACCTTTGGCGGCGTAATGGTCATTGACAATGGCGAGCATGATTTTAACGATTACATCGAGCGTATTTTAATCGGGAAAGGCACTTATGTGAGTCCAGAGTACATGAAAAACCACCCTTATTTAACACGTCAAAATACCTTAGCGGAAAAGGTGTCGAGGTTGCAAGCAGAATCCTTAAAGTTTTTGGGCGGATTTAGCGATCCGTTGCCATGGAATATGGAAACGGCGGTGAAAATCCCGACCATGCCTAAAGACCAAAACCAGCAGCCCTATGTTACCGATTTCGATTTTTCGGAAACCGATGTGGAGGCTTACAGTGGTCTGTACCATTGGTTTGGTTTGGAGCCCGTTGGCGACGAGCGTACCAGTTTAAGTTTCAGCGTTTTTGTACCTGCCGATGGCACCGACAAACTGTATTATTATAATCATGCCGCAAAAAAGCAAGGTTACGCTGGGGTTTCGGCCATGCCGTTAAAGGTAAAGGAATCGCGAAAGGAATACGATTGGAGTGCCAATACACCAGTTGAATTTCGACCTTACATAAAAAATATAGCTGGTAAAAAGCGTATGTTTTTTATGGGAACGGTTTCGGCCATTAGTGATAATAATGCGCAACAGTTTGACGGTTCGGCTACACCCGATTTGGTGCTGGTAGATAGCGAGTACCGCGATGTGGTTTGGATTGATGTAAAACACCCCAGCCAGTGGGATAAAACGGTTTACCATCAACTTAACGAAGCCTGGCGAGCCAGTGAGGGCATTGGCTATTATTTTGTTGAGGAAAAGAAAGAAATTGATTTTGGTGAAGCCGTAAAAGATTCTATAAACCAAATGGTTCCTGATACGGACGTTAAGGCTGAATTGCTTGAAAAATTGCAAAAGCAGATTGATTCTTTGAAGGCTGCTAAGTAAATTTTATGTCCATTACATCTTTCTTTTATTCCAAAAAGAATCTTTCCATAGGTAAAATTCATGTTGAAAATATTGATTTTCATTGTGATGATATTGGGATGTGCAGCCTCAGCAGAATTCATGATTTTGAATATCGTCATGTTTCTATTTCGAGTGATGTACTTTGGGAAGATTTATTAAATGAAACCTTTAATTTGACTTTTCTTAGGCTATTAAGCAAGAAAATAATCAGGGTAGAAGTAGTTAATTTTCAAGAAAGTTATTTTGGCAATTTTTACAGTCATAAAAAAAGAGTCTTTTCAATCAAAAAGGAAAGAGAAACGGATGACAACGATTTTTTTTCAAATGTAATTTTAGAGGTCATCGGTAAATTATTAAAGAAGAATAAGGGTACAGTTTATCTTCATCAAGTTATTACTGAAATTTACAATGTTCTAATTGGGGAATATGAGCGCTACTTGAAACCTGAAAAACAAATGCTGCTGCGCATACTTAACCTTTATACTGAAAGGTACGATTGGTTGAAATTTGATGAGGATTATAGCTTGCTGGGAACTCAATTTAAACATAAAATAAACATTGAGCCCATTTATATTCCACGGTTGAAAATGCAATACAAAGATATATCGGATTTTCAAAAAAAGACATTAAAAGGTAATGCTCCATATATGCAATTTAAAAGGCGGATGGGTGAGGTTTTAGAATTTAACAATCAAGCTCGTTGTTCGATTTTTTCTAGGCGTAAAAGCAGATATGATAAAGGAATTGAGTTTGCTGTTCCAACAAACTTTTAATCACTTGTTTCTTTCACTGTAACAAATACTAAAGTTTAAAGACCTATAAATAAAGGTCAATTATGGGTTACATGGGATTTGGGATGCAAAAATGGATTTACTCAAGAAATTCCAAAAGGGTCCTTTTCGAGCGGAAAGGCGTCCCTTCGTTTAATCCTCTGCAAAGTTATTCCAGAACATTTTCAATAAAACCTAACATTTCAGTAAACAAAACCTTTATGGGGATTTTAAGTTTTGTTATTGGTATCATATTACTTTTCATTGGTACTTTTTCATTTGTGAGCTTCAACCATTATTCAAAAGCGCACTCGCAAGAAATGAGTGATTTAGAAGCCTACGAAGATAAAAAAGCATTCCGTTTTCTTATAGCTTCAGGAAAAGAAAGGTTGAAAATGAACCAAATACATGGGGCGTATTCAGAGTTTAAATTGGCATATAAGATTTATCCAAACAATAAAGAATTGCATGATTACATATCTGAAACTTTGTTGGTTTTATGCGAAACTGACCAAAAATATTGTTTGGAATTGAGTGCTTTTTTACTGGAAAGGTTATAATATATTTTCGGTAAAAAAGCACTATTTTTTATTGGCTCGAATAAAATCCGTAATCAAATAAGTAATGAGTTTTCCAACTTGGTCGGCCGATTTTTTTTTGGGTGCTGCTTCGCAAATATGCAAATACGTAGCGTACTGGTTGTTCGCAAAATGGCTCACAAATTGTCGGGCTTGGGTAACGGTAAATCCGCTGGGCGTTTGGGCGCTACTGGGTATGTTCTCAATGGCATCGCAATCTATTTCAATACCGAAGTGGTTTGCGGTAATGTGTTCGGTGGCCCGTGCCAATTCCTTTTTAAATCGGCGTTCATTTCTAATTTCCAAACTTTCAAAAGTGTTGTAATCCAAATATTTTGAATTTTCAAAAGTGTTGAAAATGGCATCTGAAGTATAATTTTCATGCAGCCCGAAAACGAAATAATTTTCCAAAAAGCCTTCCGCGAAAGCGTAACTGAAACCGTTTCCGCTGTGCCGCCCTTCAACAGACCTAAAATCGGTATGGGCATCTAAATTAACTGCATTTATGGAGGTGTTAAGAGCCAAGCTACTGCCTTTTATGTTTCCGTAGGCATTGTTGTGTCCGCCGCCAATTACGATTGGAATTTTGCCCGCCGAAACAATTTGATGGATTATGTATGATACTTCGGCATCAATTTTTTCAACCCATTTTCTGGCTTTTAAAACATCCTTCTTTTTCGTTGGTTTTAATTTTGCAATTTCATTAAGTTCTTCGGTAAAATCCAAATGGCCTAAAATCAAAACATTAGAAGCATAGGTGTGTTTATTGCTCTGTACGTTTAGCAGACTTTTTAGAGCCGTATTCCAAGCGCTTGCAGTACCCGTTTTTCCGTGGTTGGCAAACACACCAACATCTTCGGGCAAACCTAAAATCACATAATTAACATCCAAATTACAAAGTTGTTCGTATATATTGGAAATGCTGGTTAATGTTTGAACATGTTGACCAAACTTAGACTCACCAGAGCGTTTACTTAAAAGTTTGTTTCGGGCGGCGCTATTAAACAAAACGAGTTTATCCATAGGTTTCTTAAATGGGTTTGAATATTAAAAATACGGCATTATTTGTTTATAGTTTTATAAAATTAATTAGATTAAACAAAAATTTAACCTTAACACATTAAATTAAAGATTATGGAAAATAGCAAAAGCAACACGGGGCTTAAAGTGGCATTGGGCATTGCACTGGTTTTATTTTTAGCAACCGGTTTTTATACAATGAATTTGTATAAGAAAAGTAATGAAACCCAAAAAGAACTAACCGCTGAAAAAGAATTGGTAATGAACGATTTAAACGCCATGGCCAAGCAATATGATGAAGCCATTGGTGAAAACGAAATAGCCAACGCCGACTTGGTAGAGGCTAGAGCAAGAATACAAGGGTTAATCGATTCGTTGAAAATTTCTGAAACCAACGTAAAAAGCTTGTGGCGATATAAAAGTAAATACATGTCGTTACAAAAGGAAATGGATGTACTGTTGGCACAAAACGACTCGTTACGTATAGAGAATTCTTATTTGGCAACTTCGCTTGACAGCACAAGAGTGCGTTTGGAAGAGCGTACCATTTTCACCGATTCGTTATTGGTACAAAACAACGCTTTGGCCGAAGTGGTTGAAAATGCGTCGGCTTTAAATACCGTAGGACTTAAAGGTTTTGGGGTTATTGAAAGAACTTCGGGCAAATTAATCCCAACAGAACGTGCCAGAAGAGTAGATAAAATTAGAGTGTGCTTTACAGTAGCCAAAAACGCTTTGGTTTCTGAAGGCGACCAGGAGCTTTATGTACAGGTTATTGGCCCAAAAAACAATATTTTAGGATTGAACGAACAAGTACAATTTGGTGAAAAAACGTTGAATTATAGCGTAATTAGTAAGTTCAATTATGAAAATAGCAGTTTGAATGTTTGCGAATTTGTGGCCTCAAAAGGAGACAACGATTTTGAAGAAGGCCGCTATGTGGTAAACGTATTCAATGAAAAAGACTTGGTTTCAACCTCTGAATTTACATTAAAGTAAATCTTTATTTAACACTTAAGGTTTAGCCATAAAAGCTCCGAACGAAAGTTCGGAGCTTTTTTTATACTTTTGATTTTCAGATTGGTTTTTAACTATTGTATATACAACTAAACTAGTATATCTGCTCATGACAGATTAATTATGAGCAAGAAAGAAAAAGATATTACTTTAGAAGTACGGAAAGTAAATTGACGTAGTGAAAGGATTAAAAAATATAATAACATAAGGTTTGTTTCAGCCAACCCAAAAGATGAATAGCAGTTTTGAATTTTTAAATTCCGTTGGAGAAATTCCAGAGGATTTGTTCAAGGAACTTGAAGGTATTAGCGAGCTCAAAAAGGTTAAAGCTGGGCATCAAGTTGTAAAATTCAATGAGGTGCCGACCAAGGTGTATTTATTGGTATCGGGGATTATTCGTTGTTATTTAAGTTCCGAATCGGGAAAGGAGTATAATAAGAGTTTTTATTTCCCAACGTCTTTTATGGGGCCCTTAACGGCTTTGGTAAAAAAACAACCCTCAAGGTTTGTGTTTGAATCTATTTCAGAATGTGAACTTTATGAGGTAGATTACGCCCAACTGATGCAACTGTATAAAAAAAGCACTGCCCTTAAAGTGTTTTACAGTAGGGTTTTAGAAATGGTTTACATGCAGTACGAAAAGCGTTTGGTAGATTTAATTTCTTTGAATGCCACTCAGCGTTATTTAGAGTTGCGAAAGCAAAACCCTAATATAGACAGCTTAATTTCACAATACCATATCGCCTCATATTTAGGTATAACGCCGGTTCAGTTAAGCAGGATAAGAAAAAAAATAGGTGCGAATTAACATTTGTTATTTTCAAAAACACGGTTAAACTATATATTTGAGGAACTTCTTATTATGTAAAGTTCCATCATAAGAAATGATTAATAGCTAACCAACCAAAAAAACAGGTGAAATTTATTTTACCTGTTTTTTTTATCCTACACCTAAATGGTGGATACTATCTTTTACTTGTCAATGGAGCCCAACACCCTCGACATAAAGGTATTTAAAGCTTCTTTTTTGTCAGTGCCATCCTTTATCATTTTATTGACCTCTAGGGCACCATACATGTTTGAAATCAGTTCGCCGATAACATCCAATTCTTCATCCTTTAATGAAGGAACTTCCGTTAGGGCTTCAAGGGTTTCAACGGTTTCGATCACATAATCTTCGTCGTTTTCCTCAATAAACTGCGTTAAATGTTTAATTACCGGTAACTTCATTTACTAAATCTTTTAATACATCAAACTTATTGGTTTGAACTTGATTAACAAACGCACCATTTTTAAAAGTGGCGAATGTTGGTAGATTATCTACAGTTGCTAATTTTCGTGACTCCGGAAATTTTTCGGCATCAGCAATAACGAAAGATGTACTTTCATTTTCCGTAGCCAACTTTTTAAATTTCGGTTTCATAATTCTGCAATTCCCGCACCAAGTGGCCGAAAACTGAACGACAACAGTTTTATTACTCGAAACGATTTCGTTTAAATTGTCTTTTTCTAATTCTTTAACCATTTTTATATTTTTTAAGTAGAGGCTGTCTCAAAAGATGTCATTCTTAACTAAGTGAAGAATCTTAAAAAGATGAATTCTTAGTTTCAGTATGATGCGATTTCTCGACTCCGCTCGAAATGACAAAAGTACTTTTAAGACAGCCTCTGTATAAATTAGTTTTTAGCTAAATACTCTGCAGTAGCTTTAGCATTGGCGTTCATAGCCTCTTTACCTTCTTCCCAGTTTGCTGGACAAACTTCACCTTTTTCCTGTACATGTGTTAGGGCGTCAACCAAACGGATGTACTCGTTTACATTTCTTCCTAAAGGCATGTTGTTGATGCTTTCGTGCTGTACCACACCGTCTTCATCAATAATGTAAGTAGCTCTGTAAGTTACATTGTCACCTTCAACTTGTACAGTTCCGGTAGCTTCGTCAAAAGTTTCGTTGGTAATATCCAAAATACCTAAAATGCTAGATAAGTTTCTGTTGCTATCTGCAATAATAGGGTAGGTTACACCTTCAATACCGCCGTTATCTTTAGCAGTGTTTAACCAAGCAAAGTGAACTTCTGGAGTATCGCAAGAAGCACCGATTACCACTGTGTTACGTTTTTCGAATTCTGGTAAAGCGGCTTGGAAAGCGTGCAATTCTGTTGGACATACAAAAGTGAAATCTTTTGGGTACCAAAATAAAACTACTTTTTTCTTGTTGTCTCTTGCGGTTTCAAGAACGTTCAATTTAAAAGTGTCGCCCATTTCGTTCATTGCGTCAACATTTAAATCTGGAAATTGTTTTCCTACTAGTGCCATATTTTTTTCGTTTTTTAAATTATTAATTTGAAGCAAAACTACTAGAATATACGTGTTGACAAAATAAAGTTTGATTATATAATTTTATAATGCAATAAGCATTGTGAATAGCAATAAAAAAGATGGTTGAAAATTAATAATCACGTAAAATATCACGACATAAAATGTGAAATTCTTGGTTTTTGTGCTAAAATTTATGAATATTTTGGAGAAGCGATAAGTTGCTTAATTTTAATTTTAAAAGCAGCGAATATTAAAGTTATAAAAGGGCTTAACCAGTTGAAGATGGCGTAGAAAAAATAGTCGGCAACGGGTACCCCAAGTACGCCCGAATGGTAGGCTCCGCAAGTATTCCAAGGTATAAGCACCGATGTAACTGTACCGGAATCTTCAAGGGTTCTACTCAAGTTTTCAGGAGCAAGACCTTTTTCTTGAAATGCTTTTTGATACATTTTGCCAGGAACAACAATGGCTAAATATTGGTCGCTGGCCAAGGCATTCAGACCAAGGCAACTTATAACGGTACTGGCAAAAAGCCCAAATACCGAATCGAATAAATTCAATATCGATTTACTTATTTTGGCCAATGCGCCAATGGCGTCCATAATGCCGCCAAAAACCATGGCACAAATAATCAGCCAAATCGTGCCCAACATACCGCTCATTCCACCGGAAGAAAACAGGTCGTTGAGCTCTGCACTACTCGTTTCTACCGACGCATCAACGGTTATAGCATTCATAACACCTTTGTAGGCTGAAGTAAAAGTTAGGGATTCGGCATCAGCCACCGATAAAACGATATGGTGTTGGGCGATTATTGCAGCCACGGCTCCCAAAAGTGTACCAACCAATAGCGCAACTAAGGGCGATGTTTTCTTTACAATCATTAAAATCACCACTACCGGTACTAAAAATAGCCATGGTGAAATATTAAAAGCTTGATCTATGGCGATTAATTTATCTGAAACATCTGGTGTTCCTGTGGTGTTTGTATTTAATCCGATAATGGTGAATACTATAAGCGTAACCACTACCGTTGGTACTGTAGTTAAGGCCATATAGCGAATGTGCGAAAACAATTCACCACCAGCCATGGCAGGGGCTAAGTTTGTGGTATCACTTAAAGGTGACATCTTATCTCCAAAATAAGCTCCAGATAAAACGGCACCAGCTGTCATTCCCACCGATACATCCAAGGTTTTTGCAATTCCAATTAAGGCAATACCAACGGTGGCCGAAGTGGTCCACGAGCTTCCTGTTGCTACAGAAATAATGGCACATATAATGACGCAGGCTGCCAGAAATATAGTGGGGTTTAATATTTGTAAGCCGTAATAAATCATGGAAGGAATGATGCCGCTAATTAACCAACTGCCGGCCAAAGCCCCCACCATGAGAAGTATTAAAATAGCACCAACGGTAGATTTTATGTTTTCGGCCACTTCTTCCAGCATTTGTTCGAAAGAGACTTTATTGAAAAAACCAACAAGAGCCGCTACAGCCGCACCAAGCAATAAAATAAACTGATTGCTGCCGCTCAAAGCATCGTCGCCATAAACAAAAAACACATTGTAAAATAACATGCCCACCAAAGCAAAAACCGGTATAAGCGCTTCCCAAATGTTAAGTTCTTTATTTTCAATAATATATTGGTTTTTGGGTTCGCTGGTTTTTATGTTTTGGCTATCCATAAAGCATGTTTAAAATTAACATTGTAATGTTACAACTTTCACATAAGGTATGCAAATACTTCAAAATGGAGATATTCTACAATGTCAATTGAAGTTAATTGTATAGGTTTTAGGATGTATTTTTAGAGGATTTTTAAGCTTTTCATGCAATGGTTCATTTTGGCATAAGTACGTTCAATATCGGCATCCAGCCCAATGGAAAAACGTATCAGTCCGTCGCTCAAGCCCATTGCTTTTTGTTCGTGCTCAGGGATTTCCGAGGAAGTAGAACTGCCTGGAGCGCTAAAAAGCGTTTTATAAAAACCGAGACTTACCGCTAAATAACCTAAGTTTTTGTGCTGCATGAGTTCCATAAGTTGGTTGGCTTTTTCCAACGAACCCACATCGATGGTGAGCATGGCGCCATAGCCATATTCGGCATTCATCATTTGTTTGAAAAGGTTGTGCGATGGATGCGATTTTAATCCGGGGTACACGGTTTTCAAACCGTCGTTTTCAAATTTTTCGGCCAAAAACAAGGCATTTTTACTATGCTGTTGCATACGGATATGCAATGTTCTTAGGTTTTTTAAAACGGAAGCTGCTCGTAAACTATCCATGGTCGAGCCCAAAAGCATGGATGCGCCGTTGTTTACATTCCGTAGTTCGTCAATAAAATGTTGGGTACCGCAAACCACACCGCCAACGGTATCGCTGCTGCCGTTTATAAATTTGGTTAAGCTATGAATGGTCACATCGGCGCCCAAAACCGCAGGAGAAATGGATAGCGGCGAAAAAGTATTATCGACCACCAATTTTAAATCGTGCTTTTTCGCCAGTTTGGCAAGGGCTTTAATATCGGCGACTTCCAACAACGGGTTGCTTACCGATTCGCAATACAGCACCTTTGTTTTTGGGGTAATGACTGCTTCAACTTGATGCAAATTCATAATGTCAACAAAAGTGGTTTCGATACGAAAACGCGGAGCAAAATTTTTAAAAAAGGCATAAGTGCCACCGTAAATGGTTCGGCTGGAAACTACATGGTCGTCCGCTCCGCAAAGTTGCAGCATGGTAGCGGTAATCGCGCCCATGCCCGAAGCAAATACACAGGCTGTTTCGGTGCCTTCCATGGCCGCCAAAGCCTGACCCAAATATAAATTTGAAGGCGACGAGTGCCGCGAGTACAAATAGCAACCATCGGCATTGCCTTCAAAAGTATCGAACATGGTTTTGGCCGATAAAAAGGTATAGGTGGATGAATCGGAAATGGATGGGTTAACGCCTCCAAATTCGCCAAAGTATTGTAGATCCTGTATTTGATTTGCCGGTTTAAAGTTCATGGTGTTTGGTTTTTAACGTTAGTTCGATATAAAAAGTGTTGATTTTTAGAGGGTTGACTTAGAAACACCCCTAAAGTCCCCTCTAGGGGACAATCCTGCCGAGTAGATTCCTCCCTTGAGATTAACGAAATTAAAGCACGTCTTTAATTGAAGTTAGAGAGCATAGCTCTTATTAAGGAGGGTGTTTTCAATCAAAATATTTTCAACCTTAATATAATCAGTGATTTGAAATAGGTTTTTTTATAGTTTAAGTTATATCGAACTCACGTTTTTATGTAAATTTATAATTAATTGGTTATAAAATCAATAAAAATTGATATTATTAGAAAATAAATCTATAAATTGTATTTATTATAATATTTGTTTTTATTCTAAATTCACGTTCAACCAAAAATCAGAAAAATATTCAGCCATGATATTTGATGCCACCGATAAAAAACTGTTAGAGTATTTGCAAACCGACAGCAAACAGACCAACAAAGAGCTTTCGGTTAAATTGAATCTTTCCGTCACCGCCATTTACGAGCGTATTAAAAAACTGGAACGGGAAGGTTTTATTGAAGGTTACACCGTGTTGCTCAACAAAGAAAAGATTAATAAAAATTTTATGGTATTTTGCCATGTAAAATTGGTGCAGCATAGCCAAGAACACGTTATGAGTTTTGAGCGTGAAGTCGCCAAGCTCAATGAAGTTTTGGAGTGCCACCACGTTAGTGGGGATTACGATTATTTATTGCGGGTTTTGGTAGCCGATATGCCCGCTTTTCGCAAGTTTATAGTTGAAAAATTGACTACCATTAGCTATATTGGCAGTACGCACAGCATGTTTGTCATCAATAAAGTAAAACATACTACGGTTATTAAGTTTTAATATGCATTCCGCCCAGATAAAAACCATAGAATTTTTTGCCATTTTTATAGCCACGCCAATAAGTTTTGCATTTGGCTATCCGGTTTGGCTGAAGTTGAGTGTTGGCGTTTTGGGATTTGCTTACGTCGTTTTTGTACTGCTGAAGGTTGAAAAGGAAAGATTCAGACTGTCTAAATCCATAAACTGGAAACGCTTTTGGAAAGAAACGGCCGTTACCTTTTTGCTTATAGCAGGCATTTCGGTTATTTATGTTTGGGCAACCAATCGCGATGCCCTTTTTGATGTGATGCTGAATAAACCGAGTTTATGGCTTTTACTGTTGTTTATTTACTGTGTGTTTTCGGTTTATCCGCAAGAGGTGCTTTACAGAACGTTTTTCTTCAAGCGGTACGAGCCATTTTTCAGTAGTAAATGGATGGCTATTTTTACCAATGCTCTGGTTTTTTCGTTGGGGCATTTGTTTTTCAAAAATCCGTTGGTGTTGTTTATAACCTTTGTAGGCGGGTTGCTGTTTGCGCATAGTTTCTATAAAACCCAATCTACACTTTTGGTTTCCATCCAGCATGCCATTTACGGCAGTTGGCTATTTACGGTTGGCATGGGCGGTATTTTAGGATTTCCTGTGTGATATCTGTATTTATATTCTGCAATAAAATCTTTTTACTATTTTAGTCGGGCTATTATTAACCAAAACCATTAATATGAAAAAACTAATCTACCTGATTTTAGGCTTTTTGGTAGGAGCCGTTTTAACCTATTATTTTTGCCCGAGACCAGAAGGGGAAGAGGCCGAACCCAAAATTGTTAAACCCAAAGGCGTTATTTCGGTGGAACAAGCCACTGTTTTAAGCGATAACTGGACCCGATACCGCAAAGCTGCCGTAGATTCTGCCGCACAGGCACAAGGCCGTGAGCAAGACGACCGTTCGGTATTTTGGCCGTTGGAAGATGTGGAGCTTTACCTTGAATATGCCAAACATTATTCCGATAGCTTGGGCTATAGAATGACGGGCATACAAGTATATTTGGGCGTTTATGGAAAAGAGGCCGGTTCAGAAAAAAGCAATTTAACCACCATGTTTATGGCGCCCACAGGCGTGAAGTACGACTCAAAAAGCAGCTCGACACCTTTTAAATTGCGTGGAGACGACAAACCACCTGTGCCACCGTTAAATGAAGGAGAAGGCGGGAATGGAGGTTATCCATGATAGCATTGGAAGAGTTTTTATTTAAAAATTATACGTTGTTAACACACTCGGTTGAGGCCATTGCGGCTTTAACCGGTGTGTTTTTTTATAGAAAATATCGAAATACTTCAACCAGATATTTTATTTATTTTCTAGTTTATATTATACTGTTGGAAAAGTCTGGAACTTATACTTGGTATGTACATCCTGATAGATTTTTGGAATTTCTTTTAGGGACGGTCATACAGAAAAATTACTGGATGTTTACAATAGGATGGAGCATTGTGGCCGTGATGTTTTTTGGGTTTTATTACCGAAAAATTTTAGAAAATGAATCTTTTAAAAAGGTTGTAAAATACACTAGCTATGCTTTTTTATTCTTTTCGTTAAGCTATATTTTATTGCATTGGGATGCCTTTTTCAATATGTTTTTTCCTGTTATAAAAGTATCTGGAGGCATAGTGGTTTTACTGTGTACGGTATTCTATTTTTTTGAAACCTTGCAAAGCGAAAAAATTTTGACCTTTTATAAATCCATTAATTTTTACATCAGTATGGCTTTATTTATTTGGTTTTTAGTGATCACCCCCATGGTGTTTTTTGATAAATATACAAGTTATGACCCACTAGTTTATGAACGGGATTGGAACTATATTCGCCTTAGAAGGTTGGTTTTTTTGTCATGTAATATATTTATGTATTTAACCTTTACTTTTGCCTTAATATGGTGCAAACCGGAGAACGATTAGCCAGCACCGCCTCCGAGCGGTATTTATTAGTATATATGATAGCCGTTTTGGTTATTGTAAGTACTTTGATTATCGTGTTTTTTGTGGTGTTTTTAAAACGGAAAAACAAACTGCTACAAGAAAAAATGGAACAACAGCGTGCTTTTGAGGCCGAAATAGCCCAAGCCCAAACCGAAACCCAAGAACAAACCCTAAAGAATGTTGGGTGGGAGTTGCACGATAACGTAGGGCAATTGCTGTCGTTTGCCAATATGCAGCTCAGCATTTTAAAAATGCAGGTTTCGGATGATGTAAAGGAAAAGTTTAAGGACACCACCGATGCCCTAAAGGAAAGTTTGGCCGAAGTGCGGGCGCTTTCAAAAACGTTGAATAACGATGTGATTTTAAATAATGGTTTTGAAAAATCAATCACCAATGAATTAAACCGATTGAAGAAGATGAAATTTGAGTCGGCCGAATTGAAAATCATTGGTGAAAAAAGACCTTTTCCGAATCGAAAACACGAAATTATTGTATTCAGGATTCTTCAGGAGTTTTTATCGAATTCCGTAAAATATTCCAAAGCCAAAAACATCGAAATCATTTTGGATTACCAACCCGAAACCTTGCGTGTTACCGCAACCGACAACGGCCAAGGCTTTGATATTAACGATGTTGAAAAAGGCTCGGGGTTAATCAATATGAAAAGCCGTGCCGCTTTAATAAACGCCCAATTAGATTTAAAATCGAAACCTGACGAGGGCACGGCGCTTTCCATTATGTATCCGTTGGGTTAACCAATGGGTTTTAACAACTCTTTACCATCTCATTTTAGTAGGGTTTTGTACTTTTACGGGCGCAAAAAAGAATAGAAAAACACATGAAGTTATCAAAAGAAGCCGTTTTGGAACAAGCCAACAAAGTGTGCAAAAACACGTTGATGGAAACCTTAAATATTGAAATGATTGATTTTGGAAAAGATTTTCTAGTGGCCCGTATGCCCGTTAATTCGCGAGTGTACCAGCCCGATGGGGTTTTGCACGGCGGCGCTACGGCAGCTTTGGCCGAAAGTGTGGGGAGTTTTGCTTCAAATATTTTTCTGGATTCCGACAAGTTTTTTGTGCGCGGTATAGAAATTACTGCCAACCATGTTAAAAGCGTAAAAGATGGATACGTTTATGCCAAAGCGACCTTTTTGCACAAAGGGCGTACCACCCAATTGTTGGATATTCGGGTAACTGACGATGAAGATAATCTTATTTCTATCTGTAAACTATCCACCATTTCCCTGCCTAAAAAATAAGAATGATTCAAGCTGAGTTTTTTAAGCGTATCGTAACCCAATACCAATCCAATCTTCCTTTTGTAGCTTACCGAAAACCCAATAGGCAAGAGGTAAATGCTTTTATCCAGCAAACGGACGATTTGTTTTTTTCTGAAGATTATTCCGAAACGGGGTTTGTGTTCGCACCGTTTGATGACGCAGAAAAATCGGTGTTGATGCCGTTGGGGCATTCCGAAGTTTTAAAGTCGACTTATGAGGTTTCCGAGGAAAATAGAATCACTGAAGTTATTGGTGTTTCCGATGCATCGGAAAAGGAAAACCACATCGATTTAGTAAAAAAAGGGATTAATGCCATTGAAAACGATGTGTTTAAAAAAGTGGTGCTTTCAAGAAGTGAAACGGCACGGCTTTCAGAACACAATCCCATTGCCATTTTTAAAAGGCTGTTGAACACGTATCCATCGGCATTTGTGTACTGCTGGTTTCATCCCAAATTGGGGTTGTGGTTGGGCGCAACGCCCGAAACTCTAATAAAGATTGAAGGTGCGCAGTTTTCAATCATGGCGCTTGCCGGAACGCAAAACTATAACGGCACGCTCGACGTCAATTGGCAAGAAAAGGAAAAGCAGGAGCAGCAATACGTTACCGATTTTATTACCGAAAATTTAAAACCCGCTGTGGAACGCTTAACGGTATCGGATACCGAAACAGTAAAGGCGGGCAATTTGGTGCATTTAAAAACTATGATTTCGGCACGTTTAAAAACTGATGTGGCGTTAAAACAAGTCATTGATGCATTGCATCCCACACCTGCTGTTTGTGGTTTGCCTAAACTGGTAGCTAAACAGTTCATTTTAGAACATGAAAACTACAATCGGTCTTTTTATACGGGTTTTTTAGGCGAACTCAATATGGAAAAAACAGCCAAACCACGCTCTGGAAAACGCAACATAGAAAATAGGGCGTACGCCATAGCTAAAAAAAGTACGCAGCTTTATGTGAATTTACGGTGCATGCAAATAAAAGACAAAAACGCTATAATTTACGTTGGAGGTGGCATTACCGAAAGCTCCAATCCAGAAAGTGAGTGGCAGGAAACCGTACAGAAATCCTTAGTGATGAAAAACATTTTATAAGCATTTTTATTGGCTGAGTAATTTGTTATTTTTGGCTATTGATTAAAACTACATGACCTATCCAAAAATACCTCTAGCACAAACTACTGTCCAATTGTGCAAAGCCAAAGGCATAAAGCATATTGTAATTTCACCGGGTAGCCGTAATGCGCCATTAACCATTGGGTTTACAAACGACGATTTTTTTAATTGCTACAGCATTGTTGACGAGCGTTGTGCAGCGTTTTTTGCATTGGGCATTGCCCAAAAGTTGCAACAACCCACGGCTGTGGTTTGCACTTCGGGCAGTGCGTTGCTTAATTATTACCCGGCGGTGGCCGAAGCTTTTTATAGCGATATTCCGTTGGTAGTCCTTTCGGCCGATAGGCCAAAACACTTGGTTGGTATTGGCGACGGACAAACCATTAACCAAAAAAATGTGTTTGATAACCATATTTTGTATTCGGCCAATTTAAAGCTCGATTTAAAGGATGAAAAGAATGTGCCTAGCCACGAGGAATTGCCTATTTTCAAAAATCTGGAAAATAAATTCGAGCGGTTTTTGGGCCTTCAAAAGGATATCCAAATTTTTAATGAAGAGGAAATCAACACGGCTATTAATTTTGCACTTTTAAAAAGGGGGCCAGTGCATATCAATATTCCGTTGGATGAACCGCTTTATGAAACTACCGATAAACTTTCGGTAAACCCGAAACCCATTGAGGAAAACGAAAAGGAGCTGGAGATTGAAGACTACGTATTAAAATCTTGTTTGGAAGACTGGAATTCGGCCACTAAAAAAATGATTTTGGTTGGGGTAAACCAACCCAACCAGATTGACAAAAAATGGCTGGACGAGTTGGCGCAAGACGATAGTATTTTGGTTTTTACTGAAACCACATCCAATTTGCACCACTCCGGTTTTTTTCCCAGTATAGACCAGATTATCGCACCGCTTTCCTCTGAAGAACAAAAGGAATTACAACCCGATATCTTGCTCACTTTTGGCGGTTTGGTGGTATCAAAAAAAATAAAGCAGTTTTTGCGGAAGTTCCAGCCCAAACACCATTGGCACATAGACCCCAAAACGGCATATGACACATATTTTTGTTTAGAAAATCATATTGAAGCGACGCCAAATCAGTTTTTTGAAGCCTTTTTACCTAAGGTGACGCATTATGTAAAAAGTGGCTATAAAACCCAATGGACGTTGGTAAAGCAACGCAGATTAAAACGGCACAAAACCTATTTGGAGGAAATTCCGTTTTCAGATTTTAAGGTATTTAGTAGAGTGTTGAAGTCTGTTCCGGAACATTCGGTGCTGCAAATGGGCAATAGTTCGGCTATTCGTTACACGCAGTTGTTCAAACTCGATAAAACTTTAGAGGTGTATTGCAATCGAGGCACTAGTGGTATTGATGGTAGTACATCAACCGCTATTGGGTTTGCCGTAGCTAGTGAAAAACCGACTGTTTTCATCACTGGCGATTTAAGTTTTTTGTATGACAGTAATGCCCTTTGGAACAATCATATTCCGAATAATTTTAGAATCATCGTGATAAACAATCAGGGTGGTGGTATTTTCAGAATTTTGCCCGGGCATAAAAACACCGAAAATTTCGATACCTATTTTGAAACCAACCACAATCATACCGCAAAACACCTTTGCGATATGTATGGTTTTAATTATGAAACTGCCCACGACGATGAAGGCTTAAAAACAGCCTTAAGCTCATTTTATAGTGAAGGCAGTCAGCCAAAATTGCTCGAAGTATTTACGCCCAAAATCGTAAATGACGAGGTGCTTTTAAGATATTTTGAATTTATAAAATAGTTTTCTTCCAAAAAAAAATGATTTAAGAGGAAACAAGTGACGTGTAAGGGTTTTATGTGTCTAAAAAAATAGTTACCTTTAAACGGTTATCAATTAACTGTTTCACTAATACTTAAAAAACAAAAATCATTATGAGTAAAAGAGACGAGCTTATTGCAAAATATGCTGAAGATTTAAAAGAAAAGTGCGGCGTTAGCGCAGACATGGATTTGTTAACGAAAGTTACCATTGGTTGTGGGCCTTCAATTTATAACGCCGATGCAGCCACGGTTTCTGGATCGGACGAGTCGGAATTAGAAACTGTAAAAAAGAACTTTTTAATTAAAAAATTAGGATTAAAGGATGGCCCTGAGTTAGATAAGGGTATTGATTCCGTAATGGAAACCTACGGAAAATCCAACCGCAATAAGTATCGAGCCGTGGTGTATTATTTATTGACCAAACATTTTAAGAAAGAGTCGGTATATTAAAACCGGAATTACATAAATATTAAAAGCGTTGCATGTTGTAACGCTTTTTTTTTTTCGATTTTACAGACTAAGAAATTATTGTTTGTAATTATGATTATAAACAACGTTATCACTACCTTTGCAGCATGATTAGATTAGGCGAAATAAATACCATGGAAATACTTCGTGAAACGGACCACGGGGTGTATTTGATTGATAAGGATGATGAAGAAGTGTTGCTTCCAAACCGCTACGTCCCCGAAAGTTTTAAAATTTGGGACGAGCTGGAAGTTTTTGTCTATTTAGATAATGAAGAGCGCCCAGTAGCTACTACCGACAGGCCTTACATCATGAAAGGCGATTTTGCATTGTTGCGCTGCAATCAAGTTACAGAATACGGCGCTTTTTTGGATTGGGGTATGGTAAAGGAATTGTTTTGTCCGTTTAAAGAGCAGGCCTTTAAAATGAAACCTGGAGGTTGGTATTTGGTATATTGTTATTTGGACGAAAAAACCAATAGGTTGGTGGCTTCGAGCAAAACCAATCGGTTTTTGGATAATAAAAAATTGACCGTAAAGGAATTTGACGTAGTTGATTTAATTGTGTCGCATCCGTCGGATATGGGCATGAATGTTATTGTCAACAAAACGCACACAGGCTTAGTTTACAAAAACAATATTTTCAAGGATTTAAGTGTTGGTGATAAATTGAAAGGTATTGTTAAAAAAATCCGATCAGGAAACAAACTCGATATTACTTTAGAGCAAGTAGGCTACCGAAATATAGAGCCCAATGCCGAAAAGGTTTTACAGGAACTTCAAGACAATGGGGGCTATTTGGATTTAACCGATAAATCGTCACCCGAGGAGATTAAGGAAGTTTTGAAAATGAGCAAAAAGAACTTCAAAAAAGCTATCGGGAGTTTATACAAACAACGCAAAATAGAATTAGAAAAGGATGGTATTCGTCTAGTTTAACGAAAACGTGCTGCTTTTCACTTTTTCAGAAACGGTTTTTATGGCTTCCGTAATGGTGTTGTAATCTATCTTTTCAGAAACGCAAAATCCATTTTCTATTTCGGCATTCATTTTACTGGCCAAATCGTGTCCAACCACGCCATAGGCTTTCAAGTTTTTCGCTTGTGTTCTAAAATATGGGGCGTCCATTAGGTTGATTGAATAGGAATTTATCCTATTGGCTACAATGCCATACGGTTTTGTATTACCAAAATAGCTTTCCAATTCATTAATAATGGTTGCAGAATTGTTCATATCAAAATGAACGCCTTCACGCAACTCAACAACGGCAATGTTTTCAAAAAAATAAACATCGCCCATTTTATTTTCAACAGTTTTTAAGATTTGATTGGCAAAATCGGTTTCTAATAATTTCATTTTAATTTCAAATAGGGTTAAAAAAAACACTTTGTAAGTGTTTGAATATTAGACACGTTAAGGTGAAAAAGTCACATTTTAGGTGCTATTTTTTTAGAAAATTCATGCAAAAGTACTGTGTAAGCATAGTATTTAGGGTTAAAATTTAGTTAAACTTTAAATTGATAAAATCGTTAATTTTTAATTAAGCGATTCTATTATTAGTATTTTTGTAATATGATAAATAATGATACCATTGTTGCTTTGGCAACACCTTCGGGAGCTGGTGCTATTGCTGTAATTCGCCTATCGGGCAGCGAAGCCGTTGATATTGCCGAAACGTGCTTTAGGTCCATAAAAAAAGGTAAGCGCCTTAGCCAACAAAAAACACATACCATCCATTTGGGGCACATTGTTGATGGAAACAAAACGGTAGACGAGGTGTTGTTGTCTGTTTTCAGAAACCCTAATTCGTACACAGGTGAAGATGTAGTTGAGGTGTCCTGTCATGGGTCGAGTTATATCCAACAAGAAATTATCCAATTGTTTTTACGGAAAGGCTGTAAAATGGCATCGGCGGGCGAATTTACTTTGCGTGCTTTTTTAAATGGTAAGTTAGATTTATCTCAAGCTGAAGCTGTTGCTGATTTAATATCTAGTGATAATGAGGCCTCTCATCAAATTGCCATGCAACAAATGCGCGGTGGGTTTTCTTCTGAAATTGCTAAGCTTAGAGAAGAACTTTTAAATTTTGCATCTCTAATTGAATTGGAATTAGATTTTGCAGAGGAAGACGTTGAGTTTGCTGATAGAAGTCAGTTTAAAGATTTAGTAGAACGTATCCGATTTGTTTTAAAGCGTTTGATTGATTCGTTTGCAGTTGGTAATGTTATAAAAAACGGAATTCCAGTGGCTATTGTAGGTGAGCCTAATGTAGGCAAGTCTACACTTTTAAATGCATTATTGAATGAAGAGCGCGCTATAGTTTCAGATATTGCTGGAACAACTCGTGATACTATTGAAGACGAAATTAGTATTGGAGGCATCGGTTTTAGATTTATTGACACTGCAGGAATAAGAGATACAAAAGATGTTGTTGAAAGTATAGGTATAAAAAAAACGTTTGAAAAAATAGATCAGGCTCAGGTAGTTATTTATTTATTTGATGCTGCAGACTTTAAAGCGAATAGCTCAAAATTTAAAGTTGAAATTGAAAAAATTAAAAATAAATATCCACAAAAGCCACTTTTAATCATAGCCAATAAAATTGATACGCTTTCTGAAAGCGAGGTTAAAAGTTTAGATAAAGACCTAGCTATTATTTCCAAAACAAGTGAAAAATCTCATGGGCAATTACTTTCAGCAAAACAGAACATAGGAGTAGAGGCGTTAAAAAATAATCTTTTAAGTTTTGTTAATACTGGTGCGCTTAGAAATAATGATACTATTATAACTAATTCTCGTCATTACGATTCTTTATTAAAAGCTTTTGAAGAAATTGATAAAGTAAAACAAGGTTTAGATACAGGTTTATCAGGAGATTTGCTGGCTATAGATATCCGTCAAGCTTTATATCATTTTGGTGAAATTACTGGCGAGATTACTAATGATGATTTGTTAGGTAATATTTTTGCTAATTTTTGTATCGGAAAGTAATTACACTTCCTTTAATTGGTTAAACCCTTCTTTTATTGGTGTTTACGAAGATTTAACTATTCTTCTTTGTTGCTAATTTGTCCTTTTTTACGTATCTTTCGTTTCTAATTTGTTGTTATAGAAACAAATTTTGTTGTTAACAACAAGTTTGCTGTTACAGAAACAACTGCAAATTTTTTTGAGATATGAAGGTTACACTAAGAAAACGCAATCAAGGTGGTAAGACCAGTTTATACTTGGACTACTACCACAAAGGCAAACGTAAAACAGAGTATTTAAAACTCTATTTAGACCCTAATGCCAAAACCAAGGATGAAAAGGAAGTCAATAAAAAAACGCTTCAATTAGCTGAGACAATCAGAGCACAGCGACAAATCGAAATCCAAAACGGTGTTTATGGCTTCCGTGACAATGAGAAATTAAAAGCCAGTTTTACCAACTACGTTCAGCTTCTTACCGATAAGCGAAAAGACAGTTCAGGTAATTACGGAAATTGGGATAGTATGCTAAAGCATTTGCAATCCTATATTCCTATGGACATCACCTTTGCGGAAGTTGATAGAAAGTTTGTCCAGGGCTTTAAAGAATATCTTGATAAAGATGCCAAAACAAAGAGTAACCAGAACTTATCTCAAAATTCAAAGTACTCCTATTTCAACAAATTAAGAGCTGCATTAAAACAAGCTGTTAAAGATGGTATCATTCCAACCAATCCTTCTGAAGGTGTAGATGCATTCAAACAAGGAGAACCTCAGCGAGAGTTTCTAACGCTTGAAGAATTGCAAGCTGCGGTACAAGCGGAATGTGAAATTCCACTAATGAAAACAGCATTTATATTTTCTTGTCTTACCGGATTGCGTTGGTCAGATGTAAATAAGTTGCTTTGGTCAGAAGTTCAGCATTCAAATGAAATGGGTTACTATATCCGTTTCAGACAAAAGAAAACCAAAGGAGCGGAAACCCTTCCTATTTCAGAACAAGCCTTCGGCTTGCTCGGTGAACGTCAGGATAAGGACGAAAGAGTATTTAAAGGATTACGTTATTCAGCTTGGCACAACTTAAAGTTGCAGCAATGGATGATGAGAGCAGGAATTTCTAAGACAATAACCTTCCATTGTGCAAGACACACCTACGCTACACTACAGCTTTCCGCAGGAACAGACATTTACACGGTTTCAAAATTACTTGGTCATAGAGAATTGAAAACCACTCAGATTTATGCTAAGGTAATCGACCAACAAAAGAAAGAAGCCGCTAACAGAATTAAACTGGATTTATGAGTAAGCAAAACAACACCTTAGATAAAATCCTTGATTATGAGTTAAGACCTTGGCTTGCTCAAAATAGTATGGATGATGTATTTGCTTCAAAATTCAGAAGTTTAAAGGAATACACACCTCAACAGCCTTTACAGTTTGAAATTGAATTTTTCAGACCATTTGACAATAAAACCAAATACTATTCAAGGCTTATTCTGAATACCGTTAAATCTGATTTCGATACGATATACCAAACCATTGATGAAGATAGAAACGAGAACCTAATCCGCTACTATCTTAATGACACCCTCAATAAGAGACTAAAAACACGCTTGAAAGACCTTGGAGAACTTTTAAAGAAAAAGGATTATGCACTTGCGTACATAAATCCAAAAAACACCTCGCATCAGTTAGACCAGGTACATAAAGCAAACACCTATATTATGCAGTTGCTCAAACTTGGCTATATGCAGCTGTATTTAGAAATTCAGGAGGCTTTTAAAGATTGGGTTGATGATGTGTTTATTATGGAGGACTTCTACACCCAATTATTAAATGAACCTATTCCCGAACAAATTCACATCAGGAAACTACAAGTTATAGAGGTTACTCCCGTACCAGTAAGGAAGCCTCAACCAAAAACAACGGACAAAACCATTCCATTCAATTCTTTCACTTACAAACAGTACAACACCGCTCCTGATAAACTTATTGATTTATGGGATAGCTTAAAGCTCAACAATTTTATTAGTGCTGATACTCCATTGGCAACTTTCAAAAAAGTATTCTCAGGAACAGAAATTAATACACCTATTACTTGGACAGGAAATATCAGTGAGCTTTTTTACTTCGTAAAACGCATTCACAAAGATTTACAACTGGTTGAAGATTTAAAGCAAAAGCAATGGCAAGTGACTTGCAATTGTTTTGTTGATGAAAACGGAGAACCGTTCGACCGTTCAAAATTCAGGTCATTAAAACGCCCAAATCTTACAGGTGATAAAATAGATAATGCCGTAAACCTATTAAAATAGGTTGCTCTGCACTTTACACTTCCTATTCTTTTTCAGTTTTTATTTAGCCCTTATTCTAATCCAATAAGGGTTTTTGCTTTTGTTTTCCCACTCTGCACTCTGCACTCTACACTGCACCTTGTTTCTGCACCCCATAACAGCCTTAAAGTCAATCTACTTTAGCACTGTATTCGGACATCGAATATGACTTTAGGCCTGAAGTCTTTTACAAATTTTCAAACCCATATTAAGATGGAAGAGATTTTAAAAAGACTTGAAATTATCGAGAAACACGTATTAGACCAAAATCTAATACTAAAGAATGTACTCAACTTCAACGAAGCTTGTCAGTACTTGGAATTATCGCAATCTCACTTGTATAAACTCACAAGTGCGGGAAGCATTCCACATTACAAACCCAACGGTAAAAAACTCTATTTCAACCGTGAGGAATTAGACCAATGGCTATTGCGTAACCGCAATGCCACTACTGATGAAATCGAACAGAGAGCAGCTGATTATCTAATCAAAAAAGGGAGGGTAAAGCTATGACTGAAATAATCGATTTATTGGTGGCACTCTCTCAGGAAGTTAGAGACCTAAGAACACGTATTGAATTGCTTAATGCAACAAAGGTTGAATACCTTAAAAATGCGTGGGTAGACAATCAGGATGTTATGCAGATGCTACACATTAGTCCACGCACTTTGCAAACATTCCGAACCAACGGCACAATTCCATATAGTAAAATAAGCGGGAAGTTTTACTACAAGGTAGCCGATATTGAGGAGCTTTTACAGGCTAACTATTACAACCCAAACTTCAAGTGTGATGGACGTAAATAGAGAAGCCATATTAAGCAAAACACATTACGGCCTAAATATTTATGCCTATGTGTTAAGACAGTACTATCCGGGCGAAACAGTTCTTTCCCTTTCGGGAAGGGACTGCAAACCCACTAAAAACCCATTTAATGCAGGCAAGCCTACATTATGGGTTAAGGTAGTAGATAATTGTGCGGTGCATACCGATAGCGAAGAAGCTATTGCAGACGGCAATGTATTTGATTTTGCAGCACTACATTTTAAGCTTTCTGGTCAGGAATTACTGGATAAGCTAAATGAAGAATTGCATTTGCGTATTGGTCAGAAAAACGGTTTTTACAATCAGGAGGAAGTAATATTTACAGAACCTGAACCCGAAATTATAAAACCAAAACCACCAGTATTCAGCTATTACAAAAAGCCTGTTACCAATGTAGCACCTACAAAAGAGATAACCTTGATAGAAGTTTACAACCTCATCCAAGGCAATGAATTTGCTACGTGTACAAGTACACTTCGCAATATTCAAGATGTAAAGGAAGCCCGAAAATACAAGGCGTTTAATTTCGATTATGTCACCTTCTCAGGTGCGTTTTCAAAACGAAATGATAAAAACCTCAAAAAGCATTCAGGACTTCTAACGATTGACTTTGACCACATCAGTAATATTTCCACACTAAAAGAAGAACTTCTTAAAGATGAATATTTTGAAACCGAGCTTCTTTTTACATCCCCTTCGGGTGATGGGTTAAAATGGGTTATTCCAATTGAATTAACCAAAGTCAAACATCAAGATAATTTCAAGGCGGTTGCCAATTACATCCAACATACATACAGCTTGGAAGTAGATGGTTCAGGTAAAGACATTTCAAGAGCCTGTTTTTTACCTCACGACCCCAATGTATTTATCAATCCAAAATATTTATAGATAATGGAAAAGAAAACATTTAATCCGTTGGAATGGATGGATAATTCAAACCAACAACAGCAACATACGGAACAGAACTACCAACCAGTTACAGACGATAATTCAGAAGTTGAAAAAGTCATTCAGAATATAGAAGCTAATCATATTGATATTGCTCCCAATTACAACGATTGGATAAATATCGGTTTCGCTTTTGCTGATGAATTTGGAGAGTCTGGAAGAAGCCTATTCCATAGAGTAAGCCAATATTATTCAGGTTACAACACTAAAGAATGTGATAAGCAATTTGATAATTGCCTAAAGTCAAAAGGTCAAGGTGTTTCATTGAAAACCTTTTTCTTTCTTGCCAAGCAAGCAGGCGTTTCAATTGTAACACAATTCAATGAACAATATAACGCTAAAAGTAGCAATCACAAATCATCAAAGGCTACACCAGTACAAGAATACCAGGAAGAAGAACCGATTAAGGAAGTAATGCCAACATTCCCTAAATCCTTATATCCTGAGCTTCCCGAATACTTACAACAAGTGGTTGATGTAGCTACATCAGACGAAGAAAGAGATATTTTACTCTTAGGCTCATTAGTGGCTATTAGTGCGTGTTTCCCAAAACTATACGGTATTTATGACGGTAAGAAAGTATTCTCCAATCTATTTCTATTCATTACAGCACAAGCATCCGCAGGTAAAGGGCGTTTGGTGCATTGTCGTCAATTGGTAAATCCTATTCACAAGGAATTACGAGAAGAAGCCAAATTGCACAAGCAACATTTTGAATTAGAAATGGCGGAGTATAACGCTAATAAAGGCAAAGTTGAAGGGGTTGAAAAACCAGCCAAACCACCTGAAAAAATGCTCTTTATTCCTGCAAACAATAGTTCTACAGGTGCATACCAATTATTGGGTGATAGTGATGGTAAAGGGTTGATTTTTGAAACCGAAGGAGATACTTTGGCACACGCCTTTAAAAGCGATTACGGAAATTATAGTGATGGTTTCAGAAAAGCATTCCACCACGAAACTATTTCCTATTACCGCAGAACCGACCGTGAGTTTGTAGATATTGAAAGTCCTTGTCTTTCAACCGTCCTTTCAGGTACGCCAAAACAAGTTTCGGCTTTAATACCAAGTGCAGAAAACGGCTTGTTCAGCCGCTTTATATTCTACTTTATGAATGTTAAGCCTGTTTGGAAAAACGTATTTGCAAGCACTACTGATAACGGATTAGATGATTACTTTGAGAATTTAGGCAACCAGTTCTACGAACTGTATAAGTTACTCAAAAGCAATGGTGATTTTCAGTTTTACTTAACCGCAGACCAACAAGAGCAATTCAATCAGTTCTTTAGTGAGATACAAGTAAAATACCTCAATCTACAAGGGATGGACTATATGGCTACCATTAGAAGATTAGGGCTAATTGCATTCCGTTTCTGTATGCTCTTTTCAGCGTTAAGGATATTAGAAACTGGAGATACTTCAAATAAACTCATTTGTGAGGAAAGAGATTTTCAAACTGCATTGGCTATGATTAAAGTATTGGTAAAACATTCCAGTAAAGTATTTGGTGAGCTTCCACAAGAAGAAACCAAACCTACCCGAATGAACCGTAAAGAGAAATTCCTATACGCTTTACCAAGGAACTTTAACCGTCAGAAGTATTTGGAAGTAGCCAAAAAACTAAACATTCCTGCAAAAACAGCCGAAGGCTATATCACTGGTTTTATAAAGTCCAACCTCATTCACCGTGAGCAACAGGACAACTATATAAACCTATCTATTGAGGAAAATGAGGATGTTGAGGAAATCAAGGATTAATCATCCTTAGTTTCCTCGGTTTCCTTAAAGTCCTTAATTCAATGAACAGATTATAAGTAGGTTAAGATTGTTTGTTTTATTTTCCCTTTTTACGGTTTTCCTTATTCTTTTTTCACAAATTATTCTTACATTGGACAAAATTTGACAAGTCAAAATATAAAAGGCGTGAAATGTCCAACTGTTGTAGTAAAATCAATAGTTTTTAAGAAAAAGGCATTCCATCTGACCATTGAAAAATTAATAGACATCATCAGATGAAATTAGGTAATCGCATTAAAGAGTTGAGAGAAAGCCAAGGTTTATTACAACGGCAACTCTCGGCACAGTTAGAAATTGACACACCTATGTTTAGCAAGATTGAACGTGGAGAACGCAGAGCTAAACGGGAACAAGTGCTTAAAATAGCGGAGTTGTTAAAGGTAGATGAACAGGAATTATTAGCGTTGTGGTTAGCAGACCAAATTTTAGAAATAACCACAGATGAACAACAAGCATTGCAAGCCTTAAAAATGGCAGAAAAAGACATTAAAAATAAGTTTTCAAACAATCAATAAGAATGACACAAACACAACATAACGCTATCGTAAATTTCATTTGGAGTATTGCAGATGACGTTTTACGTGATGTATATACAAGGGGTAAATACAGAGATATAATTCTACCATTTACGGTATTAAGAAGGTTAGATGCTATTCTGGAGCCTACTAAAGACAAAGTACTGGAAATGCACCAAAAGCTAAACGAAATGAAGATTGACAACCAATCTGCTCAACTTCGTAAAACAAGCGGTTATGTGTTTTACAATACTTCTAACTATACGTTTAAGAGATTATTAAACGAACCAGGTAATATCCGTCAGAATTTAGAAACCTACTTAGATGGCTTTAGTAGTAATGTGCAGGATATTATTAGCAAGTTCAAACTTCGCAATCAATTAGAAACATTAGAAGAAGGCAATATTACCTTTCCTTTAATTGAAAAATTTTGTTCCAGTACCATTAATCTTAGTCCTAACCCAATAACAGACAAAGATGGTAACATCGTAATAGAAGGTTTAACCAATTTGGGTATGGGGTATGTGTTTGAAGAACTGATACGAAAGTTCAATGAAGAAAACAATGAAGAAGCAGGAGAACACTTTACGCCAAGAGAAATTATAAAGCTAATGACCCACTTAATTTTTGAGCCTTTAAAAGGAAAAATTAAGGACGGTACATATTTAATTTATGACCCTGCTTGTGGTTCGGGTGGTATGCTTACAGAGGCTGAGAAATTTGCGAAGGAGATAAATTCTAAAGCTACTTTTCATTTATACGGTCAAGAGGTTAGTCCTGAGACTTATGCTATATGTAAGGCGGATATGCTCATCAAAGATGAAGACCCAGAAAAAATAGCTTTTGGTTCTACATTAAGTAAAGATGGTTTTCCAAATCTACAGTTCGACTTTATGCTTAGTAATCCGCCTTATGGTAAAACGTGGAAGGTAGATAAAGACGCTATTCTCGACAAAAAAGACATTATAGACCCTCGTTTTTCTGTAGGAGTTCCACGTCAATCAGATGGTCAACTTCTTTTTTTGATGAATATGATTTCTAAATTAAAGACAGGTACACCTTTAGGTAGTAAAATAGCTACTATTCATAATGGTTCTGCTTTATTTACTGGTGATGCAGGTAGAGGTGAGAGTGAAATTAGAAAAGATATAATAGAAAGGGATTTAATTGATGCAGTGATAGCATTACCAGAATCTCTTTTTTACAACACAGACCAAAATACATATTTATTGCTACTGTCAAATAAGAAAGAAGAACACCGCCAAAATAAAATACAACTTATAAATGCTCAACATTTATATTCTAAGTTAATTAAACCATTAGGAAAAAAGCGTTATGAGCTTTTAGAGGAACATATACAATTTATAATAAAGGAATATTTTAATTACGAGAATAATGAAGTTACCAAGATTATAAATAAAGATGATTTTGGACATCAAGAGATAACATTTTACAATTATTTAGAAGATGATAATGGTAAACCTATTTCCGATAAAAAAGGGAATTTAAAATTAGATAAGGAAACAAAAAGTGTTGAGTATTTGGCTTTAAATGAAGATGTAACAGAGTTTATGAAAAATGACATACTTCCATACCAACCTAAAGCAGTAGTTGATGAAAAAGCAACTAAAATTGGTTATAAAATTAGTTTTCTCAAGTATTTTCATCAGGAAAAGAAACCAAAAGATTTAAACCTTTTAGTAGATGAAATCCTCACTTTAGAAAAACTTTCAGCAGACCATTTAGAAAAAATAATAAACATATAGGTAATGAGAAAATATAAAGCATATAAAACTACAAAGTATGATTGGTTAGGTGAAATTCCCTCTCATTGGTCTGTTAGAAAAACTCGTTTCATTTTTGAGGAATTAAATGATAAGAGCGAAACTGGATTAGAAGAATTATTGTCTGTTTCGCAATACACAGGTATCCGTCCAAAAAGAGAATCAGTAGATGAAGAAAAAGACAACCTTACTAATGCTTCCTCATTAGAGGGCTATAAAATCGTTCGGGAAGGTAATTTGGTTATGAATATTATGCTTGCTTGGAACGGAAGTTTAGGTATTTCAAAATTCAATGGAATTGTTAGTCCGGCATATTGTGTTTTCAAATTGAATAACTCAATTGAATTCAATCCTAAATATTACCACTATCTATATAAAACTGAAAAATATAAAGCTGAATTTAAGCGTACATCGACTGGTATTATTGATAGTAGGCTAAGATTATACCCTGACAAGTTTTACTGCATACCTTCTATTGTTCCTCCAAAAGAAGAGCAGGATGCGATTGTAAATTTCATTGATAATAAACTGAAACAATTGAACCTTTTAATGAAGAGGTATGAAATGTTATTTGGAAAAATAGATAGAAAAAGAGGTTTAATTAAGGAATATAAAGACTCTTTAATTGAAACTTGTGTTTTAGGTCAAATTGAAATCATCAATAAGGATTTGAATGATGATTTAAAAGAAACGGAAGAATTAGTAATTGAGGGAAATTCCCAATTCGATAAACACGAAATCGATTAAAAATATGTCAAGTAATAAGCCCATAAAACCAAGTGATGAACTAAGCGAGTTTATTTTATACACCGCACCGAGTGGTGAGGTACGTATCGAAATATACGTTCAAAATGAAACCGTTTGGTTAACGCAACAGAAAATAGCCGATTTATTTGGAGTAGATAGAACCGTAGTAACCAAGCACCTTAAAAATATTTATATAGAAGGTGAGTTAGAAAAAAACGCAACAAGTGCAAAATATGCACAAGTTCAAAAAGAGGGAGAAAGAGAGGTAAAACGGAATATTGAGTTTTATAACCTTGATGCTATCATTTCTGTAGGATACAGGGTTAATTCTACCAAGGCAACACAATTTCGTATTTGGGCTACCAAAACCTTAAAGGAATACATAATTAAAGGTTTTGCCATAGATGATGAACGCCTAAAACAAGGTAAAACTGTTTTTGGTAAAGATTATTTCAGGGAGTTATTGGAGCGTGTTCGTTCCATACGTGCCAGCGAACGCAGAATATACCAACAAGTAACCGATATTTTTGCCGAATGTAGTATTGATTACGACCCACAATCGCCCATCACGAAAAAATTCTATGCTACGGTTCAAAATAAATTTCACTTTGCCATTACTGGCAAAACAGCAGCCGAAATTATTTATTTAAAAGCCGACAGTAATAAAGAAAATATGGGTTTAACCACTTGGAAAAATGCACCTGATGGTAGAATCTTAAAATCTGACACAAGTATTGCAAAAAATTACCTGCAAGAAAAAGAAATCAAACAATTGGAGCGTACCGTAACAGGGTATTTTGATTACATAGAAGGCTTAATAGAAAGAGAAAACACCTTTACTATGGAGCAATTGGCATTAAGTGTCAATAAGTTCTTAGCATTTAACGAATATAAAGTGTTGGAAGGCTTAGGGAAGAAATCAAAGAAGCAAGCCGAAAACAAAGCCTATTCAGAATACGACAAGTTTAACAAAACCCAAAAAATAGAATCTGATTTTGATAAAATGGTAAAGGGATTAAAAAAAGGAAAGAAATCAAAAGACGATTAATCAGTACAACAAGAAATCGCTATTTATGCATACATCCGATACATCAGAAAAAGGCTTAGAAACTATCATAGAAAAACATTTGATAGACCATAATGGATATAAACCAAGTTATAGTGCAGATTACGATAGAAACCTTTGCATTAATAAAAAATTGTTGTTTCAATTTTTAGCAGACACTCAACCCAATGCCTATGAAACCATCCTAAAAAGAGGGGAACATAAGTTTATAAAGCGATTGACAGACCAAATTCGTCAAAAAGGCATTATAGAAATACTTCGCAATGGTATTAAAGATTTGGATTTAAGAGTACAACTCTACTATAAAAAACCAACCTCACACTTAAACGAGAAGGCTCAAAAGCTTTACAACGGCAATATCTTTTCTGTAACGAGGCAACTCTATTACAGTAAAGAAAATAGCAACTCTTTAGATATGGTGATATTTATAAACGGCTTGCCTGTAAGTACTTTTGAGTTAAAGAACCAATGGACAGGTCAAAATGTAAAAAATGCCATTCGCCAATACCAAACAGATAGAGACCCTAAAGAACCTTTATTCGCATTTGGTAGATGTATGGTTCACTTTGCAGTAGATGCAGATTTGGTGTATATGACCACGCACCTAAACAGTACCAAAACATTCTTTTTGCCATTCAATAAAGGAAACAATGACGGAGCAGGAAACCCTGTAAACGAGCAAGGTTTAAAAACAGATTACCTCTGGAAAGATATTCTAACAAAAGACAGTTTTAGTAACATCTTAGAAAATTATGCTCAAATCGTAGAAGAAAAAGATGAAGATACAGGAAAGGTAAAACGCAAATTAATTTTCCCAAGATACCACCAGTTAAGAGCAGTTAAAAAATTATTGCATCACGCCAAAGAAAATGGTGTTGGGCAAAAATACCTAATACAACATTCAGCAGGTTCTGGTAAATCCAATTCTATTACTTGGTTAGCCCACCAATTAGTGAGCTTGCACGATACCACGAATACAGAAACGGTATTTGATAGTGTTATTGTGGTTACAGACCGTAGGGTTTTAGATAAACAAATTAGAGACAATATCAAACAATTTGCTCAGGTTAGTAGCGTAGTTGAAGCCATAGACAAAGGAAGCCGTCAATTAAAACAGGCTTTAGAAGATGGTAAAAAAATCATCGTAACAACGGTTCAAAAATTCCCTTTCATTATGGATGAAATAGGAACCCTACAAGCTAAAAAGTTTGCGATTATTATTGATGAAGCTCATAGCAGCCAAAGTGGTGAAACCGCAAGTAAAATGAATTGGGTGCTATCAGAAAAAGAAATCCCTTACGGTGAAGAACAAGAACCACCAACTTCTGAAGACCTTATCAACGAATTGATAGAAAACCGTAAAATGCTAAAAAACGGCAGCTATTTTGCGTTTACAGCCACACCCAAAAACAAAACCTTGGAAACTTTTGGTACACAAAATACAGAAGGAAAATTTAAGGCTTTTGATAATTATACAATGAAACAAGCTATTGAGGAAGAGTTTATTCTTGATGTGCTTAAAAACTATACGACATACCAATCTTACTACAAATTAGATAAAGCGGTAGAAGATAATCCAGAGTTTGAAACACGACAGGCCAATAAAAAATTAAGGGCCTATGTAGAAAGCCACCCATTTTCTATAATGGAAAAGTCTAAAATTATGTTAGACCATTTCCATTCCGATATTAGAAGGCAAATAAATGGTCAGGCTAAAGCTATGGTCGTTTGTAAAAGTATAAAAAATGCCATCCTCTACTATCAAGCGTTTAAGGAATATCTAAAAGAAATTAATTCACCATACAAAGCAATAGTAGCATTTTCAGGTACTAAAGAAATAGATGGTGTAGAAATGGACGAAGCCAAATTAAATGGATTTCCAAGTAATGATATACCAAACGAGTTCAAGAAAAAAGAATACCGCTTTTTAATAGTAGCCAATAAATTTCAAACAGGTTTTGACCAACCTTTATTACATACAATGTATGTAGATAAAAAATTAGCAGATGTACAAGCCGTTCAAACCTTATCAAGATTAAACAGAGCCTACAAGCCTTATAAGGAAGATACTTTTGTAATGGACTTTTTTAACACTACAGAAGATATTAAAAAAGCTTTTGAGCCATTTTATACTACAACAGTACTTAGTGAAGAAACAGATGCCAATAAGCTAAACGATTTGCAAGATGCTTTAGATAATGCACAAGTGTACTCTCAAGATGATGTTGTGAATTTTACAGATTTATACTTTAAAGAAGCCGACAGACAAGAATTAGACCCTATTATTGATAAGTGCGTTGCAGAGTTTAAAAATCAATTGGGAGAAGATGCTCAAATTGATTTTTATGTAAAAGCAAAATCCTTTTTTAGAACCTATGCTTTTCTCTCAAAGTTGTTATCATTTAATAATGCCTATTGGGAACGATTATATTGGTTTTTAAAATTTTTGATACCCAAAATAAAACCTGAAGAAATTGAAGATTTAGCTAAGGGAATTTTAGAAGCAATAGATTTAGATAGTTATAGACTTACTCGTACCACCCAAGAAGATATTAAATTAAAGGGAGAAGAGGAATTAGACCCTACACCGCCTGTAATGAAAGGTAAAAAGGGTGAACTTGGATTTAATGAATTAGATGCTATTATAAACGACTTTAATACAAAGTTTGGTATTGATAATTGGACAGATGATGATAAGGTGAAAAACTTTTTGTTTGAGCAATTACCAGCAGACTTTGCTCGTGATGAGGATACAGTTAATGCAGTAAAGAATAGTGATAAACAAAATGCAAAAATTACTTCCGATAAGAAAGTTGAAGATTTAATGCAAGATGTGATATTTCAGTATACAGTCTTGTACAAGAAATTTACTGATGACCCTGACTTTAAGCGTCAATATTTAGACTTCGTATTCGATAAAATATGGAATCAACAAAACAATCAAAACAGCTCGAATGTGAATAAATAAAAGCCTTATACCATTATGCAAAATCACTGTTTCAACATCCTAACCTTTAACCATCCGCAGGAAGAACTAACACTCTACTTTACTAACGTAGAAGATGAAACCCTATCAAGGATAAATCATAGATTAGTACCTGATGAGGTTATTGAGAAGTTTGGGGAACAGGAGCATTATTGCACATCATTCACAAAAGAAGTAGAAGGTTTTTATCCAGTTACCAAAGCAGTAAATCCACGCTATGAGGTTAAAGATGATGAAAACGGAGAAGAACGCTCATACTTTGTGCATAATTCGGCTTTATCGGTTTCCATATTAAAACGGTATTACAATTACTTAATACACGAATATTTCAAAGGGCAAGGCTTTTTGGTCAAACCTAATTTTATCAGCGATACAGAAGTTTGGCTACCAAGTAAAAAATCAGATAGAACAGGACAATTTAATTTATTCGACCGCTATTCGCTGAAAGTACAGTTCAAGACAGTAACAAAACAACTGGATTTACTCGTAACCTTTGAAGGTATTTCTAAAGTCTATAAACAATCAGTAGAAGTATTACAAGAGTCCGTTTCACCAACAGCGTTTAATTGGGTAATCTTTGATAATGGGCTGTATAGGTTTGATGAATTGCCAAATGCAGGTAAAAGAGCTTACGACCAAGTATTTCCTGTATGGAATTTCAATACTCGTGATGCATTAGGAGAAACCACGGAAGCACCCGATAAGTCCAACAAATACAAAAAATTCAAGGATGCTATCGACTTCTTTTATAATACCTATCTAAATACCGAAGCATTTAAAAAGCTTATCCCTATCAATTCCAATGGCTTTATTCCAGTAGAGGAAATCAAGATGGGGAGAGTAAAAAGCAATAGCAATCAGTTATTGTTTGGAGAAGGCAATACTGACATTGTTCCAATGAACGGTATGAAAAATCACGGTCCTTTTGATTTTAGCGATACTTCCAATATTCATTTCTTTTTCATTTTTCATAAAGATGATTATCAAGTGGCTAAGAAAATGGACGGCTTCTTTAAAGGTACGGAAAGAGGATTTGGAGGCTTATCAAAATTCATTCATACACCTTACCATACAGAAAAGGGATTTAGTATAATGTTTGAGGATAAAGAAAATCCTTGGTCTGAAATCTACCATAAAGTAACAGAAAAGCATTTTGAACCCGATATTCAATACATAGCAATTTACATCAGTCCGTTTTCTAAAAACTCACCCGATAAGTCCAGGAGAAAGATTTATTACAGACTGAAAGAACTATTACTCAAAAAGGGAATTTCCTCTCAGGTGATAGATGCTGAAAAAGTAATGACCAACGACAAATATTACTTTAGCTTACCCAACATTGCCATAGCCATATTAGCCAAATTAAACGGTATTCCTTGGCGTTTGGATAATACCATAAAGAAAGAATTAGTAATTGGTGTAGGTGCGTTTAAAAACCCTGATTTCGATATTAAATACATTGGGAGTGCATTCAGTTTTTCTAATAACGGAAGATTTAACCGTTTTGAATGTTTCCAACAAGACCAAACCAAAGAGTTAGCAGGTTCTATCATAAGAGCCGTAAAAGAGTATGCAGCACTAAATCCTGAAATAAAACGATTGGTAATTCATTTCTACAAGACAATGGGTAGAGCAGAATTAGAACCTATTGAAAATGGTTTGAAACGTTTAGGATTAAGCATTCCGGTATTCATTGTATCTATTAATAAAACAGAAACCTCTGATATTGTGGCATTCGATTTAAACTGGAAGGATTTAATGCCATTAAGTGGAACATACATCAATATAGGTTACAACAAGTTTCTATTGTTCAACAATACTCGTTACAGTAATAATAATTTTAATTATTATGATGGTTTCCCATTCCCGATAAAACTAAAAATCTACTGCACTCAAAAAGAATTGGTTGATGATTTTAAAACAGTTAGAGAACTCATAGACCAAGTATATCAATTCAGTAGAATGTATTGGAAATCGGTACGACAACAGAATTTACCAGTTACCATTAAATACCCTGAAATGGTTGCAGAAATGCTACCACACTTTGACGGTAACGAAATACCCGAATTTGGAAAAGATAACCTTTGGTTTTTATAAGGATAAAGATTTAAAAATATATGGAAGCAACACAAGCACAACTATTAAGCTTATTAGACGGCAAAAAACAGTTTACAATACCAATTTACCAAAGAACTTACTCTTGGCAAATAAAGCAATGTCAGCAATTATTTGATGATATTTTAAGAGTTGGTAATGATGTTACAGAGCTTTCTCATTTCATAGGCTCAATAGTTTATTTTAAACCAGGTAACTCTCCAATTACCAGTGTGCCTGAATTGCTTGTAATAGATGGTCAACAAAGACTGACTACTGTTTCTTTAATGCTTCTTGCTTTAATTCATTACTTGAAGGAACACGAAGATGTTTCGTTAGAAGATGAGACTTGGGAAGAGATACAAGAAACATATTTAGTGAATAAACATAGAAAGGATGACTCTAAGTTTAAGTTGCTTTTAACTCGTAAGGACAAAACCACATTTACAAAACTCATTGATGAAATTGATATTGATGGAGAATACAGTAAAAGAGTATTGGAAAACTATCAATTCTTTAAAGGTAAGTTTCACTCTGAAAATGTTCAGGCCATTTATCACGGTATCAAAAAGTTGATTATAGTTGATGTTATACTTGAAAGAGACAAAGACAATCCTCAGCTAATTTTTGAAAGTTTAAACTCAACAGGTTTAGATTTATCACAAGCCGATTTAATACGTAATTATATTCTGATGGGTCAGCCGTTAGAGCTGCAAAATGTACTTTATGAAAAGTATTGGTATCCAATGGAACAAAGCTTTGGAGAGAATATTGGTGCTCTTGCTTGGTTTATCCGTGATTACCTTACAATGAAGGAATCATCAATTCCTAAAATCAATCTTGTTTATGAGACCTATAAACGCTTCTTAAATTCTAAAAATGGTTTTAAATCTATTGAAGATGCAATTAAGAGTTTACACAGATATTCAAAATTCTATGTCCGTATAGCATTATTAAAGGAACAAGACACCGATATAGCTAAAAAATTAAAAGAGATAACAAAGCTTAAAATAGATACATCATATCCTTTCTTATTGGCTGTATATGGTGATTTTGAGGAAGAACAAATAAATAAAGATGAGTTTATTGAAATAATATCCTTGGTTTCAAACTATGTGTTTAGAAGAGCAATTTGCGGTATTCCAACAAACAGCCTCAATAAAACTTTTGCTACTCTTTACAAACGAATAAAAAGAGAAACCTATTTGGAATCAGTTAAAGCTGCATTCTTGTTAATGGATGGTTACAGGCGTTTTCCTTCGGATGCTGAATTTACCAAGGAATTACAGGTTAAAGATGTTTATAATTTCAGGTCAAGAAATTATTTACTGGAATCACTTGAAAACTGGAAACGAAAAGAATTGGTTAATGCTGAAAACTATACAATAGAACACATTTTACCTCAGAACCCAAATGTATCTCCACAATGGAAACAAGAACTTGGAGAGAATTGGGAAAGAGTAAAAGACAAATATCTGCATTCGTTGGGTAATCTGTCGTTAACCGGATATAATTCAGAATTATCGGATAGACCATTTGCGGATAAAAAATCTATTGAAGGTGGTTTTGATACAAGTCCTTTGTTTTTGAATGCCTCAGTAAGAGAAGCTACAACTTGGAATGAAGATGCTATTCTTAAAAGAGCTTCCAAATTAGCTGAAAGAGCCTGTACAGTATGGCAAAAGCCTAATTTATCTAATGAAAGATTAGAGTTATACAAAGAGCCTGAAACTACCAAAGAACAAGCGGTTTATAACATTGAACATTATGACCACTTACAAGGTGATATGTTAGAATTATACAAGAATCTTGAAAAACGAGTTTTAAATTTAGATGCTTCGGTAAGAGTGGAATTTAAAAAGCTCTACATAGCATTTAAAGCACAAACAAATTTCGTTGATGTAGTTCCTCAAAAGAAAAGATTACGCCTTTCATTGAACACTGAATTTGACCGTATTAAAGACCCGAAAGGTATTTGTAAAGATGTATCTGGTTTAGGTAGATGGGGTAATGGTGATGTTGAAGTAGGATTAGAAAATCTTAGTGATTTAGACTACATAATGGAATTGATTGAACAAGCATTTGAAGAACAAGTAGAGGCTGTATAACGTATAAAATTAGACTGCTTTTTAAGCATAAAAAATATATTAAAAAAAATAAATGAACTATTTAGGCATAAACTGTAGTGTACAAAAAGGATTAGGTCGGGTTGCAATAGTTATAATAAATGAAGAAAATGAAGGCTTTAATTTTGTTTATAAAAGTCCTTCTGTATTTTCATTTAAGCAAAATTCAGCTGAAATTCTTAATTGGCATAGAGATAATGTTATATCTCTCATTTCACAATTTAACATCAAAGGTATTGCAGTAAAAAAGACTGAAAGAACAGCTTTCTTTTCAAGACCAAAAAATTCAGATATTTTCAAACTTTACTTGGAAGGTGTATTACTTTCTTTGGCTGGAAACATCGGTGTTTTTAATAAACATTTTTATAAAAATGAAATACAGGCTTTAATAAAAACGCCCAAAATATTTGATAAAAGTATAGATGAAATTTGTGAAACAGAAGGCATCACTAACTGTTTTGATGACATAGATAAAAATGACACAGAAGTAGTTAAAGACACTCTTTTATCAGTAATCGCATTAAAAAATAGCATTTCATAATGATTAATACTATAGTTGAAATAGAACATATTGAAGATTTTTCTGAACAAGGTTTTTACTCTCGTTCATATCTTGCTTTCGACAAAAGATTGAATAGACACGTTGCTGTCAAAGATATTATATATGAAAACCTTACTTCAGAAAGCGATTTTGAAAAATATTTTGAAGAAGCTTATAAGGTTTCAATGGCTGCTCATCCTCGTGTTTTACCTATCTTTTATGTAGGTCTGGACCATAACGATAGTGAAGTTATACCCCGTATAGTATCAAGTTTTTTTGGAAATGGTTCCTTAAACGGTTATCTGGAACAAATAGCAAAACAAGGGCGTTCAATTTGTTTAGATGAAGCAATTCGTTTTTCTCACGACATCATTCAAGGGATGATACATTTACATATGCTCGATATTGTTCACTTAGATTTAAAAGCATCAAATATTTTTATTGGTGATGATAGAAAATTAGTTATAGGTGATTTTGGTCAAGCAAAATTTATTAAAGACGGTATCATCAAAAATGCATCAAATATCTATCCTGCGATTACACCTAAAGAAGTATTAAAAAAGAAATCAGCAGACAAAACAGCCGATATTTATCAGTTTGGTATGTTGCTCTTTTCTATATTTTGTTATCCAATTTATAGGGATGCTATTGACAACAATTACCAAATAAATACTGAAACACTTAAAACCCTTTTTAGGGATAAACCAGACAATGTAGATGAGCTTAAAAAGGATTTCAATTCTAATATAAAGAGATATTTTAAAGATGTTAATGATGGTGCTTTCCCCGATAAATCATCTTATCCTGTATTTGTTCCCAAAAAAATTCAAGATATAATACACAAGTGTCTCGCTCCAGATGTCGAAAATAGATATAACAACTTCTATGAGATACAGTCGGAACTAAATGAGTTTATATTTCCAAAGGATGTAAGTCAACTGTTTCAAGACTTTTCAGCTAATGCTATCTGTTTTCAAAAAGATGAAAAACCTTGTGTTTTAACTATTAGTGAAGCATCCAACAAATATAATATTAACGCCACAAAAAATGGTCGTTCAGTCAGTAGTTGTTGTAAATCAGGGGTTACAACTGCGAAACTTCAAAATATATTGTTTAAATTAGCGGCTCAGATATGAGCCGTTTTCATTGTAAATATTGTTCAAGACCAATGCCCGTTTCTTTTTTAGAATACCGGTCAAATTCTTATTGCAATAAATGTTTTGAAGAGCGTTCCACTAATTCCAAAGGTGCTAAGAAAGAAATTGAAACCTTTGAATTTATGGGGGAGTCAATTCAATTAGAAGTTTCTATTAAGAAAAATCAAGGTGAGTCATATAGATTGTGAAATCAGTCTTGATAATAGTACATTTGGATATTCCCCACCGCACAGCCATTTGCTTCCAGTAGGTTCTTTTCGTTCGCTCGTACCTCACTTACTACAATCATCCACTTCCTGCAACGCACAGCAAGAGAAGTCCTTCATTCCTTTCCGTTGCACTACAATCCATTCAGTCCTGCACTTGCTTTTCCCCACGCACATCCAAACGCAGGTAAAGCGGTGTTCCGCCTTCGGTCGTCAGCAAATAAAATCGCCAAACCATTACAGCACATTTTTTGGAATACTTCAATTTTTAAAGGTCAAAAAAAGAGCTATAATGCCCTATGGGTGCTTCGCTAAAGCTACGCAGTTTGTCACTTTTATTGCGTTCCTCTGTCAGTTGTCACGGTAGTTCCCTTGTCTTTTTTGCCACTTCCTTCCGTTCCTCCAGTCAGTCGCAAAAAATCCAACCACTACCCATAATTTTGCTCGCCTGCGGGTCGCTACGGGCTGCGGCTTAATGCTGTTTGATTTGCCTCCGCTATCGCTATGGCTATTAAAGCGGTAAGCCTTGTGTAAGTTCCGTTGCACTACGCCTTTTTGTGTAAAGAAAAATTACAAAAAGGCTACGTTCCACTTCACACATAGCTACAAACCACCCTTATCAGGGTTACTGTTGGTAGCACCCTTGCTCCACTCGCAGGCGGCTCGCGTTGCTTGTCCAAAGTCCGCAATCCGTTCGTACCTCACTACTTGCAGCCTTCGTCCAGCCGATTAGCTCAAGGCTGTTTTTACCTGCGTTTACGCACAGTTACAACCTCACAAGGAAGTATGTTACATATTACCGAACAGTTCAACATTTTATAATTAAGCCAGTAATTAAACTTCAATTATATGCTTGGGATAAAAGATACCATTGTTCGATTTGAAATAATTAACCAAAAAAAAATCAAACATATAGCAAAGGTACAGGCTTGCGGATGCGAGAGCCACAAGGGTACGCTACGCCTGTTGGAATAAAAAATCTCCACCCCATAGGTAGTATTTTTTATCCAGAGCCCTTGCAGCAATCGCACCGTTCCTGAAACACGGCACTATGTTTAATTTAAATTATTTCGTTATGTGCAAAACATTCTTTTCACTTCGTTGTGGTAGTCGTTGGCTACTTTTTGGTATTCGTACTACCGTTTCACCATTCTTTATTGGTGCTGTTCATTGTGGCGTTACAGATTATATTATCCGCCTATTTTGGTTAGAGTTATCATTATCAGAGCTTCCCTTTTAGGGGGCTCTTTTTTTTGCTCTTTTAAAATGAAAAAGAAGTCTATAAATAAAAGAGAGCAGCAAAGATAGGCGTGTCCGCTCAAGCCCACCGCACAAACGGATTATCAAGGTCAAGCCCTACGGGTTTTGAAAAAAATCTCCACCCTTTGGGTTGTATTTTTCCCAAAAACCTTGACAACCCTCCCGAACACGCCTTTTCAAGAGCTTTCTCTTTTCTTTTTTTTCCTTTTTTCTTTTCTCTTTTAAAAATGAATGAGCGAAGCGTAGCGAGCAAATATTTAATGGCTCACTATATGAAAACGTTTCGCATCAAAACCCACCGATTAAATCAGAATTATTCTGAACCTCATTTCTTTATACTGAATAAAGGATTGAATAGCGGAAAACCGCTGAATGAACCTTGTCCGAATTGCTTTGTCTGCATTACAACCAATGACACCGAAAAGGATTTTATGTATTGGCTTTGCTTCGGATTATGGAAGTCTAAATCTTTCCATTACTACCTCAAAGGCTCTGTAATTCCATTCATCACGATTGGAGATATGAAAAAGCACCTTCGGGATAATGAATGTATTGCAAGCAAACATCCTCAGTTATTTCACCAGTCAATTCACCACTTGAAATTGTTGGAAGTAAATGAGGAAAAACTCAAACTTTCATTAAAAATGATAGATACCGCTAAGAAGGCAATCTTCTATAAGTTGATGAATAAAACAGGTGTAGTTTAAATACTGCATCTGTCATAAAATCCATTTCTTAAAGGCAAAAAAGAGCAAAGAAAAGCAACAGAAACCCTGACTGAACTACTGCACACTTATTGAAGTATCTTAGATATTAAAGGGCAAAGCCGAGTCAAGTCCGTGCCAAGTCCGAACATTTGTTTAACCCCAAAAATATTAGAAAAGATGGGAAAAATTAATCAAGGTATTCTCGGTGGTGTCTCAGGACAGGTTGGGAATGTAATCGGTGGAACTTGGAAGGGCATTGATTACCTAAGAATTAAACCTTCCAGTGTAGCGAACCCAAGAACCGAAGGACAAGTTGACCAACGTTCAAAGTTTTCAACCGTGCTTCGCTTCCTGCAACCAATGACAGACTTCTTGCGTGTTGGTTTCAAATTATATGCTAACAAGATGACTCAGTTTAACGCTGCAATGTCTTACAACTTGAACAACGCAATTACAGGAGCTTATCCGAACTTTGCGATTGACTACGCAAATTCATTGGTTACTCGTGGTAATCTTACAGGTGCAGTAGATGGAGCAGTTTCTTCTCCAAGTGCAGCTACAGTAGATGTGACCTGGACAGATAACTCTGGAAGTGGTAGTGCCTTAGCTACTGATAAAGCAATGATTTTGCTTTACAACGCTACAAGAGGTGAAAGTGTATTTACAACAGCTGGACCCGCAAGGTCAGCCGGAACAGAAAGTATTTCCGTGCCTTCTGAATACACAGGTGAAGATGTTGAGGTATTCTTAGGGTTTATCTCAGAAGATGGCTCTAAAGTAGCGAATAGCTCTTATTTAGGTTCTGTAACAGTTGCTTAATAGCGATTGACGTTTTCTCAGAAAACCGTCCTTTTTTAGGGGCGGTTTTTTTATCTTTACACCTCTCGATTTTCCTATCTTTAGTCCTTAATTAGCTATAATTCAACACTTTTTGTTGCTTATTTGTATCTATTGATAGCTAATTAATTGATAATCAGTAGTGCATTACATTTTGTATCGGAAAATAGTGGAGTCGCTACCTTTACTAGGACACAAAATTTAAGACCGTTTGTTACAAAACAAATATCTTAGAAACATGAAAAAACGATATTACAGCCCGAATTAAAGGAACAGGCAGTTCGCTTAAGCTACCAGCGAGAGAACATAAAAAGAGTTAGCGGACGAAATGGGCATAGAGGCCCAAAGGATCTACAAATGGCGCAGGGCAGCCAAAACAACCACGTCCCCTAAGCCAGAAAAACCAATATCCGATGATGCCTTGGAACTTAAAAGACTGCGCAAATCCCTTAAAGAAAAGGAACTTGAACTTGAAATACCTGTACTGAGCGCAGTCGAAGTATTAAAAAAGGCCGTGCACAAAATACCCGAAAACAGTGTTTTCTCCTCTTAATATCAAATCTTCAAGAGCGATGGGAAATCTATGGATTTATAGCCAGCTATAAACATTTATACCCCATCGAGAGGATGTGCAATGTTTTTAAAGTAAGTAGGAGCAGTTTTTATATATGGTATACATCTGGCCCGTCAAAACGGGCACTGGAACATGGCCTGTTTACAGATTTGATAAAAAAGGAATTTGATCTGAGCCAACAACGTTATGGCTCCACAAGGATAGCGGAGCAACTAAAGCGCAAAGGCCATTGTATATCCAGGTGCAGAGTAGCGAAAATCATGAGGGCGAACAATTGGGTGAGCAAACACAAAAGGAAGTTTAAGGCAACCACGGATTCCAATCACAAATATCCGGTCTGCAGAAATTTACTCGACAGAAACTTTAATCCTAGCAGGCTAAATGAAGCTTGGGTCAGCGATATTACATACATCCAGACCAACCAAGGTTGGCTGTACCTGACAACCATTATTGATTTGTTCGACAGGCACGTTGTAGGTTGGTCATTGAGCACAAGCCTGCATACGGGCCAAACTGTTGTGCCGGCATGGAAAATGCCCACTGGCAAACGAAATATAGGCAACAATTTAATTTTTCATTCAGACCGAGGGATACAGTACGCCTCAAAAGCATTTAGAACATTTGTTAAATCCAACCCGTTGGTGACCCAATCCATGAGCAGAAAGGGAAATTGTTGGGATAATTCAGTTGCTGAATCCTTCTTCAAAACATTAAAGGTTGAACTTGTCTATGATGATGGTTTTAAAATTATGGAACAGGCCAAGACCGCTGTTTTTGAGTACATCGAAATATGGTACAACAGAAAACGATTACACTCATATTTGGTATATAAAACCCCTTGCGAAGTAGAACTAGAATTTTATCAATTTAAAAATGTAGCATAGGTCTTAGAAAAAATGTCCGACTTTTTGTTGCAAGTCCAGTTCAGAGGAGTCAAGAATACAGAATTCTTCCTCTTTAGATTGACACAAATTTTTGCCTAAACACAACTTTTAGGCATGATCCTCAAATAGCTCAAAGAAATGCTGAAGAACTGTCAACTATGTTGTCAACTAAAAAGCAAAACCCTTGTAAATCAATTGTTTACAAGGGTTTTTGCGGAGAAAGAGGGATTCGAACCCCCGGAGGTGTGACCCTCAACAGTTTTCAAGACTGCCGCATTCGACCACTCTGCCATTTCTCCTTGAGTGCCTCATCAAGCTATTTGCTTGAATGCGGGTGCAAATATAAAACCCTTTTTTAATTCTTTCAAAGAAAAGTGCAGTTTTTTTAAAATAATTTTCTGTGAGGCCACGCCATCATATTTTGCAAGGTTATTTGTAAAAAACAAAACACAAACCTTATTTTTGCACAAATTATAATTTATAATGGATACCATAAAGCAGCTAAAATGGCGTTACGCTACCAAAAAATTCAATGCAGAAAAAACACTGCCCGAAGACAAATTAAACGTAGTAAAACAAGCCTTTAACCTCACGGCTACCTCGTTTGGTCTCCAAACCATTAAACTCATTATTGTTAAAGATAAGGCCATGCGTGCACCGCTGCAGCAGTACGCTTATAATCAAAAACAAGTGGTCGATGCCTCGCACTTGCTAATCATTTGCATTCAGGACAATATCCTGCAAGACGACGTTACCGACTTTTACAACAACATAAAAGGCATCCGCAATACACCCGACGAAATTTTAAAACCGTACCGAGAGGACCTCATAAAAATGATAAAAGGCATGTCGGTTCAAGAACGCCAAAAATGGTCCACTAACCAAGCCTACATCGCATTGGGTAATTTAATGACGGTGTGTGCCATCGAGGGTATCGATTCGTGCCCCATGGAAGGTTTCGTGCCAGCCAGGTACGACGAAATCCTTCAGCTTGAAGAAAAAGGACTAAAATCGGTATTGCTATTGCCTATTGGCTACCGCGCCGACGACGATATGTTTTCAAGTTTCAAAAAAGTGCGCAAACCTTTAGAAGAGGCGATTATAGAAATTTAATTTTTATGGGCGTTACCCAAGGGTCGGGCTTTTCGCTGTATCTTTTTATCGTCCCTCAAAAAAGGATGCCGCTTCAATCCCTAACGCAAACCAGCAGTTTCAAAATTTAAAAGAAAGAACAAAATATATTATGCCAGGATTCGAACTATTTGGAGAACAAGAAAGAAAAGAAGTTAACGATGTTTTAGACAATGGCGTGTTAATGCGCTACGGTTTCGATGGTATGCGAAACGGCCATTGGAAGGCCAAAGAACTAGAAGCCGAACTTCAAAATACTCTACAATCCAATCACGTTCAATTGGTCTCCAGCGGAACAGCCGCAGTGTCCATAGCTTTAGCTTCTGCTGGTGTTGGTGCGGGAGACGAAGTAATTATGCCCACCTTTACCTTTGTAGCCAGTTTTGAGGCTATAATGATGTTGGGAGCTATTCCGGTTTTGGTAGATATCGACGATACTTTAGGGTTAGACCCCGAAGCAGTAAAGGCAGCCATTACACCAAAAACCAAAGCCGTAATGGTAGTGCAAATGTGTGGTGGTATGGCTAGAATGGACGCTTTGCAAGAAATCTGTAAAGCCAATAAGTTATTGTTAGTAGAAGATGCCTGCCAAGCCATAGGTGGTACTTACAAAAACAAACCTTTGGGAAGTATTGGCGATTTAGGCTGTTTTTCATTCGATTTTGTAAAAACCATAACCTGTGGCGAAGGTGGTGCAGTGGTAACCAGTAATAAGGAATATTACACTAATGCAGACCATTATAGCGACCATGGCCACGACCACGTAGGGAATGACCGTGGTGCGGAAAGCCATCCGTTTTTAGGTTATAATTTTAGGATTTCAGAATTGCATGCCGCAGTAGGTTTGGCACAAGTGAAGCGTTTGCCCGAATTCATCGAAACGCAAAAGAAACATTTTAACATCATAAAAGATGAATTGAGCCATATTCCTGAGGTTACTTTTAGAACCGTTCCCGAGGGTGGTGAGGAAAATTACGGATTTCTGAGTTTCTTCCTTCCTGATTTGGAATCGGCGACCAAAGTTTCAGAAGCATTTAAGCAAAATGGTGTTGATGCTTGTTTCCATTACTACAATAACAACTGGCACTACATCCGAAAATGGGATCATTTAAAGAATCTAAAATCATTATACCCCATTTCAAAAGAAGTGAAGGATGGGCTGAAATATCTTCAAACTAAAGATTTTTCACAATCCGATAACTACATTGCTCGAAACATTTCCTGTTTAATAAAGTTATCGTGGACTGAAGAGGAAGTGAAAATCCGCGCCCAAAAAATGGCTAAAATCATCTCGGAAGTTCTCAGTTAATCTAAAAGAACTCCAGATCGCTTTGCGTCGTGGTTTTCGTTGATATTGCGGTGCGATGAGCGCAGTCGAATTTGTCATTCCCGTGAAGAAGGGAATCCAAATAAAGGAATTTCAATTTTCAGACCCAATTTTAAAGGACTTTATAACAGTTAAGATGTCGTGGTTTTGTTTATGTGAACCTCGGCTTCAAGAAATTCTTTATTGTTCGCTGTATTTTTGTAGATTTATAGGGAAATCCTATAAATGAGTACATTAAGAACGGTTCTGGTATTATTGATCACGTTTGCTGTTTTTGCCCAAAACCATAAAGAACAGATGGCTTTTAGGGGACTGACGGTAGAGCACGGTTTGTCGCAAAACAGCGTTATCAGTATGGTTCAAGATTCCATTGGCTACATGTGGTTTGCCACGCAAGACGGTCTTAACCGTTACAACGGCCGATCTTTTAAACATTACAGTAAACAGTTTGAAGATATTACCCGAGGCACATTTAGCAACTTGGGAAAGGTGTATATTGATGCGCAAAACCGCTTGTGGATCATTACCCATTCTGGGCAATTGGAACTTTACCGAACACAAACGGATGATTTTAAAATTGTTAACCTTCCGTTTAAGGCCAGTTCTATTTTTCAGGACGAAGCTTTAAATCTTTTTATTGGCACTTATGGCAACGGACTTTTAAAAGTCGATGCAAAAACTAAAGACACCCTTAAGGTTTTTAAAAATGAAGATGCCAAAACTACTGTTTATCATATTGCGCAACAAGGCAAAGACGTTTTGGCTGCAGCTTCAAACGCGGTTTTTCGGGTTTATGGCAATGGACGCTATGTAAAAATTCCCGTAGAAATTTCTTCGGAAACCAATTTCAGCGTATTGGAAAACGATGGTAATGGTGGGGTTTGGCTAGGTTCGTTTGGCAATGGTCTCTTTTACATGCCCGTAAATAACAATCAATTTAGAAAATACAGTCACCCCAATCTTCCAGAAGATTTAAACATTGAAGATTTGTTAATAGATAGCAAAAACCGCCTATGGATTGCTACCTATGGCAATGGGGTTTATTTAATTGATTTCCCCGCCAAAAGTGTCAAAAATTTTAAGGCCAATAAAAACAATCCGTTTGCCATCCATTATAACGATATGCTTTGTTTGTACGAAGACATCACTGGGGTAATTTGGGTTGGCTCGGATGGAACTGGCGCCAGTTATTACGACGAACACCTAATAAAATTCAATATTTTAACCAACAACCAAGTGCCACGGTCGGTGAATGTAGATATGGTAAGAAGTTTTACAACTGATTGCAATGATAACTTTTGGATTGGGACTTCCGGAAAAGGACTAACCTTTGGCGATACCAAAAATGAAACTTATAAAACTTTAACCACTGATAATTCTGATCTTAACAGCAATCGCATAATAAGCTTAAATATTTTTGAAAACGATCTTTGGGTAGGGCACCAAGGCTACGGACTAAATATTATTGAAAATTTAAAGCATTATAGTTTTTATCCTGAATTGACAGGTTATACCATTTGGCGCATTTTGCCCGAATCGAAAAACCGAAGATGGTTAGCTACAGAGCGGCAAGGTGTTATTTTGTTTGATAAAATCCAAGGCATTCTCAAGGAAATTAATATTGAAAATTCGGGGTTGACCGATAACAATATTCGGGCTTTAATTAAGGGCGAAAATGGTGATTTATGGATTGGTACCGATAATTCGGGCGTATTCAAATGGCATGCCAAAACCGATAAGGTTGAAAAAATTAAAGATCTGGAGGATAAAATAAAATCGTTGCTTTTGGTTGGCGAAACGCTTTGGGTGGGCACTTATGGCAATGGTTTAAAAAAATACAATCTAGTAAATCAATCCATAAGAACTTATACTAAAAGCGATGGTTTGCCCAACCAAGTGGTTTATGGCGTGTTGCCCGATAGCGATCAAAATTTATGGTTGAGTACCAATAATGGTTTGTGCCGTTTCGATCCCAAAAACGAAAAATTTGAAGGATTTAGCGTTGATGATGGTTTACAGGATACCGAGTTCAATACTGGGGCTTATTTTAAAGATGGGCACGGTACCATTTATTTTGGGGGGCTTGAAGGGCTCAACTGGTTCAATCCAGAGCAATTAACTTATAATTCGGCTAAACCCAAAACCATTATTTCGAAGTTTGAAGTTTTTTCAAAGGAATGGCCTTTAAATCAAAATTCCGAATTAAAATACAACCAAAATACCGTAACGTTTACGTTTTCCAGTTTGCATTTTTCGCAACCAGAGCGTAATTTGTACAAATACAGACTCCTAAACTATAACGACGAGTGGGTGGCACCGAAAAACGTTAATTTTGCACATTACACCAATTTACCGCCAAATACCTATACTTTTCAAGTTATTTCTTCAAATTATGATGGTGTTTGGAATAACGAGCCCGCTTTTTTTTCGTTTACCATTCTAAAGCCCTGGTACTTAACAGACGGTATGAAACTGGCTTATGTATTGCTATTTTTACTTATAATGTTCGGGGTTTATAGGTATTTAAAATTTCGATGGAATATAAAAACCCAGTTGCAGCTCGAGCATGCCGAAACTGAGCGATTAAAAAAGCTGGACGAGTTTAAAACGAAACTTTATACCAACATTTCACATGAATTTAGAACACCGCTTACACTTATTTCGGGACCTATAGACCATCAATTGTCCAAAGGCCATTTAAAACCAGAAGACCGAAAGGAATTGGGCTTGGTGAAACAAAATGCCAATAGGCTGCTTAATCTGGTAAATCAGATGGTGGATTTATCAATGATTGATTCCGGACAGGTACGTTTAAAAGTTTCAAAAGGCAATTTGAACATCCTTTTAACCCAAATTGTTTCGGCGTTTCGGTATAAAGCTTCTGAAAAACATATTGAAATAGACAGTAAAATTGATCGCTTAAATTCGGTTTGGTATGACCCTGATATCATTGAAAAAACGGTTTCAAACTTATTTTCAAATGCTATTAAATATGCAACGAAGAACAGCAGTATTATTTTTGATGCCAACCGTAAGGAAGATAATTTG